>NZ_RWKQ01000014.1 GCF_003946885.1 Specibacter cremeus | reverse complement strand
CCTTGTCTGACCGTGAAACTAATAACCAGACTAGCGCCATACTGACCCTAAAAACCATCACCTACATTCCTGACGCACACCCGCGTTCGCTTGTGGATAAACGCCGCATCCGGCCGGGCACCGAGTTACCAATTCGGGGGCGCGCCAACTACTCTGGCAGGACCATGGGAAGCGATCATTACTTCAGTTCACAGCCGTCAACTCCGGAAAAACGCCGGGAGGTCAACGTGGTGCTGGCGGATCGTCCGCTCACCGTGGTGACCGCCGGCGGCATCTTCAGCCCCGACGGCGTGGACAAGGGCACCGCCGTGCTGCTGGCCGAGGCTCCGGCCCCGTCAGCCACGGGCAACCTGCTCGACATCGGCTGCGGCTGGGGGCCGATCGCGCTGACGATGGCGTTGCGCTCACCGGAGGCGACCGTGTACGCCGTCGACGTCAATGATCGAAGCATCGCGCTGACCCGCGACAACGCGTCCCGACTGGGACTCACGAACGTCGTCGCCGGCACACCGGACTCCGTGGACGCCGGGGTGCGCTTCAGCACCATCTGGTCCAACCCGCCCATCCGGGTCGGCAAGGATGAGCTCCACTCACTGCTGCTCGCGTGGCTGCCCCGCCTTGCCGAGGGCGGCGACGCCCACCTGGTGGTGCAGAAGAACCTGGGTTCCGACTCGCTGCAGCGCTGGCTGGCGGCCGAGCTGCCCGCACGGTTCCCGGAGCTGGCGTTCACGGTGACCCGGGAGGCGACGCACAAGACGTTCCGCGTGCTGCGCGTGCACCGGGCCCGGTAGCGCGCCCCGGCCGGCAATGCCGGCGAGATTCAACGACGGTCGACACCTCGCCTCAGGCCTGGCGCTCCGGTGACGTCCAGCGCCTTGGCGGAGGATAGACGAAGCGCGCAATCGTGGTCGACACCCAGCCGATGCAGAAGCCCCCGAAGGTCGGCAAGTGCGGCTGCACACCGGCCGGACCGCGGATCGTCCGCGCGAGCGTGAGGACGATCGTCCAGGCGACGGCCAAGCCGATGCTGTAATGCCAACAATTCCCAGACTGACTCATGGACGCGCCCCATCCGCCTTCGTGGCCCCCATGCCTCATGTTCCTGCGGTGATGCGCACGGGGCAAGGGTCCGCGTGGCGCCGTCACAATATGCGCCCAAAGGACCACCGTCCTGCGCAAGGTTTCCGCGCCATCCTGCGCAGCTGCGCAACATGCGCACCAGCGACTCCCTACCCTGCGCAGAACGGTCCGACTGCTACCTGACCACGGATTCGCGCGCCGACGCGGACTTGAGACCAAGGTGGCGGCGTTCGAAGCCTGGGATCCCGCCGGCCGGGCGTTCGACGCGGTGATCGCCGGGCAGACCTGGCACTGGATTGACCCGGTTGCGGGAGCGGCCAAGGCGGCGCAGGTGCTGCGGACTGGCGGCCGCCTGGCCGTGTTCTGGAACGTCGGCCAGCCCACGCCTGACGTGACGGAGGCCTTCGCCGCGGCCTACAACCACGTGGTGCCCGACGCCCTGGCCACGCGCGCCTACCGCCGGGCGTTGCCAGCCGGTTCCCACCCGCCAAGCCAGACGAGCGGTTGGCGGGCATCGGGGTAGCGACCGGCTACGCCAGGACCCCGCGGGCCACGATCACGGCCGGGCCGCTCAGCTCGACGTGCTCGCCGTCGTTCCCGGCAAGGAAGCGCACGCCGACGACGCCGCCGGGCACCTCGACGCGCCACGTGTCGGCGGCACCGCCGGCCCAGAACCTGATGGCCGCGGCGGCGGCGCACGCGCCCGTGCCGCACGATTGGGTCTCCCCCACGCCGCGTTCGTGCACGCGCATGGCCAACCGGCCCACGCCGTCGTGGACGAGTGGCTCGGCCGGGACGACGAACTCGACGTTGGTGCCGTTGGCCGGGACGGGCTCCACCTCGGGGGCCGTGTGCAGCTGCAGGGACTCCAGTTTCGCGTGGTCGGCCAACGCCACGACCGTGTGCGGGTTGCCCATGCTGATGGATAGCGCCGGGCGCGGCACCTCGAGTCCACCGCCGCGGACCAGCGAGTCGGTGCCGCGCGCGTCGGCGTCGGCCGCATGGATGAACGTCCACGGGCCCATGTCGACACGGTAGCCGTGGGCCGTGCGGGCCACGACCTTCACGCCGGCGCGCGTCCCGATGGCCAGTTCCGCGCCCTCGGCAAGGTCGGCCAGGCCCTGGTCGATGAGGAAGTGCACGAACACGCGCACGCCGTTGCCGCACATCTCCGAGACCGAGCCGTCCGCGTTGCGGTAGTCCATGAACCATTCGGCGTCCGGCCGTTCGGCGAGCAGGTCCCGTCCCTCGGCCAGGCACCGGGACGGCACGGCCCGGATCAATCCGTCCGCACCGATGCCGGCGTGCCGGTCGCACAGGGCGGCGACCTGGCCGGCGGACAGCTCGATGATGCCGTCGGCGTCGGCCACGAGCACGAAGTCGTTGCCCGTGCCATGCCCCTTGGCGAAGGGCAGCCCGGACAGTGCGGCGAGGTGCGGGCCGGCAGGCGGTTGCGTCATGCGTTCAACCCTACGGCACCGGACACCAGCGCCGCCGCCGCGCCGGCCAGGTCGTCGTCCGCCCAGTCGAGCCAGTGCACGCGCGGGTCGGCACGGAACCACGTCAATTGGCGGCGGGCGAACTGCCGGGTGGCCACGATCGTTTCATCGGCCGCCTGCTCGAGCGTGCTCTCGCCGTCGTACACGCGCAGGAACTGCCGGTACCCGAGCGCGCGCTGGGCGGTGCGCCCCTCGCGCAGGCCCTCCGGGACCAACCGGGCCACCTCGTCGAGCAGGCCGGCGTCCACCATGCGGTGCACGCGCCCGGCCAGACGGACGTGCAGGTCCGCCCGGTCCCCGTCCAGGCCGATCTGCAGCGCCGGCTGGACATATTCGCGTTCCGGCATAAACGAGCTGAAGGGCCGGCCCGTCAGCTCGAACACCTCCAGCGCCCGGACCACGCGCTTGGCATCGTGGAGGCGCGCCGCGGACACCGGGTCCGCGCCGGCCAGCCGCCGCGCCAGCACGGGCAGCCCGTCGCGGTCCAGCTCCGCCTCCAGCCGGGCACGCACGTCCGGGTCGGTGCCGGGAAACTCGAGCACGTCGAGCGCGGCGCGCACATACAGCCCGGACCCGCCGACCAGGATGGGCATCCTGCCGCGGGCTTGGATGCCGGCGATCGCCGCCCGGGCCATCGCCTGGAACCCGGCGACCGTGGCCTCCTCGCGCACCGTCAGGATGTCCATCAGGTGGTGCGGGATGCCGCGCCGCTCGGCCACCGTCAACTTGGCCGTGCCGATGTCCATGCCGCGGTAGAACTGCATGGAGTCGGCGTTCACGGCCTCCCCGTCGAACCGTTCGGCCAGCGCCAGCGCCAGCTCGGACTTGCCCGAACCGGTGGGGCCGACGACGGCGACGACGGGCGGGCGTCGAGCCGCCACGTTACGCCGTGCGCACCGGCAGCGACGGCATGCCGAGGCTGACGGCCGGCCGCACGGCGGTGGACCCGCCACCGGCGCCGACGGGTGCCGGCACGCCGCACGAGTCCGCCTGGGCCCGGTCCCAGGCGTCGCCGGCGCGCGAGCGGCGCAACTCGTAGTCGGCGGGTGTGGCCGGGTCCGCGACGAGGTGGAACGCGGCGGCCTCCGTGATGGTGACGGTGACCAGGTCGCCCGGGCGGGGCGCCGGGGCGCCCGCGGGGACGCTGAAGTGCACCAGGCGCTGGTCCCGGGCCCGCCCGGAGAGGCGGTGCGTCTCGGCGGCCTTGCGCCCGGACGCGGCCGTGACCATGACCTCGACGCGGTGCCCCAGCTGTTTCGCGTTCTCCTCGGCGGCGATCCGGTCCTGCAGCGCGGTGAGCCGTTCGAAGCGTTCCTGGACGACGGCCTTGGGCAGCTGGCCGGGCAGGTCGGCGGCCGGCGTGCCGGGACGCTTGGAGTACTGGAACGTGAACGCCGTGGCGAAGCGCGACTTTTCCACCACGTCGAGCGTGGCCTGGAAGTCCTCCTCGGTCTCGCCCGGGAAGCCGACGATGATGTCGGTGGAGATCGCGGCATGCGGCATCTTGGCGCGCACCTTGTCCAGGATGCCCAGGAACTTGGTGGACCGGTAGGAGCGGCGCATGTCCTTGAGTACCTTGTCGGAGCCGGACTGCAGCGGCATGTGCAGCTGCGGCATGATGTTGGGCGTTTCGGCCATGGCGTCGATGACGTCGTCGGTGAACGCCGCCGGGTGCGGGCTGGTGAAGCGCACCCGTTCCAGGCCCGCGATCTCCCCGCACGCGCGCAGCAGCTTGCCGAACGCCAGCCGGTCTCCGAATTCGACGCCGTACGAGTTCACGTTCTGGCCCAGCAGTGTGACCTCGATGGCGCCGTCGTCCACCAGCGCCTGGATCTCGGCCAGGATGTCACCGGGCCGGCGGTCTCGTTCCTTGCCGCGCAGCGACGGCACGATGCAGAACGTGCAGGTGTTGTTGCAGCCCACGGAAATGCTGACCCAGCCGGAGTACACGGAGTCGCGCTTGGCGGGCAGCGTGGACGGGAACACCTCGAGCGACTCGAGGATCTCCAGCTGCGCTTCGCTGTTGTGCCGGGCCCGTTCGAGCAGCACCGGCAGCGAGCCGACGTTGTGCGTCCCGAACACCACGTCCACCCAGGGCGCCTTCGCCAGGATCGTGTCGCGGTCCTTTTGCGCCAGGCAGCCGCCGACGGCGATCTGCATGCCGGGGTTCGCCTCCTTGACGGGGGCCAGCATGCCCAAGTTGCCGTAGAGTTTGTTGTCCGCGTTCTCACGCACCGCGCAGGTGTTGAAGACGACTACGTCGGCACTCGCCTTCGCGCCGCCGGCGCCAAGGGGTACGAGTCCGGCGGATTCAAGCAGGCCCGCCATCCGTTCGGAATCGTGGACGTTCATCTGGCAGCCGAACGTGCGGACCTCGTAGGTGCGCGCCGCGTGCGTCGCGTCGGCGGTGGCGGATGTCTCTACGCCGTCAATACTCAAGCTCACCCGTCAAGTTTAGGCGATGGGGTCAGTACCAGTTGTTGGACACCTCGTGGGACCAGGCGCCGCACGGGTTGCCGTACCTGTCGCGGATGTAGCCGAGGCCCCAGTTGATCTGCGTGCGGTAGTTCGTCAGCCAGTCGGATCCGGAGGATTCGTACTTGCCCGGCGGCAACGCCTGGGCGATGCCGTAGGCGCCGCTGGTGGGGTTGGTGGCGTTGGTCAGCCAGCTCGATTCCTGGTTCCACAGTTGCACCAGGCACTGCATCTGGTCCTGTCCCCACCCGAACGAGGCGAGTGTGGCGGACGCGTACGACTGGGCGCCGGCGGGGTCGTTGACGCCGCTGCCGGGGATGTTCGGCAGCAGGACCTCGACGGGGATGTACCCGCTGCCGGGATCCGGGGCCGGAGCCGCGGGCGAGCCGGGTTGCGGCGCCGCCTGCCCGGCGGCCTGTTGTTGGGCGGCCTGTTGGGCGGCGGCTGCCGCCGCCTCGGCGGCCCGGCGCTTGGCTTCCTGGGCGGCCTGGTAGGCGGCCAGCGCGTCCTGGCCGTCCTGGTATTTCTGCTCGACGGCCGCCGTCGTGTTCTTCAGCGATGCGAGCTGGGCAACCAGCAGTGTGCCCTGTTTCTTTTTTTCCGCCAGTTGGGCGGTGACGGCGTTTCGGGCCGCGACGGCGGCGTCGAGGGTTTGTTGGGCCGTCGCGGCCAGGGCGGCGCGCTCGGTCTCGGCCGCCTTCTGCGCGTCGCCGAGCGACTTCGCCACGGACGCGGACGCCGCGGCCTTGCCGTACTTGAGCCCGGCATTGTCGCCGACGACCTTGATGACGTCCAGGCCCTGCAGGGTGCCGGGGCCGGCCAGGGCGTCCAGGGCAGCGAACAGGCCCAGGTTCGACCCGCCGGTCTTGTAGCTCTGGGCGGCGATGGCGCCGGCTTCCTTCTTGTACCTGGCGACCTGCTGCTGCGCCCGGTCCGCCTGGGCGGCCAGGACCTCCACCCGGGCGGTGGCGGCGTCGAGCTGGTTCCTGGCGACGGCGTAGGCCGCGCCGGCCTCGACGGCGGCCGAGCCGAGCTTGTCGGATTGGTCGCCGAGGGAGGTCAGCAGGCCGTTGATCCTGGTGACCTCGGCGGCCGTGGCGGCCTGGCTGGCCTTGGCGTTCTGCACGTCCTGCCAGGTCGGATAGCCGCTGGGCGGGCCGTCGTCCGCCCGCGCGATGGTCCCGGCGTGGCCGGCCAGTCCGGCCACGCCAAGCAGGCCGGCGACCGTGATGGTGGCCAACGAACGGGTGATGCGGTTCCGAGGCAGTCTCATACGGCGACCAGCCTAGCGGGTCACGGCGGCGAATTGCGGGATTGGTCGATCACGCGCGACACGACCGCGTACGCGGCGGACGGGTTGTAGCCCTTCCGGGCGAGCATGGCGACCCAGCGGCGCGTGTACTTGTCGCGTTCGGCCCGGTCGTCGAGGTTGATCGAGCCGGTGATCTTGCGGCGCACCAATTGCTCGGCCGCCTCATGCTCGTCGTCGTCGTCGACCTGGGCCAGCGCCTGCTCGATCAGTTCCGGGTCGATGCCCTTCTGCGCCAGCTCGCGCCGCAGCGCGCCACGGGCCAGCTTGCGGTTTTGCTGCCGGCTGCGCACCCAGAGGTCGGCGAATTCGGCATCGTTGACGAGGCCGATTTCCTCAAACCGGTCGAGGACGGCCCCGGCGACCCCGGCCGGGACCAGGCGCTGGGCCAGCTTGTCGGCCAGCTGATTGCGGCTCCGGGGCGCCGCGGTCAGCTGGCGCAGGACGATGGCGCGGGCCACGGCGTACGGGTCGGCGTCGCGGTCCGGTTCACGGTCCTGCGGCCGGCCGGGCACGCCGGGACGCCGCCGGCCGGCGATGGCGCCGGTTTCAGTGTCGGTATCGGGTTCGGCATCCGGATCGGGGCCGCCGTCGTCGTCCGGGACGCCCTCATCCGATCCGAACACACCGGTACCCGCACCCCACCGGGCGCCCCAGTCCTTGGACGGGTCGCCCGACGGGGTGTGCGCGTCGTCGTGCTCCACGGCCACCGTGCCTCGAGAAGACGGCTAGAAGCCGTCGACGGCCTTGAGCTTCGGCGCGTCCTCCTGGGCCGGCGGGGCCTGCACGCCGACGCCGAGCTTCTGCTTGATCTGGCGCTCCAGCTCGTCGGCCAGCTCCGGGTTGTCGCGCAGGAACCGGCGGGAGTTCTCCATGCCCTGCCCCAGCTGGTCGCCGTCGTAGGTGAACCAGGAGCCGGACTTGCGGATGATGCCGTGCTCAACACCCATGTCGATGATGCCGCCCTCGCGGGAGATGCCCTGGCCGTAGATGATGTCGAATTCGGCGACCTTGAACGGCGGGGCCATCTTGTTCTTCACGATCTTCGCCTTGGTGCGGTTGCCGACCGCGTCGGAGCCTTCCTTCAGCGTCTGGATGCGGCGCACGTCGATGCGGACCGAGGCGTAGAACTTCAGCGCCTTGCCCCCGGTGGTGGTTTCCGGGCTGCCGAAGAACACGCCGATCTTTTCACGCAACTGGTTGATGAAGATGGCGGTCGTCTTCGTCTGGCTCAAGCGGCCGGTGATCTTGCGCAGCGCCTGGCTCATCAGCCGGGCCTGCAGGCCGACGTGGCTGTCGCCCATTTCGCCCTCGATCTCGGCCCTGGGCACGAGGGCCGCAACCGAGTCGATCACGACTATGTCGATCGAGCCGGAGCCGACGAGCATGTCCATGATCTCCAGCGCCTGCTCACCGGTGTCCGGCTGCGACACGAGCAGCGAGTCGACATCCACACCCAGCTTGGCCGCGTACTCGGGGTCGAGGGCGTGTTCGGCGTCGATGAACGCGGCGATGCCGCCGTTCTTCTGCGCGTTGGCCACGGCGTGCAACGCCACCGTGGTTTTGCCCGAGGATTCCGGGCCGTAGATCTCCACGATGCGCCCGCGCGGCAGGCCGCCGATGCCCAGCGCGACGTCCAACGCGATGGATCCGGTCGGGATGGTTTCGATGGGCGCGCGGACGTCGTCCCCGAGGCGCATGATCGAGCCCTTGCCGAATTGCTTGTCGATCTGGGCCAATGCGGCTTCGAGCGCCTTTTCACGGTCTGACGATGCGGCCATGATTCACCTCTTGTCTTTCCTTGGTCTGTGGCAGTGTGCGGGACCCCGCCACCTGTCTTTTCCGTCACTTGAAACGGTAGTTCGTGCCACCGACAAAGTCTGCCGGCCGCCGCGGCCCTGTGGAGAAGTGGCCCGCGGAGAACTCCCTGCAACGAACGGTTCTGCCCCTATTTTACGGCCGGCGCCAGAAAAATTCGAATCTTTGTTCGGCGTGTCCGTCATCGCATGCCGCCGCTTGTCCCGACACCTTGCGGCCTAACCCCTGGGGGCCACGTCCCGGCCGAGTCGTCGCGATTGCGGCACGTCCTGGACCTCGCAAACCTCGAGCCAGACCTCGCGGGGATCGTAGCCGGCGCGCAGGGCCGCCTCGGCCGTGTGTCCTCCGACGCCGCGCAGCACGAGTTCACGGGCCAGGACATGGGCGTACCCGGACCCGAACTCGTCGTCCATCAACCGCCAGAAGTCACTTACCCGCACGGTTCCAGTCTCTCACGGCCGGGCCCGTGCGCGGCATCCTAGAATGGAGGCATGAGCCGCCCCTCCCCGTCCCCGGACGCTCCGGACGCCGTCGAGAATCTGGAGATCGAGCTGAGCCTGTTGTGGCGTCGTGCGAGGGCCATCAACTATGCGCTGGCCCGCAGCATTCATCCCGAACTGGAGCCCGCGGCCTACGGGCTGATGACGGTCCTGCGCAGCCAGGGCGGCGTGCGGCTGACGGAGTTGGCGGCAAGCATCGGGGTCGGAAAGCCGTCGGTGAGCCGGCAGGTGGCGTTCCTGGTGTCCATCGGGCTCGTCCGGAAACAGGACGATCCCGCCGACGGGCGGGCCCAGCTCATCGAGTTGACCACGACCGGCCGGGACCGCATGGAGGCCATCCACCTGGGTCGGCGTGAGGCGTTCCGGAACATGCTGGCGCATTGGGACGACGCCGACGTGGGCACGTTGGCGTCGCTGATCGCCAAGCTCAATGACGACTATGCGGACGACTTCTCCCGCCCGCGACGCCAGCCCGGTTAACGGCGGTCGAGCCTGTCGAAACCCGGAAATATGGATCTCGACAAGCTCGATCAGCGCTGTTGGAAAGCCCGATCAGCGCTGTTGGAAAGCCCGATCAGCGCTGTTGGAAAGCCCGATCAGCGCTGTTGGAAGGCTCGATCGGCGCTGCTGGACTGCTAGAAGGCGTTGGACATGAGGTCCTTGCCAAGTTCGTCGGAAAGCTCCTGCGGAACGGTGTCGGGGATGGTCACGCCCTCGGCGAGGGCCACCCGGTCGCTGACCTCGCGGAGCATGTGCGACAACGGAACATCGAGGGCCGAGCAGATCGAGGAGAGCAGCTCCGAGGAGGCTTCCTTCTGGCCGCGTTCGACTTCGCTCAAATACCCCAGGGAGACGCGTGCATTGTGGGAGACCTCGCGAAGGGTACGACCCTGGCGCTGGCGCACGTCACGCAGAACATCCCCAATCTCATGGCGCAATACCACCATCTTGTGCTCCTTCTGCTCGTGCTTCGTCTCATGTGCCAAACCCACATCCCGCCAGCGGACCACGCCGTTTACGGTTACGGGCTGCTTCACCATCGGTATCGCCTTACTCCTTGTGCTCGACTATTGGGTATCAATTGCTGAATCGACTCGCCGGTTGGTTCCCGTCGGCGGGTGCCGACGGGCCGCGCCCGCGCTGGCCCACACATTCTGGTCTTCCCCATGATAGGCGGATCCGGCGGCGCTGCGTTCACTATGAGTAACTATCGGGTCACAAATTTTGTTCCCGGGCAGCGGCGACCACCTGGGCCAGCAATGCGAGGGCCTCGTCGACGGCCTGGCTGCGGATGGCGGCCCGGTCCCCGGTGAAGTGGTACTCGTAGGCCTGCACGGCCCCGTCGAACGCGACGCCGATGAACACATCCCCCACCGCCTTGCCCTGGTGCGGTTCCGGCCCGGCGACGCCGGTGGTCGACAGTCCCACCCGGGCGCCGGCGACGCGGCACGCGCCCTGGGCCATCTGGCAGGCGACGGTGGCGTCAACGGCGCCATTGGTGGCCAGCCGTGCGGCGTCCACGCCGAGGACCCGTTCCTTGACGGCGTTCTGGTACGCGATGACCCCGCCCTGCAGCATGCCCGAGGCGCCGGGCACGTCGACCAGGGTCGCGGCCAGCTGGCCGCCGGTCAGCGACTCGGCCGTGGCCACGGACAGCCCGGCCGCCGCGGCATCGCGCACGACGGCGGCAAGGTCGGTCTGCGCGGCGCTCACGGTCGGCCCTGTTCCCCGGCCCGGCCGGCGGCGCGCAGCCGCCCGGCGGCGATGACGTAGTCGACGCCGGTGATGACCGTGACGGCGAAGGCGGCGGCCATCACGATGCCGGCCACAACGGCCAGCCACGTCACGGCCGGCGTCCATGGCAGCAGGTACAGGATGATGGCGGCCGTCTGCAGGACCGTCTTGAGCTTGCCGCCCCTGGAGGCGGCCATGACCCCGTAGCGGATGACGACGAAGCGCAGCACCGTGATGCCGATCTCCCGCACCATGATGACGATGGTGACCCACCACCACAGCTCGCCGACCGCCGAGAGCAGGACCAGCGCCGAGCCGATGAGCAGCTTGTCGGCGATGGGGTCGGCGATCTTGCCGAAGCTGGTGATGAGCCCGCGCGCCCGGGCGATGTCGCCGTCGAGCTTGTCCGTGTAGATGGCGGCCAGGAACACCAGGACCGCGGCCCACCGCCACCATCCGTGGGCGCCGCCGTCCACGACGAAGAACCAGATGAAGAACGGCACCATGACGATGCGCAGCATGGTCAGCGCATTCGGCAGGTTCCACAAGGACGGCTGGGTGGGGGCGGCTTCACTCACTATGCAAGGCTAGCGGGTCCGGGCACGGCGCGTCAGCGCCCGGTCAGGCTCCAGGCGTCCTCGCCGTCGCCGTCGTCATCGGAACCGTCCGCGCCATCGAAATAGTCCACGGCCTGCGGGCGATTCCCGAGGTCGTCGGCGACGAGGTCAGTAACAAGGTCGGTGCCGTGATCGTCGGCGCCGTAGCCGTGGTTGGCGTTCGCGTTCTCCGCCAGCGCCGCCGCCAGCGGGTCGCCGCCCGCCGCGCCGCCGTCGGACGACCCGTCGCCGCGGATGGCGGCCAGCGTGGCGGCGAGGTCGTCCGGCTTGACCAGCACGTCGCGGGCCTTGGACCCCTCGGACGGGCCGACGACGCCACGCGATTCGAGCAGGTCCATGAGCCGGCCGGCCTTGGCGAAGCCGACGCGCAGCTTGCGCTGGAGCATCGACGTGGAACCGAACTGGGTCGTGACCACCAGCTCGGTGGCCTGCAGCAGCAGGTCGAGGTCGTCGCCGATGTCGTCGTCGATCTGCTTCTTCGGCGCCTCCGCGGCCACGTCGTCACGGTAGGTGACCTGCAACTGGCCCTTGACATGCTCGACGACCTGGTGGATCTCGGCCTCGGTGACCCAGGCCCCCTGGACGCGCATCGGCTTGGACTTGCCCATGGGCAAGAACAGCGCATCGCCCTGGCCGAGCAGCTTCTCGGCGCCGGGCTGGTCGAGCACCACGCGCGAGTCCGTGACGGAGGATGTGGCGAACGCCATGCGGGAGGGCACGTTGGCCTTGATCAGGCCGGTCACCACGTCCACGGACGGGCGCTGGGTGGCCAGCACCAGGTGGATGCCGGCCGCGCGGGCCAGCTGGGTGATGCGCACGATCGAGTCCTCGACGTCGCGCGGGGCGACCATCATCAGGTCGGCGAGCTCGTCCACGATCACCAGCAGGTACGGGTAGGGCTTGATGACGCGCTTCGAGTCGACCGGCGGATGGACCTTGCCGGCGCGCACCGCCTTGTTGAACTCGTCGACGTGCTTGAAGCCGAAGTTCGCCAGGTCGTCGTACCGGGTGTCCATCTCACGGACCACCCACTGCAGCGCCTCCGCCGCCTTCTTCGGGTTCGTGATGATGGGCGTGATCAGGTGCGGCACGCCCTCGTACGCGGTCAGTTCCACGCGCTTCGGGTCAACCATGACCATGCGCACCTCGTCCGGCGTGGCGCGCATCAGGATGGAGGTGATCATGGAGTTCACGAACGACGACTTGCCCGCGCCGGTGGCGCCGGCCACGAGCAGGTGCGGCATCTTGGCCAGGTTGGCGACGACGAACCCGCCCTCGACGTCCTTGCCGACGCCCATGACCATGGGGTGGTCGGTGCGCCGGGCGTTCGCGGAGCGGAGCACGTCGCCCAGGGCCACGATCTCCTTGTCCGCGTTGGGGATCTCGATGCCGATGGCGCTCTTGCCGGGGATGGGCGAGAGGATGCGCACGTCGGAGGAGGCGACCGCGTAGGAGATGTTCTTGCTCAGCGCCGTCACCCGCTCGACCTTCGTGCCGGGCGAGAGCTCGATCTCATACCGGGTGACGGTCGGCCCGCGGCTGAAGCCGGTGACGGTCGCGTCGACGTTGAACTGGGTCAGCGTGTCGGTCAGCGCGGCGACGACGGAGTCGTTGGCCTCGGTGGCGTCCTTCGACGGCGGCCCGGCGGGCAGGAACTCCGACGACGGCAGCGTGTACGCCACGTCGCCGGCCAGTTGGAGCTGCTCGGTTCGTTGCGGGATGGGCGGCAGGTCCCGCGGTGCCGGCATGGCCTGTGTGGCGGCGGGATCGACGACGGCGATGGCCTCCGTCACCGCCCCCGCATAGCCTCCCTGCGCGCCGGTCGAGGTGGGCAGGCCCTGCGCGGCCTTGATCTTGTCGGCGGCCAGTTCGTCGCGCGTCGGGCGGCGCACGCCCGGCGGCAGCGACGGCGCGGCCGGCCGGCGCGCACCGGCGTCGTCCGAGCCATGCCCGGCATCGCCGGCGTGCTCGACGAGCGCGTTGTCGAAGGGCAGGTCGATGCCGTACTCGTCGACGTCGGGCTCAACGGCCCCGGCGTCCTTCTTCCGGCCGAGCCGGCCGCGGCCCTTCCGCGGCTTCGCCGGTGTTGCATTCGCCAGGGCCGTGTCGTCCCGGTCGTAGAGGTAGCTTTGGTCGTGCCCGTCGGCGGGCGCTTCGGGGTGCGGGCCGGCGCCGACCAGGTTGGCGTAGAGGGCGCGCAGCCGGTCGGGGATGTGCCGCACCGGCGTGGCGGTGAGCACCAGCAGGCTCAGGAACGCCAGCAACGCGTAGACCAGGACGGCCAGCCAGGGGCTGGCTGCCGCGACCAGGCCGCCGGCGAGCAGGCCGACCATGCCGCCGGCGTGGCGGACGCCGTCGAAGCCGCGGTCCATGGTGGGCAGTCCGGCCGCGACCTGCGCCAACGCGCAGGCGGCGACCGTGAGCAGGGCGAACCCGATGGCGACACGGTTGTTGCCGCGCACGTTCGCGGGTTGGCGGAAGACGCGGACGGCGAAGATGAGCAGCATGGGCGGCAGCAGCACGGCGACCCAGCCGAACGTGCCCTGGAAGACCCCGTGCACGGCGTCGGCGGCCGGCCCGGCCAGCCCCCACCATTCAAACGTGGCGATCAGGACGGCCAGGAGCAGGAACATCAGCCCGCTGCCGTCACGCCGGTCCTCGGTGGGCAGGGCGCTGACGTCGGCCCCCATGCGGCGCACGCCGCCGCCCACCAGATGCCCGAGCCCCTGCCACGCGGCCGCCAGCATGCGCAGGGGCCAGATGAGCGGCTCGGGTTCGGGTTGTTTCCCGCGGGTCGTCGCCTTGCCGGTCCCGGGCGTGCCGGAGCCGCCGCCCTTCGTTCGGCCGGCCGACCCACGAGACGGGGAAGTTCGTGTCGCCATGCCCCCAGCTTAGCCGGGAGGCACCGCAAACCCCGGGATTTCGCGGTGGTCGAGCCTGGGCCCACGGCCGCGAGGGTCCCCTGCCGAGCTTGCGAGGCTGGGGAGCGGCTGGGGAGCGAGACCGGGATTTCGACAGGCTCAATCACCGACGGTGAAGGCTACGCCTCGAGGACCACCGGGATGATCATGGGGCGGCGGCGGAGCTTGCGGTTGACCCAGGTGCCGACCGTGCGGCGCACCACCTGCTGCAGCTGGTGCGTCGTGTGCTCCTTGCTGGAGGTGACGGTGTCCTCGAGGGCCTTGGCGATCCTGGGCTTGATGTCGTCGAACACCGAGTCGTCCTCGGCGACGCCGCGGGCGTGGATCTCGGGACCGGAGAGGATCTTGCCGGTGTCCTTGTTGACGACCGTGATGATGGAGATGAAGCCCTCATCACCGAGGATGCGGCGGTCCTTGAGGTCGTCGTCGGTGATTTCGCCGATGCTGGAGCCGTCCACGTAGACGAAACCGCATTCGACCTTGCCGACGATGCGGGCCACGCCCTTGGCCAGGTCGACGACGGAGCCGTCGTCGGTGAGCAGCACGTTCGCCGCGGGGACGCCGGACGCCTGGGCGATCTTGCCGTTGGCGATCAGGTGGCGTGTTTCACCATGCACCGGCATGGCGTTGCGCGGGGTGAGGATGTTGTAGCAGTACAGCAGTTCGCCGGCGGCCGCGTGGCCCGAGACGTGCACCTTGGCGGTGCCCTTGTGGACGACGTCGGCGCCAAGCTTGAGCAGGCCGTTGATGACGCGGAACACGGCGTTCTCGTTGCCCGGGATGAGCGAGGAGGCCAGGATGACGGTGTCGCCGACGCCGACCTGGATCTTGTGGTCGCCGTTGGCCATCCGGGACAGCGCCGCCATGGGCTCGCCCTGCGAACCGGTGGACATGAGCACGACCTTTTGGTCGGGCAGGTTTTCCACGTTCTTCAGGTCGACCAGGACACCCTGCGGCACGTCGAGGTAGCCCAGCTTCGCGGCGATCTGCATGTTGCGGACCATGGAGCGCCCCACGAACGCGACCTTGCGCTTGTGTGCCGCGGCGGCGTTGAGGACCTGCTGGACCCGGTGCACGTGCGACGAGAAGCTGGCCACGATGATGCGTTTCTCGGCCTGGGCGAACAGCCTGTCCAGGGTGGGGCCGATCTCCGCCTCGGCCGTGGTGAAGCCAGGCACGTCGGCGTTGGTGGAGTCAGCCATGAACAGGTCGACGCCTTCATCGGCCAGGCGCGCAAAGTGGCGCAGGTCGGTGATGCGCCCGTCCAGGGGCAGCTGGTCCATCTTGAAGTCGCCGGTGTGCAGCACGGTGCCGCCGTCGGTGCGCAGGAACACGGCCAGCGCGTCCGGGATGGAGTGGTTGACGGCGACGAATTCGCATTCGAACGGCCCGAACCGCTCGACCTGGCCCTCCTTGACGGTGAGCGACCACGGCTTGATGCGGTGTTCGGCCAGTTTCGCCTCGACCAGGGCCAGGGTCAGCTGGGAGCCGATCAGCGGGATGTCCTGCTTGAGGCGCAGCAGGTACGGCACGGCGCCGATGTGGTCCTCGTGCCCGTGCGTGAGCACGACGCCGACGACGTCATCCAGCCGGTCCCTGAGGTAGGAGAAGTCCGGCAGGATCAGGTCGACGCCGGGCTGGTCCTCTTCCGGGAACAGCACGCCGCAGTCGACGATGAGCAGTTTGCCGTCGATTTCGAACACGGTCATGTTGCGGCCGATTTCACCGATGCCGCCGAGAGGCACGATCCGCAGGGTGCCCTTGGGCAGTTTCGGTGGGGTGCGCAGTCCGGGTTCGGTCATTTGGGTCATGTTTACAATTCCATTCCAGCTTCCGCAAGGTCAGCTTTGATGATGGCGATCTCGGCTTCCTCGGGTTCCACGAGGGGAAGCCGGACCACCGAGTTGGACAGGATTCCCTGCCACTTGAGAACTTGTTTGGCCGCCACGGCGCCCTGGACGCGCGTCATGACGGCGCGGATCACCGGATCCAGCTCGAAGTGGATGCGCCGGGCCGTGGCGAAGTCGCCGGCCGCGGCCGCGTCGACGAGTGCCCGGAACGCCTTCGTGGCGACGTGGGCGGTGACGCTGACCAGGCCGACGGCGCCGGCGGCCATCAGCGGCAGCGTCAGCCCGTCGTCGCCCGAGTACACGTCGAGGTCGGTGTTCGCCAGCACGCGCGTGGTGGCGCCGAAGTCGGCCTTGGCGTCCTTGAGCGCCAGGATGCGCGGATGGTCGGCGAGCCGGATGATGGTCTCGGTCTCGATCGGCACGCCGGCGCGGCCGGGGATGTCGTAGAGCATGATGGGCAGCTCGGTGGCATCGGCGATGGCGGTGAAGTGTGCGTGGATGCCGGCCTGGCTGGGCTTGTTGTAGTAGGGCGTGACGAGCAGCAGCCCGTCGACGCCGAGCTCCTGGGCACGCCGGGACAGGTTGACGGAGTGGCGGGTGTCGTTCGTGCCGGTGCCGGCGATGACCTTGGCCCGGCCGCCCACCGCGTCGAGGACGGCCCGGAACATGCCGAGGTTCTCCTCGTCGGTCAGGGTGGACGTCTCCCCCGTGGTGCCCGTGACGACGAGTCCGTCGCATCCGTCGGCGACCAGCTTGTCGGCCAGCTTTGCCGCCTGGTCGTAGTCGACCTCACCGTCGGCGGTGAAGGGGGTGACCATGGCCGGGACCAGGGTGCCGAACGTACGGGCGGGAAGGAGCGACTCAGGCATAGGTAGAACGTTACCTGCTCGGGCACGCATTCGTTCAACGCGGGGCATCCCCCAGCGAGCATGCCGGGCCTATACTACGGTTCATGGAGCGTTCGGCACTGCGCCGCGCCGCCGTCGTAGCCGGCGTGGCCGCTGGAGGCGTCGTGGCCATCGTGGGCGGCGCCGCTGCCCTGTTCGTCGCCGAGGGCCGGGTCGCGGCCCGGGCAATAGGCGCGCCGCTGGGCGATGTGGCCCCGGACGCCGACGGCGTGTACAACCCGGAGCGCGGCGACCCCATCCGGTTGCTGATGGTGGGCGATTCGTTGGCGGCCAGCCTGGGCGCGGCGACGGCGTCCGAGACCGTGGGGGCGCTCCTGGCCCGGGGCCTGTCCCAACACACGAATCGTGCCGTGGAACTGCGGACCGTCGCCGTGGTCGGCGCGGAGACGACCCATGTTCCCGGACAGCTCGACACGCTGCCGCTGGACTACGCGGCGGACATCGCCGTCGTGGTGGTGGGCGGCAACGACATCATCCAACGCGTGCCCGTCGCCGCGTCGGCACGGACCCTTCAGGGCGTGCTGCAGCGGCTGCGGGCATCCCATTGCGAGGTGGTGGTGGGCACCTGCCCGGACTTCGACACGGTCCGGCCGCTGCCCGTGCCGTTGCGGGAGGTCGGCGGGCAGCTGTCGCGCCGCCTGGCCGAGGCCCAGCACCGTGCCGCCGTCGCGGCCGGGGCACGTCCCGTCAGCCTCGGCAAGCTGCTCCACCAGCCGTTCTGGGACAATCCGGCGGTGATGTTCGCCATCGACGGATTCCATCCGTCCAGCATGGGCTACGAGCGGGCGTCGGCGGCGCTGCTGCCCGCCGTGCTTGACGCCTTCGACTTCGGCGGTGTGTTCGACACCGCCGCGGACGACTGAGGGCGCCGGTTTTCGGGGTCAGGCCCCGGCCAGGAACGGCAGCACCTCGGCCAGGACCGGGCCGGGCGGAAACAGCGTCGTGCCGTGGTCGCGGCCCGGCAGCCCAACGAACCGGGAACCCGGGATCAGTTCCGCGGCGTGGCGCGAATCCGCCCAGCGGGCGCGGTCCGCCGTGCCGGCCATGAGCAGCGTCGGCACGGCGATGGCGGCAATCTCCGGCTCGGGCACGGCCGGGTCCGCCTCAGTCGCCCGGAAGTAGGCCCGCAACGCGGGCGCATCGTTGGCCAGGAACGCGGCGCGCGTGGCCGGGTCCAGCCGGTGGCCGGACTGCCGCTCCCACCCCTCGACGAAGGCGGGCATGCCGCCGGCGCCGAGGGCGTCGTCGTACCCGGTGAAGAACAGCCGGCCGATGCTGCCGGGGGCGATCTTGTAGGTGCCTCCCAGGGATGTGAACGAGCGCAGCCGCCACGGGGCGTCGACGGCCAGCCCGAACCCAAGCCGGGCCCCGAGCGAGTAGCCCAGGTAATGCACGGAGCCGGCGCCGGCCGCGTCGAGCACGGCCAGGATGTCGGCGGCCATGGTCGGCGCGGTGTACGCGTCCTGGGTGGCGGGCTTGCCGCTGCGGCCGTGCCCGCGCAGGTCGACCGTGATGACCCGGCGGCCCTCCCGCAGCACCTTCACATAGCCGAGGCCGCGCCAGATCGCCTTGGACAGGCCGCTGCCATGGACCAGCAGGACGGGTGTGGCGTCCGGGTCCCCGGAGGTGGCGTCGAAGATGTCGTAGGCGAGTTCGACGCCGTCGTCCGGGTTGTGGGCGAAATGGGGCATGGAACCTCAGCCCCGGGCCGGCTTGCCGGGGCGGACCGCGTCACGGCGGAACAGCGCGATGGCGTCGCGCATGGCCCGGCGCGCCCGCGTCCGGTCGCCCGAGGCGTCGTAGGCGCAGGAGAGCCGGAACCAGGACCGCCAGTCGTCCGGCGCGGCCTCCGCCGCCAGCTTGTATTTCTCGAATTCGGCGTCGGCCGCGGCACGCACGATCCGCCCGCCCGGGGTGCGGGGCAGCTCGTCCACGGGCAGCCCGCCCTCGGCGTCGAGGATCCGGGCCATCCGCTCCGTCCGGGCGCCGAACGTGACCTCGCGGACCAGCGCCCAGGCCACCACGAACGGGATGACCAGGTAGGCGGCGCCCAGCGCCTTGGCGACCGGGTTCGGATCGGCCATGAGCACAACGGAACGCTGCCACATGACGACCATGTAGAACACGAGCAGGAGGCAGATCAGGCCCACCCAGATCTTCGTCTTCACGTCAGTGCTAGCCTTCCAGGTCCAGGTACCCGTCCAGGCCCACGGTCAGCCCGGGCCGGCCGGCGACCGTGCGCACGCCCAGCAGCACGCCGGGCATGAACGATTCCCGGGTGAACGAATCGTGCCGGATGGTCAGCTGTTCGCCCTCGCTGCCGAACAGGACCTCCTGGTGTGCGACGAGCCCGGACAGCCGGACGCTGTGCACGGGCACGCCGTCGACGGCGGCCCCCCGCGCCCCCTCGAGCGCCGTCGTGGTCGCGTCCGGGGCCGCCGGCACGCCGGCCGCCCGGCGCGCGGCGGCGACCAGCTGCGCGGTCCGCAGGGCCGTGCCCGACGGCGCGTCGACCTTGCGCGGGTGGTGCAGTTCGATGATCTCCACGGAGTCGAAGTACTTGGCGGCCTTCGCCGCGAACCGGGTGGCCAGCACGGACCCGAGCGCGAAGTTCGGCGCGATCAGCACGCCCGTGCCCGGGTGCTGGGCCAGCAGCAGCTCCAGGTTGGCCAGCCGCTCCGCGTCCCAGCCGGTGGTGCCCACGACGGCGTGGATGCCGTGCTCGACGGCGTAGCCCACGTTGGTCTCGGTGGCGTCGGGCACCGACAGGTCGACGACGACGTCCGCGCCGGCCGCCACGATGTCATCGAGCGAATCGCCGCGGCCCAGGGCGGCGACGAGGTCCAGGTCCGGCGCCGCCTCGATGGCCGCGACCGCGGCGGAACCCATTCGACCATGGGCGCCGAGCACGGCCACCTTCAACAATTCGCTCATGCCCCAATCTTAAGGGGTGTCAGGCGCCCGCCCCGACCCATTCGACGCTGCCGTCGGAGAAGAACTGCTGTTTCCAGATCGGCACCTCGGCCTTGATCCGGTCCACGAGCGCCGCACACACCTCGAACGCCTGCTGCCGGTGCGCGGCCGACACGGCGCACACCAGTGCCGGCTCGCCGATCTCCAGCAGGCCGATCCGGTGCGCCGCCCAGATCCGCACATGCCCCTCCCCCGACGGCCCGGCATCCGCGCCGGGCGCCCCGGCACCGGCCCGCGCCCGGGCCACCAGGGAGGCGACGACGTCGTTCATCACGGCGTGCGCACTGGGGTGCGCGCTGTAACCCAACCGCGTGACGGCCTTGCCGCCGTCGTGGTTGCGGACCACGCCGCTGAAACTGACGACGGCGCCGGCCGTGTCGGATTCGACCGCCGCGATGGCCGCGTCGACGGAGATCGGCTCCCCGCTGAGCTCCGCGTACAGGATGTCAAAGTCAGTGGTCATGATGTCCCTCCAATTGCGCGCACAGGTGTCCGATGAGCGGGTCCAGCACGGCCAGCCCGTCCATGACGCCGGCCGGCGAACCGGGCAGGTTCACGATGAGCGTCTGCCCCGCCGTGCCGGCGTGGCCGCGGCTGAGCACGGCCAGCGGCGTCTTGGCGGCCCCGGCGGCGCGTATGGCCTCCATGATGCCGGGGACCTGGCGGTCCAGCAACGGCAGCGTCATCTCGGGTGTCCGGTCCGTGGGGCTCAGCCCGGTGCCGCCGCTGGTGAGCACGACGGCGGGCCGTTGCGTCAGCAGCGCCCGCAGCGCCGCGCCGACCGGCTCCCCGTCGGGCACCACCATGGCGGGAAAGGGGTCGAAGCCGTGCTCGACGAGCCAGTCGGTGATGACGGGACCCGTCCGGTCCTCGTACGCCCCGGCGGCGGCCCGCGTGGAGGCGATCACGACGCCTGCCGTGCGCTGTTCCGTGCCCGGTTCGCAGCCGCTCATGCGTCCACGCTCCAGTCGCCGCTCTTGCCGCCGCTCTTGGCCAGCACCCGGATGCCGGAGATGACGGCGTGCTTGTCCACCGCCTTGATCATGTCGTACACGCTCAACGCCGCGACGCTGGCGGCCGTGAGCGCCTCCATCTCCACGCCGGTCACCCCGCGCGTCTTCACCGTGGCCAGGATCGTGACCGTGTCGGCGCCCAGCTCGAAGTCGACCGTGACCTTGGCCAGGGGCAGCGGGTGGCACAGCGGCACGAGTTCGGGCGTTTTCTTGGCGGCCATGATGCCGGCCACGCGGGCCACGGCCAGGGCGTCGCCCTTGGGCAGGCCGCCGGCGCCGAGCAGCGCCAGCACCTCGGCGGTGCTGTGCACGGTGGCCGTGGCCGTGGCCTGTCGGGTGGTCTCGGGCTTGGCGGAGACGTCGACCATGTGGGCGCTGCCGTCCGCGCGCAGGTGCGTCAGCGCGGCACCGTCATCGGGGGAATTCACAACAACCATACTTCCACCTTTGCCCCGGTCGGCAGCGCCGTCACGCCGGGCGGGATGTGGATGAGCGCGTTGGCCGCGGCCAGCGCGCCGACCAGGTGCGACGACGGACCGCCCACCTCGCGCACCAGCGCGCGGGACTCGTAGCCGGGACCCTCGTAGACGCCGCGGCGCACTTGGTGCTTGCCGGCCGGCGATGTCAACGGCCCGGCCAGTGCCGCCGAGACGACGTGCCGTGGTGCCGGGGCGCCCGTGAGCGCGGCCAGGGCCGGGCGCAGGAACAGTTCGAACGATACGAACCCGCTGACCGGGTTGCCGGGGAAGCCGAGGAATGGCACGCCGCGGTAGGTGCCCAGCGCCTGCGGCCCGCCCGGCTGGAGGGCCACCGGGATGAAGTCGACGTCGAAGTCGCCCAGCGCCTGTTTGACGACCTCGAAGGCGCCGGCGCTGATGCCGCCCGTTGACACGACCAGGTCGAAGCCGGGGTCCCGGTGGGCGGTGAGGAGTTCGTCCAGGGCGGCGAGCAGGGCCGCCGGCCGGTCCGGCACGACGGGCGCGAGCACCACGTCCACGCCGGCCTGCACCAGGGCGGCCCGCAGCAGCGCGGAGTTCGAGTCATAGATCTTGCCGGCGGGCAGGCCGTTGGCCGCGGCGGGGTCACCGGGTAGCAGCACCTCGTCGCCGGTGGTCACGAGCAGGGCGCGGATGCGGCGGCGCACGGTCAGCGCGGCGAATCCGAGCGCCGAGGCCAGGCCGATGTGTGCGGCGTTCAGGGGGGTGCCGGCCGCAATGGCCACGGCTCCCCGGCGCAGGTCGCTGCCGGCGTGGCGCACGAAGGTCCCCGGCTTGACGTGGGGCAGGTGCACGGTGTCGCCGGCGGCCGGGAAGCGTGCGGGCACGGCGTCCTCGACGGGGACGACGGCGTCGGCGCCGTCGGGCATCATGGCACCGGTCATGATCGGCGCGGCGAATCCGGGCTGCAGGGCTGGGGGGACGGTGCCGGCGGCGATGGTGCCGGCGACGGTGAACGCCATGCCAGGGGTTGATTTTGCAGAATCAACCGTTTTCGGATGACTTCCGTGCCGGCCGTCGGCTCGGCCGCCGGCCCTGCTGTCCGCGGCCCTGATGGCAAAGCCGTCCATCTGCGAATTCGCGAAGGGCGGCAGGTCGATGGGGGCGGCCAGGTCCGCCGCCAACACCCTGCCCAGCGCCTCGCGCAGCGGTACCCGGGTGCCGGCGTCGTCCGCCAACCCCGCCCACGCGGCCGCCAGCGTCGCCTGCACGGCCGCGCGGTGCTCGGCCACCGTTCTGCGCATCAATACCCTCCTGCCGTCCCCGAACACTCCGGACACGGCCCAGCCTACCCGGCGGTGAACCCGATCTGGGGGTAGCCGGTGGCGCCGTCGGGTGCCGGTGGCGCGATGGCCGACGTCTGCACGACGCCGGCGCCGTTGCGGGCGCGCGCCCGCACCCGGTGGCTGCCCGGCCCGGCCGTCACGACGGCCCGCCACTGCACCCACGTGTCGACGTTGATCGCGGCGGCCGGCTCGGCGTCCTGCCAGGGCCCGTCGTCCAGTTGCACCTGGACGCCGGAGATCCCGGCGCCGGGGTCCCAGGCGACGCCGGCCACCGTGACCCGTCCGGATGGCACGTGCGACCCGTCGCGGGGAACGTCGATCCGGGAGGCGGTTTTGATGGGCCCCAGCGCGCTCCAGCCGCGCGGCACCCAGTAGCCCTGGTCGGCCGCGAACGTGGTCACCTTCAATGCCGTGACCCACTTCGTGGCGGAGACGTAACCGTACAGGCCGGGCACGATGAGCCGGGCCGGGAAGCCGTGCTCCAGCGGCAGCGGCGCCCCGTTCATGCCGACGGCGATGATCGCCTCCCGCGCATCGGTCAGGGTCTGCAGCGGCGTGCCGGCCGTGAACCCGTCGGTGCTCGTGGACAGCACCATGTCGGCGCCCGGCCGGACGCCGGCCTCGGCGAGCAGTTCGCGCACCGGCCAGCCGAGCCAGCGGGCGTTGCCGACCAGGTTCCCGCCCACGTTGTTGGAGACGCACGCGATGGTCGTGTAGTGCTCCACGAGCGGTTTGGCCAGCAGCTGCGCGAAGTCCAGTTCCACGGTCCGCTCCACCATGCCGGTGACGGTCAGCTTCCAGGTGGACGAGTCGACGGCGGGCACGAGAAGCGCGGTGTCGATGCGGTAGAAGTCGCCGGCCGCCGTGACCAGCGGCGTGAGGCCCGCGACATCCAGTGAGGCGGCGGCGGGCAGCGGTGGGGCGGGGACCGCCGGCCGGGGCAGGCGCACCTTGGCGCGCAGCCCACTGACGACGACGGCGGCGTTGCGGAACGCCGTCGACGCCCCGGCCGCGACCACCGCCACGACGGCGCCCACGGCCATGGCCTGCAGGAAGCCGCGGCGCGAGGTGCCCGTTGGCGCGCCGGCCCCCCGGCGGGCGCGCAGGTACCGTCCGGCGACCCAGGCGAGCATGGCGGCCGCCACCAGCCCGGCGACCACGGGGGCGAAGAACGCGGCCGTGCTGACGTCGGCGCGCGTGGCCACGGCGAGAATGCCGGCGGCCGCGAACACGGCGATGCCGGCCAGGCCGAGGCCCCGGCGCCACCGCTCCAGCAACCCGATCAGGGCGGCCGCGCCGGCCATGACGACGATCAGCGAGACGATGAATACGGCCTTGTCGGCGGTGCCGAACCAGCTCACGGCCCATTCCTTCACGCCGCCGGGCATGGCGTCGATGACGGCCTGGCCGACGGCCGTCACCGGGGACAGCAGGGGGCTGGCGAGGGCGGCGACGAACTCGCCGGCGGCCACGCCGACTCCCGTGCAGACAAGCCCGGCCAGGGCCCATCGGCGGCGGTCCGCGACGGCGGCCGGCCGGGCCGCCCGGCTCTCTTGTTCGTTCATGATGGGCACAGGTTACGCCTGTTTCTTGGGGGTGCACCCAGCGTTCGCGGTCCGTGGCGTAGCGTGGAGGGATGGAACGCGTTAGCACGGCCCTGGGCATGCCCACGGTGCTGCCCCCTGGCCGGCCCGTCGGTGCGCGGCCGGACGGCCTGGCCGACCAGTTCGGCCGGCGCGCCACCGACCTGCGGCTGTCCCTGACGGACAAGTGCAACCTGCGCTGCAGCTATTGCATGCCGGCCGACGGGCTGGCGTGGCTCAAGCGGGAGCGGCTGCTGAGCGCCGATGAGATCGCCCGGCTGGTGCGCATCGGCGTGGACGAGCTGGGCGTGCGGGAATTGCGGCTGACCGGCGGCGAGCCGCTGGTGCGTGCCGACCTTGTGGACATCGTCGCCCGGCTGCGCGCCGCCCACCCGGACCTGCCCATCTCCCTGACCACTAACGGCGTGGGCCTGGCCGGCAAGGCGAAGGCGCTGGCGGAAGCCGGCCTGACACGCCTGAACGTGTCCATGGACACGCTGCACCCCGGCACGTTCGCCGAGCTGACCCGCCGGCCGTTCCTGGACCAGGTGCTGGCCGGCATCGAGGCCGCCGATGCCGCCGGATTGCGGCCCCTGAAGATCAACGCCGTGCTCATGCGCGGCGTCAACGACGCCCACGCGGCGGAACTCCTCGGCTGGTGCCTGGACCGCGGCCACGAGCTGCGGTTCATCGAGCAGATGCCGCTGGACGCCGATCACGGCTGGACGCGCGACGGCATGGTCACGGCCGCCGAGACCCGTGCCCTGCTGGGTTCCGACTTCGCCCTGTCGGCGGATCCGCGGGAACGGGACGGCGCCCCGGCCGAGCGCTTCGAGGTGCGCCGGCACGGGTCGCCGGTGCTGCTGGGCACGGTGGGCATCATCGCGTCCGTGACGGAACCGTTTTGCGCCGACTGCCGCCGCACCCGGATCACGGCCGAGGGCAAGGTCATGAGCTGCCTGTTCTCCCGCACCGAGGTGGACCTGCTGGGCCTGTTGCGGTCGGGGGCCGCCGACTCCGACGTGGCCGCGCGCTGGCGGGCCGCCATGTGGGCCAAGCCGAAGGCCCACGGCATGGGCCACCCGGGCCTGGGTGACGCCGACTTCGTCCAGCCCGACCGCAGCATGAGCGCCATCGGAGGATAAAAGTGCGCGTACGATTCTTTGCCGCCGCCGCGGCGTCCACGGGCGTCGAGGAGCAGCTCATCGAACCGCCCGGGGGCGTGTTCACGCTGGCCGACCTGACGGCACTGCTGGTGCGGGCGTTCCCCGAATCGGCGTCCCCGTCGGCCCCGCCGCTGGCACAACTGCTGGAACGCTGCAGCCTGCTGCTCAACGAGGTGGCCGCCCGTGACGGCGGCGTCGAGCTGGGACCGGACGACGTCGTCGACGTTCTCCCGCCGTTCGCCGGCGGCTNCCATTGCGTGCCGAGGTAGCGCCAAGCCGCCGACGGGGTGGGTATATGTTCCGCTACTTCGACGTGATGACGCTACCTCAGCGTAATTGCCCTTTGATTTCGACAAGCTCGACCACCGATCCACCCGGTGATTGAGCCCGCCGCCCGGTGATTGAGCCCGCCGCCCGGTGATTGAGCCCGTCGAAATCCCGGTCAGTCGTGGTTGCCGGCGATGTGTGCGGCCACGTGCGCCGCGTCCCGGTCGACCCCCGCGCGGGTGAGCCGGCAGCTGGTGGCCAGGCCTGCCTGTTGTCCGGCACCGATGACGACGGTGTCGACGTCGGCGTGGCCAGGTCCGGCCGTCGGGGTTGCGTCCGCGTCGTGTCCATGCCTGCACCTCTCCCCGACCTTCCCTCCCCGGCCCGATCGTCACACGTCACGCCTGCAGCGTGGGCGCCAGACATGTCCACTAGGCCCCACCGAGGGCCCGGGCCAGGAGTTCTTCCCGCGAGTGGACGCCCGTCTTGGCGTAGATGGCCTTGAAGTGGTCCTGGAGGGTGTTGCCGGTGATGCCCAGTCGGCCGGCCAGCGCGGATCCTGCGACACCGGCGGCCAGCAGCGTCGCGATCTCGCGTTCGCGTGCCGTGAGCGCGTGGCTGCGGGCAAAGACACCGAGGCGGGCCGCAGCGTGGCACTCCTGGATGGTGACCGCGATCGTGGCCGCACCACCGCCCGGGTCCAGGCGGGCCGCCCGCAACGACCCCCAGCGGCGCCCGGACCGCCGCGGCATGGCGGTCCACGCCCGTCTCCCGGGCCAACAACTGGGCGGCGACATTGAGCACCTCCGCCGGGACCGCATCATGCGGGGCCGGTGGCGGCCGCAGCAACGCCAGCCACTCGCCCGCCCCGGCACTGGCGCCGATGACATCCAGTGCGTCGTCCAGCAGGAGGACGGCGGGGGCCGGCGGTTCGGCGCCGGACCACGGCCCGCCATCGGCCACCGGCGTGAAACCACGGGCGCGGGACGCGCGAAGGGCGGCCGTGAGCGGCAGCGTGGCCGCACCCAGCAGCCGCACGTCGTCAGCGGTGAACGCCGGACCGCCCACCCGCCACAGGTCCAGCCAACCCCAGCACCCGTTGGCGTCGGCGAAGCAGGCCGACGCGGCGTCGCTGACCCCATACCCGCCAAGCACCGACGTCCACAGGCTGGAGGCGGCCGGACGGTCGCCGGTGGCCAGCAGGAGCGATTGGGCGGCGCCGGCTCCCAGGACCGTCCACCGGTTGACCGGGCACAGGTACTTGGCCCGGATGAGTCGGGCCACATCGGCCGGATCCGGGGGCGCGGCGTGGGCGGCCAGCCCCGTCCAGCTGCCGGGGTCGGCCAGCGGCCAGGCGTGGAAGTCGAACCCGATCACCGGGCGCAGCAGTGCCAGCGCCTCCACTCGCAGCGTGACGTCGTCGGGCCTCGCGCCGGCCAGGGCCGCGAGCCGTTCGAGCAGGCGCGTGCGCGCCCATGAACCGGCCATGGGACCAGTATGGCGTCCATCCCCGCCACCGGGGATGGGCGCGGGCCAGGCGGGTGAGTAGCGTCCAGATATGCGGACCGGACCGGTCCGCCGGGACATTGGAGGATCGTCATGTACACCTTGCGCATCGAACACCCGGTTCGCGACCTTGCCCGCTGGCGGGGCGCCTTCGATTCCGACCCACTCGACCGGATCGGATCGGGTGTGCTGGCCGTCCGGTTGTGGACACCCGCCAACGGCGGTCCCGCCGTGGCGATCGACCTGGACTTCGCCGAGCTGGGCCGCGCCGAGGCGTTCGAGGCGCGCCTGCGCGCCGACGTCTGGCCGGGCGCCGCCGCGGCCGGGGTGCTCACCGCGGCGCCGACGACTGGGATCTACACCTCCCTGCCCTGAGTGGAGCCCGCGCGCCCGGTGATTGAGCCCGTCGCCCGGTGATTGAGCCCGTCGAAATCCCGGGTCTCGACAAGCTCGACCACCGGTGATTGAGCCCGTCGAAATCCCCGGGTCTCGACAAGCTCGACCACCGACTGGCCCAAGCTCGACCACCGACGGACTAGAGGCCGAAGGTTTCCGCTTCGTCGAAGGGGCCGACGACGGTCACGGTGCGTGGCGCGGCGGCCAACTCCCGGGCCAGTTCGCACACCTGCCCGGCCGTGACGGAGCGGATGCGGGAGAGGGTCTCGTCGATGTCGAGGAATTCCCCGGAGACCAGTTCGGCCCGGCCCAGCCGGGACATGCGCGAACCCGTGTCCTCCAGCGCCAGGACGACGCCGCCGGACAGTTGCCCGACGGCCTTGGCCAGTTCCACGTCCGTAATGCCGTCGGCGGCCAGTTTCTCCAGCTCGGCCGTGAGCAGGCCGATGACCTGGGCCGTCTTCGCCGGGGCACAGCCGGCGTACATGCCGAAATAGCCGGCATCGGCGTACGAGGCTGCGAACGAGTACGTCGAGTAGACGAGCCCGCGCTTCTCGCGGATCTCCTGGAACAGGCGCGAGGACATGCCCGCGCCGAGCACGGAGTTGAGCACGCTCATCACGAACCGGCGGTCGTCGGTGGCGTTGATGGCCGGGCAGCCGACGATCACGTTCGCCTGCTCGACCTGGCGGAAGTGCACCTCCAGCCCGGGACGCCCGGTGATCTGCGCGGCCGCGGAGGCGCGCCGTGCCACGGGTTGGGCGTCTGCGTCGAGGCTCCACCCGGACGCCTGCAGGGCGTCGGAGACGAGCCGGCACACGGTGTCGTGGTCCAGTCCGCCGGCCGCCGTGATGACGAGCGTCTCGGGCCGGTAGTGGCGGCGGTAGTGTTCCCAGACGGAGCCGCGTGCCACGGCCCTGATGGCCTCGGGGGTTCCGCCGATCGGGCGGCCGAGCGGGTGCTCCCCCATCACGGCCGCAACAAACTTTTCATGGGCGACGTCGGTCGGGTCGTCGCCGTCCATGGCGATTTCCTCGAGGATGACGTCGCGTTCCTGCTCGAGTTCGTCCGGGTCGAGGACGGCGGAGGTGACCATGTCGGCGATCACGTCGATCGCCATGGGCAGGTCCGTGTCCAGCACGCGGGCGTAGTAGCAGGTGCTTTCCTTGGCGGTGGCCGCATTCGACTCGCCGCCCACCTCGTCGAACGCGGAGGCGATCTGCAGCGCCGTGCGGCGGCTGGTCCCCTTGAACAGCAGGTGTTCGAGGAAATGGGTTGAGCCGTGTTGGCCCCCGGCCTCATCCCGGGAGCCAACACCAACCCAGAACCCGATTGCCGCGCTCCGCTGTCCGGGCATGGACTCGGTGAGGACCCGCACGCCCCCGGGCAGGACGGAACGGCGCACGACGGCGCCGCCCGCCCCGCCCGAGATCACGGCCGCACCGGATTCGGTCAGGCCGGCGGAGCTCAGCGGCAATAGGGTGACTGCCATGGACTACTCGGCAGCTTCGTCGGACTCGGCGTCCTCGGCCACGACCGGGGCCAGGGACAGCTTGCCGCGGTCGTCGATCTTGGTGATCTCCACCTGGATCTTCTGGCCCACGGAGACAACGTCGTCGACGTTGTCCACGCGCTTGCCACCGGCGAGCTTGCGCAGCTCGGAGATGTGCAGCAGCCCGTCCTTGCCCGGCGTCAGCGAGATGAACGCGCCGAACGTCGTGGTCTTGACAACGGTGCCCAGGTAGCGCTCACCGATCTCGGGAACCTGCGGGTTCGCGATGGCGTTGATCGCCGAACGGGCCGCGTCGGCGGACGGGCCGTTGGTGGCGCCGATGTATACGGTGCCGTCGTCCTCGATGGAGATGTCCGCGCCGGTGTCCTCCTGGATCTGGTTGATCATCTTGCCCTTCGGGCCGATGACCTCGCCGATCTTGTCCACCGGGATCTTGACGGCGATGACGCGCGGGGCGAACTCGCTCATCTCGTCCGGGACGTCGATGGCGGCGTTGAGCACGCCCAGGATGTGCAGGCGGGCCTCGCGGGCCTGCTTCAGCGCGGCGGCCAGCACGGAGGCCGGGATGCCGTCGAGCTTCGTGTCCAGCTGGATGGCCGTGACGAACTCGGACGTGCCGGCAACCTTGAAGTCCATGTCGCCGAACGCGTCCTCGGCGCCCAGGATGTCGGTCAGCGCCGCGTAGCGGGTCTGGCCGTCGACCTGGTCGGAGACCAGGCCCATGGCGATGCCGGCCACGGCGGCCTTCAACGGCACGCCGGCGTTCAGAAGAGACAGCGTGGACGCACAGACGGAGCCCATGGACGTCGAGCCGTTGGAGCCGAGGGCCTCGGAGACCTGGCGGATCGCGTACGGGAACTCCTCGCGCGACGGCAGCACCGGCACGATGGCGCGCTCGGCGAGGGCGCCATGGCCGATTTCGCGGCGCTTGGGCGAGCCCACGCGGCCGGTCTCCCCGGTGGAGTACGGCGGGAAGTTGTAGTTGTGCATGTAGCGCTTGCGCGTCACCGGCGACAGCGAGTCGATCTGCTGTTCCATCTTGAGCATGTTCAGCGTGGTGACACCCATGATCTGGGTCTCGCCGCGTTCGAAGATGGCGGAGCCGTGCACGCGCGGGAGCACCTCGACCTCGGCCGTGAGCTGGCGGATGTCCGTCAGGCCGCGTCCGTCGATGCGGATCTGGTCCTTGAGGATGCGCTGGCGCACCACGGCCTTCGTGACGGAGCGGAACGCGGCGGAGAGCTCGCTGTCGCGACCCTCGAAGTCGCCGGCCAGGGAGGCCAGGACTTCCTGCTTCAGCGCGTCGGAGGCGGTGTCGCGCTCCTGCTTGTCGGCGATGGAGAACACCTCGGCCAGCTTCGTGGCGGCCGCGGCGTTGACGGCCTCGAACGCATCGTCCTGGTAGTCCAGGAAGACCGGGAACTCGACGGTCGGCTTCGCGGCACGGGCGGCAAGGTCTGCCTGGGCCTCGCACAAGGCGCGGATGAACGGCTTGGCCGCCTCCAGGCCCTCGGCGACGACCTCTTCGGTCGGGGCGGTGTGGCCCTGTTCCTTGATCAGGTTCCAGGAGTTGTCGGTGGCCTCGGCCTCGACCATCATGATCGCGACATCATCACCGGCGATGCGGCCGGCAACCACCATGTTGAACACGGCGTTCTGCAGCTCGGAGTGCTTCGGGAAGGCAACCCACTGGGCGCCGTTGCCGTCGTCGACCAGGGCAACGCGCACGCCGCCGATGGGGCCGGAGAACGGCAGGCCGGAGAGCTGCGTGGACATCGAGGAGGCGTTGATGGCCACCACGTCGTACAGCACGTCCGGGTTGATCGCCAACACGGTGACCACGATCTGGACCTCGTTGCGCAGGCCCTTGACGAAGGCCGGGCGCAGCGGGCGGTCCATGAGCCGGCAGGCCAGGATGGCCTCCGTGGACGGGCGGCCCTCACGGCGGAAGAAGCTGCCGGGGATGCGGCCGGCGGCGTACATGCGCTCTTCCACATCGACGGTCAGCGGGAAGAAGTCGAAGCCCTCGCGCGGGTGCTTGCCGGCCGTGGTGGCCGAGAGCAGCGCGGTGTCCTCGTCGATGTAGACCATGGCCGAACCGGCGGCCTGCTGGGCGAGGCGCCCGGTCTCGAACCGGACGACGCGCTGGCCGTACCGGCCGTTGTCGATGACGGCCTCTGCGAACTGAATTTCGGGACCCTCCATGGAGAGTCACCTCCGTTTCCTTGTCACTGGCACGGCACCCTTGTGGGGTGCGCGTGCGCGGGGTGGGCGGGAAACCCCCGGCCTCAGCCCAGGGTCTCCACCGCGGTGCGGTGAAGACCCTGTACGACACCCGGTCTTCGATCGAGGCCCACGGGCCCGCCCGTGGGGCGTGCTCCCGGAGGCCACTACCGAGGACCGCGAATGCGCGATGCCGGCTGCTTCCCTTTGTTGAATTGTTGCCCGGCCGGGTCCCCCGGCCGGTACTGCGAACGGCGGCCCCTCCCCAGGAACAGGAGGGACCGCCGTTCAAGTCATGCTAGCGGCGCAGGCCGAGGCGCTCGATGAGCGTACGGTAGCGGGTGATGTCGGTGTCCTTGAGGTAACCCAGGAGACGACGACGACGGCCCACCAGCGCCATCAGACCACGACGGGTGTGGTGGTCGTGCTTGTGCGACTTGAGGTGCTCGGTCAGGTCGGAGATGCGTCGGGACAGCATCGCGATCTGGACCTCGGGCGAGCCCGTGTCACCCTCGTGGGTCGCGTAGGCCTGCATGATTTCTTGTTTGACAGCGGCGTCCAATGCCACAGGTAACTCCTTGGTTTGTGCCGTGTAAACGAATGCCGTGCGGCGTGCCGAAGCGCCCCCCACACAGTTGAATCCAGCCACCACGGACTGCAGCCGGATTCCCGTCCCCCAGTTTACGGCAGGGGCGCGGGTTCTGTCGAAGCGGCGGAAGCCCGGTGGGTCAGGCGAGGATGCCCCGGCATTGCTCCACGTCCAGGCGCATCTGTGCGATGAGCGCCTCCGGGCCCGTGTAGGCGACCATGCCGCGCAACCGGTCCACGAAGTCGAGGCACACCTGCTGGCCGTACAGGTCGAACGCCTCGACCGGCTCCTCGGGCCGGTCGAGCACGAACGCCTCGACTTGGCGGCTCACGCCGGCGAACGTGGGGTTGGAGCCGATGGAGATCGCGGCCGGCCAGACCTTCCCGTTCAGGTCGGTCAGCCAGCCGGCGTAGATGCCGTCGGCCGGGATGATGCCGGTGGCGTCGTCGGCCAGGTTCGCGGTCGGGAAGCCGAGCGCGCGGCCGCGGGCGGCGCCGTGCACGACCTCGCCGCACACGCGGTGGTGCCGCCCGAGGACCTCCGCGGCCATGGCCACGTCGCCGTTGACGAGGGCCTCGCGCACCCACGTCGATGACCAGCGCCGGTCGCGCCCCTTGTCGTCAACCACGACGACGTCGAAGCCCAGTTGGGTGCCCAGCTCCACCATGGTCGCCAGGTCGCCGGAATTGCCCCGCCCGAACCGCACGTCGTGGCCGACGACGACGGTGCCGGCGCCGAGCGCGTCGACGAACACGTTCTTGACGAACTCCTCGGGTGATTGTTGGGCGAAGTCGAGGGTGTACTCGAGGACGACCACCGCGTCGAGCCCGGTTTCGGCCATGGCGTCCAGTTTCGCGGCCAGTCCCATGATCTGCGCGGGCGCCGATTCGGGCCGGTGCACCTGGGCGGGGTGCGGGTCGAAGGTGAGGGCCACGGCCCGCGCGCCCTTCGCGGCGGCGACGTCGCGCACGACGCCGAGGACTTCCTGGTGGCCGAGGTGCAGACCGTCGAAGTTGCCCAACGTGACGACCGACGGGCCGTAGCCGTCGGGCACCTGTGCCAGGGAGTTCCAGATCTGCACCGCTTACCTGCCTTTTGCTGCTTGTCTTGCCGTGATTGCCATTGCTGTGATTGGCCTTGCCGTAATTGCCAGTGCCGTGATGGGCATTGCCTGCCGGCGGCCCCTCCGGGCCGCCGTTTCCGGCAACCGGGAATGGCGGCCCGGAAACCTTTCCTAGAGTACCTGCTGATGGTCCGTGGGCCGGGCCGGGCCGTCCCACGGACCGGCGGGTGTGCGCGCGTCGCCGTCGGCCAGGGTCAGGACCCATTTGTCGGCCGGTGTGCCGCGGTCGCTGTAGCCGCCGCGGATGGTGCCTTCCAGCACGAACCCGACCTTCCAGGCCAGTTTCCGGCTGCCCCAGTTCGGCACCATGGCCGTCCAGTGCAGGTAGCTGAGGTTCAGTTGCGTGAACGCGAAGTCGACGAGGAGCCGCACGGCCCGTTCCGCGGCGCCCGTGCCGCGCGCCGCCACGCCGAAGTTGATGCCGATGGCGGCCTGTCCGGGTGCGTTGCACTGCAGGTCGATGGTGCCCAGCAGCGCGTTCGTTGCGGCGTCGGCCACGGCGAACGTCAGGTTCTTGCCCGTCCGCCACCCGTCGACGGTGATCTCGTTGATGAAACCGAGCGCGTGCTCCATCGTGTAGTCCAGCGGCACCGTGGTCCAGCGCACGGCCTCGGCGTCCCGGCAGTTGGCAACCAGCGCCCCGGCGTCGGCAACGTCAAGGGCGCGCAACACCACGGACCCGTCCGTGAGTGCCGGGACGACGGGTGCCGGCTCGAGCTCGGGTGCCGGGGCGTCGCCGCGGGCATGCCAATGCGAGGCGGTCTGGCTGAACACCCAGCCGTCCGCGACGGCGCCGTCCACGTGCCCGAACCCGGGAATGGTGGCGGCGAGCGTGAAGCCGGCCCGTTCGGCCAGCGACCTGCTGGCCGTGTTGCCGACCGTGGCCTGCCAATGCAGGATGTCCACGCCGAGCGTGCCGTAGGCGTAGCCGCACAGCAGCTCGACGGCGCGCGTACCGCTCCCCCGGCCGCGGCCGGCCCCGGCCAGCTTGATCCCGACGGACGCGGACCCGCCGCCGCCCGCGGGGCGGAACACGCGTTGCAGGCTGACGGTGCCGATCACCTCCGGCCCGGCCCCAAGGTCCTCCTCGACGGCGAAGCGCAGGTAGTCGCCGGCCTGCCAGCCGCGGGCCAGGACGTCCCGGATCTCCTGCCGGGCCGTTTCGTCGGTGGCGGCGGCGTTGGATCCGGCCCATGTGACGTTCAGCTCATCCCGGAGGATCGCGGCGTAGGACGCGGCGTCGTCGTCCGTGAACGCGCGCAGCGTGGTCAGACCGTCACCCAGCCGTGGGGCGCTCATGCGCGCGTCCGGTGCCGGTACAGCCACCACAGGCCGAGGATGGGCAGGACCAGCGGCACGAACACGTAGCCCTGTCCGTACAGGCTCCACACGGTGGCTTTCGGGAATGCGGCCGGGTCGGCCAGGCTCAGGCTGCCTATCACCAGCACGCCGAGAAGTTCGACGACGATGGCGGCGGCGGCGATGCGCGCCGCGGTCCGGCCCCGGCTGGCCAACGACACGGTCGCGACGATGTACACGACGGCGGCGAACGCGGAGAGCAGGTAGGCCAGCGGCGCCTGCTCGAACTGGGTGGCGATCTGGAAGCCGGCCCTCGCGGTGGCGGCGATGGCGAAGATGGCGTACACCGTGATGAGCAGCCGGCCGGCGCCGGACCGCCGCCCGTTGTCGGGGGCCTGCTCCGTGTCGCGAGGTTCGGTGGGGGTTTCCTGTGTCATGTTCCGCTCCTGTACCGGCGCGCCTAGGCGCCGAATCCGATGGTCGTGAGGCCGTGCAGCGCGGCCGCGGCCGGTGCGCCCGAGCCGTACCATATCTGCGCCATGCGGGCCATCATGACGACGACCGTGACGCCGACCGCGCCCAGCACGTAGTTGCTCCAGAACGACCGTTCCAGCATGGCCCAGTAAAACCCGGCGATGGGGATGCAGACGGCCGTGACCAGGTAGGCCCAGAACTCCCACGTTGCCCCGGCGATGGTCGATCCGGTGGCCACGCGCACGATCGAGGCGACCAGGTACACGAGCGTGAACAGCCAGACCGCGGCCACGGCGAGCAGCGTGATGTCGTTGGGTTTCTTCTTCAGGATCGCCGCCCCGACGCAGGTGACGGTGGACAGCACTCCAATGACGAGTGCGGCGATGAACCAGCCGTCAACGGTCATGGTCGCGGGGTTCGGTGGCTGTTGATCGGGGCTATTTCGGGTCTCATTTCGGGATCGGGCGGGAAGACGAGCACGGGTTTGGCGTAGTTGCCGCGGTCCGCCAGCAGTGCCGTGAGCGTGCCGTCCGGGGCGAACGCGGCGGCCGGGTCCGCTGCGGTGTGCCGACCATGCTCACTGGCCGGGATGCGCCGGCCGAACGACAGTTCCACGGCTTCCCCGGCGGTGAGCTCCCGGACGGGCATGAGTGCCCGCGCGGCGTCGGCGATGTCCAGCATGACGAAATCGTCGGCCAGTTCGTCGAGCGTGCGTGCCTGCGCCAACGTGTAGGGTCCGACGGCGGTGCGGCGCAGCGCGGTCAGGTGCCCGCCCACGCCGAGGCCCTCTCCGAGGTCGCGGGCCAGCGCGCGGATGTAGGTGCCGGATGAGCAGCGCACGCTGACGTCAACGTCGAGGTACTCGCCATCGTCGTCGGTGCCGCGGACCAGGTCGTGGACGTCGAACGCGTCGATGGTGACGGGGCGCGCGGCGAGCGTGACGTCCTCGCCGGACCGGACCCGCGCATAGGCCCGTTCGCCGTTGACCTTGATGGCGCTGACGCTGCTGGGCACCTGGTCGATCGGGCCGGTGAGCCCGGCGATGCCGGCGCGGACGGCGTCGAAGGTGACCGCCGCCGTCGTCCGCGTCTGCGTGACCTCGCCCTCGGCGTCGTCGGTGACGGTGGCGCGGCCCAGGCGGATGGTGGCGTCGTACGCCTTGGTGGTGCCGACGATGTAGGTGAGCAGCCGGGTGGCCTTGTTGATGCCGACGACGAGCACGCCGGTGGCCATCGGGTCGAGCGTGCCGGCGTGGCCGACCTTCCGGGTGCCCGCGAGGCGCCGCAGGCGGGCCACCACGTCATGGCTGGTCCATCCCTGCGGTTTGTCAACGATTACCAGTCCGGAAAGCACGCCCACCAGTATATCGGTGCCGGGCGGCGCGGCTGCTACGGGAAACCTTCATTGACCTTCCAGCAATCGTGGAACCAGGCCGTGTCCTGTCCGTCGGGAGACGGCGGACAAGCGCGGCCCCCATGACGGCCACGGCATCCAGGACAAGTGAAGGCACCACCCGGGCAAATCCCGCGTCGGGGAGATCGCCGCGGGCCCAGCCGGCCCGGCTGATGAGCCTGGACTGGCGCGGCAAGACCCGCCAGTTGGCATTCCTGAACCTGTTCGAGGCCGCCACCCTGTACGGGGTCTCGACAAGCTCGACCACCGGTGATTGAGCTCGTCGAAATCACCGTCCCCCGGTCTCGCTCCCCAGCCGCTCCCCGCCCTCGCAAGCTCGGTCGGGGCCCCTCGCGGCCGTGGGCCCAGGCTCGACCACCGGTGATTGAGCTCGTCGAAATCCGCCTGGCCCCTCGGGCGTGGGGACTATTCCCCGTCGTCGGCCGCTTCGGGCTTCTTGTACGGGTCGGAGTCGCCGGCAAACTCGGCGCCCTCGGCCAGTGCGGCCAGTTTCGCGTCCCGCTCCTTGGCGGTGCGCAGCAGCGCCTCGAGGTTGCTGGCATTCACGGGGATCTCGTCCGCGACGAAGTCGAGCGTCGGCGTCAGCCGGACCGTGATGTTCCGGCCGACCTCCTGGCGCAGCACGCCCTTGGCCTTCTCCAGACCGACCTTCGCGTCGGCCTGCGCCGTGTCGTCACCGAACACGGTGTAGTAGACGGTGGCATGCTGCAAATCGTTGGTCACGCGCGCGTCGGTGACGGTGATGCCCTCGACGCGGGGATCCTTGACGCTGCGGCGCAGCCCTTCGGCCACGATCACCTTGATGCGTTGTGCCAGTTTCGCGGCACGGGCTGAGTCAGCCATGGGTACTCCTCGGGGTACAAGCGAAGGGGTTGTCCGCCGGCCCGGCCGACGGTTTGACGGTAAAGCCGATTGGGTGCCCGCGGCTCGTCCGCGGGCACCCAATCGGTGGTGTTGCAGGTCAGGCGCGCGGCTTCTCGCGCATCTCGAACGTCTCGATGACGTCGTCGATCTGCAGGTCGTTGAACGAGCCGAGGCCGATGCCACATTCGAAGCCGTCACGGACCTCGGTGGCGTCATCCTTGAACCGCTTGAGCGAGTCCACGGTGAGGTTGTCGCCGACGACCTTGCCGCCGCGCAGCACGCGGGCCTTGGCGTTGCGCCGGATGATGCCGGAGCGAACCAGGGAACCGGCAATGTTGCCGACCTTGGACGAGCGGAAGATCTCGCGGACCTCCGCCGTGCCCAGCTGGACTTCCTCATACTCGGGCTTGAGCATGCCCTTGAGCGCCAGTTCGATGTCGTCGATGGCGGCGTAGATGACCGAGTAGAAGCGCATGTCGACGCCCTCACGGTCGGCCAGCTCCGCGACACGCTCCGCCGGCTTCACGTTGAAGCCGATGATGATGGCGTTGTCGACGGTCGCCAGGTTGACGTCGTTCTGCGTGATGGCGCCAACGCCGCGGTGGATGACGCGCAGCTGCACGTCGTCGCCGACACTGATCTTCAGCAGCGAGTCCTCCAGTGCCTCGACGGCACCGGACACGTCGCCCTTGAGGATCAGGTTCAAGGTGTCGACCTTGCCCTCGGCCACGGCCTGGTCGAAGTCCTCCAGGCTGATGCGCTTGCGGCGCTTGGCCAGGGCGGCGTTGCGGTCGGCGGCCTCGCGCTTCTCGGCGATCTGGCGCGCGGTGCGCTCGTCGCCGGTGACGAAGAACGTGTCGCCGGCGCGCGGGACGCTGGAGAGGCCCAGCACCTGGACCGGACGCGACGGCCCGGCCTCGGCGATGGCGTCGCCGTTCTCGTCGAACATGGCGCGGACGCGGCCGTGGGCGGTGCCGGCGACGATCGTGTCGCCGACCTCCAGCGTGCCGGACTGCACCAGGACGGTGGCCACGGAACCGCGGCCCTTGTCCAGGTTCGCCTCGATGGCGATGCCGCGGGCATCCTTGTTCGGGTTGGCGCGCATGTCCAGCGCCGCGTCGGCCGTCAACAGCACGGCCTCGAGCAGCTCGTCGATGTTCAGGTTCTCGCGGGCGGACACGTCCACGAACATGGTGTCGCCACCATACTCCTCGGGAACCAGGCCGTACTCGGTCAGCTGGCCACGGATCTTCTCCGGGTTCGAGCCTTCCTTGTCGATCTTGTTCACGGCCACGACGATCGGCACATTGGCCGCCTGGGCGTGGTTGAGCGCCTCAACGGTCTGCGGCATGACGCCGTCGTCCGCGGCGACCACCAGCACGGCGATGTCGGTGACCTTGGCGCCACGGGCACGCATGGCGGTGAACGCCTCGTGGCCCGGGGTGTCGATGAACGTGATGCGGCGCTCGGTACCCTCGTGGTCGTGCACGATCTGGTAGGCGCCGATGTGCTGGGTGATGCCACCGGCCTCGCCGGCGACCACGTTCGACTTGCGGATGGCGTCCAGCAGGCGGGTCTTGCCGTGGTCGACGTGGCCCATGACCGTGACAACGGGCGGGCGGGCCTCGAGGTCCTCGTCGCCTTCGGCCTCCAGCTCGGCCTCGAAGTCGATGTCGAAGCTGCTCAGCAGCTCGCGTTCCTCGTCCTCCGGGGAGACAACCTGGATCTTGTAGCCGAGCTCCTCGCCAAGGACGGCAAACGTGTCCTCGTCGAGGGACTGGGTGGCCGTGGCCATCTCACCGAGGTGGAACAGGACGGTCACCAGCGCGGCCGGGTTCGCCTCGATCTTGTCGGCGAAGTCCGTGATGGACGAGCCGCGGCGCAGCCGGACAACGGTGTTGCCGTCGCCGCGGGGCACGCTCACGCCACCCAGCGACGGAGCACTCATCTGCTCCAGTTCCTGCCGCTTCGCCCGCTTCGACTTGCGCTGCTTGCCGCGACCGGCGCCTCCCTTGCCGAAGGCGCCCTGGGTGCCACCGCGACCGCGGCCGCCCTTGCCGAAACCGCCGCCGGCGGGAGCGCCGCCACCGGTGCCTGCACCGGGTGCTCCACCCGGAGCGCCCGGACGGCCACGGCCCGGACCACCGGCCGGACGGCCGGGAGCGGCGGGACGCTCGGCACGCTTGGGCATCATGCCCGGTGTCGGCCGGGGACCGCCGGGACGCGCCGCCGCGGCACCCGGACGTGGAGCGCCCGGGCGTGGTGCGCCGGGACGTGGCGCGCCGGGGCGGGGTCCGCCCGCACCGGCCGCCGGGCGGGGCCCACCCGCGCCGGCCTCGCCGGAGCGCGGGGCGCCCGGACGGGGCATGCCCTGGGACGTTGCGAAGGGGTTGTTGCCCGGGCGGGGGCCGGCGGCACCCGGACGCGGGGCCCGGTTTCCGTCGCCGCGGCCACCCGCACGGGGCATGCCCTGCGAGGTCGCGAACGGATTGTTGCCGGGGCGCGGGCCGGCCGGCGACGGGGCCGTGGCCGGCTTGGCCACGGGCGTCTCCGCCGTCGTCGAACTCACGGCCGGCGCGCTGGGGGCCGGAGCCGCCGGGGCGCCGGGTGCCGGAGCCGCCGATGCACTCGGGGCCGGAGCAGCCGGCACGCTGGAGGCGGGAGCCGCCGGTGCGCTGGCAGCCGGTGTGCTGGGGGCCTCCGCGGTGGCAGACGCGGCCGGAGCCTCCGCCTGGGCGGCCGGGGCACGCTTGGGACCGGGGGTCGGCGCGGACTTTGCGCCGAGGGCGGAGTCGGCGCCCTTCGGGGCAACCGGGAACGCGTCGCGAAGCTTCTTCACGACGGGGGCCTCAATGGTGGATGACGCGGAGCGAACGAATTCGCCCAATTCCTGCAGCTTGCTGACTGCTTCCTTCGAGGTGATGCCGAGCTCTTTTGCAAGCTCGTGGACGCGGGCCTTGGCCACATTTCTCCTGTCTCGGCCCGCACCGGACAGGTACGAACCGTCTATTTGCTACTGCGACATTCCATGTCGGAATGGGCGGTCTCAGAGCACTGCAACATGCTCATTAGTGGGCACTCATCGCTGGGCACTCATTGGGTTTCCATCGGTTTTCAGACCCGCTTTCACAAAGGGACTATTCGGTTCTTCGACTTAAGGTTCGGTTCCGGCACTGCCAAGGCGGGCCATGACGTCGCCGGCATCGGGGGTGCCCGGAAAGGCGCGCCCAATGGCCTTGCGTTTCACGGCGTTGGCCAGGCAGGCCGGGGCGGGGTGCAGCCAAGCACCCCTTCCAGGCAGGCGACGGCGCTCATCGACGACGACGGCGGGTTGCCCCGCCGCATTCGTGCTGCGCACCAGTCGCACCAGCTGTGACTGGGCGTCGGTTTTCCGACATCCTATGCAGGTTCGCACGGGACCATCCACAGTTGCAAGGGCGACGTCACCGGTTGCCTTGCTGCTTCCAGTCACGTCGCGCACGCCTCATGAAGATGTTGACAGCCTCCACGGCCCGGTCCATGCAAGTCTACCGCGCCGGGGCACGGCTTACCTATTCCGCCGAGGCGTCGGAGACGATGTCGATGCGCCACCCGGTGAGCTTCGCGGCCAGCCGGGCATTCTGCCCTTCCTTGCCGATGGCCAGGGACAGCTGGTAGTCGGGGACGATGACGCGGGCGGAGCGGGCTTCGGCGTCGGTGATCTCCGCCCTGACGACCTTCGACGGCGACAGGGAGTTCGCGATGAACGTCGCCGGGTCGTCGCTGTAGTCGACGATGTCGATCTTCTCGTCGTTCAGCTCCGACATGACGGCCCGCACCCGCGACCCCATTTCGCCGATGCAGGCACCCTTGGCGTTGATGCCGGGCTGGTTGGCACGCACGGCGATCTTGGTCCGGTGGCCGGCCTCACGCGCCAGCGCCACGATCTCGACGGCCTGGTCGGCGATCTCCGGGACCTCCAGCTCGAACAGCTTGCGCACCAGGCCCGGGTGGGACCGGGACAGCGTGATGGACGGGCCCTTCAGGCCGCGGTGCACGTCCACGACATACGCGCGCAGCCGGTTCCCGTGCCGGTAGCTTTCGCCGGGCACCTGCTCGGTCGGCGGCAGGACGCCCTCGACGGAGCCCAGGTTGACCTGGATCATGTGCGGGTTGGTGCCCTGCTGGATCTGGCCGGCGACCAGCTCACCCTCCTTGCCGCGGAATTCGCCGAGCACGTTGTCGTCCTCGACATCGCGCAGCCGCTGCAGGATGATCTGGCGGGCCGTGCTGGCGGCGATCCGGCCGAAACCCTGCGGCGTGTCATCGAATTCGCCGACGGGCGAACCGTCCTCGTCGATCTCGACGGCCCAGATGGTGACGTGCCCGCTCTTGCGGTCCAGTTCGGCCCGGGCGTTGTCGATGGCGCCCGGCGATTTCTGGTAGGCCACCAGCAGGGCCTGCTCGATCGTCGGGATCAGGAGATCGAGCGGGATCTCACGCTCACGCTCCAGCAGCCGAAGCGCGCTCATATCGATATCCATGTCAGCTTTCCTCTCCATCGGCCACGGCGTCGCCGGGACCGCCAAATTCCAGGTTTAGTTCCGCCTCATCCAGGCGGTTGAATTCCACTTCGACCTTGCCGCGGCGGATGGCGGCGAACAAGATCCTTTCGTCCGGGCCCTGCTTGGGCTTCATGCCCTTCTTCACGGGCAGTTCGGGACGGAGCAGCACGCCGTCGTCATCGACCTGCAGGATGCGGCCCGTGACGCCCTCGCCCTGGACGACATTGATGGTCACCATGCGCCCCACGGCGCGACGCCAGTGGCGCGGCTCGGTGAGCGGGCGGGTGGCCCCGGGAGAGGACACCTCAAGGTCGTAGGGCCGCCCGTCGTCGTGCGGGTCCGCGTCGAGGGTGTCGGAGAGTGCGTGCGACACCTGGGCGATCGCATCCAGGCCCACGCCACCCAATTCGTTTTCCGGCAGGTCCACGACGACGTGGACCGTACGGTGCATGCCGGCCAGATGGACGACGACATCCTCCAGGTACAGCCCGGCAGCCTCCACCGTGGGGGCCAAAAGTTCGCAAAGGCGTTGCGCCTCGGCCCGCGTTGCCGCGTGCATTTCGGCTGCTTGCCTGCTGTCGTGGGACGCATGGGACCGATCCGGCCTGGTCATAAGAGCTGCCGCCTCCCGACGATGATGTTGTACGTCCAAGAGTACCGAGTTTCGCCGGTGCCCGGGGAACGAATCTCGGCCCCGGCTCTGCTCTGTGAGCAAGAACGCACGGCGTTCCCGCCGCACCGGGGGTTCGCGGTATGCGTTCGCCGCGAACACCGTGACATCATCGTCTGTTGTGACTGATTCTCCTTCCCCTGTCCCGGACGCGCACGGCTCGCCGCTCGCAACCCCGACCCCGGATGCGGGAGGGACCCCGCCGCGCAAGCGCCGCGGCCACCGCCGGGTGAGCGCCCCCGCCGGCCCGCCGCGGAATGCCGCGGCCGGTGCGGATCCTGTTTCGCCGGCGCCTGGGCGCTCCCCGGTGCTTGCGCCGGTCGGTGACGACGCACCGGAACCGGTTGACGGTACGACGGCGGACGGTCCCGTCCCAGCGCCGGCGTCGGTTGCGCCGGAATCGGTTGTGCCGGCGGAGGCCGGGCCCGACTCTGGCAGGCCCGCCGCCAACGACCCCGCCGCCAACGACCCCGCCCCCAACGACACGGCCCAGCCGGTCGCCGAGCCCGCGGAAGCCGACACCGTGACCCCGGAATCCGTCGAATCCGGGCCGGAGCCGGACGCGCCCGCGGCACCCGCCGGACCCGCCGCCGTCGTCCCCGATGACACCGCCGTATCCGACACCGCCGTTGCCGACGCCGCCGTTCCGCTGACCCGGCGCGAGCGTCGTGCCACCGAGGTGGCGGCCGGGCCCCCGGACACCCCACACCCTGCACGCCGGGCCGGGGCGCGGCCGGCGGCACCGTCCGATGCAGTGTCCGGTGCACTGTCCGATGCGCTGCCCGATGAAAATGGGCGGCCGGTCCCTCGCCGCCCATGGGCGGTGGCGCGCAATGCCGCGTTGTTCGCCGTGATCGCCGCGTTGGTGATCGTCATGGGCACCGTCGTGGCCGACAATCGAAGCGCGGACGGCCCGTCCGCCACGGAGCTGGCCCGCCAACACATGCTGGCCGCCACCTCCGGCCTGCTCGCCTCGGCCACGGCCCTGCAGGCGACCGCCGACGCGGCCGCCCAGGGGCCGCTGAACGGGACGATCACGAATCTGGCCGGCCAGGTCACGGCCCTGTCGGTGGGCACCGCCCCGCCGTCAAACACCGCCCCGCCGTCAAAGACTGTCGCGCCGTCGACCACCGCCGAGGCCCTCGTCACCCGGCTCGCCGCGAACGGCACCGCCGCATTGACCGCCGCACGGGTGGCGGACGGAGCCATGGGCCGGCTGTTCGCCTCGGTGGGAACGAACCAGGTGGTCAATGCCCGGTCGTTGGCCGCTGCATTCAGGCTGCCGGCACCGACCTCGCACTCCCTGGCGCCGGCGGCCGCGACCCCTGACCCCGCCCCCACCTGCACGGGCACCCGCCAACCGGCACCGGGCATGGGCGAGGACCGCGCGTTGGCGGCCGCCGCGGCCGCGGAGCAGAAGGCCGTCTACGCCTACCAGGTCGCCACGACCCGATTCGCCGAACCAAACTTCACCCAGGCCTCGACCATGTTGGCCGTCCACGAGGCGTCGCTCGCCGAGCTGGCGACGCAGCTGGCCCAGCGCTGCCTGCCGGCACCGGCCACCGTGCCCGGATTCGCCCTCGCCCCGGGGTTCACGCAGAATCCCGCGTCCGCGTTGGCCATGCTCGAGGAACAGGTGGCCGGCGTGTACGCCGACCTCGCCGCAGTCTCCACGCCGGTGGCCGACCAGGCAACCGGCTCCCCCATGAGTCTGCCGGGCGGCCCGTCTCCGTCCCCGTCCCCGGCCACGACGCCGTCGGCCGGCCGGTCGACGGCAGCGGCCACGCCGGCTCCCGCTGTTGACGGGCTCCGCCTGGTCGCCGTCGAGGGCCTGATGCAGTCGACGCTGAACCAGGTCGCGTGGGGCGGGACGGTTTCCGCGCTGCCCGGCATCCCCGCGGCCACGGTGCCGACCACGGTGCCAGCCACGGCGGCACCGTAGCCAAGGCATGCCTTCTTGAGGGCATGCTTTCCTTGCTGGCGCCCCATTTCCCCGGGTGTTTTGCTGGGTTCATGAAGAACACGGAGCAGCTCTCACGCACGTACGACCTGCCGCGCACGGCCGAAATTGCCTCCCGTCTGAATTGGCTGCGCGCGGGTGTGCTGGGCGCCAACGACGGCATTGTCTCGGTCGCCGCCGTCGTTGTCGGTGTGGCCGGCGTGACCACGGGCACCGGACCGATCCTGACCGCCGGCCTGGCCGCCGTCGTCGGTGGTGCGATCTCCATGGCGCTGGGCGAATATGTCTCCGTCAGCAGCCAGCGGGACAGCCAGCACGCCATGATTTCGGGCATGCGCGACCGCCTGGCGTCCGCCGGCGACCACGTCGCCGGCCTGGCCGCCGCGTACCGGCAGAAGGGGCTGTCGCCGCAGACCGCGTTGCTCGTGGCCCGGGAACTGAGCGACCACGACGAGTTGCAGGCCCATCTGGACGCGCAGCTCAACCTCGATGAGGATGAGGTCGCCAGCCCGTGGCACGCCGCCCTCGCCTCCGCCGTCTCCTTCCTGCTCGGTGCCCTGCTGCCCATGCTGGCCATCCTGCTTCCACCGGCCGGGATGCGCGTGCCGGTGACGTTCGTCGCCGTCCTCGTCGCCCTGGCCGCGACGGGCGCCGTCGGCGCCATGATCGGCGGCGGATCCCGGACGCGTGCGTCGGTGCGCGTGGTCCTCGGTGGAGCGCTCGCGCTGGCCGCCACCTTCAGCATTGGCACGATGCTGGGTGCCGCGGGCGTGGTCTAGCCGCGTGGGCGGTGGTTGCACGGCTCCGCGGGGAGGAGCTGGGGCTAGACTTGACAGTGTGAGTACCACCCCCATTCCACCGGAACTGCGGGAACGCCACGAACGCACCCCCGCCGGCCGGAAATGGCTGTCTGTCTTGCCGGACCTGATCATTTCGGCGCTGGCGCGGTGGAACCTTTCCGTCGACCTGCCGGCCGGGGCCACACCGTGGCACGGGCATTGGGCCATCGTGGTCCCGGTCCGCAGCGGCGACGGTACCGCACTCGCGCTGAAGATCAGCCACCCCCTGGAGGACGCGGCCCTGGAGCCGATCGCCCTTGACCTGTGGGGAGGCCTCGGCGCCGTGGAACTCGTCGCCGACGACCGGGACACGAGCGCGCTGCTGCTGGCCAGGCTCGACGCCGGCCGGTCGCTGCAAACCGTCGCCATGGACGAGGCGGTCGAGACGTGGGGCGCCATCATGAAGTCGCTGTGCATCACCCCCGACGGGCGGCCCGGGTGGGCGGCCCTGCCCCACGTTGCCGACGTTGCCGAGCAATACTCGGACGACCTGCCCGCGCAATGGGAGACACTCGGCAGGCCGTTCGAACGGTGGCTGTTGGAGGCCGCGCTGGAGGTGTGCCAGACCCGCGGCATCGTCGGCCGGCGCAGCGGGCGGGACGTCCTCGTCCACACGGACCTGCACTACATGAACATCCTGGGCAGGCTGGACGCCCCCGGCTACGTGGCCATCGATCCGCAGGCGTCGATCGGGGAGGCGGAGTTCGCCGTGGCCCCGTGCCTGTGGAACCGGATCCTGGAGCTGCCCCGGCACAACCCGGAGGCCGCCCTGCGGGCCCGCTGCGACGCCTTGTGCGCGGCGGCCGGGCTGGACGCAGGCGTCGCCACCGAATGGGCGATCGTGCGGGAGGTCGAGAACGCCCTGTGGTACCTGGCCAAGCCGGACCATGAGGCCGACGCGCAGCGCTCGCTGTGGGTGGCGGCGACGATGGCCGGTTCGGCCGTCCGCGGCCTGCCGGCCGCCCACCAGCTCAAGCCCCTCGTGTAGCCCGCCGCCGCGTGGATGGGCGGCTACCGGCCGAAGTTCTCGCGCCAGACGTCCAGCCCGAGTTTGACGATCAGCACGGTCACCACCACCAGGAACACGATCCGGATGAACCCGTTGCCCTTCTTGACGGCCGTGCGCGCCCCCAGGTAGCCGCCGGCCATGTTCGCTCCACCCAGCACCAGGCCCACGCCCCACAGCAGCGACCCGTGCGGCAGGAAGAACATGAGCGCCCCGGCGTTCGTGGCCAGGTTGACGATCTTCGCCTTCGCGCTGGCCTCCAGGAACGCGTAGCCCATGAGCCCGGCCAGCGCGATGACAAGGAACGAACCGGTGCCCGGCCCGATCAGGCCGTCGTAGAACCCGATTACGCCGCCGATGAGGCATGCCAGCACATAGTGCCGGTGCCCGGCAAAGCGCAGCATCGTGTGCTCGCCGATGGCCGGCTTGAGCGCGGTGAAGAGCGCGACGGCGATGAGGGCGGCCACGATGATCGGTTTGAAGACCGACGCCGGCAGGCTGGCCGCCAGCACCGCGCCGCCGACACTGCCGGTGAGGGCGACCCCGGCCATGGGCAGGGCCGTGCGCAGGTCGGGGCCGACCCGCCGGTAGTACGTGAGAGAACTCGTGGCCGTGCCGAAGATCGAGCCCATCTTGTTCGTCGCCAGCGCCTGCACCGGCGTGATGCCGGGCAGCATGAGCATGACCGGCAACTGCAGCAGCCCGCCGCCGCCCACGACCGCGTCGATCCAGCCGGCGGCGAATCCGGCCACGATGACCAGCAGGAGCGTCGCGGCACTCAGGTCCTCAAACCCGGAAATCATTCAGTCCTTCGGTGGTCGAGCCTGCCGAGCCTGTCGGTGGTCGAGCCTGTCGAGCCTGTCGGTGATCGAGCCTGTCGAGATCCAGGTTTCGACAGGCTCAACCAGCGGGGGTTTCGACAGGCTCAACCACCGGTTCGGTGATCGAGCCTGTCGAGATCCAGGTTTCGGCAGGCTCAACCACCGGGGGCTTCGGCGGGCTCAACCACCGGTTCGGTGATCGAGCCTGTCGAGATCCAGGTTTCGACAGGCTCAACCACCGGGGGCTTCGGCGGGCTCAACCACCGGGCGGGAATTATTGGCGGTCGAGGATGAACTGGACGGCCTCGTCGACCGGCACGCTGGCGGCCTCGCCGGTGGCGCGGTCCTTGATCTCGACGAGCCCGTCGACCAGTCCCCGGCCCACGGCCAGGATGGTCGGCACGCCGAGCAGTTCCGCGTCGCCGAACTTGACGCCCGGGGAGACCTTGGGGCGGTCGTCGTAGATGACCTCGAGCCCGGCGGCCTCGAGTTCGTCGGTGAGCTTGGCCGCGGCGGCGAAGATTTCCTCGCCGCGGCCGACGGCGACGACGTGCACGTGGGCGGGTGCGACGTTGGCCGGCCAGACCAGGCCCTTCTCGTCGTGGTTGGACTCGGCCAGGGCGGCCACGGCACGCGTGACGCCGATGCCGTAGGAGCCCATGGTGACGACGGTCAGCTTGCCGTTCGCGTCGAGCACTTTCAGGTCCAGCGCCTCGGCGTACTTGCGGCCCAGGGCGAAGATGTGGCCCATCTCGATGCCGCGGGCCGCCTCGAGCGGGCCGGAGCCGTCCGGGGCTTCGTCGCCGGCGCGGACCTCGACCGCCTCGATGGTGCCGTCCCAGCCGAAGTCGCGCCCGGCAACGAGCCCGAACACGTGCTTGCCGGCCTCGTTCGCGCCGGTGATCCATGCGGTGCCGGACACGATGCGCGGGTCCACCAGGTACAGCACCTTGGTGCTGCCCCCGGCACCGAGGACGGGCGCGTCAAGGGACAGCCCGGGACCGATGTAGCCCTTGACGAGTCCGGGGTGCTTCTTCAGGTCGTCGTCATGGGCCGGTTCCACGCCGATCTCGCCGCCGTGCGGCAAATGGGCGCCGATGTTGGCCTCGATGCGCTTCAGGTCCACGGCCCGATCGCCGGGGACGCCGATTGCGACGAGCTGGCGTTCACCCGTGGGCAGGTCCAGGGCCAGCACGACGTTCTTAAGCGTGTCCGCTGCAGTCCACTCTCCCTCGGTCCGGGGCGCCAGCTGGTTGGCGGCGTCCACGAGGGTCGCGATGGTCGGCGTGTCGGGCGTGTCGAGGACGACGGCGGCCGGCGCGTTCGCGTAGTCGATGTCCGCGGGCACCACGGTGGTGACGGCTTCCACGTTGGCCGCGTAGCCGCCGGCGGAGCGCACGAACGTGTCCTCGCCGATGGCCGTCGGGTGCAGGAATTCCTCACTCATGGACCCGCCCATGGCACCGGAGGTGGCGGCGACGGGGACGACCTCCAGGCCGAGGCGTTCGAAGATGCGCAGGTAAGCGCCGCGGTGGGCCTGGTAGCTGGCGACGAGTCCGGCGTCGTCGAGGTCGAAGGAGTAGGAGTCCTTCATGATGAACTCGCGCCCACGCAGCAGCCCGGCGCGCGGACGGGCCTCGTCGCGGTACTTGTTCTGGATCTGGTAGATGGACAGCGGAAGGTCCTTGTACGACGAGTACAGGTCCTTGACCAGGAGCGTGAACATCTCCTCGTGCGTGGGGGCCAGCAGGTAGTCGGCGCCCTTGCGGTCCTGCAGGCGGAAGATCCCGTCGCCGTACTCGGTCCAGCGGTTCGTGGCCTCGTAGGGTTCCTTGGGCAGCAGCGCCGGGAAGTGGACCTCCTGGGCGCCGATCGCGTCCATCTCCTCGCGCACGATCGCCTCGACCTTGCGCAGCACCTTCAGGCCCAGCGGCAGCCACGTGTATATGCCCGGGGCGGCGCGGCGGATGTAGCCGGCCCGAAGCAGCAGCTTGTGGCTGTCCACCTCCGCGTCGACAGGATCCTCACGCAGGGTACGAAGGAACAGGGTGGAAAGGCGAAGAGCCACGCGGATTTTCCATTTCTTGAGCAGGGAGACGCCCATCGCCGGTGGACGGGCACCTACCAATCTACCGGGTCGATCGTGCGGACGCTCAGTCGGGGCCGTGCGGCGGCCGTGACACGACCGTGCCCGCCGGCCGTGTCAAACGGTCGGCGGGCCTGGTCGGGCGACCCGGCCCTAGCCCGCCTTGCCCTCCAGCGCCACGAGGACCCCGGCCACGGCGAAGTACTTGTTGCTGCCCAGTTCGCGGATGGTCTTGACGCCGAGGGCTTGCTGCAGCGCCGCGGCGGTCGCATCGGTGATGCCGGCCAGCGCGGCGGGTGAGGCGTCCAGGATTTCCTTCAGCGACTTGTCCTCGAAGTCCTTGTCGAGTGCCTTTGCCAGATCAACGGAAACAGCCATGCTTCTTTCCTTTCATAGACCTTCGCTCCACGGTGTGGAGGCCGCAACCAGCCGTAGCGGCTACGGTTCAACCTATGCGCGCGGCCGGGCTGTTTCAAGAGTCCACGCAACGTATGGACATCGTGTCGGCCGGGACCTAACCTTGAATTCATCAAGTGATGAATTACGGCATATGGAGCACACCATGTCCCACCGTGCAGCACCTCCACCGACGAACCCGGCGGGCGGAACCCCGGCGCGACAACCCGGCGGCGACGTCCAGGAAGCCGCGGTCGTCGTCGAGAACCTTGCCGTCAAGCGCGGCAAGAACCTGGTCCTGGAGGACGTGTCATGCAGCATCCCGGCCGGCCGCATCACCGGGTTGCTGGGACCGTCGGGCAGCGGCAAGACGACACTGATCCGGGCCGTGGTGGGCGTGCAGCGCATCACCGCCGGGCAGGTGCGGGTGCTGGGACGGCCGGCCGGCGACGCAACGCTGCGGCACGACGTCGGCTACTTCACCCAGGCGCCCAGCGTCTACCGCGACCTGAGTGTCGTGGACAACGTCAGGTACTTCGGCGCCATGCACGGCAAGGGCCGATCCGATGCGGCGGCGGCGCTGGAGGCGGTCGGCCTGGCCGGGTTCGAGCGGCGCAAGGCGGGCGATCTGTCCGGCGGGCAGTTCAACCGGGTGTCACTGGCCTGCGCCCTCGTGTCCAAGCCGCAACTGCTGGTCCTCGACGAACCGACCGTGGGCCTGGATCCGGTGTTGCGGGCCGACCTGTGGCACCGGTTCGCGACCATGGCCGCGGCCGGAACGTCACTGGTCATCTCCAGCCACGTCATGGAGGAGGCATCGCACTGCGACACGTTGTTGTTGCTGCGTGACGGCCATTTGCTGGCGCAGCTGACGCCGGGCGAGCTGCGTTCGCAAGGTAGGACGGACGACCTGGAGCTGGCCTTCCTGCGCCTGATCCAGGCGGCGGAGGCGCCGACGGACACCAGCGGCGCGGAGACGGAAGGGGCGCGGCCATGAACGGGCGGATGATGTGGGCGACGACGACGCGGGTGCTCCAGCAACTCAAGGGCGATCCACGCAGCATCGCACTGATCCTGGTGGTGCCGGCGATCCTGCTGGCGTTCGTCTACTGGCTGTTCCAGAACGAGACGCTGCCGCCGGGGGTGCCGCGCACCTTCGACCGGGTGGGCCTGATGATGCTGGGCATCTTCCCGTTCGTCGTCATGTTCCTTGTCACCTCGATCACGATGCTGCGCGAACGCACCTCCGGCACGCTGGAGCGGCTGCTGACCACGCCCATCCACAAGGGCGACCTGCTGTTCGGCTACGCGTTGGCGTTCTCGATCATGGGCGCCCTGCAGTCGCTCGTCGCCACGGGGGTCGCCTACTGGGTTTTCGGCATGACCATCGAGGGCGCCACGGGCTGGGTCGTGCTGATCTCCGTGCTGACCTCCGTGCTGGGCGTGGCACTTGGGCTGTTGTGTTCGGCGTTCGCCACCACCGAGTTCCAGGCGGTGCAGTTCATGCCCGTCGTCGTGATCCCGCAGATCCTGTTGTGCGGCCTGTTCGTGGCACGCGACGCCATGAACTCGGTGCTCGAGGGTCTCTCCAACCTCCTGCCGCTCAGCTACGCCGTGGACGGTTTGCAGCAGGTTGCCAAGAACACTGTCGTCACCTCGGCCCTGGTGGCGGATCTGATCGTCGTGGCGTGCTTCGTGGTCGCCGGGCTGCTGCTGGCCTCGCTGACCCTGCGCCGGAAGACGGCATGAACACCGGCGCCGGCCGCCGCGGCCGGCGCACGGGCGCCCCGGACACGCGCCAGGGCATCCTGGCCGCGGCCCGCACGCTGTTCGCCCGGCAGGGGTTCGAGGCGACGAGCCTGCGCGAGATCGCCCGCACGGCCGGCGTGGACCCGGCCATGGTGCACCACTATTTTGACGGCAAGGAGGACCTGTTCAACTCGTGCGTCGAGCTGCCGGCGAACCCGGACGAGGTGTTTGCCGGCATGGCCGAGGTTCCGGCCGAGGAACGCGGCGAGGCGATCCTGCGCACCATTCTGGGGCTGTGGGACTCCCCCGCCCAGCCGGCGCTGCTGGCCCTGTTGCGGGGGGCGGCAACGTCACAGACGACGGCGGCGTTGTTCCGCGAGACCGTGTTCCGGCGCATCCTGTCCAAGGCGATGGCCGGGCTGCCCGGAGATGCGGCGGAACTGCGGCTGCGCGGCACGCTCGTGGCCAGCCAGATCATGGGCCTGGTGATGACCCGGTACCTGTTCCGCGTTGAACCGCTGGCGCACGCCTCCACGGACCAGCTGGCGGCCCTGGCCGGACCCACCATCCAGCGCTACCTGACGGGGCCGCTGCCCGGTTGATTCTTCGGCAAGGGTGGGTGTGGGAGCACGACACCCACCCTTGCCGAGGAATCAACGCGTGGGAAGGCGCGCTCAGGCCGAACCGTCGCCCAGCAGTTCGTCGCACCATTCGAGCCACGCCCGCTCGAACGCGATGCCGGCGCGCAACACGGCGTGCTGCAACCGCAACTGTCCCTCCCGCCCGGCACCGGCCGGGAAGTCCCGGGCCTCGATGTCCAGGTAGTTCTCCAGCCGACGCCTGTGCACGTCGCGGTGGCGCACCGCCTCCGGGCGCAGGTCCACGTCGCCCAGCACGGCCGCCGCGCGCAGCCGCACCATGAAGTCATCGCGCGGCGGGCGCGGCTCGGCCGCCGCTCCGGCCCAGTCGACGAGCTCCCGCCGCCCGGCCGCCAGCACGGTGTAATGCCGTGCCCGGCCGCGCCCGCCGTCGCGCTCGGCACCGGCGATGAGCCCGCGGCGCTCCATCTTGGCCAGTTCCCGGTAGATCTGCTGGTGGGTGGCCGCCCAGAAGTAGCCGATCGACTTGTCGAACCGGCGGGCCAGTTCCGCCCCGGAGCCGGGCTGCTCCAGCAGCGACGTCAGCAGCGCATGCGGCAATGACATCGTGCGGACCCGCTCAGATCCGCGCGGCGAGCCGCGTGCCCTGGTCGATGGCGCGCTTCGCGTCCAGTTCCACGGCGACATCGGCCCCGCCGATCAGATGGACGACGGCGTTCCCGGCTTCCAGCGGAGCCTGCAGTTCGCGCCGGGGCTCCTGCCCGGTGCACAGCACCACGTTGTCGACGGCGAGCACGGTGTCGGTGCCGTCCACGCGCACGTGGAGGCCGTCGTCGTCGATCTTCAGGTATTCGGCGCCCGGCACCATGGCGACGCCCCTGGCGCGCAGTTCGGCGCGGTGGATCCAGCCGGTGCTCCTGCCCAGCCCGGCGCCGACCTTGCTCGCCTTGCGCTGGAACAGCGTCACGCGCCGCGGCGGGCGCTCGCGCACCGGGACGGCGAGGCCGCCAACGCCCGTGTAGGCGGCGTCGATGCCCCATTCGGCGTAGAACTTCGCCGGTTCCAGGGTGGCGCTCACGCCGTCGGCGGTCAGGTATTCGGCCACGTCGAAGCCGATACCGCCGGCGCCGAGGATGGCCACGGTGGCCCCGACCGGCGCCTTGTCACGCACCACGTCGAGGTAGCCGAGCACGCTGGGGTGGTCCAGGCCGGAGATGTCCGGGATGCGCGGCAGCACGCCGGCGGCCAGCACGATCTCGTCGAAACCCTCATCGAGGAGTGCCTGCGCCGTGGCCGGCGTGTCCAGGCGCACGTCCACACCGCGCAGGCGCAACTGGACGTCGAAGTAGCGGATGGTCTCGGCGAACTCCTCCTTGCCGGGGATTTGCTTGGCGATGTTGAACTGGCCGCCGATCTCCCCGGCCGCCTCGAACAGCGTGACGGCGTGCCCGCGCTCGGCCGCCGTGACGGCGAAGGCGAGCCCTGCCGGCCCGGCGCCGACCACGGCCAGCCGCTTGGGCGTGTCCGTCGGCGCGATGATGAGCTCGGTCTCGTGGCCGGCGCGCGGGTTGACCAGGCAGGATGCGACCTTGCCGGCGAACGTGTGGTCCAGGCACGCCTGGTTGCAGGCGATGCACGTGTTGATCTCCTCGCCGCGGCCGTCGGCGGCCTTGCGCAGCAGGAACGGGTCGGCCAGGAACGGCCTGGCCATCGAGACCATGTCGGCGCAGCCGTCGGCCAGCACGGACTCGGCGACGTCCGGGGTGTTGATCCTGTTCGTCGTGATGAGCGGGATGGCGACCGAGCCCATGACCCTCTTCGTGACCCACGCGAACCCGGCCCGCGGCACCGACGTGGCGATGGTCGGGATGCGCGCCTCGTGCCAGCCGATGCCCGTGTTGATCAGGGTGGCCCCAGCCTCTTCCACGGCGCGGGCCAACGCGATCACCTCCTCGAGGGTGGAACCGCCCTCGACCAGATCCAGCATTGACAGCCGGTAGATGATGATGAAGTCCTCGCCGACCCGTTCGCGCGTGCGGCGCACGATCTCCACCGGGAACCGCATCCGGTTGGCGTACGGGCCGCCCCACGCATCGGTGCGGTGGTTGGTGCGGGCGGCCACGAACTCGTTGATGAGGTAGCCCTCGGAGCCCATGATCTCCACCCCGTCGTACCCGGCCGAGCGGGCCAGCGCCGACGCGTTCGCGAAGTCCTCGATGGTCGCCTCAACCTCATCGCCGGTGAGTTCGTGCGGCGTGAACGGCGTGATGGGCGCCTGGACGGGGCTGGGACCCACCAGGCCCGGATGGGCCGAATACCGGCCGCAGTGCAGCAGTTGCAGGGCGATCCGCCCACCCTCGGCATGCACGGCATCCGTGATCAGCCGGTGGGGGGCGGCCTCCTCCGGGGTGCTCAGCTTCGCGCCGCCGGGCATGGGCCGGCCGGCCTCGTTCGGCGCGATGCCGCCGGTGACGATCAGGCCCACGCCGCCACGGGCCCGTTCGGCATAGAACGCGGCCATGCGCTCGAAACCCTCCGGGCGTTCCTCCAGGCCGACGTGCATCGAGCCCATGACCACACGGTTGGGCAGCGTGGCGAAACCCAGATCGAGCGGGGCGAACAGGTGGGGGTAGTTCTGCGGCGACATTCAGGCACTCCTTTGCGCAACAAGTTGCATCAACCCTAACGCACCCGGTGGTTGAGCTTGTCGAAATCATTGAGCTTGTCGAAATCCCGGGTCTCGCCAGGCTCGACCACCGGTGATTGAGCTTGTCGAAATCCCGGGTCTCGCCAGGCTCGACCGCCGGTGATTGAGCTTGTCGAAATCCGGTCTCGACAGGCTCGACCGCCGGTGATTGAGCTTGTCGAAATCCGGTCTCGACAGGCTCGACCGCCGAGGGTCTCGCCAGGCTCGACCAGCGACTTACAGCAGCACGGTGGCGAACGTGCCGACCTGCTCGAAGCCGACGCGCTCATACAGGGCACGGGCCCGGACGTTGTAGTCGTTGACGTACAGGCTGGCGATGGGTGCGCGCAACCGGGAGAACCCGACGACGGCGGCCATGTACCCGGCACTCAGGCCCAGCCCGCGGAACGCGGGGTCGAGCCACACGCCCTGGATCTGGGTGGCACGGCGGGACACGGCACCGAGATCGGCCTTGAAAATGACCTTCCCGTCCACGTCGCAATGGCTGAGCGAATGACCCTGCTGGATCAGGCCGGCCACCCTGCGCCGGTAGCTCTCCTCGCCGCCGAGGTACGGCGAGTAGCCGACCTCCTCCTCGAACATGGCGGCGGCGGCCGTGAGGATCTGCGTGAACTGGCGGCTCCGGCTGACACCGAGCAACGGGTTCGCGGCGACGGTCGGCGTGCGGTCCATGGCCAGCAGCGGCTGGTTGGCCCGCACCTCGTGCGCGGCGATATTCGCATCCCCGAGCGCGTCGAAGATGGCGAGGACCGCCTCGCGGGGGCCGAAGATGGAGGCGTGGGAGCGCCAATTGGCAGCGATCCACCGGCCGAAAAGCACGGCATGGTCCGGGCACGCCTCGATGGGGACCACGTTGGAGCCGACCCAACAAGCCGAGGCGAGGACGTCGTCGTCGTCGAAAAAGCCGAGCACGTACGCGCCGGCGACACGAGGCACCGCACTTGGCGACTGCGCCAGCAGCGCCTCCATGAACACGTTGGCGACCGGGTCGCGCGCGACAAGGGCCCGGAGCGCGTCCGAGTCCTCGTGGGCCAGCACGCGCACCGGTCCCCCGGCGGCCGCCCTACGAGACGGTAACCACGGGGCCACCCGAGACAGCATCTTCGCCATCCGACTCACCCATCTCTTCGGCAATCCTCATGGCTTCCTCAATGAGTGTCTCAACAATCTGGTCCTCGGGAACAGTCTTGATGACCTGGCCCTTCACGAAGATCTGGCCCTTGCCGTTGCCGGACGCGACACCGAGGTCGGCCTCGCGGGCCTCGCCCGGGCCGTTGACGACGCAGCCCATGACGGCCACCCGCAACGGGATCTCCATGCCCTCGAGCCCGGCCGTGACCTGCTCGGCCAGCGTATACACGTCCACCTGGGCGCGACCGCAGGACGGGCAGGACACAATCTCCAGCTTGCGCGGGCGCAGGTTCAGCGATTGCAGGATCTGGTTGCCGACCTTGATCTCCTCCACCGGAGGGGCGGACAGGGACACCCGGATGGTGTCGCCGATGCCCTGGGACAGGAGCGCCCCGAACGCCACGGCGGACTTGATGGTGCCCTGGAATGCCGGGCCGGCCTCGGTGACGCCCAGGTGCAGCGGCCAGTCGCCCTTCTCCGCCAGCAGCTCGTAGGCGCGGACCATGATGACCGGGTCGTTGTGCTTGACGGAGATCTTGAAGTCGTGGAAGCCGTGCTCCTCGAACAGCGACGCCTCCCACACGGCCGACTCGACGAGCGCCTCCGGCGTGGCCTTGCCGTACTTCTTCAGGATGGACGGCTCGAGCGAACCGGCATTGACACCGATGCGGATCGACGTGCCATGGTCCTTGGCGGCCTGGGCAATCTCCTTCACCTGGTCGTCGAACTTGCGGATGTTGCCCGGGTTCACGCGCACGGCCGCACAACCGGCCTCGATGGCGGCAAACACGTACTTCGGCTGGAAGTGGATGTCCGCGATGACCGGGATCTGCGACTTCTTCGCGATGATCGGCAGCGCCTCGGCATCATCCGCGGACGGGCACGCGACACGCACGATGTCACATCCGGACGCGGTCAGCTCCGCGATCTGCTGCAATGTGGCATTGATGTCGGTGGTGGGCGTGGTCGTCATGGACTGGACGCTGATGGGCGAGTCCGAGCCGACGCCGACCGAGCCAACCTTGATCTGTCGAGTCTTGCGCCGCGGCGCGAGTACTGGCGGGGGCGCTTCCGGCATTCCGAGGCTGACCGAGGTCAAAATGTGCTCCTTGCATCGTGGCGGCGCCGTCCCGTGACCGGTGACCGCGGGTATTGCTCGCGGCGCCCTCTAGAATTGTAGGCCGGTTTGCCCGGGCTGGGCGGCGGGGTCCGGCGCCGGCGGCCCGGCCTGTTGCGTGGCGGGTTACCTGACCGGTTACCTGACCGTATTACCTGACCAGTGCCGCGAGGTGCCCGGTCACCGGGTTCCACTCGGTGATCTTCAGGCCGCTGATGCCGCCGTCGTTGTTCATGGGATCGGCCTTGAGCAGTTCGGCCAGGGCGCCCTGGTCCGCCTCCTGGAAGATGAGCAGCGCGCCGGCACCATCGGCAAACGGTCCGGAGGCGAGCAGCTGGCCGGACTCCAGCAGGGAGGACAGCCAGGCCCGGTGGGCGGGGCGGTGGGCGTCGCGGGCGGCGGCACCATCGGCACCGTAAACGTATTCAACAGCGAAAACACTCATGGTCTCACCCTATAGCAGGAGCATTTTGGCCAGCACGGCGATCGCGGCCGCCCACAGCATGGAGGCGAGGGTTCCGATGATGAACGCCTCGCTGGCCGCCGGAGCCTGCTTCAGCTCCGGATACCGGCCCAGGCCCTTGATGGCGACGACGTAGGCGATGGCCACCGGCTCGTTGGCCAGGATGCACAGCACGACGGCGGCGCGCTCGAGCATTCCGATCACCAGCCCGCCGCGCAGCACGCCCTCGGGGATCTTCCGGGCCTTGGGCTTGGCGGCAGAGCGGGCCCAGCGCAGGATGCCGGCGGCCACCGGCCAGCCGCCCAGCACGCCGACCAGTACCGTCACGATGATCCAGAGTGCGTTCACGATTCCACAGCCTAGCGCGGCGGTGCGACGGGACCTGGGAGGCCCATGGTTCGCACTTGCACCGCCGAAAACCTACCCAATTCCCGATAGCCCACCCAATTGGCTGGGACCACAAGAACTGGCTGGTGCTTCACGACGCTGCGGCGGCAACCCGCCTCGCTACGCGTCGGCGGCCCGGGCGGCTCGCTGGCTCGCTGAGAACCCGCCACCCGCGGTCGGCCGTCGCAGCCCTGCGGATCTCGAGGTGCAGATCGTCGGCGAGCGTACGGGCTGGGAGTGATCTATCTCGACTCCTGCATCGTCATCTACGCGGCGGAGGATGGCGGGCCGAGCGGGGACGCCGTGCGGCGTCGGCTGGTCGAAGCGGGGGAGGCGATAGTGGCGATCAGTCCGCTCGTGATCCTCGAGTGCCTTGTGGGGCCGCTCCGCGATGACAATCTCGTGCTCCGCGACCACTACGAGCAACTCTTCGAACAGTTCCGCGTGCTCGACCTCGACCCGAAGGCATACCGCCGTGCGGCCGAGTTGCGCGCGGCATGGCATCCGAGCCCCCGACGCGCCGCACCTCGCCACCGCCCAGCTGAACGGATGCGACGCGCTGTGGACCAACGACGCCCGCCTCGCGAAGGCATCGCACGGCCTCGCACGCGACGTACTGCATGGCTGAGCCTGCGCCGAGTCAGGCGTCGGCGAGCTCGAGCAGCATGGCGGCGGCGACACGCCCGGCATGTTCCTCCTGCCAGCCCGAGCGCAAGACGGCCCGGCTGACGGCCTGCGGGGAGATGCCCAGCGTGGCAGCGGCCTCGACTTGGCCGCCGCGGACACCGGGAACCAGCAGGTCCACGACCCGCCATTCGGCATCGCTGCGATGGGCCACGAGCGCACCAATGAGCACCAGAACGGCCTCCGCGGCCGATGCACGCGCCCTGGCGGCACCCCCTCGACCGGACCTGACGGCCAGCGGGACGCGTTCCCCCATCTTCTTGGCCCGGTCGACGGCGGCCCGTGCGGCGATGAACGCCGGCCCGCCGGACGCGCTGCTGGATGCCGCCAACGGCTCGTCCACGGGCCCCACGCCCACGCCGACGTACCAGCGGCCGGCGCGCAACGCCGTCATGGCCGCGGCCACGACGGCGGCCGCGTCCGTGAGAACACCTTGGATCTCATCGCCCACGGTCCGTTCGAATGGCAACGCCACGGGCACCGCCGAGAACTGCGCCAGCAGTTCCGGCACACGGTCGGCGCCCGTGCGGCTGTCCCGCTGGTCAATCGTCACGACAAACATGAATCAACCATAAACCGTTGACTATCTTCAATCAATCTTTATCGATTGATTGTTAGCCGAAGATGTTGACCGGCTTCACGATGTCCGCGTAGATCAACAGCACGCTCATGACGATCAAAACGCTGGCCACGACGTACGTGACCGGTAGCATCTTGGCGATGTCAAAGGGACCCGGGTCGCGGCGCTTGAACAGTTTCGCGATGCGCCGCCGCGCCCCCTCATACAGCGCGCCCAGCACGTGCCCGCCGTCGAGCGGCAGCAGCGGGATCAGGTTGAAGACGAACAAGGCCAGGTTCACCCCGCCCAGCAGGCTCACGAGCGTGGCCGCCCGGGCACTGAACGGCACATCCTCCATGGCGGCGACCTCCCCGGCCACGCGCCCGACGCCCACCACGGAGATCGGCCCGTTCGGGTCGCGCGGCTCCGAGCTGAACGCGGCCTTCGCCACGCCCACCAGTTTCGCCGGCAGGTTGAACACGATGCCGCCGACCTGCGCGATGTTCTGCCCGACCATGGGGAGGACGGCCGACGCCGGCTGCCGCACTGTCGCCGTCGTCGCACCGATGCCGAGGAAACCGGCCTCGATGGTCTTCGCGGCGCCGGAGGAATCGGTGACCGCTTGCCCGGCCGAGGTGAGCACCGGACGTGCCGTCAGCACGGGCGTCACGTTCGTCGCGTGCAGGACGCCGTCGCGCAGGTAGGACAGTTCCACGGTCTTGCCGGCGGCGGCCCGGATCCAGTCGGTCAGCGTGTTCCAGTCCGTGACCTGGCGTCCGTCGAAGGTCTGGATGGTGTCGCCCGGCTTCAGGCCGGCGGCCGCCGCGGGCGTCTTCGTGCAGGTGGTCAGGTCCGTCGGCGCGGGCTTGCCGTAGGCCACCTGGCAGGCGTTGACCTCGGCCAGCGTGGTCGTGGGCACGGGGACGCCGAACCCCATGAGCAGCACGGCCGTGAGGACGATGCCGATCAGCAGGTTCATGGTCGGCCCGCCGAGCATGATGATGATCTTCTTCCACACCGGCAGCGCGTAGAACACGCGGCCCACGTCGGCCGGGCCGACGTCCTCGTGGGCCTGGCTGCGTGCCTCGGTGGCCAGCGTCTGGAACATGCCGGTGCTGGACGGGCGGACGCTGCCGTCGTCGGGGTTGGGCGGGTACATGCCGATCATGGCCACGTAGCCGCCGGCCGGGATGGCCTTGACCCCGTATTCGGTCTCGCCCCTCTTCCGCGACCACAGGGTGGGCCCGAACCCGATCATGTAGCGGGTGACGCGGACGTTGAACAGCTTCGCGGGCAGCAGGTGGCCCACCTCGTGCAGCGCGATGGACACGGCGATGCCCAGCGCGACGAACACGACGCCGGCGATGAATAGCAATACGGTCACTGTGGTTTGTCTTTCGCTTCCCTAGCGGCTCTTCAACGCTAAACGTTCGTGGGTGCGGGTACGTGCCCACTGTTCAGCGTCCAACACGGAGCCTAGCGTGAGCTCCAGCTCCGGTGAGTGTTTGCTGAGGACTACCTCGATAATGTCGACGATGTCGAGGAAGCCGATCCGGCCGGCGTGGAACGCGTGCACGGCCTCCTCGTTGGCGGCGTTGTACACGGCCGGGCAGGTGCCCCCGCGCGCTGCCGCGTGCTTGGCCAGTTCCACGGCCGGGAACGCGTCGTTGTCGAGCGGCTCGAACGTCCAGGTCGCGGCCTGTGTCCAGTCGCAGGCGACGCCGGCACCGGGCACGCGTTCGGGCCAGCCCAGTCCCAGGGCGATGGGCAGGCGCATATCGGGCGGGGAGCACTGGGCCAGCGTGGATCCGTCGGTGAATTGGACCATGGAGTGCACGATCGACTGCGGGTGCACGACGGCCTCGATCCGGTCCAGCGGCACGTCGAAGAGCAGGTGCGCCTCGATGACCTCCAGGCCCTTGTTGACGAGGGTGGCGGAGTTGGTGGTGACCATGGGGCCCATGTCCCAGGTGGGGTGCTTCATGGCCTGGGCGGGTGTCACGTCCCCCAGCTCGGCGCGGGTCTTGCCCCGGAACGGGCCGCCGGAGGCCGTGATGATGAGCCTGTCCACCTCCGCGGGGCTGCCGGAGCGCAGCGCCTGCGCCAAAGCGGAGTGCTCCGAGTCGACGGGCACCAGCTGGCCGGGCGCGGCGGCGTCCTTGACGAGCCGCCCGCCGACGATGAGCGATTCCTTGTTGGCCAGCGCCAGCAGTGCCGGGGTTCGCAGCGCGGCCAACGTGGGGGCCAGGCCGATCGAGCCGGTGATGCCGTTGAGCACGACGTCGGCGGCGTCCTCCGTGCCGGCGCCCCAGTCCGCGATGATCGTCGACGCATCCGGGCCGGCCACGATCTCGGGCATGTAGCCGGGCAGTCCCGCGGCACCGGCCGCCGCGTCGATCAGCGAACGCAACGCCCCGGCGTCGTCCGTGGCGACGCCGACGGCCGCCGCGCGCGCGTGCACGGCCTGGCGGGCCAGCAGCGCCAGGTTCCCGCCACCGGCGGACAGTGCCGTGACGCGGAAGCGCGGGCTGCCGTCGGGCAGTTGCGCGCGGTCGACGACGTCCATCGCCTGGGTGCCGATGGAACCGGTGGAGCCGAGGATGATGACGTTGCGTTGCTGCATGCCTCCAAGTATTCCGCACCCGGTGGTCGAGCCCCGCCGAGACCCCCCGGTGGTCGAGCCCCGTCGAGACCCCCCGGTGGTCGAACCCGTCGAGACCCCGGTGGTCGAGCCCCGCCGAGACCCCCCGGTGGTCGAACCCGTCGAGACCCGCCCGGTGGTCGAGCCCCGTCGAGACCCCCGGCGGTCGAGCCCCGTCTAGACCGGGTGACCTCACCGGCGACAAGCTCAATCACCGCTGGCGGTGTTCGGTCTCCCGTGACCGCCCTTTGTCCTTGGATCGGGAGAGCGCCGGCAAGTCTTGGAGTCTTCCTTCGATCAAGGCCTCCCGTTTCGCCCGACTCCAGCCCTGTATTTGCTTTTCCAGGGTGAACGCGGTTTCAACTCGATCGTGCTCTTGCGCCCACACCAAAACTACCGGGCGCCGCCGACGAGTGTATGCGGCGCCGTCTCCAGAATTGTGTTGGGACAAGCGACGTTCCAAATCCCAAGTACTTCCGACATAGTAGGACCCATCGCTGCACTTCAAGATGTATACGTGTGGCATAGGCAGACATTTGTCCAGCTTCGCGTTGGTGGCAACGCCACAAGGACGAGTTGTGAATAAATCGGTTGTGATTCGGTTTGTGGAGGACTGGCGCCGGGGTCTCGACAGGCTCGACCACCGGGGTCGGTCGCCGGGGTCTCGACAGGCTCGACCACCGGGGGTCTCGACAGGCTCGACCACCGGGGGCTCGACAGGCTCGACCACCGGGGGCTCGACCACCGACGGGCTCAGCTACCGGCGCGGCGCAACGTTGCCTCGGCATGCTTGAGGATGGGCCCGTCCACCATCTTGCCGTTGTAGACGAATACGCCCGTGCCGGCGGCTTCGGCCGCGGCGAGCAGGGCCGTGGCATCTGCGACCTGGCCCGGCGTGGGGCGGTACGCGTCGCGGATGACGGCGACCTGTGACGGGTGGATGCAGGCCGTGGCACCGAACCCACTGGCGACGGCGTCCCCCGCCTCCGCCGCCAGCCCGGCCAGGTCCGGGATGTTCGCGTAGATCGCGTCGATGGCCGCCTTGCCGTGCGCACCGGCGGCCAGCAACACCGTGGCCCGGGCATGCTTGGCGATGTCCCGGTAGGCGCCGTTCACGTGTCGGCTCGCCGTGCCGCCCAATGAGGCAACCAGGTCCTCGGCGCCCCACATCAGCGCCACCACGTTGGGCAGCCCGGCCAGCGCCGGTGCAGCCAGCACGCCGGACGCCGTCTCGCACAAGGCGACCACGTGGAAGCCCGCGAGCGCCGCCACCGCGGCCGGGTTCTCCGACTTGGCCACCATGATGGTCCGGTAGCAGGTGTTGGCCAGTGCCTCGAGGTCACGGGCGGCATCGTCCGTGCCGAGCGCGTTGATGCGCACCATGGTCGTGGCCGGGTCGAGCGGCGTATTGACCAGGTGTTCGCGTGCCGCGGCCTTTGCCTCGGGGGCGACGGCGTCCTCCAGGTCGAGGATGACGGCGTCCGCCCGGCCGGCGGCCTTCGCGAACCGGTCCGGCCGGTCGGCCGGGGCGAACAGCAAGCTCGGGCCCATGGTGAACGGCATGCGGGATGCTCCTTGGAGTCGTGTCGGAGGGGGATCAATCGGTTGTCGGCCGTGCCCCGGGACGCAGCCACATGAGCACGCTCCGGCTGGCCGTGGCCACGACGACGTCGTCTTGGTTGCGGCCCGTGTGCACCATGGTGGCGATACCCTGGCCGGGGCGGGAGGCGGAGAGCCGCTTCCCCGTCACGATCGTCTCCGTGTACAGCGTATCGCCGTGGAACACCGGGTGCGGGAACGCGATATCACCCATGCCCAGCTGTGCCACGATGGTCCCCTGCGTCAGCTGCGTGACGGACTGGCCCACCATGGTGGACAGCGTGAGCATCGAGTTCACCAGCCGCTGGCCGAACGGCTGCCCGGCACTCCACGCCGCATCGAGGTGCAGCGCCTGGGTGTTCATGGTCAGCGTCGTGAACAGCACGTTGTCCGCCTCCGTCATGGTGCGCCCCGGCCGGTGCGCGTAGATGACGTCGAGCTCCAGCTCCTCGAAGTACAGGCCGCGCTGCGTGATCACCTTGGTCTCGCTCCCCGGCTCCTGCCCGCTCATACGTTGTCCAGATCGTGCATCTCTACGTTCAGCGGCGCACCGGTGGCCGCCACGATGTCCGCCACGCTGACGCCGGGCGCCAGCTCCTTCAGGACCAAGCCGTCCGCGGTGACCTCGATGACGGCCAGGTCGGTGACGATCAGGTCCACGCACGCCTTGCCCGTCAACGGCAGGGTGCACTCGCGCAGGATCTTCGGGTTCCCGGTCCGGTCCGTGTGTTCCATCATGACGATGAGCTTTTTCGCCCCGAACACCAGGTCCATGGCCCCGCCCATGCCCTTGACCATCTTGCCGGGGATCATCCAGTTCGCCAGGTCGCCGTTCTCGGCCACCTGCATGGCCCCCAGCACGGCCACGTCCACGTGCCCGCCGCGGACCATGCCGAACGACGTGGCCGAGTCGAAGAACGCCGCGCCCTTGTTGACGGTCACGGTCTCCTTCCCGGCGTTGATCAGGTCCGGGTCCACGTCGGCGTCCGCCGGGTACGGGCCGGTGCCCAGGATCCCGTTCTCCGAGTGGAGCACGACCTCGACGCCGTCGGGGATGAAGTTCGGGATGAGCGTCGGCATGCCGATCCCCAGATTCACGTATTGCCCGTTGTGCAGCTCCCGTGCCACCCGGGCCGCCAGCTCGTTGCGGGAAAGTGCCACGATCACGCCTCCTTCGTTTGGGTCTCGACAGGCTCGACCACCGGGGTCTCGACAGGCTCGACCACCGACTGGGTCTCGACAGGCTCGACCACCGACTGGGTCTCGACAGGCTCGACCACCGGGGACTCGACAGGCTCGACCACCGACACGGTGCGTTTCTCGATGCGCTTCTCGCTGCCGGGCGATCCCGGGGGGATGTGGACGACGCGCTGGACGAAGATGCCGGGGACGTGGACGTGTTCGGGGTCGAGCTCGCCGGGTTCCACGAGTTCCTCGACCTCGGCGATTGTGGTCTTCCCGGCCATGGCGCACAGCGGGTTGAAGTTCATGGCCGTGGCGTGGAAGACCAGGTTGCCGTGCCGGTCGCCCTTCTGGGCATGGACCAGGGCGAAGTCGGGCGTGAGCGATTCCTCCAGGACATAGTCGGCGCCGTTGAAGGTGCGCACCTCCTTGGCGGGAGAGGCGATCGCAACCCGCCCATCGCCGTCGTACTTGCGCGGCAGCCCGCCGTCGCTGACCTGCGTGCCGACGCCGGCGGCCGTATAGAACGCGGGGATTCCGGCGCCGCCGGCGCGCAACTTCTCCGCGAGCGTGCCCTGCGGGGTGAGTTCGACCTCGAGCTCGCCGGCCAGGAACTGCCGGGCGAACTCTTTGTTCTCGCCCACGTAGGAAGAGACGGTGCGCCGAATGCGCCCGTCGGCGAGCAGGATGCCCAGGCCCCAGTCGTCCACGCCGCAGTTGTTGGAGATGGTTTCCAGCTCCCGGGTGCCGGCGTCATGCAGGGCCTGGATGAGGGCCACAGGGATGCCGCACAGGCCGAACCCGCCCACGGCCAGGGAGGAGCCGTTGTGGATGTCGTGCACGGCCTCGGCCGCGGATTTCACTACCTTGTTGATCATCATTGATCCTCTCTGTGCGGGTCTCGACAAGCTCGACCACCGAACTCGACCACCGGGTCTCGACAAGCTCGACCACCGGGTCTCGACAAGCTCGACCACCGGGTCTCGACCACCGGGTCTCGACAAGCTCGACCACCGTTACAGCCCCAGGTTCCGGGCGATCAGCATGAGCTGGACCTCCGTGGTTCCCTCCCCCACCTCCAGGATCTTCGAGTCGCGGTAATGCCGGGCCACCGGGAACTCGTTGATGAACCCGTAGCCGCCGAAGATCTGGGTGGCGTCCCGGGCGTTGTCCATGGCGGCCTCGCCTGCGACCATCTTAGCCATGGCGGCCTGCGCCTTGAACGGCTTGCCGGCCAGCATCCGGGCGGCCGCGTCGTAATAGGCAAGCCGGGCCGTGTGGGCGCGGGTCTGCATGCGTGCGATCTTGAACGACACGCCCTGGTAGTGGCCGATCGCGTGGCCGAAGGCGTGCCGGTCCTTCGCGTACTTCAGTGCCTCGTCCACGCAGCCCTGGGCGGCGCCGGTGGCCAGCGCGGCGATCGCGATGCGGCCCTCATCGAGGATGGACAGGAAGTTCGCGTAGCCGCGCCCGCGCGCGCCGAGCAGGTTCTCCTCCGGCACGTGCACGTCGACGAGGCTGAGCGGGTGCGTGTCGGAGGCGTTCCAGCCCACCTTGTTGTACGGCTTCTCGACGGTGAACCCGGGTGTACCGTTCGGGACGATGATGGCGGAGATCTCCTTCTTCACACTCCCGTCGGCCCGTTCCCGCGTGCCGGTGACGGCCGTGACCGTGACGAACCGGGTGATGTCCGTACCAGAGTTCGTGATGAACTGCTTCTGCCCGTTGATGACCCACTGCCCGTCGGCCACCTGCGCCTTCGTGAGGGTGCCGCCGGCGTCGGAGCCGGCCTCCGGCTCGGTCAGCCCGAACCCGGCGAGCGCCTCGCCGGCGGCCAGCGGCGGCAGCCACCGCCGCTTCTGCGCCTCGGTGCCGAACCGGTACACGGGCATGGCGCCGAGCGACACGCCGGCCTCGAGCGTGATGGCCACGGACTGGTCCACCCGGCCCAGTTGTTCCAGCGCCAACGCCAGCGCGAAGTAGTCCCCGCCCATGCCGCCGTATTCCTCCGGGAACGGCAGCCCGAACAGGCCCATCTCGGCCATCTGCTTCACGATCTCATACGGGAAGCTGTGCTCCTCGTCATGCCGCGCCGACACGGGGGCGACGACCTCGTCGGCGAAGTCCCGCACGGTGTCGGAGAGGTCCTGGTATTCCTCGGTCAAGCCAAAATCGGTCATTCCTGTGCTCCTACGCCTGTTCTTCTACGGTGGGGTGGATGACGGCGACGACCTGGTCGGCCTTGACCAGCGCGCCAACGCCGACGGAAAGCTGGACGGTGCCGTCGAGCGCGGCAACGAGTTGGTGCTCCATCTTCATGGCCTCGACGGCCAGCAGCACCGTCCCGGCCGCGACGGCCTCCCCGCTGGTGACGGAGACGGAGACGACGGTGCCCGGCATGGGCGAGCGGACCTGCGGGTCGGCCGCGGCGTCGTCGCGCTCCAGGGCGGCGAGCATGCGGGCCGTCACCTCGTCCCGGTCCAGCCAGGCCAGCCGGGTCGACCAGCCGCCGGCGCCCAGCAGCACGGTCTGGCCGTCGACGGCGACCCGGTAGCCGTGGTGCACGCCGGCCAGGTCGAGGTCGGCGGCGTCGCCGCGGCGGGTCAGCGTGGCCGGCCGGTCCGGTCCGTCGCCCACGCGCACGACGCCGGTCCGTCCGGTCCCGTCGTCGTCATCGGTGCCGCCGACCGTCACCACCTTGCCGCGGCCGGCCCCGTCCAGGTGGACGTGCCACCGTGCACGATCCCCCAGCCGCCAGCCGTCCCGGCGCCGCCACGGTCCGGCCGGCCCGGCGGCGTCCCCGGGCCGTCCATGATCCCGCACCCCATGACCGTGCAGCCCATGATCGCGCAGCAGCAGCGCCGCGAGCACGTGGTCGGCGTCCCCGGTGTGCCGGAATGCGAAACCGGGCAGCTTGCGTTCGATCAGGGTCGTGTCCAGCCGGCCGGCGCGCACGTCGGGGTCGGCCAGCAGCAGGCGCAGGTATTCGATATTGGTGTCCACGCCGAGCACCACGTAGTCGGCCAGGGCGGCGTCGAGGGTGTCGAGGGCGGTGGCGCGACCGGGTGCCCACGCGACCACCTTGGCCAGCATCGGGTCGTAGTGCGGCGACACCTCCAGCCCGGGCAGCAGGGAGCTGTCCACGCGCACGCCCGGGCGGTGCGCCACGGACTCGTCCAGCACGGCGATGGTGCCCGTGGTCGGCAGGAACCCGTGCTCGGGGTTTTCGGCGTAGACCCGGGCCTCGACGGCGTGGCCGTTCAGCACCACGTCGTCCTGGCGCAGGGTCAGTTCCTCGCCGGCGGCGATGCGCACCTGCCACTCGACCAGGTCGATGCCCGTCACCAGTTCCGTCACCGGGTGTTCCACCTGCAGCCGGGTGTTCATCTCCATGAAGAAGAACTCCTCCGGGGCGTCGTCCGAGACCAGGAACTCGACGGTCCCGGCGCCCGTGTAGCCCACGCTGGCGGCCACGGCGCACGCCGCGGCCCCGATGCGGCGGCGCGTGGCGCCGTCGTCGGCCAACCCATCGAGCAGCGGCGACGGCGCCTCCTCGATGACCTTCTGGTGGCGGCGCTGCAGCGAGCATTCGCGCTCGCCCAAGTGGATGACGTTGCCCTGGCCGTCCGCGAGCACCTGCACCTCGATGTGCCGGGGCGCGGTGATGAGCCGCTCCAGGAACAGCGTGTCGTCGCCGAACGCGGCGGCGGCGACGCGGCGGGCCGTGGCCAGTGCGGCGGGCAGGTCGGCCGCGGCGTGCACGGCGTGCATGCCCTTGCCGCCGCCGCCGGCCGACGGCTTGATCAGCAGCGGGTAGCCGATGCCGTCCGCCGCGGCCAGCAGGTCCGCGTCGGTCAGGCCGGGCCGGCTGATGCCGGGGGTGACCGGCACGCCGGCCGCGGCCACGTGGTTCTTGGAGCGGATCTTGTCTCCCATGACATCCAGCGCCCCCACGGGCGGGCCGATGAACGCGATGCCGGCGTCGGCGAGGGCCCGGGCGAAGTCGGCGTTCTCGCTCAGGAAGCCGTAGCCGGGGTGGACGGCCTGCGCCCCGGTGCGGCGGCAGGCGTCGAGCACGGCGGCGATGTTGAGGTAGCTGTCGACCGCGGGCGCCGGGCCGATGCACACGGCCGTGTCCGCCTCGGCCACGTGCCGGGCGCCGGCGTCGGCCTCCGAGTAGACGGCCACGGAGCGGACGCCGAGGGCGCGCAGCGTGCGGATGACGCGGCAGGCGATCTCGCCGCGGTTGGCGACGAGGACGGTGTTGAACATGGGTCCTCACATCCTGAACAGGCCGAAGGCGGTTTCGGGCAGCGGCGCCTGGGCGCACACGTCGAGGGCCAGGCCCAGGATGGTGCGCGTGTCGCCCGGGTCTATGACGCCGTCGTCCCACAGCCGGGCAGTCGAATAGTACGGGCTGCCCTGGTCCTCGTACTGGGCCTTGATGGGCGCCGTGAACGCGTCCTCCTCTTCCACGGTCCACGTGCCGCCGCGCTTTTCGATCTGCTCTCGCTTGACCGTGGCGAGCACCGAGGACGCCTGGTTGCCGCCCATGACGGAGATCCGCGCGGCCGGCCACATCCACAGGAACCGGGGCCCGTACGCGCGCCCGCACATGGAGTAGTTGCCGGCGCCGAACGACCCGCCCACCACGACCGTCAGCTTCGGCACCCGGGCAGTGGCCACGGCCGTGACCATCTTGGCCCCATGCTTGGCGATGCCGCCCTGTTCGTAGTCCTTGCCGACCATGAAACCGGACAGGTTCTGCAGGAAGATGAGCGGGACCCCGCGCTGGTCGCACAATTCGATGAAGTGCGCGCCCTTGAGGGCCGACTCGCTGAACAGCACGCCGTTGTTGGCGACGATCCCGACCGGGTGCCCGTGCAGCCGGGCAAACCCGGTCACCAGGGTTGTCCCGTAGTCCTTCTTGAACTCGTGGAACCGGCTGGCGTCCACGAGCCGGGCGATGACCTCGCGGCAGTCGTACTGGGCGTTCACGTCGGTCGGCACGGCGCCGTACAGCTCATCCGGGTCCACCGACGGGTCTACCGTGGCTTCCACGGCCCACGCGGGCTCGGCCGGCGGCGGCAGCGTGGCGACGATGTCCCGGACGATGGCCAGGGCGTGGTCGTCGTTCTCGGCCAGATGGTCGACGACGCCGGAGATGCGCGCGTGCACGTCGCCGCCGCCGAGTTCCTCGGCCGTGACGATCTCCCCGATGGCCGCCTTCACCAGCGGCGGGCCGCCCAGGAAGATGGTGCCCTGGTTGCGCACGATCACGGTCTCGTCGCTCATCGCCGGCACGTACGCCCCGCCGGCGGTGCACGACCCCAGCACGGCCGCGATCTGCGGGATCTTGGCCGCCGACATGCGCGCCTGGTTGTAGAAGATCCGGCCGAAGTGCTCCTTGTCGGGGAACACCTCGTCCTGTTTGGGCAGGAACGCCCCGCCCGAGTCGACCAGGTAGACGCAGGGCAGCCGGTTCTCCATCGCGATCTCCTGCGCGCGCAGATGCTTCTTGACAGTCACCGGGTAGTACGTGCCGCCCTTGACGGTCGCGTCGTTGCACACGACCATGACCTGGCGCCCGTGCACCAGCCCGATCCCGGTGATGAGCCCGGCGCCCGGGCTGTCGTCGTCGTACATGCCGTTGGCGGCCAGCGGCGCGATCTCCAGGAACGGGCTGCCGTCGTCGAGCAGTCGGTCCACGCGCTCGCGCGGCAGCAGCTTCCCGCGGGCCGTGTGGCGTTCGCGGGCGTGCTCGGGCCCGCCCCGCTCGGTCCTGCGCAGTCGGTCGCGCAACTCGTCGACCAGGCGGCGCTGCGCCGCGTCGAACAGGTCGAATGCGGCGCTGCCCGGTTCCGTCCTGCTGTGCAAGGTCTCCATCGGCCAGTGTGTCCAATCGGGGGCTTAATAGTTACTTTAGTTAGTGGTGACTAACTGGAATTTAGGCTAGTCTGTCAGCACTGTGATGTCTAGCACAAGGCCCACCATGAGCGAATCCCCCGGCCCCGCGGAGCCCGCCGAACCGGCCACGGCGCGCGGCCGGGCCAAGGCGACGCGGCGCACGGCCATGCTCGGCGCGGCCGCGCAGCTGTTCGCCCGGCGCGGCTTCAACGGCGTCTCGATCGAGGACCTTGGCGCCGCCGCCGGCGTGAGCGGGCCGGCGATGTACCGACACTTCAGCGGCAAGCAGGCACTGCTGGGCGCCCTGCTGGTGGGAGTGAGCGAGGACCTGCTCGCCGGCGGCCGGGCGGTGATCGCCGCGAACGACGACGACGAGGCCGCCTTGCGCGGCCTTGTCGCCTTCCACGTCGACTTCGCGCTCGCCAAGCCGGACGTCATCCGCGTCCAGGACCGGGACCTGGACAACCTGTCGGACGCGGACCGCCGGCAGGTGCGGTCGCTGCAGCGCGGCTACGTGGAGCTGTGGGTGGAGCTGCTCGGCCGGCTGTTGCCGGACCAGGAGGCGACCGTGCTGCGGGTCAAGGCGCATGCGGTGTTCGGCCTCATCAACTCCACCCCGCACAGCGTGCAGATGCATGGCCGGCGCGTGGCGGCGGCCACGGCCCGCCCGGTGCTCGAGTCGATGGCGTGGGCCGGGCTGACCGCGGGCACTTGACGGGCCCGGCACGCGAAAAGGGAGCCTCGTTCCCGAGACTCCCTTGCGAGGCTCCCTTGCTAGCCCAAGTTGCGGCTAGTGCGCCGTCGCGCCGTGGTCGTGACCCACGGCATGGTTGTGCATGCTTGGCTGGACGGCCAGCACGCCTGCAATCAGTGCAACGCCACCTGCGATCCATGATGTCCAAGCCGCCGCGGTGTGCGCCGTGTAGCCGGTGATCCACGGAGAGATGAACAACAGGGCGCCGAGCACCATCAGGACCCATTCGGCGACCGGGGTGCCTGGGCTCGCCAGGTTAAAGACTCCGGCGGCGATGAGGAGAACACCACAACCGATCATCATGATCATGGAACTGGTCTGCTGGGTTGTCCACAGCGTCGCCAGGGCCGCGTAAAGTCCGGCAGCCACGGCAACGTAATCTTGCCAGCGGTTCCACCTCTTCATTGATACCAACCTCCTTAAGGTTCAACCTTTCAGTTGGCTCCCAAAGCGGGGGTCAGTTCAAATATACGTCCGCCCCCAAACGTTGACCAGAGGCACCTGTTACGTTACGGCCGCAGTTGTCTGGAACTAGGCGAGCGCCAACGCCATGGCCGGGTCGGCCATGATCGCCGCCACGTCCGTCAGGAGACGGGCGCCCTGTGCCCCGTCGACCAGGCGATGGTCGAAGGACAAGCTCAGCGTCAGCACCTGGCGCAGCGCAATGGCTCCGTCGTGCTCCCAGGGTTGGCGGCGCACGGCGCCCATGGCCAGGATGCCGGCCTCGCCCGGGTTCAGGATGGGCGTGCCGGCGTCGATGCCGAAGACGCCGACGTTGGTGATGGAGAAGGTGCCCCCCGCCAGGTCCGACGGCGCCGTCCTGCCCGCCCGGGCCGTCTGCGCCAGCTCGGACAGCGCGCCGGACAGGGCCCGCAGGTCCATCAGGTGGGCGTCCTTGATGTTGGGGACCATGAGGCCGCGCGGGGTGGCCGCCGCGATGCCCAGGTTGACGTATTTCATGGTCACGATCTCGTTTCGCTCCCCGTCCCAGCGGGAGTTCAGCTCCGGGGTGCGGGCCAGGGCCACGCACACGGCACGGGCCGCGAGTGTCAGGGGCGTCAATTTCAGGTCGGCGAAGTCGCGTGAGGCACGCAACCGGTCCAGGAACGCCATGCCGTCGGTGACGTCCACGGTGAGGAACTCGGTGACGTGCGGCGCCGTGAACGCGCTGGCCACCATCGCCTCGGCCGTGAACTTGCGGACGCCCTTGATGGGGGTGCGCACCTCACGGGCCGAGTCACCGGCCGGCACCGGGGCCGTCGTGGCCGGCGCCCCGCGCACGCCCAGTACATCCTCCCGGGTCACCAGCCCGCGCTCCCCCGTGCCCGGCACGGTGGCCAGGTCGACGCCCAGGTCGCGGGCGAGCTTGCGCACCGGCGGCGTTGACCGCGGCCGCTCCGCCGCCGGCGCGGTGGCCACGGGTTCGGCGACCACCGGCTCCGGTGACGTCGCCGCCCCGGCCGCGGTGCGCCGTCGTCGTGCCGGCCGCCCCGTCGAGTCCGGCTCAGCGCCGTACCCGACGAGCGTGGGAACCCGCTTCGCCTCGACCTCAGCCGACACGGAACCCATGGCAGGGGCAGTGGCGGCGATGGATCCCCCGGCCGGCCCTGCCGCACTGTCCGACGCCAGTTCGAACGCGATGATCGGGGAGCCCACCTCGACGGTCGTGCCGGGCTGCTCGAGGATGGCCGTGACGACGCCGTCGTAGGGCGACGGTAGCTCGACGACGGCCTTGGCGGTCTCCACCTCGGCGATGACCTGGTTGAGGGAGACGGTGTCGCCGACGGCCACGCGCCAGGCGAGGATCTCGGATTCGGTCAGTCCCTCGCCGAGGTCGGGCAGCCTGAATTCCTTGATCATGGTCATCCTTCCAGCCCGGTGAGGGAGTTGGGGCGGCCGAGCGCCCGGTCGACGCCGTCGAGGATCCTGTCCAGGTCGGGCAGGTGGTACTTCTCCATCTTCGACGGCGGGTAGGGCACGTCGAAGCCGGTGACGCGCACGGGGGCGGTTTCCAGGTAGTCGAAACAGCGTTCGGTCAGCTGCGCGGCGATCTCGGCACCGAGTCCGCCGGTCAGCCCGGCCTCGTGCGTGATCACGAGCCGGCCGGTGCGGCGCAGCGAGGCCTCGATGGGCGCATAGTCGACCGGCGCCAGCGACCGCAGGTCGATCACCTCGAGCGAGATGCCCTCATCCTGGGCGGCCGTGGCGGCGTCGAGCGCGGTCGCGACGAGCGGGCCGTAGGTGACGAGTGTGGCGTCGGCGCCGGGGCGGACGACGGCGGCGCTCTCCATGGCGGGCGCGTCGCCGAGCGAGGCGCCCAGGTCGACGTCGCCCTTGCTGTGGTAGCGGCGCTTCGGCTCGAAGTAGAGCACGGGGTCGTCACAGGCGATGGCCTGGCGGAGCATGGTGTACGCGTCCTGCGGGTTGGAGACGGCGATGACGCGCAGCCCGGAGGTGTGCGTGAAGTACGCCTCGGGTGATTCCGAGTGGTGTTCGGGCGAGCCGATGCCTCCGCCGAACGGGACCCGGATGGTCAGCGGCATCTTCACGGCACCGCCGGTGCGGTAATGCAGCTTGGCGACCTGGCACACAATCTGGTCGAAGCCCGGGTAGATGAACCCGTCGAACTGGATCTCGCACACCGGCCGGTAGCCGCGGTACGCCAGCCCGACGGCCGTGCCCACAATGGCGGATTCGGCCAGCGGCGTGTCGATGACCCGGTGCGCGCCGAAGTCCTTCTGCAGGCCGTTGGTGATGCGGAAGACGCCGCCGAGCTTGCCGATGTCCTCCCCCATGAGCAGGACCTTCGGGTCGTCGTCCATGGCCTGGCGCAGGCCGGCGTTGATGGCCTGGCTGAATGTCATGGTGGTCATGACAGGCTCCCTTCGGTCTCGGTGCCGGCCCCGAATCCGGCCAGGTAGCGGGCGTAGCGGTCCCGTTGGCGGTCCACGGCCGCGTTGGGCGTGGCGTAGACGTTGGCAAAGACGTCCAGGGGACCCGGGTCGGGCCGGTTGATGACGCCGGCGCGCAGTTCGCGGGCCACCGCGTCGGCCTTGGCGGCGACGGCGGCGGCCCGGTCCTCGGTGAGCACCCCGCGGGTCTCCAGCAGCGTGCCCAGCCGTTCGATCGGGTCCCGTTGCGCCCAGTCCTCCAGTTCATTCGGGTCCCGGTAGCGGGTGGGGTCGTCCGCCGTCGTGTGCGGACCCATGCGGTAGGTGACGGCCTCGATGTAGCTGGGGCCGCCGCCGCGCCGGGCCCGGTCCAGCGCCCACCGGGTGGCGGCCATGACTGCGAGCACGTCGTTGCCGTCCACGCGCCGGCTGGGGATGCCGAAGCCGGGCGCGCGGGCGGCGATCGGGATGTGCGCCTGCACGCCGACCGGTTCGGATATGGCCCAGTGGTTGTTCTGGCAGAAGAACACGACGGGCGCCTGGAAGCTGGCGGCGAACACCATGGCCTCGTTCACGTCGCCCTGGCTCGTGGCCCCGTCGCCGAAGTACGTGATGGCGGCGGAATCGGTGCCGTCGAACGTGATGCCCATGGCGTAGCCGACGGCGTGCAGCGTCTGTGCGCCGATGATGATCTGCGGTGTGGCGACGTTGATGCCGTGCGGGTCCCAGCCGGAGTTCGTGTTGCCGCGCCACACGGCCATCATGTCCGCCACGTTGGCGCCGCGGCAGTAGGCGACGCCGTTCTCGCGGTAGCTGGGGAAGACGAAGTCGTCCTGGCGCAGCGCCCGGACGGAGCCCACCTGGGCCGCCTCCTGGCCGAGCAGCGGCGGCCACAGCGCCAATTCACCCTGGCGCTGCAGGGCGGTGGCCTCGGTGTCGATGCGGCGAATGACGACCATGTCCTCGTACAGGTCCGCCAGCTCGTAGTCCGTCACGTCGCCGACCCAGCCGGCCAGCTCGGGGTTGTCCACCGGCGTGCCGTCCGCCGTGATGAGTTGTTCGACCGCATGCCAATCCGCCGGGTCGAGGGATTCGCCGTCGTAAGCGTTCATCCCCGCCACCTCCTTGTGGTTCGTCACCAAAGTTAGGGACCGGTCCCGTTGTGCGGGTGGTCCACGCGGGCGCAATCCGGGTCGTGGCGCACCGCCGGCGAACGTCACCGCCCGCCTAGTTGTGACACTACTCACAGGGGGCAGGTGGCACAACTGGTAGCCTGCAGACTGCGCAGACTGCCCTGTGATGGTGCCGGCGACCGTGCTAGCGTTGCGCACTATGCACGATTTGGACGGCACCGACGCACGCATCCTGTTGGCCCTGCTGGACGATCCACGCCAGAGCGTGGTGGCCATGGCGCAGCGGCTTGGGCTCTCCCGCAACACGGTGCAGGCGCGCATGGCGTCACTGGAACGCCGGAACGCATTCCTGCGCTACGACCACCGCATCAGCCCCGCCGTGCTCGGCTACCCGCTGACGGCGTTCATCTCCGTCCACGTCCAGCAGCAGAAACTGGACAGCCTGGCCACGGAACTGGCGGCCATCCCGGAGGTGCTGGAGGCCCACGGGCTCAGCGGCCGGGCCGACCTGCTGGTCCGGGTTGTGTCCACCGGCGCCGAGGACCTGTTCCGGATCAATGGCAAGATCCTCGCCTGCGACGGCGTGGAACGGACCGAGACGTCGCTGGCCATGAGCGAACTCGTGCCGTTCCGGGTGGAACCGCTGCTGCGCCGTGCCCTGCCCGCCGTGGGAGGCGCGGGCGTGGGAGGCACGGGCGTGGGAGGCCCCGGCGTGAGAGGCACGGGCGCATGATGGCAGGGCCTCTCACCACCGGGCCTGTCCACTGCTGGGCCCGTCCGCCGCGGGGCGGACGGTTCACGAGGTCACCGGGAGGGTCGTATGGAAGCGCTTCCACGCATCACGGTTGAGATGCCCGTGCTCAGCATCGGCTCCGGCACAGCCGACTACGAGGACCTCGGCGGCCACGTCCGGTCCCTGCGCAAGCGGGAGGGCCTGCACCTGACGTTGCTGCACATCGGCATACTCGCGGACTTCTCACGCGATGTGGCCGAGTGGACCAAGGGCAGGACGAGCGCCGCGGCAGCCGCCGCCCGGACGGCCGCATGGCTCAAGGCGCTGCCCGTCCTGGACGGCTTCACCGGCGGCGCCACACGGTTGGCGACCATGGGCGGGGGCGGTGTGTGCGCCCTGGAGGTGGACGTGCCCCAGGCAGTCCGCGACCACCAAGTGGCGCTCGTGCAGTCCCTGCACGCGCTGCTCGACGGCCTGCTCGTGGACAACGTCGACGACTTCATCCTCGGCTCGCCCGCGCTTGGCTTCAAGTACCCCCGGTGGACACCGCACATCGCCGTGGGCCGGCCGATGACCAGGCACGCCGGCCCGTGGGAGGTTGGGCCGTTGGCCGTCGACTTCGGCGCATCGCGGATCAGGAACCGCCGCTTCCTGCCGGACCCGGATTGACACAGGATCCGCCAGCCGTTCTGCGCTCGAGGGCGTGGCAGGGTGTGGGATCAGTGCACGGAGGCCTTTTCGGCGCCGACACCCGTCAGTGAGCGGACTTCCATCTCGGCCTGGGTGGCCGGGTCCTCGGTGGATTTGTCGAGCACGGTGCCCAACCAGCCCAGGAAGAACGCGAACGGGATGGAGATCAGGCCCGGGTTGGCCAACGGGAACCAGTCGAAGCTTGCACCGGGGATCATGGCCTTCGCGTTGCCGGACACCACCGGGGAGAACGCGATCAGCACGATGGCCGCGGCCAGCCCGCCGTACATGCTCCACAGCGCGCCCTTGGTGGTGAAGCGCTTCCAGAACAGCGAGAACAGGATGGTCGGCAGGTTGGCCGACGCGGCCACGGCGAACGCGAGGGCCACAAGGAACGCGACGTTTTGGCCGTTGGCCAGGATGCCGCCGCCGATGGCCACGATGCCGATCACGACGACCGTGCGCCGGGCCACCTTGACCTCGGTGGCCGGGTTGGCCTTGCCCTTGGCGATCACGTTCGCGTAGATGTCATGGGCGAACGAGGCGGCCGCCGTGATGGTCAGGCCGGCCACGACGGCCAGGATGGTGGCGAAGGCGACGGCGGAGATGAACCCGAGGAGCACGGGCCCGCCGATCACGAAGGCCAGCAGCGGGGCGGCCGCGTTGACGCCGCCCGGGGCGCCGAGGATCTCCTCCTTGCCGACCAGGGCGGCGGCACCGTAGCCGAGCACCAAGGTGAACAGGTAGAAGATGCCGATCAGCCAGATCGCCCACACCACGGACCGGCGGGCTTCCTTGGCGGTCGGGACCGTGTAGAAGCGCATCAGCACGTGCGGCAGGGCTGCGGTGCCAAGCACCAGGGCGAGCGCCAGGGAGATGAAGTCCAGCCGCGAGGTGCCGGTGGCCCCGTACGCCTTGCCCGGGTTGAGCAGGGCCGCCCCGCCGTCGCCGGCCTTGGTGACGGCCGCATCCAGCAGCGTGGAGAAGTTGAACCCGTGCATGCCGAGCACGATCACCGTCATGACGGCCGCGCCGGCGATCAGCAGGCAGGCCTTGATGATCTGCACCCACGTGGTGCCCTTCATGCCGCCAACCAGGACATACAGGATCATGAGGGCGCCCACGACCGTGATGACGACGGACTGGCCGAGCTTGTCGTGGCTGTCCAGGCCGAGCAGCAGCGACACGAGGCCACCCGCGCCGGCCATCTGGGCCAGCAGGTAGAAGAAGCACACGACCAGCGTGGTGATGGCCGCGGCGATGCGCACGGGGCGCTGCTTGAGCCGGAAGGAGAGCACGTCCGCCATGGTGAACTTGCCCGTGTTGCGCAGCAGCTCCGCCACGAGCAGCAGCGCCACCAGCCAGGCGACGAGGAAGCCGATCGAGTACAGGAAGCCGTCATAGCCGTTGATGGCGATGGCGCCGCAAATGCCCAGGAAGGAGGCCGCGGACAGGTAGTCGCCGGCGATGGCCGTGCCGTTCTGGCCGCCGGAGAAGGAGCGCCCGGCCGCGTAGTAGTCGGCAGCCGTCTTGTTGTTCCGGCTGGCCCGGAACACCACGACCATGGTGATGGCGATGAACGCCCCGAAGATCAGCATGTTGATCCACGACGTGGACTTCGTCTGCTCGCCCAGCGTCGCAAACGGGGCAAGCTGGTGGAGCACGGTGGTCGGGTTCACGGGCTACACCCCTTCCTTCTGGGTATCGGATTCGGCAAGTTCCGCCTCGAGACGCTCGCGGATCACCACCGCCTTGGGGTCGATCCTGCGGTTGGCGTAGCTGACGTACCACGCCGTGATGCCGAAGGTGGTGACGAATTGCAGCAGGCCCAGGATGAGGCCCAGGGTGATGGAACCGAATACCTTCGTCGACATGAAGTCGTGCGCGTAGTCGGCCAAAAGCACATAAAGGAAATACCAGAGCAGGAATGCAATGGCGACGGGAAAAACGAAACTGCGGTGGGTTTTCCGGAGGTTCTTGAATTCCTCCGTGGCCTGGACTTCGACGAAATCCACACCATGCGATTGGTCAGAATGACCCATCATTCCTCCTTGGGTGATGTGATGTCATTCACTATGGCGTGTCCCGCCTCGCCTCACGACGACGACGGGGCGGTGCCGCGCCCAACGGTCGCCGAACTGCGCCCAACGGCGGGCATCGCCGGGTCGCGGCATCCCGCCGGACGCTAATGTTGGGGCATGCCCGAGTCGACGCTGCTCATCATCGTTGTGCTGGCGGCCGTGGCCGCCGCCGTCATCGGCGTGCTCGGGTTGCGGTTTTCCCGCTCACACCGTGAGCTGGGCACCGACGCCGAACGTGCCACCTACCACGCCCTGCATTCGGCCGCCGTGGCCGGGGAGTACCTGCGCAACGGCCTGGAACCGGCGGCGGCGTTGAAGGCCAGCCGGCAGCTGCGGCCACTGCTCAACTGCGTGGCCTTGGCGCTGTGCAACACGGAGGAGCTCCTGGCGTGGGACGGGGCCGGCTCCGCCACCCCGGACACGGCCGAGGTCATGGCCCTGGCCGGCCGCGCGTTGGCCAACGGCCGCACGACCGTGTCCGTGATGACGCCCGCACTGCGCACGGCACTGCGCCTGGACGGACAGGAGCAGGAGGCCAAGGCCGCCGTGGTGGCGCCGCTGAAGGTCGATGCCCGGGTGGTGGGCGCCGTCGTCGTCGTCGTTGTCAGGCAACCCGGTGCGGGACTGGTGCGCGCCACCAACGAGGTGGCCGCGTGGATCTCCGCGCAACTGGAGCTGGCCGAGCTGAGCGCCTCCCGCACCCTGCTCATGGAGGCGGAGGTGCGCGCGCTGCGGGCGCAGATCAGCCCGCACTTCATCTACAACTCGCTCAACGCGATCGCGTCGTTCATCAACACCGACCCGCAGCGCGCCCGGGACCTGGTTGTCGAGTTCGCCGATTTCACCCGGTACTCGTTCCGCCGGCACGGGGACTTCACCACCTTGGCGGAGGAACTGCGCAGCATCGACAGGTACCTGCTGCTGGAACGGGCCCGGTTCGGCGACCGGTTGCACGTGAGCCTGCAGGTCGCCCCGGAGTCGCTGAGCACGGTCATCCCGTTCCTGAGCCTGCAACCGCTGGTGGAGAACGCCGTGCGGCACGGGCTCGAGGCCAAGGAGGGCCCCGGGCTGATCCAGATCACCGCCAATGACGTGGGCGCCACCACGCGCGTCACCATCGAGGACGACGGGGTCGGCATCGATCCGGAGCACCTGCGCCGCGTGCTGGCCGGCCAGCAGGACGGGCACCATGTGGGGCTTCGCAATGTCGACGCCCGGCTGCGCCAGGTGTACGGCGACGACCACGGGCTGGTCGTGGACACGGCCGTCGGCGAGGGCACGCTGATCACCATGACTGTGCCCAAGAACCAGCCGGACCACGACGCCTGACACCCAACGGCCGTTAGCGCCCAACGGCCTCCCCAGCCTCGCTCCGCTCGCCCGGGGCCCCGCGGCCGTTAAGCTGGTACCCATGTTGACCGTCCTTGTCGCCGACGACGAGTTGCCCGCCGTCGAGGAACTGGCCTTCCTGCTGGGTCGGGACCCGCGCATCGGCACCGTCCACCGGGCCACGAGCGGGCAGGGTGCGTTGGCCGTGTTGGCCGAACACGACGTCGACGCGCTGTTCCTGGACATCCACATGCCCGGCCTGTCCGGGCTGCAGCTGGCCCGCCGCATCGCCGCCCGGCCGCACCCGCCCGCCGTCGTGTTCGTGACCGCCGACGAGGACTGCGCGCTGGAGGCGTTCGAGCTGGCCGCCGTCGACTACCTGCTCAAGCCCGTGCGCACCGAGCGGCTGGCCGTGACGGTGGGCCGCGTCGCCGAGCTGGTCGCGGCCCCCGCCGGCGCCGCCCCGGTGGAGATGATCACCGTCGACCAGGGCGGGGTGAGCCGGATCATCCGGCTCGACGAGGTGCGCTTCATCCAGGCCCAGGGCGACTACGCCCGGTTGCACACGGCCGAGGCCAGCTACCTGATCCGGGTGCCGCTGGCCGACCTGGAGCAGCGTTGGGCGGAGGCCGGCTTCCTGCGCATCCACCGCTCCTACCTGGTCTGCATGCCGTTCGTGACGTCGCTGAAACTCGGTTCGGCCAAGCCGTCGGTGTCCGTCGGCGGCGCCGAACTGCCGGTCAGCCGACGCCATCTGCCGGTTCTGCGCGAACGCCTGCAGGCCACCCGGGTGCGGCCCGGACCATGAGTGCCTCCAACGCCGATTCACCCGAGGGATTGCCGCCCGCCCGGCCCGGCCGTGTGCGGGTCACGGCGCCCCGCTCGACGGCGCGCCGCGTGCCCGGGCGCACCAGCGTCACCCAAGAGGTGGCCGAGCAGTCGGCCGTCGGCGAGGTGTTCGTCCGGTCGTTGATCCGCTCGCAGTTGCGGCTGGCCCTCATCGCGTCGGCCGGGTTCGTGCTGGCCCTGGCCGGTTGCTGGGTCCTGGTGCGCTGGGTGCCGGCCGTCGCGGACTGGCGGATCCTGGGCGTCCCCGCCGCCTGGCTGCTGCTGGGCGTGGGCATGTACCCCGTCATCGGCCTGTGCGCGTGGCTGTATGTGCGCGCCGCCGCCCGCAACGAGGCCCGCTACCGGGACCTGGTGGAGGAGCCGTGAGCCCCGCCGTCGCCTTCCTTGCCCTGCTCCTGGTGTCCGCGGCCACCGTGCTGATCGGTGTCTACGGCCTGCGCATTTCGCGCACCACCAGCGACTTCTATGTCGCCTCCCGCACGGTGCCGCCGTGGTGGAACGCCTCGGCGATCGGCGGCGAGTACCTGTCCGCGGCCAGTTTCCTGGGCGTGGCCGGGCTGATCGTCATCTCCGGGCTCGACGGGCTGTGGTTCCCGGTGGGGTACACGGCCGGCTACCTGATGCTGCTTTTCTTCGTCGCCGCGCCGCTGCGCCGCTCGGGCGCGTACACGATCCCCGACTTCGCGCAGGCCCGGCTCGCCTCGCGCCGCGCCCGGTACGTGACAAGCCTTCTGGTCGTGTTCGTCGGCTGGTTCTACATCGTGCCGCAGCTGCACGGCGCCGCGTTGACCATCCGGACGACGACCGGCCTGCCGTCGTGGGTGGGGGCGGCCGCCGTCGTCGTGATCGTCGGCACGACCGTTGTCACCGGCGGCATGCGCTCCATGACGTTCGTGCAGGCGTTCCAGTACTGGCTCAAGCTCACGGCGCTGGCGGTGCCCGCCGTCATCCTGCTGTGGCATCTTGGCATGACGCCGGGCGCGGTGCCGGCCGGAACCGTGTTGTTCGGCGCGGACGACGGCGGCAGCCGGTTGGGCGCGTACCAAACCGTCTCGCTGATGGTCGCCCTCCTGTTCGGCACGCTCGGGCTGCCGCACGTGCTGGTGCGTTTCTACACGAATCCGGATGGCGCGACGGCCCGCCGCACGACGCTGATCGTGCTCGGCCTGCTGAGCGTGTTCTACCTGTTCCCGACGATCTACGGGGTGCTGGGCCGGGCGTTCTTGCCGGGGCTGGCGCGGACCGGCTCCACCGATGCGACCGTGCTGCTGCTGCCGGGCCGGCTGCTGGGCGGGCCCGTCGGCGAGGTGTTGTCCGCGCTCGTCGTGGCCGGCGCGTTCGCGGCGTTCCTGTCGACGACGTCCGGGCTGGTGGTGTCGCTGGCCGGGGTGATCAGCCAGGACCTGCTCGGCGGCGGGGTGCGCGGGTTCCGCATCGCGGCCGCAGGCGCGGCGATCGTGCCGTTCGCAGTGGCCATGCTGACCGATTCGCTGGCGCTGGCCGGCAGCGTGGGCCTGGTCTTCGCATTTACCGCCTCAACCGTGTGCCCGCTGCTGCTGCTCGGCATCTGGTGGCGCGGTCTGACGGATGTGGGCGCGATCGCCGGGATGGTCACCGGCGGGCTGCTGTGCGCCGGGGCGCTCCTGTGGGGGTCCCGGCTCGATCCGGGCACGCCGGGCGTGGCACTGCTGACCCAGCCGGCCGCCTGGACGGTGCCGGCCGCGTTCACCGTCATGGTGCTCGTGTCGCTGGCCACCCCCGGGCGGCGGAACGCCCACCTCGGCCGGTTCATGGCCAAGCTGCACGTGCCCGAACGGTCGCTGGGCGTGCCGCGCGGCTGAGACTGGCGCCGGCGGCACCCCCGGCGACGTCCCGCCGTCGTGCCTCCCTTGCACCGGCCTTGCACCGGCGACCGTCAGTCGATGGCGGCCATGAGTTCGATGACCTTGTCCAGGAACGCGTCGACCTGGCGTTCCTCATACCCGGCGTCGCCCTTCGCCGGGGCGAACACGGAGCGGCGGACCACGTCAACGCTCATCGGCTTGTCGTGCTCGAAGTACTGCAGCAGCTCGCGGCACAGCGCATCAACGTCCTCGACGTTGTAGCTTTGCGCGGTGCGCTTGCCCGGACGGCGGAAGCGTTCCCCGTCCCGGCGGTGCAGTCGCCCGCGCAGCACGACGGCGGCGTCACCGATCTCCTTCAGCCAGGCGTCCTCGCCGCGCTCGGCCACGAGGGCGTCGCGCTCGCGCTGGACGAAGACGTCCTCGAGCCGGTCCAGGGCCGCGTCGACGGCATGGGCGTTGTAACCGCCCTTCGCCGGGTCGAACGACACCGTCCGGACATCATTGCTGGTGAGCGCCTTCTCCGGGGCGTCGGCGTTCGTGTAGAACGCGCGGGCGCGCCCAAGGAATTGGTCCACCTGCTTGACGTTGTAGCCGATCTCCTTGGCGCCCACGCGTTTGAAGGGCGCCACCGACGGCTGCTTGTCTTCCACGGTCACTGTCATTCCTTGTCTGTCAGATTCGCCCGAGGACGGAGAACGTCATGAAGGCGATGGGGGCGGAGAAGAGAATGGAATCGAGCCGGTCCATCATGCCGCCATGGCCGGGCAGGATGTTGCTCATGTCCTTGACGCCGAGTTCGCGCTTGATCATGGATTCGGCGAAGTCTCCGCCGGTGCCGGCCAGCACGATCCCGACGGCGAGCACCAGGCCCACCCACCAGTTCTCCTGGAGCAGGAACACGGTGGCCAGGATGCCGACGGCGACGGCGCCGCCCACGGACCCGGCGAAGCCCTCCCAGGACTTCTTCGGGCTGATCTTCGGCGCCATCGGGTGCTTGCCGAACAGCACGCCGACCAGGTAGCCGAACGTGTCATTGGCGACGACGAGCAGCAGCGTGATCACGATTTGCAGGACACCGGGGTTGATGTCGCTGAACTCCAGCGTCCAGCCCAGCGTCGGCGCCCTGCTGTCGCGCAGCATCAAGGACACGAAACCGAGCAGGAACGGGATCCAGGTCAGCGCGAAGATGCCCGCCAGGATGCTGTGCACGGCTCCGGGTGTGGAGTCCAGGCAGCGCCAGAGGAGCACGGCCGCGCAGCTGGCCACAAACGCGAACAGCAGGCCCTCGGCGCCGGCCAGGTAGGCGGCCGCGGGCATCGCGGCGGCCCCGATGTAGATCGGCGGCATGGGCGCGACGATCCCGCGGCGGGCGATCGACCGGGTCACCTCCCACACGCCGATACACGCAAAGGCGGCGGCCAGCACGATGAACGCGGCCGGGTACAGCAAGAGGCTGCCGATCACGAGCACCAGCAGCGCCAAGCCGACGCCGATGGCCGCCGGCAGGTTGCGTCCGGCCTTGGACGGGCGGGCCGGAACCTCCACCGCCGCGGCGGGAATCGGTGCGATGGGCGCCGGCGGTGTGGGCACGGCGGGCACGTAGGCACGCCGCGGTGGCGGGACGGTCGGGATCGTGCCCGTCGTCTCCGCCAGGCGGCGCGACTTGCGGCTGGGGAACTGGAGGTCGTCGGGTTTGAGCGGGCTCCCGGCGCTTTCCGCCGCCGGGTCCGGTTCGTCCCGCCCGGCCTCCGCCGGTTGGGGGTCGCTCATCAGACCTCGAGCAGCTCGATTTCCTTGCGCTTGAGGAGTTCGTCGACGGAGTCCGTCTTGGACTTCGTGAGGCTGTCAAGCTCCTTCTCAGCCCGGGTGCCCTCGTCCTCGCCGGCCTCGCCGTCCTTGACGAGCTTGTCCAGCTCGTCCTTGGCCTTGCGACGGATGTTGCGGATGGAGACCTTCGCATCCTCGCCCTTGCCGCGCACGATTTTCACGTACTCCTTGCGGCGTTCCTCCGTCAGTTCCGGCATGATGACACGGATGACGTTGCCGTCATTGGACGGGTTGGCGCCCACCTCCGAGGCGCCCAGGGCGCGCTCGATGTCGCTGAGCGCGGTCTTGTCGAACGGCGTGATGAGCAGGGTGCGGGCTTCGGGCACGGCGAAGGATGCGAGCTGCTGGAGCGGGGTAGGGGCGCCGTAGTACTCGACCATGACCTTGGCGAACAGGCCCGGGCTGGCCCGGCCGGTGCGCACGGCGGCGAAATCCTCCTTGGCAACCTCAAGGGCCTTGTCCATCTTTTCCTCGGCCTCGAGCAAGGTATCTTCGATCACGGTCTCTCCTCTGTAAGTACGCGCGGCTGATCCGCGGCCCGGGTCCGCGGCGGTCCTTGGTTCATCCTACCGTGGTGCGCCGCGCCCACCTGTTACGGGGTGACGAGGGTGCCGAGCTTCTCGCCCAGGATGGCGCGGGCCACGTTCCCCTCGCCCTCCATGCCGAAAACGAGCATGGTCACGTTGTTGTCCTTGCACAGGCTGAAGGCCGTCTGGTCCATGACCCGGATGTCGCGGCGCATGGCCTCGTCGTAGGTCAGGGTGGCGAGCTTCTGCGCCGTCGGGTCCTTCTTCGGATCGGCCGTGTACACGCCGTCGACCCCGTTCTTGGCCACGAGCACGATGTCGGCGTGGACCTCCAGGGCACGTTGGGCGGCGACCGTGTCCGTGGAGAAGTAGGGCAGCCCGGCCCCGGCACCGAAGATGACGACCCGGTCCTTCTCCATGTGGCGGATGGCGCGGCGCGGAATGTAGGCCTCCGCAACCTGGCCCATGGTGATGGCGCTCTGCACGCGCGTGTTGACGCCTTCTTGTTCGAGGAAGTCCTGCAGGGCCAGGCAGTTCATGACCGTGCCGAGCATGCCCATGTAGTCGGCACGTGACCGGTCCATGCCGGAGGCCGACAGTTCGGCGCCACGGAAGAAGTTGCCCCCGCCAACCACAACGGCGACCTCCACCTGGCCAATGGTGCCGGCTATCTGCTTGGCGATGCCACGAACGGTGGCGGTGTCCAGGCCGATGCTGCCACCGCCGAACACCTCCCCGGAGAGTTTGAGCAGGACGCGCCGACGCTTCGGGGCGGGGCTGTTGCAGGGGGTGGTGGTCGGCCGGGTTTCGGTGTCTTGGATTGTCATGATGCCTTCCGTGGGAGCCGATCCTTGAGGAGGCCGGGCCCCGCATGCTTGTTGCTGTGCGGTCGTCTCGCCTCCGGCGCGCGTCGGCGCCCAGCAAGATCCTATCCGAGTGCTCGCATGAAAAGAGGGTGACCGCTGTGAGCGGTCACCCTCAATTCATGCGTCACGGTCTGGGTCGGGCCCAGGTGGGCCCACAGGCGCGAGGGCCCCTGGCCGAGGTACGAGGCCAGGGAGCGCCCGAGGGCCCANCGCGAGGGCCCACGGCCCCGAGGGACCCGGAGCGAGCTTGCGAGCTCTGGGAGGGGCCGGGGACTTGCGAGCGGTGGGAGCCGACGGGGGCTAGGCTCCGACGCGGAACCGGGCGAAGCCGGTGCCCTTGACGCCGGCCTCGGAGAGGACGGAGCCGACGCTCTTCTTGGCGTCCTTGGCGAAGCCCTGGTCGACCAGGACGATCTCCTTGAAGAAGCCGGTCAGGCGGCCTTCGACGATCTTCGCCATGGCGGCCTCGGGCTTGCCCTCGGCGCGGGCGGTCTCGTCGGCGATGCGGCGCTCGTTCTCGACCGTCTCGGCGGGGACCTCGTCGCGGGACAGGTAGGTCGGGGCCAGTGCGGCGATGTGGACGGCCACATCATGGGCGACCTCGGCGGCGGCGGCGCCCTCACCGTCCACGGCGAACAGCACGCCGACCTGGGCGGGCAGGTCCTTGGACGTCTTGTGCAGGTAGGCGTCCACGGTGGCGCCGGCCACGCGGGCAATGCGGCGGATGGCGATCTTCTCGCCCAGCACGGCACCTTCCTCGACGACGTATTCGGAGAGCGGCTTGCCCTCGACATCGACGGCCAGCAGGGCCTCGAGGTCGGCGGCGCCGGACTCGACGGCCACGTCCAGAACCTTGTTGGCCAGCGCGATGAACTTGTCGTTCTTGGCGACGAAGTCGGTCTCACAGTTGACCTCGACCATGACGCCGACGCCGTCCTTGACGGCTGCGGCGACAAGGCCCTCGGCGGTGGAGCGGCCCTCGCGCTTCGTGGCACCCTTCAGGCCCTTGATGCGGATGAGCTCCATGGCCTTGTCGGCGTCGCCGTTGGCCTCGTCCAGCGCCTTCTTGACATCCATCATGCCAGCGCCCGTGCGCTCACGCAGCGCCTTGATATCAGCGGCGGTGTAGTTCGCCATATGAACCCCTCAGGTTAGATGTTGTACCTTGTGTAATCTTCCGTCACCGGCCACTGGCAGGACGGCCGCATGGTGCGGCCGCCCTGCCAGTGTCGGTTCGGTGCCCGGCAGCCCAAAGTCCCGGGCGCCGGCGGACGCGTTACTTGTCTTCGGCGGCTTCGGCCGGGGCCTCGACGGTGGCTTCGGCCGGGGTCTCCTCGGCCTTCTCGCCCTCGAGCAGGTCGCGCTCCCACTCGGCCAGCGGCTCGGCGGGGGCTTCCTCGCTGCCGGTGGCCTTCGCGTTGCGGGCCAGCAGGCCCTCGGCGACGGCGTCGGCGATCACGCGGGTCAGCAGGCTGACGGAGCGGATGGCGTCGTCGTTGCCCGGGATCGGGAAGTCGACCTCGTCCGGGTTGCAGTTGGAGTCGAGGATGGCGACAACCGGGATGTTCAGCTTCTTGGCCTCGTCGATGGCCAGGTGCTCCTTCGGGGTGTCGACAACCCAGATCAGGGACGGGGCCTTGGTCAGGTTGCGGATGCCGCCGAGGTTGTTCTGCAGCTTGGTCAGCTCGCGCTTGAGCAGCAGCAGTTCCTTCTTGGTGTGGCCGGAGGAGGCGACGTCCTCGAAGTTGATCTCCTCGAGTTCCTTCATGCGGGCGATCCGCTTGGAAACCGTCTGGAAGTTGGTCAGCATGCCGCCGAGCCAGCGCTGGTTGACGTAGGGCTGGCCGACGCGGGTGGCCTGCTCGGCGATGGCCTCCTGGGCCTGCTTCTTCGTGCCGACGAACAGCACGGTGCCGCCGTGGGCGACCGTGGCCTTGACGAACTCGTAGGCGCGGTCGATGTAGGACAGCGACTGCTGCAGGTCGATGATGTAGATGCCGTTGCGCTCGGTGAAGATGAAGCGCTTCATCTTCGGGTTCCAACGGCGGGTCTGGTGTCCAAAGTGGACGCCGCTGTCAAGCAGCTGGCGCATGGTTACGACGGGCATGCCGACGCTCCTTTTCGTTTTTCTTACGGTTATCAGCGTTGCGACCGGGCGGCTGGCGCTGCCCGGTCATGCTCCTGGCACCCCATCGGCTGCCCACATTCCGTCTTGCGACAGACCGCGTGGGCACAATCCATCGGCAGGCATCCGGCGCACTTCTCGCGAAGGGCTCCGGACCTCGTCAGGGCGGGGTACGCGTAGTCAGCCTGCACACGGCAGACTGCTCCAGTCATCCTACTACAGGGCTGCCGGCACCCGGACTGGTCTCCCTCCACAGCCTCACGGCCGGACCGCCGCGTCCACAGGGTGACGGGACACCATTTCGCCGACCACCGCAGCGACCCATGCTGGCGTGATGTTGTGCTTGACCCGGAAGGAATCCGCGTGGCGGGTTTGTGCGGGACTCTGCCTCGCCCTGTTGGCCGCCTTGCTCGCGGGCGCCTCGTCCGCACGGACGACGACGGCGCTCCCCTTGCCGGGGCGGCTCGCCTGGGCTTGGCCGGTGGAGCCGGTCCCGCGCATCCTCCATCCGTTCGACCCGCCGCCGCAGCCGTGGCTGGCGGGGCATCGCGGCGTGGACCTGGCCGCGGCGCAAGGAACGGTGGTGCGCGCGCCGGCGGCCGGCGTGGTCAGCTTCGCCGGCGTGGTGGTGGACCGCCCCGTGGTCACCATCCGGGTGGCGGACGGCAAGCTCATCAGCCTGGAACCGGTGACCTCGGCGGTGCATGTCGGCAACGTCGTGGCGCGGGGGCAGCCAGTCGGCACTCTGGAGGGGCCCACGCACTGTGATGGGGGCCCACCCGGCCAGGACAGCTGCCTGCACTGGGGCGTGCGTCGCGGTGTGGACACGCCCGAGGGCTCTGCCGACGACTATCTGGACCCGTTGCAGTTCATCTTCGACCGCCGCCCGTCCATCCTCCTGCCCCTCTCCCCGTCCCCGGCTGACGGGCGAGCTGGCGAGGGATTCCGGCCCGGATCCCCTCACCTACTCACCCCTCGACCGACGCGTCGTGCGGTGATCGAGCGTGTCGGGGCCCGGCCGTACGGCGCCAAATTCGAATACAACCAATCATTGAAGTCCTACCCAACTGTGACGCAGCAAGTGCTCATTCTTGGCCCAACTGGGGCGCAGTTAAGCACCATTTCATGCCGGTTTCGGTGCTTAACCGCGCCCCAGTTGGGCCCCTGGGCGTTGGCGACAAAATGTAAATTTTTCTATAGAATCTTTCGATGAGCGCATTGTGCTCGAAGATGCGTACAGGTAGAATCGATTCATGGACACGGAGCAGCTCGCTCCCGACCACGCGGGAGCACCCACCACTCGTGGATCAGCCGGCGGAACCATCCGCCGGCTGATCGGTCAGGCCACCACCCTCACCGCCTCCCTCACCCTCGAGGACGTCGGCGCCGACGCCCTGGGCCTGGGCCGCATGGGCGATATGCAGGCGGTCCGGTTTGCCCGCGACGTCGAATCCCTGGCCGGCATCCAACTCCAGGCCGCGGCCGAGCTTTCCGCCCGGGCCGCGGCGGGCCGGTACGAGGCGGTCGGGGCGGCCACCCCGACCGTGTTCCTGGCCGAGGCGCTGCGCATCAGCACCCGGGAGGCCGGGGCGCGGCTGCGGCTGGGCACGGCCGTGCTGCCGCGCACGGACCCGTGCTCCGTCGCCGAGCACCCGCCGGTGCGCCCGGTGCTCGGCGCGGCGGTCCTTACCGGGGGCGTGTCCCGGGAGGCGGCGGCGGTCATCGACAGGCACGCCCGCGAGGCCGAACACCTCATCGGCGCCACCCGGGCCGGTGCCCGGGAGGGCCGGGAGCCCGCGCCGGTCACGGCGGCGGACGTGGCCGAGGTCGAGGCCGTGCTCACCGGCCTCGCCCGCACCGAACGGCCCGAGCTGGTGGACCGGTGCGGGCAACGCATCCTGGCCCACCTGGACCCGGACGGGCACGTCCCCTCCGAGGGCGAGCTACGCGCCAAGGAGGGCCTCCACTTCGCCCGGCCCCGCAATGGGCTGGTGCACTTCGAGGGCTGGATGGAAACCCTCGCCTACGAAACCCTGATCGCCGCGATCGGCACCGCCACCAACCCCCGCACCCCCGGCAACGGCACCGACCATGGCGGCACGGGCCAGGGCGCCGGGGCCGGGACGGACCAGCACACCGTGCCCGGGCAACAACCGCTGTGGGCCGGCGACCCGGACGCCGCAGAGTCGGACCCGGCCGCCGGCGCCGGAACCACCCGCGCGGCGGCCGAGGACGGCCTGTTCGGCGTGGCGCAGCCCGGCACCGGGCAGGGCGCCGACACCCCGGCCCTGCGCGACGGGCGGACCCGGGCCCAGCACCTCCTGCACCAGCTGCTGGACTGCGTCACCCTGGCCGCGGCCACCGACACGCTGCCGGACAACGGCGGGCTCCGGCCCCAGCTGCACGTCACCCTCCACTACGAGGACCTGAAGAACGGCCTGGGCACCGCACACCTGCCCTTCACCGGCGACGTCCCGGCCCGGCTGCTCCGGCAGGCCGCCTGCGACGCCGACCTCATCCCCCTCGTCCTGGGCTCCACGGGTGCCGTCCTGGACGAGGGCCGCCGCCACCGCCTGGTCACCCCCGCCATCCGGCGGGCCCTGATCGCCCGGGACGGCGGCTGCGCATTCCCCGACTGCGAGCGCCCACCGCACTGGACCGAGGCCCACCATGTGAAACACTGGTCCCACGGCGGGCCCACCAGCGTGGCCAACTGCGTGCTGCTCTGCGGTTATCACCACCACCTGCTCCACCGCACNCGCTCCGGCACCGGTACCGCAACCTCTACCGCCACCCACCCCACATCTGACCGGCAGCACAGCGCCGACGGGTGAACCATGCCCCGGGCCTCGACAGGCTCGACCACCGGGGCCTCGACGGGTGAACCATGCCCGGGGCCTCGACGGGCTCGACCACCGGGCGGGCAAGTGGGAGCAGCCGGGGACTATACGATGGCGGAGATGCCGGTGATGGCCCGGCCCGTGACGAGCGTGTTGATCTCGTATGTGCCCTCATAGGAGTAGATGGCCTCGGCGTCGGCGAAGATCTTCGCCATTTCATAGTCGGTGACGATGCCGTTGCCGCCCAGGATGCCGCGCCCCATGGCCACGGATTCGCGCATGCGGGCCGTCGTGAACGCCTTGGCGAGGGCCGACTGCTCATCCTTGGCGATCCCGGCGTCCTCGAGCTGTGCCAGGCGGACCATCATGCCCATGGAGGCCACCGTGTTGCCGAGGATCTTCACGAGCTGGTCCTGGACCAGTTGGAACGACGCGATCGGACGGCCGAACTGGTGGCGCTCGACGGCGTAGCGGCGGGCCACGTCGAAGGCGGCCAGCTGCTGGCCCACGGCCTGCCACGCGACGCCCAGGCGGGTGACCTTCAGGACCTTGTTGGTGTCGCGGAAGCTGTTCCCGCCGGCCAGCTTGAAGTCGTTCGGCACCACGACGTTGTCCAATGTGATGTCCGCATTCTGCACGATGCGCAGCGCCGTCTTGTTCTCGATCTTCGTGGCCGCGTAGCCCTCCGTCGCCGTGTCGACCAGGAACGCCTTGACCTGGTTGTCGGCGACGTCGCGGGCGTAGACGACGACCCAGTCGGAGAAGGTGGCGTTGCCGATCCAGCGCTTGGCCCCGTTGAGGATCCAGTTGTCGCCGTCGCGCACGGCCGTGGTCCGGGTGCCACCGGCCACATCCGAGCCGCCAAGGGGTTCGGTCAGGCCGAAGGCGCCGATCTTCTTCAGCGCGTAGATATCCGGCAGCCACGCCGCCTTCTGCTCCTCCGAGGCCAACGCCTCGATGGAGCCGGTGAACAGGCCGTCGTGCACGCCCATGAACGTGGCGATCGACGTGTCGGCCCGGGTGAACTCGGCGTGCACCAGCCCGGCGAACAGGCTGGAGTGGCCCTGCCGGCGGACGGGGCTGACGACGTCGAGTTCGGCCAGCTTCGGCACCAGGTCGTGCGGGAACTCGCCCCGGTTCCAGTAGTCGACGGCGATCGGCTTCACTTCCTTGGCCAGGAAGTCGCGGATATCGCGCAGGCGTTCCCGCTCGGCGTCCGTGAGCAGCAGCTCAAAACCATAGAAGTCGCCATCAGCGTAGGGAAGGTTGTTGGGGTCGACTGCGGGCTTGGCCATGGATGTTCCTTTGTTCTTCGATCCGCGCCGCCCATCGAGGTGTCGCGGCGCATCCGCCTGTCCGGCGGACCAACAAATGTTACTGATCAGTAACTTATCTCATGGACGGCACCCGTGACAAGATCCGGGCACGCAAAAGCCGCAGGCCGGAGAGCACATCACGTGCTGCCCGGCCTGCGGCTTCATGCGGTAGGGCCACTCGGACTTGAACCGAGGACCTTAGGATTATGAGTCCCGCGCTCTAACCAGCTGAGCTATGGCCCCGCATACCCGTCCGGCCGCGAACGCGGCCGGGAAAAGGGCACTTCCACCATACCAGCGGCGGGCCCGCTAGGTGCGTGTGTCAGTAGTCGTTTCGGATAGTTTTTAAAACGCCGGGAGATCAACCGGGCTGGCGGTGGTGGGGCTGGG
>NZ_RWKQ01000013.1:28728-93030 GCF_003946885.1 Specibacter cremeus | reverse complement strand
CACCCGCAAACCGGGGACCTCATCGGCATGGACTCCACCGCCCGCCTCTTCCCCGAAGCCCTCAAACGCTTCCTACGCACCCGTGATCAAACCTGCCGCACCCCGTGGTGCGACGCCCCCATCCGCGACTACGACCACATCACCCCATACGGCGACGGCGGCCACACCAGTNATCGACAACGGCCAAGGACTGTGCAAACGCTGCAACCTCACCAAGGAAACCCCCGGCTGGACCACCACCCCTCCCGCCCAGCCCGGCAGCACCGTCACCACCCCCACCGGCCACACCCACCACGGCACCCGGCCAAAACTCCCCGGCAGCTGCGCCGAAACGGGGCGCTTCGCAGGTCCCGTACGCTGGGTTCCATGAGCTCACTCTTGGACGACGGCATCGCCATCCGGTTCACGAAGCCCGACGACGACGAAGCTCTCGCCGCGGCATACCGGCGCAACCGGGAGCACCTGCGCCCCTGGGAACCGATCCGCCCCGACGCGTTCTACACGGCGGCCGGCCAACGGCCCGTGCTCGAACGGTTTCACGCGGAGCGCACCGCCGGAACCGGGTATTACTGGGTCCTCACCGACGCGGAACGGGTCGTCGGCCGGATCTCACTGACCGACGTCGTCCGCGGCGTATTCCTCAACGGGCACCTTGGCTACTGGATCGACAAGGAGTGGCAGGGTCGTGGCCTGGCGACGGCGGCTGTCAATTTCGTCGCGGACCACGCCCGTGGCGAACTGAGCCTGCATCGCCTCCAGGCCGGCGTGCTGCCCCACAATGCCGCCTCGCGGGCCGTCCTCACCAAGTGCGGCTTTGCAAGGTTCGGCCGCACCCCGGAATACCTGCGCATCAACGGCCGTTGGCAGGATCATGACCTGTTCGCCCGTATCCTCTTCCGCGATGCCGGGGCCGCCGCCTGAACGTTCTCTGGACACCGGCCGGACGGGCGTCTAGACTCCAACACTTGTGCGCCACGGCGCAACACCTCGCCACTGCCCCCCACGAGATCGAGAATCGCCATGTTCGAGGACGCTCCACCGGCCGCTTCGACGGACGCGGCGCCGGCCGCCGTCGACAAGCTGTCCCGCCAATCCATTACGGTCATCATCACGTTGCTCGCGGCAACGTTCGTGGTCATCTTGAACGAGACCATCATGAACGTGGCCCTCCCCAGGCTCATGACGGACCTGTCCGTCCAGGCCGACACCGTGCAGTGGCTGGCCACCGGCTTCATGCTGACCACGGCCATCGTCATACCCACCACGGGTTTCATCCTGGAGAAGCTCACCACGCGGCAGGCCTTCATGCTCGCCATGGGGACGTTCAGCGCCGGTACCGCCCTGGCCGCCGTCGCCCCCGGCTTCGCGGTGCTCCTGCTGGCCCGCGTCATCCAGGCCTGCGGCACCTCGCTCATGCTGCCGCTGCTGATGACGACCATCCTGACGCTGGTACCGCTGCGGCGCCGTGGCATGGTCATGGGCAACGTCACGATCGCCATCTCCGTGGCCCCCGCCCTCGGCCCTACCGTCTCCGGCTTCATCCTGCAGCACTTCAACTGGCGGTTCATGTTCATTTTCGTGCTGCCCATCGCGCTGCTCGCGCTGGTCATCGGCGCGAAGTTCCTGACGAACATCGGCAAACCCGGGGACCAGCGCCTCGACGCCCTCTCGGTCCTGCTGACGGTGCCGGCGTTCGGCGGCCTCGTCTACGGGCTCAGCCAGATAGGCGCCGGCTCGCCCGGCACCGGACCGAGCCCCTCGGCCATCGCCGCCCTCGTTGTGGGCGTGGCCGCCATGGCCCTCTTCGTCCGCAGGCAGCTGGGCCTACAACGGTCGGCCTCCCCGCTGCTGGACCTGCGCGTGTTCACGCACCGGATGTTCACGGTGTCCACGCTGCTGATGGTCGTGGCCGTCATGGCCCTGTTCGGCGGCGTGATCCTGCTCCCCCTGTACCTCCAGACGGTGCTCCACGTGGACGCCCAGGTGACCGGGCTCATCCTGTTGCCGGGCGGGCTCGCCATGGGCCTGTCCGGGCCGCTGATCGGCCGCCTGTTCGACAAGATCGGCCCCCGCCCCCTGACGGTATCGGGGGCGGTCCTGCTGCTGGCGTGCCTGTGGCAGTACTCGATGCTGACCGAACACACGGCAATCTGGTGGATCGTCGCCGTCCAGACGGCGCTCAACGTGGGCTTGGCGCTGCTGTTCACCCCCGCCTTCACCACGGGCCTGAACCCGCTGCCGCCGCACCTGTACTCGCACGGTTCGGCCGTCATGAGCACGCTGCAGCAGGTGGCCGGCGCCGCCGGGACGGCGCTGCTCGTCTCCATCTTCGCCATCGTCTCCGCGGGCTCCGGCATCGCCGCGGGCATTCGCGCCGCATTCCTGGCGGCTGCGCTCATGGCGATTGCCGCCGTCGTCCTTGCCGTCATGATGCGGCGCACCGCACCGGACGGTGATTGAGCCCGTCGAAATCACCGGGTCTCGCTCCCCAGCCGCTCCCACTGCTCGCAAGCTCTCAGCGGGTCCCTCGCGGCCGTGAGCCCAAGCTCGACCACCGGCAGACGATCGGCCCGCGTGGAGTACCACGCGGGCCGATCGTCTGACGTCGATATGGAGTTATGTCATCCGTCGGCGCCGGCGGGCGTGGTCGTGGTGGTGAAGCCCTCCAGCTTGTTGGCCGCGATTGCGTACTTGTTGGTGAACGTGCCGGCGATGGTGACCTTGGACGTGTCGACTCCGTTCCCCTTCTCCATGGCGAAAATGACCTTCGGTCCGCCGGCAGGCATGATGCCGTCGGGCAGGAATTGCCCCTTGTCGGTGGTCAGCCCGGCAATGTACTGATCCTTGCTGATGGTGCTGTTCTGGACGTATGACGCCGGCAGCTTGTCGGCGATGTCCGCTGCCGAGTGGGTGTTGATCCAGTGCATGGTGGCCACCAGGGCGTCCACCACTTTCTGGGCGGCATCCTCGTGCGCATTCACCCAGCTCGCGTTTGCCAGGAGCCCTGCAGCGGGCCAGTCGCCGCCGAGTGCCTTGGTGGCGCCGTCCGCGGTGGCCAGGTCGACGGCGGTGTAGGCGAGCTTCTTGCTCAACAGCGCGCCGACGGTCGGCTGCGTGGTCATGACGCAGTCGGCGGAGCCGCGCTGGATCGCGGCGATCGCCGTCGACCCTGCGCCCACGGCGAGCGTGTGATAGTCCTTCTTCGTGACGCCCTGCTTGGAGGCGACGAACTGCGTCAGTTCGTCGGTTCCGGACCCGAGGTCGGTGACGCCCAGGGTCTTGCCCTTGAAGTCGGCTGCCGAGTGAACGCCGCTGTTGACGCCGCACATCTCGCGTTCGCCGGGCGCACCGGAGAGCTGAACGAGGTTGATCACATCTTTGCCCTTGGACTGGAAGTCCACCGTATGGACATACCAGGCGCCGGCCATGTCGACCTGCCCGGACGCCATCGCGTCCTCGGCGCCAACGCCGCCATTCTGCTCGGTCGAAAGCTCGACGTTCACGCCGTACTTCTTGTAGTACCCAAGCTGTTCGGCAAGCTGGTACGGCAGGTAAATCTGCTTGTCGATGCCCCCGACCATCAACTTGACGGTGGGAACCGAAGCGGAGCCGGCGTTGGACCCGCTGCTGCTGTTCCCTCCGCCGCAGGCCGCGAGGCTGAGCGCGATGGCTCCGGTGGCGGCGACCGCGTAGATCTTGTGCTTCATCATGGTGCGTTTTCCTTTGTTTGTCCCGAAGATCCGGGCGTTTGCGTGCTGGGAGTGAATGAGGGGATGTCAGATCGCCTGGGCTTCGGAACGGCTCGGCGGCCGCCATTTCAGCAGCGAGCGCTCCAACAGGGTGATCAGGTATTCCGCCCCCAGCGTGACCACGGCGATGATCACCATGCAGGCGAAGACCGTATTGGGATCGAAGGTCCCCTGCGCCTGGCTGATGATCAGGCCGATGCCGTGCTGGGCGCCGAGCACCTCGGCAACGAGCGCGCCGATGATCGCGAAGCCGAACGCCGTGTGCAAGCTTGCGATGATCCAGGTCATCGCCGACGGAATTGTCACGTGGGCCGCGACCTGTAGCGGCGAGGCACCCAAGACACGCACGTTCGCGATCAGGTTCTGGTCCACCTCACGGACGCCCTGGAAGGCGTTGAAGAAGACCACGAAAAAGACCAGGACCGCTGCGAGCAGCACCTTGGGGAAGGTACCGAGACCGAACGCGACGATGAAGATCGAGCCGAGCACGATTCGGGGGATGGAATTCACGATCCGGATGTAGGGGCCGACCACGGCGGAGAGGTACTTGTTCGAGCCGAGCAGGATGCCGAGCACAATGCCCGCGAACGTGCCGAGCAGGAAGCCCAACAACGCCTCCTGGACGGTGATCCAGAGGTTCTCCCAGATGGTGCCGAAGGCGGTGCCCTCCGTGAAGAGGTGCACCAGGCTGTTCCAGATCTCGGTCGGCTGGCCGAAGAAGAACTTGTCCACCCAGCCGGCGGCGGTGAACCACTGCCAGCCCCCGATCACAATGACCGCAAGGATGATGCGCCCAGCCCAGGTCGCCGTCATGCGTTGCCGGGCCTTGCGCCGGCCCACAGCCTGGATGTCGGATGGTTGCTCAACCATGTGGGTTCCCGTGTGCTTGATTGCTGTTGTTGTCATGCTGCTGCACCTGCCGTTTTTGCATAGGCCCGTGTGACCTCGTCCTTCAGGGAATCCCAGATCTGGCCCTGCAACTCCAGGAAGCGCTCCTCATGCCGGATCTGCTGGACATCGCCGCGCGGCCTGGGAAGATCAATGTCGAAGACATCCTTGATGGTGCCGGGGCTGCTGGTCATGATGACTACCCGGTCGGCAAGTGCCACCGCCTCGTCGAGGTCGTGCGTGATAAACAGGACCGAGGGGCGCAGTTCTTCCCAGAGCTGTAGCAACTCGTTTTGCATGATGGCCTTGGTCTGCACATCCAGGGCGCCGAACGGCTCATCCATCAGCAGGATCTTTGGGTTGTTGATCAGCGCCGCCGCCATGGCGACGCGCTTGCGCATGCCGCCGGACAACTGGTGCGGGTAGCGGTCCTCGAAACCGGCCAGGCCAACGCGGCGCAGCCAATCCATAGCGAGCAGGGTGGCTTCACGCTTGGGCGTGCCGAGCAGTGCCGGGCCGATCGCCACGTTGCTCAGGACGGTCTTCCAGGGGAAGAGCGCGTCCGCCTGGAACATGTAGCTGACGCCCTTCGTGATGCCATTGACGATCTGGTCGCGCACGCTCACCGTCCCGGCGCTTGGCTTCTCCAGGCCGGAGACCTGGGCCAGCGTCGTGGACTTGCCACAGCCCGTCGGTCCGACGATGGCGCAGAACTGGCCCGGCTCGATCTTGAGCGTCACGTCCTGGATGGCCGTGAAGGTCTCGCCCTTGGGCGTGAGGTAACGCTTGGTCAACCCGACGATGTCGATGCGTGCCGCATCCTCGGCTCTGTCGCGAGCCGCAGGCGGCCGATGGGGATGATTGACATCCATGTGCTGGGACCTCTCTGTGGAAATCGTTGCCGTACGTGATGTGGATCACGGACTCTGGGTAAAGCTTAGAAACGCGCCCGGTCGCGCCAGAAGACTTCAGGATGTTGTGTGCCTTAACCGCGAAAGTGCAGGTTTTGAGCTTTTACGCACGGTCCAGGTGGTGGCCCCGTGGGATCGGTGTGAGAATTGATGCACCGACCGGGAAGGACTTGTGCATGGTGTGCGTGGTTCCCCCGATGGCGGGTGTCCGCTGCGCCGCGACCAGCCCGGTTTCGAGCACCCGATGACGCACCCGATCAGGTCCCGCACGCCCGGGCGTTGGCGCGCCTGGGCGCCGAGGCAACTGGCCACCCAGATCCTGGTCTGGGTGCTGTGCCTGATGGTCGTCACGGTGGCCACGGGCGGGTTGCTCGTCGCCTACACGCGCGCCAACGACCTGGACCGCCAGTACGAGCTGCGCGCCCTCGGAATCGCGAGCACGGTGGCGCAGATGCCGGCCATCGCCGCCGCCCTGGCCGACGGCGATCCGCAGCACCAGATCCAGGCGCTGGCGGGCCGGGTCATGGCCGGTGCCCATCCGTCCTACGTCGTCGTCACCGACCGGTTCGGCACCAGGTACTCCCACCCGAACCCGGCCCTGATCGGGCAAAAACTTGAGGAACCGGTCGCCGTCCTCGACGGCCAGACCCACCTAGGCATCGACCCCGGCAGCCTGGGCCGGTCCGCCAACGCCAAGGCGCCCATCCTCGACGCGCAGGGCCGGGTCATCGGACAGGTCTCGGTCGGCATCCTGGAGACCACGGAACGCGCGGAACTGGTGGCCGGGACCTGGGCGGTGGTCGGCTTCTCCGCGGTCGTGCTGGCGTTGGGCGCCATCGGCTCGCTGCTGCTGGCGCGGCGGATCAAGCGGGTCACCTTCGACCTGGAACCGGCCGAGATCGCCTCGCTGCTGCAGGAACGCGAGGCGCTGCTGCATGGCATCCGGGAGGCGATGATCGGCACGGACGACGACGGCCGGATCACCGCCGTCAATGAGGAAGCCCGCCGGTTGCTGGGCCTGGAGGGCACGGTGATCGGTTCACCGCTGGCGTCCCTGGTCCCCGAGGGCCGGCTCCGAGACCTGTTGACGGGCAAAGTCGGTGGCTCCGACGAGGTGGTCCTGACCGAGGACGCGGTGCTGGTGATCAACCGCATGCCCGTGCAACTGGCCGGGCGCAGCATCGGCCACGTCGTCACGCTGCGCGACCGGACCGAACCGGAGAACCTGGGCCGGGACCTGCAGTCGGCGCACGGCCTCATGAACGCGCTGCGCGTCCAGGAACACGAATACGCCAACCGGCTGCACGTGGTGGCCGGGCTGCTGGAGATCGGCGACACGGACACGGCCCGCGGCTACCTGGCGCAGATCGCCCAGGGTTCGGCGACGCTGGCCGAGAGCCTGCGCGCCCGGTTCGCCGCGCCGGAACTGGCGGCCCTGCTGGTGGCCAAGACCGCCGTCGCCGCCGAACAGGACGTGGCCGTGGTCGTCGCCGACGGCTCGCACCTCGAGGACGCCGGCGTCGAACTCGGCACGGTGCTGACCATCGTGGGCAACCTGGTCGACAACGGCGTCGACGCCGTCGCCGGGGCCCCCGGCGGCGGCGCGGCGGAGCGCACCGTCACCGTGCTGATCGACGACACGGACGGGTTGTTCATCTCGGTACAGGACACCGGCCCCGGGATCCCGGTGGACCGGCTCCAGGACGTGCTGACGGACGGCTACTCGACCAAACCGGCCCGCCCGGGCATCCACCGCGGCGTGGGACTGGCGCTCATCAACCGGCTGGTGCGCCGCCACAACGGCACCCTGGACGTGTTCGCCGGTCCGGGCGGCCATGTGGAGGTGTGGCTGCCCACGGGCGCCAGGGCACCCGCGAGCGCCGGCACGCTCACCATGGAGGAAGGAACAGCATGATCAGGACCCTGGTGGTCGACGACGACTTCCGGGTGGCCGGCATCCACGCCGCCCGGGTGGCCCGGGTGGACGGATTCGAGTGCATCGGCCAGGCGCACACGGGCGCCGCGGCGCGGGCGGCCATCGAGCGGCTGCACCCCGACCTGCTGCTGCTCGACGTGTACCTCCCCGATGAGAGCGGCATCGCGCTGCTGCGTTCCCTGCAGGCCGCCGGCACGCCCGTGGACGCGATCATCATCACGGCCGCGCGGGACCTTGAGACGGTCCGCAACGCCATGAGCAGCGGGGCCGTGTACTATCTGGTCAAGCCGTTCGGCTTCGAGGCGCTGCGCGTGCAGCTGGAGGCGTACCGCCGCTGGACCGAACAGCTGGCGGCGTCCGGCGTCGCGGACCAGGCCACGATCGACAGCCTGTACAAGTTGCGGCAGGCGCCCGCCGCACCGGCCCCCGTGGCCCGCGACCCCCGCGGCCTGCAGCCGACCATGGCCAAGGTGTTCGACGCCGTCCGGCGCTCCCCCACGCCCATCGGCGCGGCGGAGATCGCCGAACGGATCGGCATCAGCCGCCCCACCGCGCAACGCTACCTGGGCGTGTTGGAACGCCGCGAATTCATCGCCCTGGAGCTGAGCTACGGGGCCACCGGCCGGCCCGTCAACACCTATGTGCCGCTGGACCGCCCGCGCTGATTGAGCCTGTCACCGGGTCTCGACAGGCTCGACCACCGTATCGGTGGTTGAGCTTGCCGAAACCCCGGGTCTCGCTCGACCACCGAACTTCTAGAACAGCGCGACCTTGGGCACCGGCGGGAACAGCTCGTCGAGCTCGGCCAGGTCCGCCGCGGACGGCTCCCAGCACACGGCCGCGGCGTTCTGGCGGATCTGCTCCGGTTTCGTCGCCCCGGCGATGACGCTGGCCACCGAGGGCCGGCTGGCCAGCCAGGAGAACGCGACCTGCAACTCGGTCAGCCCGCGGGCGGCGGCGAACGCGCCGAACCCGCGCAACTGCTCGAAGTCTGAATCCGACATGAGATTCTGCCGGGCGTGCGTGAGCCGGCTGCCCTCGGGCGCCTTGCCGGAGCTGTACTTGCCGGTCAGCAGGCCGTTGGCCAGCGGGAAGTACGGCAACACGCCCAGGCCGTACGCCTCTGCGGCCGGGGTGACCTCCAGCTCGGCGCGGCGGTCCAGCAGGTTGTAATGGTTCTGGCTGGACACGAAGCGGGTGGTGCCGGCGGCGCGGGCGGTGAACTCGGCCTCGGCGATCTGCCAGCCGGCCCGGTTCGAGTGCCCGATGTAGCGGACTTTGCCGGCCCGCACCAGGTCGTCGAGCGCGGCGAGCGTCTCGCCGATGGGGGTGTGCGGGTCCGGGGTGTGGAACTGGTACAGGTCGATCCAGTCCGTGCCGAGGCGCCGCAGCGATGCCTCCACGGATTGCATGATGTATTTCCGGGAGCCGCGCCGGCCCCAGTCGACGCCGTTGGCGCCCCGGGCATCCATGCCGAACTTCGTGGCAACAATCACGTTCTGCCGCTCGGCACCCAGCGCCCGGCCCAGCATGGTCTCGCTGAGCCCTGGCTCACGCCCGTACGTGTCCGCCACGTCGAACAGGGTGACGCCGGCCTCCAGCGCGGCATGGACGACGGCGTCGGTCCCCTCCTGCGTCTCGGTGACGGTGCCGCTGCGGCCAAGGTTGTTGCACCCGAGCCCGACGACTGAAACGGTGAGGCCCGACCGGCCAAGCTGGCGAAACGTGGTGCTCATGGGCGGAGAACTTCCTTCAATGGTGGCGGATGGTGACTACGGCTACGCCGTCGACGTTACACGCCCGGTTCCGCGGGTCCGGACCCGTGATAGGCAGCAGGTAGCATTTTGGGTATGTCTAAAGTCCTCACCTCCCTTCCCGTCGGAGAACGCGTCGGAATCGCGTTCTCCGGCGGCCTCGACACGTCCGTCGCCGTCGCCTGGATGCGCGACAAGGGCGCCATCCCCTACACCTACACCGGCGACCTGGGGCAGTATGACGAGCCCGACATCGGCGCCGTGCCCGGGCGCGCGCTCGAGTACGGTGCCGAGGCGTCCCGCCTGGTCGACTGCAAGCCGGCCCTCGTCGAGGAGGGGCTGGTCGCCCTGGCCTGCGGCGCGTTCCACATCCGCTCCGGCGGCCGGGCCTACTTCAACACGACGCCGCTGGGCCGGGCCGTCACGGGCACGCTGCTGGTGCGCGCCATGCGCGAGGACGGCGTTGACGTGTGGGGCGACGGTTCCACCTACAAGGGCAATGACATCGAGCGGTTCTACCGCTACGGCCTGATGTCCAACCCGAAGCTGCGCATCTACAAGCCGTGGCTGGACCCGCAGTTCGTCGCCGAACTGGGCGGCCGCGCCGAGATGAGCGAATGGCTCGCCGCCCACGGCTTCCCATACCGCGACTCCGCGGAGAAAGCGTACTCGACGGACGCGAACATCTGGGGCGCCACGCACGAGGCCAAAACACTCGAGCACCTGGACACGTCACTGGAGACGGTCCAGCCGATCATGGGCGTGCGATTCTGGGACGAATCCGTGGCCATCGCCACCGAGGACGTCACCATCACGTTCGAGGCCGGCCGCCCGGTGGCCATCAACGGGGCCGGGTTCACCGACGCCGTCGCCCTGGTCAACGAGGCCAACACGATCGGCGGCCGCCACGGCCTGGGCATGAGCGACCAGATCGAGAACCGCATCATCGAGGCGAAGAGCCGCGGCATCTACGAGGCCCCGGCCATGGCCCTGCTGCACATCGCCTACGAGCGGCTGCTCAACGCCATCCACAACGAGGACACGGTCGCCAACTACCACGCCGAGGGCCGCCGCCTGGGCCGGCTCATGTACGAGGGCCGCTGGCTGGACCCGCAGGCGCTCATGCTGCGCGAGTCGCTGCAGCGCTGGGTCGGCTCCGCGGTCACGGGTTCCGTCACGCTTCGCCTGCGCCGCGGCGACGACTACTCGATCCTCGACACCAGGGGCCCGGCCCTGAGCTACCACCCGGACAAGCTCTCGATGGAGCGCGTGGGCGACGCCGCGTTCGGCCCGCTGGACCGCATCGGCCAGCTGACCATGCGCAACCTGGACATCGCCGACTCGCGCGCCCGCCTTGAGCAGTACGCGAACCAGGGCCTGGTCGGCGACGCCACGGCGAAGCTCGTCGGCGCGCTGGAGTCCGGCGGCGCCGGGAGCATCGTCGACCTGGACACGGCCGGCGACGACGCCCTCGCCACGGACCGTGCCATGGAGAGCGCCGCGTTCGACGCCGGCACCGACTGATCCCCGGTGGTCGAGCTTGTCGAGACCCGCGGGGGTCGAGCCTGGGCCCACGGCCGCGAGGGGCCCCGCCCGAGCGTGCGAGGGTGGGGAGCGGCTGGGGAGCGAGACCCGGACTTGTCGAGACCGGATTTCGACAAGCTCAATCACCGGTGGTCGAGCCTGTCGAGACCCGAGGGCGGGTCTCGACAGGCTCGACCACCGTCTCGATCACCGTTCAGCCGCCGAGCGTGAACGGCCCCTTCGACGGCTTCGGGTGCTTTTGCTTGAACGCGGTCGGGTCCGCGTGGGGGGCGACGGCCACCGTCAGCTTGGTGAAGTCGAGCTTCGCCTCGCGCAGGCACACCAGGATGTTCGCGACGGCGATGGCCGGGTCGGGGGCCAGCACGAACAGGTTCAGTTTCCCGGTCCCGTGCGCGGCGGCGGTGAATTCCGTCCGCTCCACCGTGCCGCTGCCCCGCCACGCCAGGTGCGCGGTGAGCGCCTCCCTGGCCTTGTGGTCGAGGTACTTGTCCCGGTCGGTGACGCGGTCGCTCTTGAGCGCATACTGGGCCACGACCCACCACTGCTCGGCCGGGACCAGGGCCGCGTAGCCGTCCTCGGCGCACTGGGCGGTGAACGCGTCCAGCAGGCCGCGGGCCTCCTCGCCGGACGCGACGGCGCGTTCGCGCGACGTGCTCTGGTGGCCCACGGTGCCGTGGTTCACCACGAAGTACGCCGGCACGGCATTCCCGGACCCTTCGTCCCCGGCCCCGGCGTCAACCCAGGCCTCCCGGAATACCAGTGTGCCGCCGTCGTCCGTCTTGTACACGCGCACGATGCCGGCGTCGGCCGTCCCGGCGTCATTCAACTCGGCGTCATTCAACTCAGCGTCATTCAACTCAGTCACTACAGGTTCCTGCCTTCGGTGAAACGGGCCGCGGCGCGGCCGTCGAATGGGGCCAGGCCCGCCGTGACGGCGACGGCCAGGGATGCGCACTCGGCTTCGAGGTGCGCGGCAAGCCCGGCCGGGTAGTTCATCCGCACCCGGTGCTCGGCGAATTCGTCCTCGTCGTCAATGAACACGCCGCGGGACCGGGTGCGGATGACGTCCAGGTCCATGTCGATCATGTGGAATTCCACGACGGCGGGCCGGATGCGCCGCCAGGCGAAGTCGACGGCCATGTCGATGTACAGTTCCACGCCGTCGGGGTGCGCGGCATCGTAGAACGTGGCCACCCAGTCGCCATCGTGCGGGACCAGCAGGACGGCGTCGGAGGCCGTGTACAGGGCCGCGCCGGGGCGGGAGATGAACTCGCCCGTGCCCTGGAAGATCCAGTGCCCGAACCCGTCCGCGCCGAGGTAGCGGCCCGGCACCACCCAGTGCGCGGTGCCGTCCCACTTGCGGTTGCGGGCCACGACGAGCTCACCGCGATGCAAGGTGGGCGCGGTCCGGCGGTCCGTGCCGGTGGCTGCGACCGTCACAGGATCGGCAACTGCCCGGTCCGCGGGGCCTCCTGGCCGGGCAGCGGGCGCGCGAACGGCACCCGTGTGCCCAGCACCTGCTCCACCACGTCCTGGGCGACACGCTGGGCGGTCAGCCCGACCCGCTCAAGGACCTCGGCACGGGTGCCGTGGTCCAGGAACTCGACCGGCAGCCCGACCTCGTTCAGGGCCGTGTCGACGCCGGCGGCGCGCAGTTCCTGGCGAATTCGCGAACCGATGCCGCCGGCCCGTACCCCGTCCTCGATGACGATCACGATGCGGTGCCGCGAGGCCAGGGCGACGATGGACCGGGGCACGGGCAGCACCCAGCGTGGGTCCACGACGGTGGAGGAGATGCCCTGCGCGCCGATGCGCCCGGCCACGTCCAGTGCCAGCTCGCTCATGGCCCCGACACTGACGACCAGCACGTCGGCGTCCGTCTCGGCGGGTCCATGGCTGTTGTGCTCGTGCCGGGCCAGCACGTCGACGCCGTCGGAGAGCCGTTCGAGGGCCTTCACCTCCGGCCCGACCTTGCCCTTGGAGTAGCGGATGACGGTTGGCGCGTCCGGAACGGCGACGGCCTCCCGCAGTTCCTCGCGCAGCCGGACCGCGTCGCGCGGGGCGGCCAGGTGCAGGCCGGGGACGATCTGCAGCATGGACATGTCCCACATGCCGTGGTGGCTGGCGCCATCCGGCCCGGTCACCCCGGCCCGGTCCAGGACCACGGTGACACCGGCCTTGTGCAGCGCCACGTCCATGAGCAACTGGTCGAACGCGCGGTTCAGGAACGTGGCGTAGATGGCCACCACCGGGTGCAGCCCACCGTAGGCCATGCCGGCCGCCATGGTCAGCGCGTGCTGTTCGGCGATGCCGACGTCGATGACGCGCCGCGGGTGCTTGTCGGCGAACTTCTGCAGCCCGACGGGGATCAGCATGGCCCCGGTGATGCCGACGACGTCGGGGCGTTCGTCCGCGATCTGGGCGATCTCGTCGCCGAACACGCCCGTCCAGGACTTGCCGCTGGGGGTGTCGACGGGGATGCCGGTGGACGGGTCGATGACGCCGACGGCGTGGAACTGGTCGTCCTCGTGCGCGCGGGCCGGCGCGTAGCCGCGGCCCTTCTCCGTGATGGCGTGCACGATCACCGGGCCGGCGAAGTTCTTCGCGGCGGTCAGGGCCGCCTCCATGGCCTTCTCGTCGTGGCCGTCCACCGGACCGACGTACTTCAGGCCGAGGTCGTCGAAGAGGCCCTGCGGGGCCCACCAGTCCTTGATGCCCTCCTTGGCGGCGTGCAGTCCCTTGTACACGAACTGGCCGGCGGCGTTGCCCTCCTGGAGTCTCCGCTTGGCCCAGTCGAGCGAGGACTCGTAGCGTTGGTGCGTGCGGACATGGTCGATGGCGGGGCGCAACGAGGCCAGGTAGTCGGCGAGCCCGCCCACCGTGGGGGCGTAGGAGCGGCCGTTGTCATTGACGACGATGACGACGCGGCGGTGCTTGTCGGCGGCGATGTTGTTCAACGCCTCCCATGTCATGCCGCCGGTCAGGGCCCCGTCACCGACGACGGCGACCACATACCGTTCGGCGTCGCCGGTCAGCGCCCGGGCCCGGGAGATCCCGTCGGCCCAGGACAGCGACGAGGACGCGTGTGAGCTCTCGACGATGTCGTGCACGGATTCGGCGCGTGACGGGTAGCCGGACATGCCGCCCTGCTTGCGCAGCGTGGAGAAGTCCTGCCGGCCGGTGACGAGCTTGTGCACGTACGACTGGTGTCCGGTGTCGAAGATGATGGAGTCCCGGGGGGAATCGAACACGCGGTGGATGGCGAGCGTCAGCTCGACGACACCGAGGTTGGGGCCGAGGTGGCCTCCGGTCTGGGACACGTTGGCGATCAGGAATTCGCGGATCTCCTGGGCCAGTGCGACCATCTGGCGCTCGCTTAGCCTGCCCAGATCCCGCGGATCCGCGATCGTCTCCAAAAGTCCCATGCGTCCTCCCTGGACCGTGCTGCCAACACCTAAGGATATACGGGCGCCGCTTCCCACACGAAGCACGAACGCCGGAGGGCGGGCATCCGAAGTCTCGGATGCCCGCCCTCCGGCGTTTTTCTAGTTCGCGGAGATCTGCCGCAGCACGTACTGCAGGATGCCGCCGTTGCGGTAGTAGTCGGCCTCGCCGGGCGTGTCGATGCGCAGCACGGCATCGAACGAGGTGACGGTGCCGTCCCCGGCGGTCGCCGTGACCTTCAGCGTCTTCGGCGTGGTGCCGTGGTTGAGCTCCGTCACGCCCTCGATCGCGAACGTCTCGGTGCCGGTCAGGCCCAGCGAGTCGGCGTTCTGGCCGGCCGGGAACTGCAGCGGCAGCACGCCCATGCCGATCAGGTTGGAGCGGTGGATGCGCTCGAAGCTCTCGGCGATGACGGCCTTGACGCCCAGCAGCGCGGTGCCCTTGGCCGCCCAATCCCGGGACGACCCGGACCCGTACTCCTTGCCGGCCAGGACGACCAGCGGGGTGCCGGCGCCCTGGTAGTTCTGCGACGCGTCGTACACGTACGCCTGCGGGCCGCCGGCCTGGGTGAAATCGCGGGTGAAGCCGCCCTCGACGTTGTCCAGGAGTTGGTTGCGGATGCGGATGTTCGCGAACGTGCCGCGGATCATGACCTCGTGGTTGCCGCGACGCGAGCCGTAGGAGTTGAAGTCCTTGCGGTCCACGCCGTTCGCGATCAGGTACTGGCCCGCGGGCGTGTCGGACTTGAACGAGCCGGCCGGGGAGATGTGGTCGGTGGTGACCGAATCGCCCAGCTTCAACAGCACCCGGGCGCCGGCGATGTCGGCGACCGGGTCCGGGGTGGCCTTCATGCCCTCGAAGTACGGGGGCTTGCGCACGTACGTGGACCCGGCGTCCCAGGCGAACGTGTCGCCGGCCGGCGTGTCCAGCGCCTTCCAGCGCTCGTCGCCGTCGAAGATCGTCGCGTAGGAGGAGACGAACATGTCCGAGTCGATCGAGGCGTCCATGACCTCCTGGACCTCGACCGGGTTCGGCCAGATGTCCGCCAGGAACACGTCGTTCCCGTCGGCGTCCGTGCCCAGCGCGTCGTTCTCGAAGTCGAAGTCCATGGTGCCGGCCAGGGCGTAGGCGATGACCAGCGGCGGGGACGCCAGGTAGTTCATCTTCACGTCCGGGTTGATGCGGCCCTCGAAGTTGCGGTTGCCGGACAGGACGGCCGTGACGGACAGGTCGTTGTCGGCGATCGCCTGGGAGATCTCGGCGTCCAGCGGGCCGGAGTTGCCGATGCAGGTGGTGCAGCCGTAGCCGACCGTGAAGAAGCCCAGCTTCTCCAGGTACGGGATCAGGCCCGACTTCTCGTAGTAGTCGGTGACGACCTTCGAGCCGGGGGCGACCGAGGTCTTGACCCACGGCTTGGACGCCAGGCCCTTGTTCACGGCGTTGCGGGCCAGCACGGCCGCGGCCAGCATGACCGACGGGTTGGACGTGTTGGTGCACGACGTGATCGAGGCGATGGACACGGCGCCGTGGTCGAGTTCGAACTCGGTGCCGGCCGCGGTCTTCACGTGCACGGGGTTGGAGACGCGGCCGTCGGCGCCCTCCGCCGCCGAGGCCACGTGGCGCTCGGTCTCATGCTGGTGGCTGCCCGGGTGCGTGAACGACGGCGCGTCGGAGGCCGGGAACGATTCCTCCAGCGACTCGTCGAGCGTGTTGCCCTCGGCGTTCACGTCCTCGGCCACATAGTTGAGCAGGTCCGAACGGAACTGGTTCTTGGCGTTGGTCAGCTCGATGCGGTCCTGCGGGCGCTTCGGGCCGGAGATCGAGGGCACCACGGTGGACAGGTCCAGCTCGAGGTACTCGGAGAACTTGATGTCAATGCTGGGGTCGTGCCACAGGCCCTGCTCCTTGGCGTACGCCTCGACGAGCGCAACCTGGTCGTCGTCGCGGCCGGTCAGGCGCAGGTAGTCCAGGGTCACATCGTCGATCGGGAACATGGCCGCCGTGGAGCCGAACTCCGGGCTCATGTTGCCGATGGTGGCGCGGTTGGCCAGCGGCACCTGGGCGACACCCTCACCGTAGAATTCGACGAACTTGCCGACAACGCCGTGCTTGCGCAGCTTCTCGGTGATGGTCAGCACGACGTCGGTGGCGGTGGCCCCGGCCGGGATGGCGCCGGTCAGCTTGAAGCCGACGACGCGCGGGATGAGCATGGACACGGGCTGGCCGAGCATGGCGGCCTCGGCCTCGATGCCGCCGACGCCCCAGCCGAGCACGCCCAGGCCGTTGACCATGGTGGTGTGCGAGTCGGTGCCGACGAGCGTGTCCGGGTAGGCGCGCAGCACGGGCCCGTTCTCCGTGTCCACGGTGCGCGTCATGACGGTGCGGGCCAGGTATTCGATGTTGACCTGGTGGACGATGCCCATGCCCGGGGGGACGACCTTGAAGTCCTCGAACGCACTCTGGCCCCAGCGCAGGAACTGGTAGCGTTCGCCGTTGCGCTGGTATTCGATCTCCATGTTGCGCTCGATCGCGTCGGCGTTGCCGAACACGTCGATCTGCACGGAGTGGTCGATGACCAGTTCGGCGGGGGCGAGCGGGTTCACGCGCTTCGGGTCGCCGCCGAGGTCCTTGACGGCCTCGCGCATGGTGGCCAGGTCGACGATGCAGGGCACGCCGGTGAAGTCCTGCATGATGACCCGGGCGGGGGTGAACTGGATCTCCGTGTCCGGCTCCGCGTCCGGGTTCCAGCCCGCCAGGGCGCGCACGTGGCCGGCGGTGATGTTGGCACCGTCTTCGGTGCGCAGCAGGTTCTCCAGCAGAACCTTGAGGCTGTACGGCAGGGCCTTGGCGCCCTCGACCGCGTCAAGCCGGAAAATCTCATAGTCGGTTCCGGCCACGTTCAGTACGCCCTTGGAACCAAAACTGTCCACATTTGTCATCGATGGACTCCTCTCGCCACAGTTTTCATCTTGCCACGCGACCGGTCCGATGCCAGTTAGGCAACCCTTACTCACGTCCGGAAATCGCGCCACGCCTTTTCAGCCACCTGTACAGCGCCTCGATTGCCGCACAGCCTGCGGCCACTACGCCCATCGTAACGGCAAACATTAGGCCTGACGGTAGTGCCAGGGCGAAGAAGTCGCGGGCGAAGGGGACCAGCATTATCAGTACCAGAGCCCCGGCCATGGCCGCCACGAGCAGAACCCGCCATGCGTCGAACGGGCGTGCCAAGGCGCCGAGCACCCACAGTGCCACGAGCAGCACCGTCATGGTCGTGGCCGTCGCCGCCTCGACCTCGGTGGCGCCCAGCCACCGGCCGATCCCGTACACGGCCATGATGCAGGCCGACAGAATGGTGCCGGCCGGGATCGCGAAGCCGAGCGTGCGGCGCAGGAAGCCGGGGTGGTAGCGGCGCCGGTTCGGCATGAGCGCCAGGAAGAACGCGGGCACGCCGATGGTCAATGAGCTGATGATGGACAGTTGGCGCGGCAGGAACGGGTAGCGCCAGGCCAGCAATCCGATCGCGATGGAGATGATGACGGCGTAGGCGGTCTTCGTCAGGAACAGGTTCGCCACACGCTCAACGTTGGCGATGACGCGCCGGCCCTCGGCCACGACGCCGGGCAGCCGGGAGAACTGCCCGTCGAGCAGCACCAGCCGCGACACCGCCTTCGTGGCCGCGGCGCCGGAGCCCATGGCGATGCCGATGTCCGCGTGCTTGAGCGCCAGCGCGTCGTTGACGCCGTCGCCGGTCATGGCCACGACATGCCCGCGCCGCTGCAGGGCCAGCACCATGGCCTTCTTCTGTTCCGGGGTGACCCGCCCGAACACCGTGTGCGCGTCCAGCACCTCGCCCAGGGCGTCCGGGTCCTCCGGCAGCTCCCGGGCGTCGAAACCGGCGCCGGTGACGCCGAGCCCGGAGGCCACGGCGGAAACCGTGACGGGGTTGTCGCCGGAGATGATCTTCAACGCCACGCCCTGGTCGCGGAAATACTGTAGGGTCGCGGCGGCATCGGCGCGGACCTTTTCGCGAAACGTCAGCAGGGCCACGGGCGCGACCGGCCCGCCGGGCGGTGTGTGGGCCAGCACGACGGCGCGCAGCCCGCCTTCCGCCGCCGAGGCGGCCCGGGCCAGTGCGGCGCCGTGGGTCGCATCGTGCACCCGGCCGTCCAGCACCACCTCGGGTGCGCCGAACACCCACTCACCCGCCAAGCTGCCGGCCGCGTCATCGAACCTGACGGCACTGAACTTGCGCGCGCTGCTGAACGGCACGCTGTCCGCGGGGTCGGCGGCCGGACGATCGGGGTAGCCGGGCAGCAGCGCGGCGGCGGTGGCGTTCGCGTTCGGATGCGACGCCAGCCAGCCGAGCACCTCCGCCCACCCGTCCACCGGCACGTCGGCCAGCATGGCGGTGCCGGCCAGTTCCATCCGGCCCTCGGTCAGGGTGCCGGTCTTGTCCAGGCACAGCATGTCCACACGGGCCAGGCCCTCGACGGCCGGGAGCTCCTGGACGAGGACCTGCCGCCGGGCGAGCGTCACGGCGGCCACGCCGAATGAGATGCTGGTCAGCAGCACCAGCCCCTCCGGGATCATGGCCACGATGGAGGCCACGGCGCTGATCACGGCCGCCCGCCACTGGCCGTCGGCCAGCGAGGCCCGCCAGCCGCCATGGGCGCGCATCTGGCCGTTGACGACGAGCAGGATGATCGGCACCAGCGCCCAGGTGATGTAGATGATGATGCGGTTGATGGAGTTGCGGATCTCGGAGTTGACCAACGAGAAGCGCCGCGCCTCGGCCGTCAGCGCGCTGGCGTACGAGTCGGGGCCGACCCGGTGCACGCGGGCCCGGCCCGACCCGGCCACCACGGCCGAACCGGAGAGCACCTCGTCCCCGGTGGCCTTGTCCACGGGGTCCGATTCGCCCGTGAGCAGCGACTCGTCCAGTTCCAGCGAGTCGCTGTGGAGCACCACCGCATCGGCGGGCACCTGGTCGCCGGTGCGCAGCACCAGCACGTCGTCGTACAGCACGTCCGCGACCGCGACGGGCGTCTCGGCGCCGTCGCGGACGACGACGGCGCGCGGCGCGTGCAGCACGGCCAGCCTGTCCAGCGTCCGCTTGGCCCGGTACTCCTGCACGACGCCGATGGCGGCGTTCGCCACGACGATGAACCCGAACAGTGCGTCGCGCGGGTCCCCGACCAGCAGGACAAGCACCAGGGCGGCGCCGAGCACGCCGTTGAACAAGGTGAAGATATTGGCCCGCATGATGGCCCAGACGCTGCGGCTGCTCTCATGCCGGACCTCGTTGGTCAGCTCCGCCTTCCGCCGCTCATGCACCTGCGCGGCCGTGAGCCCGGTGGCCGCCAACAGTGCCGCGTCGACGGGCCCCAGGCCCTCCCGCGCCTGGGCGAGGACGGCCCGCCGCTGGGTGTCGCGCCGCTCCGCCAGAACCGTTCCCTTGGGCTTGTTGCGGGTCAGGTCCCGTTGCACCTACGAGCCCCCGGGCACCAGCAGGCCGACGGTCTCGACGTGGTGGGTGTGCGGGTAGAGGTCGAACGCGCGCAGCGCCGCCAGTTCCCAGCCGGCCCGGCCGAAAAAGCCGACGTCCCGGGCGAACGACGCCGGGTCGCAGGACACGTACGCGATGGCGCGCGGGTCGGCGGCCACCAGCTGGCGCACCACGGCCTTGCCGGCCCCGGCACGTGGCGGGTCCAGGACGACCGCGTCAAACCGGCGCCGCTGCGCGCCCAGGACGCGCTCCACCCGGCCCTGGCGGATCTCCACCTGGGCGGCGGTGTGCAGGTTCTTGCGTGCGTCCCTGCTGGTGCCCGGGGAACCCTCGACGGACAGGACGGAGCCGGTCTCCCCCACGGCGTCGGCCAGCGGCGCCGTGAACAGGCCGGCCCCGGCGTACAGGTCCGCGACGCCGGATCCGGCGGCGAGGGCGGTGTCGGCCGGGCTGCCGGCCAGGAAGGACAGGGCGGCACCGACAAGCACCTCGGGGGCGCGGCGGTGGATCTGCCAGAATCCGGCGCCGGTGACGCGGAAGTCGTGCCCGAGCGCGGTCTCGGCCACCCAGCCGCGGCCGGCCAGCACGTCCACCGCGCCGGATTCGGGATCCCACCGGGCCACGGACGGCGGGGTTGCGTGCGAGGCCAGGGCGCGGGCGACGCGCTTGAGCGCCAGGCCCGCGGCCTTCTCGCCGAGCGCGGGGTCCGGAACCAGCAGCATGAGGGGGCGTGACCCGTTGGCGGGGGCGGCCACCTCGACGCGGACGACGCCGGTCAGGTCCACGTCCCACAGGGCCAGCTCGTTCACGGCCGGCACGGCCAGCGGCATCTCGCGCACCGGGAGCACCTCATGCGACCGGTGGGCGTGCATGCCGAGCCGGCCGCCGCCGGTGACGGCGAACGCGGCCCGGGTGCGCCAGCCCAGCCCGGCGCGTTGGCCGGCCGTGCCGTCCCCGTCGACGTCCTCGACGCCGTCGGCCATCGACGCCGTGAGGCGCGCCACCTCGGTGTCGTCGAGCCCGCCCAGGCGGGACAGCTGCTCCCTGACGACGGCCGCCTTGAGCCTGCGCTGCGCCGCGCGGCCCATGTGCCCGAACTCGGCCCCGCCCACCGGCGGGGCGCCGTGCGTGGCGGCCCGCAGCGCGTCCGCCGGGGCCCAGAAATGCGGGACCCGGTCGGCGGAGGGTTCGAGCACGGCCGTCACGTCCGCGCGCCAGAACTTGGCGTCGTCGTCGTGCTCGGTCAGGACGACCGTGACGCGTTCGCCCGGCAGCGCGTGGCGGACGAAGATGACACGTCCGTCGTGCCGGGCCACGCAGTGGCCGCCGTGCGCGATGGGCCCTACCGTGACGTCAAGATGGATGGGACGGGCGTTCATTTATGAAAGTTCCTGGTATTTCTGCGAGTCTTCGGACGATTTGAGCTGCCACGGCACGCTCGCGACCATGACGCCCGGTTCGAAGTGCAGCCGGGTCTTGATGCGCAGGGCCGTCTGGTTGTGCACCAGCTGCTCCCACCATTTGCCCACCACATACTCCGGAATGTAGACGACGATCAGGTCCCGCGGCGAATCGGCGCGCATGGCCTTGATGTGGTTCATGATGGGCATGAGTGTCTCGCGGTAGGGGCTGGCCAGCACGGTCAACGGGACGGGCATGTCCAGGCGGTCCCAGTCGGCGATGGTCTGCTCCGTCTCGACCGGGTCGAGGTCGACCGTGATGGCCTCCAGCGTGGACGGCCGGGACGCGCGGGCGAACGCGAGGGCGCGCAGCACGGGCTTGCGCACGTGCGAGACGAGGATGAGGGCGTGGATGCGGGCCGGCAGCGCGCGCGGGGCGGCATCGCCGTCGACCGCGAGCTCCTTGGCGACCTTCACATAGTGGGCGCGGATGCTCCACATGATCAGGAACAGCACCACCATGGCCAGCAGTGCGATCCACGCGCCCTGTTCGAACTTCGTGACCAGGACGATGATCAGCACGGTCAGCGTCATGAGGAAGCCGAGCGAGTTGATCACGCGCGAGCGGATCATGCGGAACTTCACGCCGCGTTCCTTGACGGTGCGCAGCAGCGACGTCCAGTGCCGGATCATGCCCAGCTGGCTGGCCGTGAAGGAGATGAACACGCCCACGATGTACAGCTGGATCAGCTTTGTCACGTCGGCGTTGAACGCGATGATCAGCACCAGCGCGCCGGCCGCCAGGGCGAGCACGCCGTTGCTGAACGCGAGCCGGTCGCCGCGGGTGCGCAGCTGGCGCGGCAGGTAGCCGTCCTGGGCCAGGATGGAGGCCAGCACCGGGAACCCGTTGAACGCCGTGTTGGACGCGAACACGAGGATGACCCCGGTGGCGGCGACGATGATGAAGAACGGGACCGACCCGGCCCCGAACACGGTGGCCGCGATCTGGCTGATCGTGGGGTTCTGCACGTAGTCGGCCGGAAGCGGGTGCCCGTTCACGCGGAATTCGCCGGCCGGGTCGGCGGCCATGTGCACGCCGGTGGCGTTGGCCAGGTACAGGATGCCGGCCATCATGCAGGCGGCCAGCACGCCGAGCATGAGCAGTGTGGTGGCGGCGTTCTTGCTCTTGGGCTTGCGGAAGTTCGGCACACCGTTGCTGATGGCCTCGACACCCGTCAGGGCGGCCGCGCCGGAGGAGAACGCGCGCAGCAGCAGGAAGCCGCCGGCCAGGCCCACCAGGCCCTGGTCGAAGCCCGGGGCGGGAACGATCTGGAAATCGGCCGACGCCGCACGGCCCAGATTGCCGGAGACGGCCTGGAACAGGCCCACCGCCGTCATGCCCAGAATGCAGACCATGAAGATGTAGGTGGGGACGGCGAAGACGCTGCCGGCCTCCCGGATGCCACGCAGGTTCACGAGCGCCAGGACGACGACGCCGACGACGGCGATGAGCGCCTGGGTGCCGTGCATGCCCGGCACCGCCGTGGCCAGGTAGTTCGCGGCGGAGGACATCGACACGGCCACCGTGAGCACATAGTCGACGAGCAGCGCGGAGGCGACCGTCAGCCCCGCGAAGCGGCCCAGGTTCGTGGTCGCGATCTCGTAGTCGCCGCCGCCGGACGGGTAGGCGTGCACGTTCTGCCGGTACGAGGCGACGACGGTGATCAGCACCACGATGACGGCCGCGCCCACCCAAGGGGCGACGGTCACGGCGGCCACGCCGGCCAGGGCGAGCGTCAACAGGATCTCGTCCGGCGCGTACGCCACCGAGGACAACGCGTCCGAGGCGAAAATGGGCAGCGCGATGCGCTTGGGCAGCAGTGTATGCGCCAGTTTGTCGCTGCGGAACGGCCGGCCGACCAGCACTCGCTTGAACGCGTTGAAAAAATTCAGCACGCGGGTAACGGTAGTCGGTCCCCGGGGTAAAGTCATGACGGACAACTTTCAAGGAGACTCTTTCGTGGCACACTTCGTGATCATGGGCTGCGGCCGCGTGGGCGCCACCCTCGCACACACGCTCGAGGATGCCGGGCACTCGGTCGCCATCATCGACCAGGAGGAGCGGGCGTTCCGCCGGCTCCGCACCGGCTTCGGCGGGCGCAAGGTCACGGGCGTCGGGTTTGACCGCGAAACGCTCAAGCAGGCCGACATCGAGGAGGCGTACGCGTTCGCGGCCGTCTCCAGCGGCGACAACTCCAACATCCTGGCCACGCGCGTGGCCCGCGAGACGTTCCATGTGGAGCATGTGGTGGCCCGCATCTACGACCCGGGCCGTGCCGAGATCTACCAGCGCCTGGGCATCCCCACCGTCGCGGCCGTGCGCTGGAGCGCCGACCAGGTGCTGCGCCGCATCCTGCCCGAGGCGACCCTCAGCAGCGACTTCCGCGAACCCTCCGGCCGGCTCATCCTCACCGAGGTGGACCTGCACCCGGACTGGATCGGACGCCACATCAGCGACATCGAACGGGCCGCCAAGTGCCGTGTCGCATACCTGACCCGGTTCGGCGAGGGCATGCTGCCGGCCGCGGACACCAGCTACCAGCAGGGCGACTCCGTGCACGTCATGCTGCGCGTGAGCGACAACGACGAGGTCACGCATCTGCTGGCCGCCGCCCCGAAGAAGGAGTACTAAGTGCTGGTCGTCATTGCCGGCGCCGGCAGCGTCGGGTGCTCGATCGCCCGCGAGCTGCTCGCCCATGGGCACGAGATCCTGCTCATCGACCCCAAGCCCGAGGTGATCGGCCGCAGCGGGCTGCGCGGCGCCCGCTGGCTGGTGGGCGATGCGTGCGAGATCAGCACGCTGAAGGAGGCCAGGCTGGAGGAGGCCGACGTCGTCGTCTCCGCCTCCGGCGACGACAAGGTCAACCTGGTCGTGTCGCTGCTGGCCAAGACCGAGTTCGGCGTGGGACGCACCGTGGGACGGGTCAACAATCCGAAGAACGACTGGATGTTCGACGACTCCTGGGGTGTGGACGTGGCCGTCAACACGCCGCAGCTGATGACGGCGCTCGTCGAGGAGGCCGTGGAGATCGGCGACCTGGTGCGGCTGCTGACGCTGCAGACCGGCGTCACCAGCCTGGTCGAGTTCACCGTCCCGGCCGAATCCCACGTCATCGGCGCGACCGTCGGCTCGGTCGACTGGCCGCAGGACGTCACGCTCGTGGCCATCCTGCGCGACGAGGCGCCCATCACCCCGACCACGGACGACGTCATGGAGAACGGCGACGAACTGTTCTTCATCACGACCATCGCGGCCGAGGACGAACTGCGCAAGCTGCTCTCGCCGCACAAGCACTAGAACGCGCACCGACGGGACCACCTGTAGGCTGATCCCACATCAACCCTGGGGGTCCCATGCTTCGTCGCGTCACCGGTCTTGCCGTCGTCCTTGCCCTGCTCCTGGCCGGCACGGCCTGCGCCCCGAAGGATGACGGCACGTCCACCGCCCGGGCGCTGGCCGAGGCGCTGGGCGCCCACACCGTCGGCTCCGTCCAGTTCGACACGCCGGCCGCGGACGTCCAGAAGCGGCTCACCGCGCTGTTCGACGGCGTCGACCCCGTCTGGCCGAAGGTGGCCCTGGGCGGTGTCGAGAAGGTGGACGACACCCACGTGCGTGCCACGCTCGACTACACGTGGACGGTGCCGCGGGTCAAGACGCCGTGGCAGTACAAGGCGAACGCCGACCTCACCCGCGCCGGCGACGGCTGGACCGTCCACTGGTCCGCCGCGATCGTCCAGCCGCGCCTGGCCGAGGGCGAACGGCTCGAGGTCAGGACCGTCGACGGCAAGCGGGCGGACATCCTGGCCGGCGATGGGGCGCCGATCGTGACGGACCGGCCCGTCCGGGTGGTGGGCATCAACAAGCAGGGGCTCTCGGACGCGGAGGCCCGGGCCTCCGCGACGGCGCTGGCCGCCGTCGTCGGCGTTGATCCGGCCGCCTTCGCGGCCAGGGTGTTGGCGTATGGCCCCGTCGCATTCGTCGACGCCGTCACGCTGCGCCAGGACGCGTTCGATGCGCTGGACCAGGAACAGCTGAAGTCCATCAAGGGCTTCCTGGCCGTGCCGGGCCAGCTGCCGCTGGCCCCCACCCGCACCTTCGCCTCGGCCGTGCTCGGGTCGGTCCGCGAGGCCACCGCCGAGGACATCAAGAAGTCCAAGGGCGCCGTCACCGCCGGCCAAACCGTTGGCGCGTCGGGCCTGCAGGCGGCCTTCGACGCCCGGCTGGCCGGCAGCCCGGGCGTCAGCATCCTGGCCGTCGCGGCCAAGCAACCGGCCGACGGGGGCACGCCGGAAAGCCACGAACTGTTCTCCACCACCCCGGTGGACGGCACGGCCGTGAAGACCACGCTGGTCCCGGCACTTCAGGAGGCCGCCGAGAAGGCGCTGGCCGGCGTCAAGTCGCCCAGCGCCATCGTGGCCGTCCGCCCCTCCACGGGTGCCATCCTCGCGGCCGCCAACGGGCCGGACAGCGATGGCTACAACACGGCGTTCCTGGGCCGGTACACGCCCGGATCCACCTTCAAGATGGCCACCTCGCTGGGGCTGTTCCGCACCGGCCTGACGCCCACGTCCACGGTGCAGTGCGACCCGTCGTATGTGGCCGACGGCAAGAAGTTCCAGAACGCGACCGGCTATGACCCGGCCGTGCTCGGGAAAATCACGCTGACCACGGCGATCGCGCACTCCTGCAACACGGCGTTCGTCTCCGAGTTCGGGAAGCTGTCCCAGCCGCGGTTGGCGGACGCCGCCGGCGCACTGGGCATCGGCATGACGAACGACCTTGGCCTGGACGCGTTCACCGGCGCCCTCCCGCGCGACGACACCGGCACGGCGCATGCGGCGTCGATGATCGGCCAGGGCAAGGTGCTGGTGTCCCCGCTGGCCATGGCCACCATGATGGCGACGATCGTGAAGGGCCAGGTGGTCGTCCCACGGTTGGTCGACGGGCACGACGGCGCCGCGAAGCCGGCCGCGGGCGCGACGCTCACCGCCCCGGAGGCGGCGGGCCTGCGCACCATGATGCGAGCCGTGGTGACCGACGGCTACCTGACCGACCTGCTGGGACTGCCCGGCGGGGACGTGATCGGCAAGACCGGCACGGCCGAGTACGGCACCGACAACCCGCCGCGCACGCATTCCTGGGTCATCGCCGCGCAGGGTGATACGGCCATCGCCGTGTTCGTCGAGGACGGCGACCTGGGGGCGATCACGGGCGGCCCGCTGGCCCAGGCCGTGCTGCAGGCGGCGGCCGGGGGCTAGGCAAGGTTCTAGGCAAGCGGCAGCCGGACGCAGAAGGTGGCGCCGGCGTCGTCCGTCGCCGCCGGCTCGACCGACAGCCGCGCGCCCAGCCGGGATGCCAGCCGGGCCGCGATCGACAACCCCAGTCCACTTCCCACCGGTCGTTGCCCGGCGTAGCGCCGGTACAGGACGCCGCGCTCGAACGCGACCGCGGCGTCCTCGGCGGTGAGCCCGGGTCCGCTGTCGCGCACGTCAAGGGCAACCATGTCCCGTCCCCCGGCCCCCGCATGTTCCAGCCGCGCGGCCAGCACCAGCGGCCCGCCGGGCGGACTCACGCGCAGCGCGTTGCCCACCAGCCCGTCCACGATCTGCCGCAGCCGCGCCCCATCCGTGACCACCACCACCGGCTCCCCCTCGTCCTGCCCCAGCTCCAGCCGCAGCTCCAACAGCACGCCGGCCTGGGCGGCGCCGCCCCGCCATGCGGCCTCGACTTGGCCCATCAGGGCGGCCACGTCGACGGGTTCCTCCGCCAGCGCGAAGTCGTCGGCCTCCAGTCGCGCCAACTCCAGCAGGTCCCGGACAAACCCGTCCAGCCGGTCCGTCTGTGCCGCCAGCGTCCGCCCGACGTCGGCCATGTCACGCGCCGGGACGAGCCCGTCCACCATGGCCTCCGCATATCCGCGCATCGCCGTCAGCGGCGTGCGGATCTCGTGCGAAATGGACAGCAGGAATTCACGTTGCCGCGCCTCGCTGGCCACGAGCGCGTGGTCCAGCGTGTTGACGGCCTCGCCGACCTCGCGCACCTCCGTGACGCCGGCCGGCGCCAGCTCCACGGCACGCTCACCGGCCGCCATCCGGCGTGCGGCCGCCGCCGTGCGCACCAGGGGCCTGGCCAGCCGGCGGGCCAGCAGGGTGCCGGCCAGGCCCGCAATCACCAGGCCCAGGGCAAGCGCCAACAGGGTGCGCTGGAATTCCTGGGCGGACGCGGCGTTCACGTCCTTGATCGACCGCGTGAGCACGATGCCGCCGCCACGGTTCAGGGGTCGCGCCTCCACCAGCAGCTGGACGCCGGCGCGGTTGACGGTCTGCGACACCGTCGCGCCGGAGAGCACGCGCGCCACCTCTCCGGCACCAAGGACCTGGCCGGCAGGGCCGGTGACGGTGCCGTCGGCCGCGATGACGGAGAGTGCGTAGTAGTCGGAGCCAAGCACGTGCCGCACCCGCAGGTCCAGGGCCTGCGAGGCGGCGGGGGCCGCGGCGAAGGCATCCGCCGCCCTCGCCAGCTGGGAGCGGGCCTGGCCCACCGCCGCGGCGCGGATCAGCGGGAACGCCGCCAGCCCGGTGACCAGCACGGCCAGGATCGCGACGACGGCGGTCACCACCGTGATCCCGCCGGCCAGCGAACGCAGCCAGGCCCTCACCGCGGCCCCCACTCCCCGGGCCGGCCGGCGGCACCGGGACCGTGGCCGGCGGTGTAGCCGACACCGCGCACCGTGCGGATCGGGCTGTCCCCGCCCAGTTTGGCGCGCAGCGCGGCGACGTGCACGTCAACGGTCCGTCCGGCGGTGTAGCTGGCCTGCCCCCACACCGAGGCCAGCAATTGCTGCCGGGTGAACACCCGCCCGGGGCTGGCCAGCAGGAAGGCCAGCACGTCGAACTCCTTCGCGGTCAGTTCGACGGCCGATCCGTCCACGGTGACGGTGCGGCGGGCCTCGTCCAGTGCGACGGCGCCGCTGCGCAGGACCTCGCGCGTGGCCGGCCCGGCCGTGCGCCGGAGCACGGCCTTGAGGCGGGTGACCAGTTCACGCGGGGAAAACGGCTTCGTCAGGTAGTCATCGGCGCCCAGTTCCAGCCCCAGGAGCATGTCCACCTCCTCGTCGCGCGCGGTGACGAAGATGATCGGGGTCCAGTCATCCCGGGCGCGCAGCCGCCGGCACACCTCGATCCCGTCGATGCCCGGCAGGCCGACGTCGAGCACGATGGCGGTGGGCCGCAGCGCCTGGACCTGCTCGAGCCCCGCCTCGCCCGTGGCCTCGACGTGCACGCCGTAGCCCGCGCGGCCGAGGTAGAGCCGCTCCACGTCGGCGATCGCCTGTTCGTCCTCCACGACCAGGACCAGCCCCGTCGCGGGGTGGGGGTCCGGTCCGTTCGATTGCCTCATGCCTCCATTGAACGCCCTGTCACCGGCACGGCGCCGGACGCCGGCCAGACTTTACCGTCCCCTAACATTGGCTGAACACCGGGCGCATCCCGCCCGGCCACAATGGACGTGAGGCCGGCCAGGACGGGCCGTCCGGGAGACATCGAGGAGAACAAGCCATGAACACCACCCCCACCAACCCCGCCCCGCGCAAGCGCTGGGTCACCCGCATCGTGGCCACGGCCGGCGGCGCCGCACTGGTTGGGGGCGCCGTGTTCGGCGTGACGGCCGCCTCGGCCGCGAGCCCGAACCCGGCGCCGTCCGCCGGCTCGTCACCGGCGTCCACCGCCCCGGCCCATCGGCACGGCCGTGCCCACTTCGCCGGGACGCTGCGCAGCGAGCTGCGCATTGACATCCGTGCCACGTCCGGTTTCGGCGACAGGGCCCACGAGGTCGCGTACGTGCTGATCCACCACCCGAAGGCGTTCGCCAAGCTGCCGGCGGCCCTGCAATCGGATCTGAAGTCGCTGGAGGCGGCCGCCCTGGCCGATCGGGACGCCGATGCCACGAAGATCAAGGACACGGCGCTGGGTGGCGGCTACGGCGCGACGATCCAGGCGGAGGCCAAGGCCATCGCGGCGCGGGCGGCCGCGGCACCCGCAGGGTCGTAGCCGCAGTCCCGCTTGCTAGTCCCGCTTGATCGGGCGGCTGAGAAGCCAGGCCACCCACAGCCCGAACGCGTACAGCGGAACGCCCATGAGCAGGCGCATGGCGCCGAGCGCGTCGACGGCGTCGGCCAGGTACAACGGCAGCTGCACGAGCAGGCGGGCGGCCATGACGCCGACCAGGATCCAGGTCGCCACGCGGTAGGCGCGCAGCCGCTGCGGAACCTTGCGCCACCGCACGCCCTCGTTGCGGGCGTAGCCGAACAGCAGTCCGAGCACGGGCCACTTCACGAGGATGGAGACGACGAGCGCGGCGATGTAGGCCGCGTTCGTCACGAATCCCCACACGTAGTAGTCGGTCGCCTTGCCGGTCTTCATGGCCAGGAACGCGGAGATGAGGACGCCGACGATGCCGGCCAGCGACTGCGTGAGCGGGGTGCGCTGGACCAGCCGGGCGGCGACGAACACGACGGCCACGGCGACGGAGCCCGCCAGCGCCCAGGCCAGCTCGCGGGTGATGGTGAAGGCGACCAGGAACACCAGCCCCGGCAGGACGCTCTCGGCGATGCCGCGCACGCCCCCGGCGGCGGCCAGCAGGTCGATCTGGCCGTCGCCCTTGCGCACCAGCGCGGACTTCGCGGCCATGCCCTCGGCCAGCCCGGCGAACGGGCCCGGCTCCGGACCTCCGGCGTCCGGGGCGCCGGTCTCGCGGGAATCAGTCACTTAGCCCTCCTGGGTGCCGATGATTTCGTAGCGCGGGTTGAAGATGGTGGGCAGCCCGTCGCGCGGGGCCACCATGCCCTCCAGGCGCAGCCGGGTCCCGGCGAAGATGCCGGGCACGCGGCGCCGGCCCAGCCACACCAGCCGCACCCGGTGGACGGCCCCGCCGGGGGCGGGTGCGGCGTCATAGTCGGAGACGATGGCGGTGAACGCCGGTTTTTCGGCCGCCGGCAGGATCGTGACGGCGTCGATGACACCGGCGCAAACGACGCGGCCGCGCACGGGCAGCTCGCTGATGGGGCTGGCCGCCGGCCAGGTCCCCTGTTGCAATGCCATGGCTAGCCGATCTGGGTGATTTCCGGCCCGCGCCGGAACGGTTGGCCGCCCTGCGCCGGGACGGCGTGGTCGCCGGCGACGTTGCCGGACGGGTCGGCGGCGTCGCGCGGGATGCGCAGCACCAGCAGGTCGCGCGGGGGCAGCGGCGTCTCACCGCGCACGACGACGACGCCGCGGTACAGGTCCTCCAGGGCGGCCGCGGCGTCCCGGTCCGTGGCGGCGTCCCCACCGAAGACGCCGCGCAGGAACCAGCGGGGCCCGTCGACGCCGATGAAGCGGGCCACGCGGTAGCCGTGGCTGCCGTCGGCAGCCTGCGCGGGCAGCTTGGCCAGCACCTCCTTGCCGAACGTGCCGTCCAGGATCTCGATCTCGCCACCCTGGGAGCCGACGGACAGGCCGATCTGTTCGCGGATGTCCCGCCACAGGCCCTCGGAGCGCGGCGCCGCGAACGCCTGCAGCTGCAGGCTGGAACCGTTCAGGTCCAAGGTGACGGCGATGACCCGGTTGGTGCTCTCCTCGACCTCGAGGCGCAGCTGCAGGCCCTCGCGTGGCGTGATGAGCAGGGCGCCCAGGTCGACGTAGCCGTCGTGGCTGCGGATCTCGTCGGCGTCGAGCGGGCCGTGCACGCCACGCTCGTAGGCGGTGTCGGCCGGGCTCGGCGGCAATGCCCGCAGGCCGGGCCCGCCCGCCTGTGCGGCGTCGTCGTCCGTCGTTTCCGGCACCGCGGCAGCCGTGACGTCGTCAACTGCGGCGGGGGCATCGTCGTCGTACTTCTTCTTGCCGAACCCAAAAACCATGGGGGACTTTTCTCCTTGTGTGCGCGCTGCGCGGTCAGTTTCCGCCGGTGGAGCCGAACCCGCCCGTGCCGCGCACGGAGTCGGGCAGCTCGGCGACGGTGACGAACGCGGCCCGCTCGACCCGCTGGATCACCAGTTGTGCAATTCTATCGCCCCGGGACAGGGAGATGCTGTGATGCTTGTCCGTATTCAGCAAGGTGACGGAGATTTCGCCGCGGTACCCGGCATCGACCGTGCCGGGGGCGTTGACGACCGTCAGCCCATGTTTCGTGGCCAGTCCGGAGCGTGGATGGACCAGTGCGACGAACCCGTCCGGCAGGGCGATGGCCACCCCGGTCGGCACGAGGGCGCGTTCGCCGGGGGCCAGGTGCACGTCGATGCGGGTGCGCAGGTCGGCGCCGGCGTCGCCGGGATGGGCGTAGCTGGGCGGCGGCAGCTGGTCGTCGAGCATGACCAGCTGGATTTCAAGGCTCGGGGAGGTATTCGTCACGCGTTCACTCTAGCGGCCGCGCAGGTGGGCCCCGGAATGCGGCCAAGGTGAATTCGTGGCCGAAAGGTGAAAACATGGTCCCATGTCTTCCGAGCCGGCCGTCAACGCCACCCCCGATTCAGGGGCCACTCCCGATTCCACGGTCCTCTACCTGGAGAAGCTGTGGCCGACGCCGGGGATCTGGCTCATCGTGCTCGGGCTCTCGGCCGCCGGCATCCTGATGTTCATCCCGATCAGCACGTTCGCCGGGTACGCGGCCGCCGTGATCATGCTGGTCATCCAGGTCGTGGCCCTGCTCTGGTCGACGCCGACCATCAAGGTCACGCGGGAGTCGCTGCAGGTGGGCAGGGCCCACATTGAGCGCTCCTTCGTCGGCGACGTCACCGCCTACCGGGACGCCGAGGCCATGGCCCAGCGCGGTCCGCGGCTGAACGGGCTGGCGTTCCTGTGCCTGCGCGGCTGGATCCAGCACGTGGTGCGGATCGAGATCACCGATCCGGCCGATCCCACCCCCTACTGGCTGGCCTCGTCGCGGCGTCCGGAGCAACTCGCCAAGGCGCTGCGTTCCTAGCCCTCGCAGTCCTTGCAGTAGGACAGCCCGTCCTTCGTGCGCGCGATCTGCGTGCGATGCCGGATCATGAAGCAGGAGGCGCAGGTGAATTCGTCCGCCTGCGCCGGCAGCACCTCGACCTGCAGTTCCTCCGCGGGCACGTCCCCGCCGGGCAACAGGTAGCCGTCGGCGGCGTCGCTCTCCTCCAGGTCGATGACTGCCGCGGACTGCTGGCTGGATCGGCTCTGCGTCAGGACGTTGATGACGCCCGCCGCGGTCTCGTCGTCCTTCGCCCGCGGCTCGTCGTAGTCAGTGGCCATGTGTGTCACGCTCCCAATCGCGTTGTTCTTCTCCGGATGCCGGTTTGGTTGCCAACACCCTAAGCGTGTCAAGGCCAAATCGGGACCAGTTATGCCCGTGTTCGCATTGGGCGTAACCACCGGACCATTTCACGCCACGCCCACCGGGTTAGTAGGTAAACCGGGTACATGATGGCAAAGTTCTTCAGTGGTACGGGTTTGATTTGGGAGGACTACATGGCGGATTTGCGGCTGGTCGGCGTCCACGACGATGGCGAGCACCTGCTCCTCAGTGGACCCGGCGGCGAGATCTTCACCCTCCCCATCGACGAGGCGCTGCGCGTGGCCGCCACGCGCACACCGCACCGGCTGCCGTCCCGGGACGCCGCCCCGGCCGGCACCCGCCTGTCCCCGCGCGAGATCCAGGCGCAGATCCGCGCCGGTGCCAGCGCCGACGAGGTGGCCCAGCTCTCCGGCCTGCCGATCGAGCAGGTGCGGCGCTACGAGGGCCCGGTGCTGGCCGAACGAGACCACATCGCCCGGCTGGCGCGCGGCATCGTGGTCGCCACCGCCGTGCCCAACCATGACGGGTATCGGTCGGCATTCGGCGACAACCCGGCCACGCTCGAGGAGATGGTCTCCCACCGCCTCCTCGCGTTCGGCGTCGACAGGTCCACGCTGGCCTGGGACGCGTGGCGGCGCAGCGACGGGACCTGGACGGTCACGGCCGATTTCAACCCGGGCACGGCCGGCGCGGCCAGCAGCATCGGCGAGCCGGCCCCGGCGCAGTGGACGTTCCACGCGGGGCGCAAGTCGCTGCTCAACGCGAACCGCTGGGCCCAGCAGTTGAGCGAACTGGAACCCGTCGACGGCCCCGTGCCTGCCCGGCGGCTCAGTGCCGTCTCCGACCGGCCCTTTGACTTTGAAACGGACGTGGCCGACGACGAACCCGGCTCCGGCGTGGACGGTCCCGACGCCGTGCCGGCGGATGAGCCGGATGACTACCCGGGCGACGGCCTGTTGAACATGCTCCGCTCCCGCCGTGGCCAGCGTCTGGGACTGGACGAGGACGCCGACGACGAGCTGGCCTCGATGCTCGGGGCGCATGTGCCGGCGGCGCACCCGCGCGACGACGCACCCGGCGGCGACGCCGGGGATGCCCCCGACGCGGAGGCCGGCATCCTGGTCGATCCGCGGACCCATGCCCGGGTCCTGCCGCTGCTGTCGCTGGCCCCGTCGCTGCCCCAGGACGAGGCGGACAGCATCGCCTTGCACCACGTGGACACGAACACGCGGGAGATCACGCTCTCCGGCGAACCGGCCGACCGTCGCGGCAAGGGCTTCGCCGCCGTGAATTCCTCCGCGGCGGGGGCCGCCGGGGAGGAACCCATGCCCAGCGACAGCGAGGTCACGGCCCGGTTCGAACGCAAGGCCTCGGCCAAGCCCAAACGCTCCAGCGTGCCGAGCTGGGACGAGATCGTGTTCGGCACGAAGGGCGACTGAGCGCCGGTCCGCCCCGGCGCCGCGTCAGCCGCCGATGCACCGGCGCATACACTGGAACCACCACGTCGAACGCGGGAGAGGACAACACATGACACGGAGCAAGTTGCGCTGGAAGGACCTGAGCCCCGCCGCGCGCGGTCGCATCGTTCTCTTCGGCCTCCTCCAGGTGTCGCTGCAGGTCGCCGCGCTGCGCGACCTGGCCAAACGCCCGGCCGACCAGGTCAGGGGGCCCAAGGTCGCGTGGGTGGCGGCATCCTTCATCAACTTCGCCGGCCCCGTCGCGTACTTCGCCAAGGGCCGCCGGCGCGCCTGACTGGCGGCTAGCGCCTTTTCCGGCCCTTGGGCGTGTTGACCACCGGGATGCGCAGCAGCGGCACCTCGCGCTCGGCCTTCGTGATCGAGCCGTGCTGGCCGACCACCTTCATGGGGTCGGTGCCCGTGCGGCGGGTGTCGTAGAACGCGATGGGTTCGCGGGCCATGACCAGCACGTCGCCGATCCGCCCGGCCACGGCGTCGCGCACGTCGCCGAAGTAGCCGGCCCGGACGGCCTCCTCCCGGGTCACGATCCACGCCCGCGTGCCGTACCGCCGCCGCCAGGCCGCGACCAGCGCCGCCCGGTGGGCGGTCGTCGCGTCCGGTTCCAGGTACAGATGGACCATGCGCGGCTCCCCCGCCGTGTGCCGTACGCCGGCCACCAGCTCCGGTTCGGCCGAGTAGTCGATGCGCGCCGACTCGGGCACGTCGACCATGCCGTGGTCGGCGGTGAGCAGGATCAGCGTGTCCGGCGGGACGGAGGCGGCCAGCCGCTTGAGCGACGCATCCAGTTCCTCCAGCTCGTAGTCCCACCGGTCCGAGTCGATGCCGTACCCGTGCCCGGCCTTGTCCAGCTCGCTCCAGTAGAAGTACATGAGCATGCGCTCGTGCGCGGCCAGCGACCCGGCGGCCGCCTCGGTGCGTGCGTGCACGGTGCCGGCGCCGATGAACTCGCTGCCACGCAGCGCCGCCGCCGTCATGGGCGAGGTCGCGAACTTCGGCAGGCTGACCGTGGCCGTGGCGACCTGCCCGTCCAGCCGTTCGAACACGGTGGGGAACGGCTGCCAGGCGAGCGGGTCGACGCCCGGGTCCCATTGGCCCAGCAGGTTCACGACCTTGTCCTGGGCGGGGTCGACGACGTCGTAGCCCACCATGCCGTGTTGGCCGGGCACGACGCCGGTGCCCAGGCTGGTCAGCGACGTCACCGTGGTCGTGGGGAACGCGGCCTGTAGCATGCGCGGGTGGCCGGCGCCGTCGTCGTCGTTCATGACACCGCGCAGGAACGGCGCGTGCGCGGCACGCTTCTTCAGCATCGCCTTGCCGAGTCCGTCCACGAGCACGACGCAGACGCGCCGCGCCGCGGGCAGCGCCAGGGTGTTCGTGAACCCGGGCGCGCCCAGGGCGGCCGCCGAACTGGTCAGGACCTCGGCGATCGAGCCGGTGCCGTACGCGGGGGCCGCGGGCAGCGGCTCGACGTGCGCGGGAGACATCAGCGGCGGTGGTGCCCGCGGCCCGCGCGCTGGCCCAGCGCCGGGAAGCGCAGCGAGGCCCCGGCATGCCCGGTGCCGGCCGTGACGTTCGCGCTGACCGCGCGCAGCGCGCGGGCGAACGCCTTGGCGTCCTGGACGGCCTGCAGGCCGTCCGCCTCCGCGCTGATCCGCAGCCCGATGTCCTCCAGCGCGACCGTGCCGGTGTAGCCGTGGTCGGCCTCGCAGGCCGGATCGGCGCAGTCGGCCGGCACGACGTCGAGACGCTGGCTGCCGGACCAGGCGATGGCAAGGGTGAGTTCGCGCACGGGGTCCGACGGCTTGTAGTCCTGCGGCTGCGAGTAGGTGCAGCTGAGCACGACCGACCGGATCTGGCTGACCGGCACTGACTCGGTGGACACCTGCGCCATGACCTGCTCGCCGGCATCGTCGAGCTGCTGGTCGTCGACGTGCGTGACGACCAGCATGTCGTCGGTGAGCACCAGCACGGTGATGTGGCGGTGCACCTCATTGCGGTCGAAGTGGGTTTCCAGGTGCACCAGGTGGGACAGGCAGTCGCGCCCGTCCAGGGCGTCGTTGACGACGTCGGAGACGAGCAACGGGTAGAACCCGGCCCGTTGCAGGGAGGCTTCCAGGTCGCGTCCCGCGGTCTCGGAGGTGGCGGGGGGTCCGAAGCTGTTCATGCCTTCCAGTCTCCCACCTCGGGCGGGCCCGGGGCGAACCGGCCGTTCTGCGCAACATTCGCACGCGCACGATGCGCAGCGGGGCCGGCTGCGCAGGTTACGACCCCGCAACCTGCGCAGAACGGTCAGGAGCGCAAGGTGCGCCGGGCGCTGTCGGTCCGGTGCGCGGCGTTGCCGATCCGCACGTCGGCGGCCAGCACGCTGACCCCCTGCGGGCTGAGAAGGATCGGGTTGAACTCGACCAGGACGATCTCCGGGTGCTCGTCCTTCATGAACGCGACCCTCGCCACCAGGTCCTCCAGCGCGGCCACATCCCCGGCCGGCAGGCCCTCGTACCCGAACAGTTTCACGGCCGCGCGCGGCGAACGCACCAGCTCGGCCGTGTCGCGGCTGGACAGCGGCGGCACCCGGTGCGCCCAGTCGTCGAGCAGGTTCACCGCGTCCCCGGCCAGCCCGAACGACACGACGGGCCCCAGCAGCGGGTCCTCGATGGCCCGCAGGGTGCAGGACTGGCCCACGTCGGCCATGGACTGCACCTCGAGCGCGAACCGGCCGTACGGGGCCAGCAGCTTGCGCATCTGGGCGATGTTGCGTCGCAACGATTGGGCGTCCTCGATGTTCAGCCGCACCCCGCCCAGGTCCAGCCGGTGCCGCAACGCCGTGTCCAGCGTCTTGATGGCCACGGGCCAGCCGAGCCGTTCGGCCGCGGCGACAGCCTCGTCGTCGGTCACGAACGGCACGGATTCCAGCACGCCGATGCCGTAGCAGCCGAGCACCGAGGCGCCCTCCGCGGCCGTCAGCCGCCGCAGCCCGGACCCGGACACGCCGGCCAGCAACCCCGACACGACGGCATGGGCACGGTCCGCATCGATGCCGGACGGCGGGTCGAAGTCCGGCGTCTCCTCACTTCGCCAGCGGGCGTAGCGGGCCACGGCGGCGAGCGCCGAGACGGCCGTGCCGGGGCTGGAGAACGACGGCACGCCGCCGAACTGCCTGTCCACGAGGATCCGGGGGTCGACGATGCCGGTGAACGCCGCGATGACGGGCTTGCCGGCGGTATCGGCGCACTCGCCGAGGACGGCGGCGATGGCGTCAACGGTCAGGCCGGGCGACGGCAGCAGCGTCACGACGGCCGAATGCACGTCGTCACTCCCAAGCGACGCCAGCAGGGTGCGGCGCAGGACGGGCAGTGCCACGGACTGGCCGGTGTCCAGGGCGAGGTCGGCCACCAGGCGGCCAAGCGTCAGCCCGGAGGATTCCACGGCGTCGGCGACGACGCGCCCGAGCGCCAGCGAGTTGGCGAGCACGGCGACGCCGGGGCCGGCCGGCAGCCGCTGGTGTTCGACAAGCTGGGCCACATCGGCCAGCTGTTCGACGGTCTTGACGTGGATGACGCCGGCCTGGCGCAGCATGGCGTCCACGGCGCCGGGCGGGGCCTCGGTGGTGCGCACCTCGTGCCCGGGCGGCAGGCGCAGCCCCATGGAATCGGATTTCGCCACAATGACCGGTTTGCTGCGGGCCAGCCGGCGGGAGATGCGGGAGAACTTCCGTGGATTGCCGAAGGACTCCAGGTACAGCCCGCACGCCGTCGTGGCGGGGTCGTCCTCCCAGTACTGCATGAGGTCGTTGCCGGACACGTCGGCCCGGTTCCCGGCCGAGAGCGCGGTGGAGACGCCGATGCTGCGCCGGGCCAGGGCGGCGTGCAGGGACGCTCCGATGGCGGCGGACTGGCTGAACACGCCCAGCCCGCCCGCGAGGGGCAGCTCCGGCGCCATGGACGCGTTCAGGGACACCGCCGCGGCGGTGTTGGCCAGGCCCAGCGACGCCGGGCCGATGACGCGCATGCCGTTGGCCCGTGCCCCGCGCACCAGCCGGCGTTGCCGCTCAAGCCCGCGGTCGCCGTCGTCCGCGAAACCGGCCGTGGCGATCAACACACCCTTCACGCCGGCGGCCCCGCACTGGTCCACGACGGCCGGCACCCGCTCGTACGGCACGGCGATGACGGCCAGGTCGACGGGCCCGGGCACCTCGGCGATGCTGCCGTACGGGATCATCCCGGCCACCTCCAGGGCCTCGTCGTTGACGGCGTACGCGGTGCCGGTGAAGCGGCCCTCGATGACGTGTTCCAGCAGCTGCTGGCCGATGCTGCCCCAGTCGCGGCTGGCGCCGATGACGGCGACCGCGGCCGGGGCCACCAGGCCGGCGATGCTGCGGGCCTCGGCGCGGTGTTCCCGTGCCTCCATGACGGCCCGGGACTTCTCCGTGGGGTCGATGTCGAAGCCGAGGGAGACGACGCCGTCGTCGAAGTGGCGGTGCACCTCATAGCCGGCGTCGGAGAAGACCTGGAGCATCTTGCGGTTCTCCGGCAGTACCTCGGCGGTGAACTTGGAGATGCCGTTCTCCCGGGCGGCGGCGGCCAAGTGCTCGAGCAGGATGGAGCCGAGCCCGCGGCCCTGGTGGGCGTCGGCGATGTTGAACGCGACTTCTGCCGTGTCAGGGGCCTGGCCGGGGTTGTCGAGCCGGTCGTACCGGCCCACGCCGATAATCTCCGCGCCGTGGATGATGGCGAATCCGACCCGGTCCCGGTAGTCCATGTGCGTGAAGCGGCGCAGTTCCGTCTCGGTCAGCTTCGACTTGTACGTGAAGAAACGCAGGTAGACGGAGTCCTGCGACTGGGCCATGTGGAAGGCCTGCAGCGCCGCGGCGTCGGCGGGGGTGAGCGGGCGCAGGTGGGCGGTGCCCCCGTCCCGCAGGACGACGTCGGCTTCCCAATGGGCCGGATATGCGGCCTCGGCGCGCGGCTTCACCATAGACTTACTGTACCGATCCGTCGGTTCGGTCCCACCCGCAGGAGCAAAGGAAGCACCGCCACCATGGCCAAGCGCCAACGCCCGGCTGATGACATTTTCGCCGAGGATTTCACCGAGAACATCGTCGAGATCGACGTCAGCCACGAAATGGAGGGCTCGTTCCTCGAATACGCGTACTCGGTCATCTACTCGCGTGCGCTGCCGGACGCCCGGGACGGGCTGAAGCCGGTGCAGCGGCGCATCCTGTTCATGATGAGCGAGATGGGCCTGCGCCCGGACAAGGGCCACGTGAAGAGCACGCGTGTGGTCGGCGAGGTCATGGGCAAGGTGCACCCGCACGGCGACGCCGCGATCTACGACGCCATGGTGCGCATGGCGCAGGACTTCTCGCTGCGCCTGCCGCTGATCGATGGGCACGGCAACTTCGGCTCGCTCGACGACGGCCCGGCCGCCCCGCGCTACACGGAGGCCCGGATGGCCGCCCCGGCGCTGGCGCTCACGGACAACCTGGACGAGGACGTCGTCGACTTCGTCCCGAACTATGACAACCAGATGATGCAGCCGTCGGTGCTGCCGGCCGGGTACCCGAACCTGCTGGTCAACGGCGCCTCCGGCATCGCCGTCGGCATGGCCACGAACATGGCGCCGCACAACCTGGGCGAGGTCATCGCCGCCGCCCGGCACCTGATCGCCCACCCGGACGCCACGCTGGCGGACATCATGGCGTTCGTGCCGGGCCCGGACCTGCCCTCGGGCGGGCGGATCGTGGGCCTGGACGGCATCCGGGACGCGTACGCGCGCGGCCGGGGCTCGTTCAAGACGCGCGCCAAGATCGGGGTGGAGCAGCTTTCGGCCCGCCGCACCGGCCTGGTCGTGACCGAGCTGCCGTACCTGGTGGGCCCGGAGAAGGTCATCGAGAAGATCAAGGAGGCCGTCAACGCCAAGAAGGTCGCCGGCATCGCCGACGTCATCGACCTCACCGACCGGGTCAACGGCCTGCGCCTGGTCATCGAGATCAAGAACGGGTTCAACCCGGCCGCCGTCATCGCGCAGCTGTACCGCCACACGCCCATCGAGGACTCGTTCGGCATCAACAACGTGTGCCTGGTCGACGGCCAGCCGCAGACACTGGGACTGCTGGAACTGCTGCGCGTTTACGTGGAGCACCGCATCGACGTGGTGCGCCGCCGCACCGCGTTCCGGCTGGCCAAGAAGCAGGACCGGCTGCACCTGGTCGAGGGCCTGCTGCTGGCCATCGTCGACATCGACGAGGTCATCCAGGTCATCCGCGCCTCCGACGAGGCCGCCGCCGCCCGCGCCCGGCTCATGGAGATCTTCGAACTGAGCGAGATCCAGGCCGACCACATCCTGGCCCTGCGGCTGCGCCAGCTGACCCGCTTCTCGCTGATCGAGCTGGAGGCGGAACGCGACAAATTGCGCGAGGAGATCGCCGAGCTGGAGGCCATCCTAGGCTCCACGGAGCGGCTGCACACGCTGGTCTCCGATGAGCTGGCCGAGGTGGCGGACAAGTACGCGACGCCGCGCCGGACCGTGCTGCTGGAATCCGAGGCCGTGGCGCCGTCGGTCGCGAAGGCGCTGGCCGCCGCCGGGCCGAAGGGGAAGGCGGCCGCGCTGCCGTTGGAGATCGCCGACGACCCGTGTTGGGTGATCCTGGGCGCCAGTGGGCAGATCGCGCGCACCGCCACCGCCGATCCCCTGAACGACGACGGCCCGCGGGCCCGGCACGATGTGTTCCGTTCCGTCGTGCGCACCACGGCCCGTGGCGAGATCGGCGCACTGACGTCGACCGGCCGGATGATCCGCCTGCAGGTCGTGGACATGCCGGTGCTGCCGGTCACGGCGTCGTTGCCGAACCTGGCCGGCGGCGTGCCGGCGAAGGAATTCCTGACCCTCGGGAAGGGCGAATCGCTCATCGGCTTCGCGCCGCTGAACGCCGTGGTGGCCGTGGGTACGGCGGCGGGCGTGGTCAAGCGCGTGCAACCGGACTACCCGTTGAACCGGGACGACTGGGAGTACATCGCGCTCAAGCCAAAGGACGCCGTCGTCGGCGTGGCCGTGGCCGCGGACGACGACGACCTGGTGTTCATCACGGCCCAGGCCCAGTTGCTGCGCTTTGCGGCGTCCACCGTGCGGGCGCAGGGACGCACGGCCGGCGGCATGGCCGGCATCAAGCTGGGCGCCGGCGACACGGTGATCAGTTTCGGTGCCGTCGCCGCCGGTGACACGGGCGCCGTCGTCGTCACGATTGCCGGCGGCACCGACGCGCTGCCGGGCACCGAGGCCGGCAGCGCCAAGGTCACGGCGTTCGACGAGTACCCGGCGAAGGGCCGAGCGACCGGCGGCGTGCGGGCGCACCGGTTCCTGAAGGGCGAGGATTTGCTCCTGCTGGCGTGGGCCGGGCACGGCCCGGCCAAGGCGTCGGCGGCGAACGGCGCGGTCCGGGCCCTGCCCACCGAGTACGGGCGACGCGACGGGTCCGGCATCGCGCTGGCCCAGGCGATCGACCTGGTCGGTCCGGCCGTGGACGGGCAGGCGGAATCCGTTCCGGCTCCCGCGCCGGACGACGTGCCGTTGCAAGCGGCCTTCGAGCTGGATTAGGACGGCGCGCGCCCGGCGCCGTGGCCTAGACTGGCGCCATGGCGATCACCCCTGACACGAAGGACTGGACGTGGGTGCTCAGGCGTCCCTGCCCGGAATGCGGCTTCACGGCCGACAACACGACGCCGGCCGCCGTGGCCAGCACCATCCCCGCCCTGCTCCCCCGCTGGCAGGGCGCCCTGAAACGCCAGGACGCCGACGTCCGCCCGGACGACTCGACCTGGTCGACGCTGGAGTACGCCTGCCATGTGCGGGACGTGTTCGGCGTCTTCGAGGCCCGGCTGAACCTGATGCTGGGCCAGGACAACCCGACGTTTGCCGACTGGGACCAGGACCAGGCCGCCGTGGACGGCGACTACGCCGGACAGGACCCGGCCGTCGTGGCCCGTGAGCTTGCACAGGCGGGCACCGACGCCGCCTCGGCGTTCGCTTCGGTGACGGAGGAGGACTGGGGACGGCGCGGCCTGCGCAGCAACGGTTCGGCGTTCACGGTCCTGACGCTCTCGCAGTACTTCCTGCATGACGTCATCCACCACCTGCACGACGTCCACGCCTGACCGGCCGTTTCCACTTATCAGTCCAGCACGAGGTCCCACGCCATGGACCGGCGCAGCAACCGGTAGCCCATGTGCTCATAAAGCCCGACGGCGCCGGTCGGGTTCTCGCTGTCCACGTCAAGCGCCGCCCCGACCATGCCGGCGGCCCTGAACCGGGCCATGGCGTCGGCCAACAGCGCCGCAGCCACCCCGCGCCCGCGCCAGGGGCGCCGCACGCCGAGCAGCTCCGTGTAGCCCCGGGCCCTGCCCTCCCGTTCCATGATCGTGGCGTCGTACATGGCCAGCTGGTACCCGGCCACCTCCCCCGTCGCGTCGTCCACGGCCACCCCCGACCACCCGGGGCGGAAGTCGTCGTGCCCCAGCAGGAATCCCCACCGCCGCGCATCGCGCGGGTCCGCACCCCAATGGTCGGCGAACGCCTCGTTGTGCGCCAGTCGCACAGCCTCGTGCAGGTCCGCGGTCAGCGGCACGATCGACACCCCGGAGGGCACGGACACCGCAGGCAACGAGTCCAGCGGCCGCACCATCTCGTCGAAGTACCGCGCAATGGAGAAGCCCGCTCCGCGCAGCAATGCCTGGCTGGCCGCCTCGTTCTCGAACGTGCGCGCCCGGGCCCGGGCGGATCCGGTGGACCGTTCACGCACCCGCGCCACCTGCCACGCCAGCACGGCCGAGCCGACACCCCTTCGCTGCCAGGCCGGGTCCACGCCGCCTGTCACGTAGGCCGCGTCGGCGTCCGGCGCCTTCGACACCCGCGCGTGGGCGCGCGGCACGCCCCCGCCGTCCACACCGAGAAGCGTGTCCAGGGCCGGGTCGTACACCGCCGTGCCGAACACCTCGGCCAGGTCGGCGGCGCCCTCATGCCACGGCGCGTCGGCGGCGTCGGCGATGCGGGTCATAAGCGCCGCCCACGGCTCCACGTCCGCCGGCGTGGCGGGGCGGAATTCGAGACCGTCGGCGGCGGGCGGCAAAGCGTTCATCGCGCCAGCGTAGCAGCCTCCCCCAGCGCCGGCTCGCCCAACGAAAGGTGGGCGTCGTCCGGGCCCACCAGCCCGGCGTCATGCGTCACGAGCACCACGGCCGTGCCGGCGAGCGCGCCGCGCAGGTCGGCGATGAGGCCGGCCGATTCGTCGGCGCCCAGGTGCGCGGTCGGCTCGTCCAAAAGCACGACGGCGGCGCCCGCCACGAGCGTGCGGGCCGCCGACACGCGGGAACGCTGCCCGCCGGAGAGGTTGTGCCCGCCGGGCCCCACGCGGGTGTCCAGGCCGTCGGGCAGGGCCGCGAACCACGGACCGAGGCCGACGGTTGCCAGCGCGGCCGTGAGTTCCCCGTCCGCCGGTGCGTCGCCGGCCGGCCTGGCGAGGGCCAGGTTGGCGCGCAGCGTCGAGTTGAACAGGTACGGCTCCTGCGGGCACCAGGCGACCTGTGCCAGCCGCGGGCCGGCGGCCGGGGCGCCGCCCAGCGTGTAGCGGCCGCGCTCCGGGGGCAGGAAGCCGAGCAGCACCGCCAGCAGCGTCGACTTGCCCGAACCCGACGGGCCCGTCACCGCCCACCACGACCCGCGCCCCACTCCCCCGGACACGTCCGTGAACACCGGCCCGGCGGCGCCCGGGTAGCGGGCGCTCACGTCGTCGAGCCGCAGCGTCCGCACCCGCCCGGCAGGCCCTGATGCCGGGGCACCGCCGTCAATGACGGTCGGCGGGGTGTCCAGCAGCGGCATGGTGCGCTTCATCATGGCCGCCATGACCGGCAGTTCGCCGATGGCCGCCACGTACATGCCCAGCGGCTCGGCCAGCGCCAGCATGAGCAGGGCGGCCACGGCGGCCGCCCGCGCGTCGGCGCGGCCCGCCACGGCCAGCAGCGTGACGGCGACGGCCGCGGCACCCGTCAGCACGGACACGCCCGCCTGGCCGAGCCCCGACGTCCACGCCACCCGCCGCAACGGCCCGGAGACGGCCAGGTCGCCAGCGCGGAAGCGTTGCGCCTGCACCGTTCCCACGCCGTTGACGGCCAACTGGTCAGCGGCACCGAGCAGCGTCGTGGCGCGGCCCGCCAGCCAGGACCGGTGCACGGCGGACGCCGCGGCGGCCCGGCGTTGCAGCGCCCACACAAGCAGGGGCAGCGCGACGAGCGTCACCGGCCCGGCCACCCAGACGACGACGGCGGCGCCCGGCAGCAGCCACGCCGTGACGGCCAGGATGGCGGCGTACGACAGCACGGCGGCCGGCAGCGGCACGATGGCCCGCGGCAGGGCGTCGCGCAGCTCGTCGACGTCCGCAACGAGGGTGCCCAGCGCCCCGCCCGTGCGTGTCAGCTTCCCCCACTGGCCCACGTTGCCGGCCAGGGCGTCCCACAACCGCACGCGCAGCGTCGTGGTCCAGCGCAGCACGGCGTCGTGGACGAGCAGCCGTTCGGCGTAGCGCAGCACGGACCGGCCGATGCCGAACGCGCGCACACCCACGATCAACGTCATCAGGTACATCATGGGCGGCTGCCACGACGCCCACACGATCAGCCACCCGGAGATGCCGGAGAGCGCCGCCGCGCTGAGGGTCGCCAGCGCGGCGACGACAACGCCGGCGGCGAACCGGGCCGAGGCCAACGGCAGCCGGCACAGCCAGCGCCACCGGAAGCGGACGGGGCCTGATGAACCGGTGCCGGCATCCGTGTCGGCCGGCCCGATGGTTGTGCTGGTGCCGGCAGTCACGAGGGGCGCGGAGGAGGCCGGGGCGGGCTCGGCGGTTGCCGGCGTCCCGCCCGTTTCGGCGCTCCCGCCGAGCTGCCCGGACAGCAGCCGGTCGTGCGTGGCGACGACGACGGCCACGGACCCGCGCAGGCCGGCCACCGCGGCGCGCACCAGCGCGGCGGAGGCGGGGTCCAGGTGCGCCGTGGGTTCGTCGAACAGGGCGAGCTCCACGGCCGGGTCGCAGACGATGCGCGCCAGCGCCCGTGCCACGGCGACGCGGCGCAGCTCCCCCGGGCTGCAGTCCGCCACCGGGCGGTCGGCCAGGTGCGCCGCGTTGACGGCGGCCAGGGCGGCGGCGACGGCGTGGGCCGGGACGGGAGCCTGGTCCGGGCCGGCCGCGTACAAGGACACCTCGTCCCGGACCAGCTCCTCGGTGAATGCCGGGTGCTGGGCGACCCAGACGGTGCGGCCGGCGGCCGGCAGGTCAACGGTCCCGGCCGTGGGCGGCAGCAGCCCGGCCAGGACGGCGAGGGCGGTCGACTTGCCGGTGCCGCTGGCCGTGGACAGCACGGCCGTGCCGCCGCGCGGCAGCTCGAGACTGAACCCGGCCAGGGCCGGTTCGGTGCGGCCCGGGTAGGCCAGCGTGACCTGACGGGCGCGCACGACGTACGCGCCGCCGTCGTCCGTCCCCGCCACGACCGGAACCGGAGACTCGTCCGCCAGGATGGCGCCGACCCGCCGCAGCGCCTCGACGCCGTCCTCGCTGCCGTGGTGGGCGGCGCCCACGTCGCGCAGCGGGCGGAAGCACTCCGGGGCCAGCATGAGCGCCAGCAGCCCCGCCTCCAGCCCCATGGCGCCGCCGACCAGGCGCACGCCGATGAACACGGCCACGACGGCGACCGAAATGGTGGTGATCAGCTCGAGCGCCATGGCGGACAGGAACGCGGTGCGCAGCGTCGCCATGGTGGTCTGCCGGTAGCGGTCGGAGATGTCGGTCAGGGCGCGGCGCTGCGCGGTGGCACGGCGCAGGCCCACGAGCACGGGCAGGCCGTGGGCCAGCTCCAGCAGGTGGGTGGAGAGCCTGTCCAGCCCGCGCGCGGCCGCCGCGACGCGGTCCTGGGTGTAGTGGCCGATCAGGACCATGAAGACCGGCACGAGCGGGGCGGTCAGCACGATCACGAGGGCGCTGACCCAGTCGGCGACCAGGATGCGCACGCCGATCAGCAGCGGCAGCACGGCGCAGCCGACGAGGGCGGGCAGGTACGTGGTGAAGTAGTTGTCCAGCCCGTCCAGGCCGCGGCTGGCCAGCATGCCCTCGGCGCCGGCATTGTCGTCGCCGTGGGCGCGGTGCCCGGTGAGCCGGTGTGCCAGCAGCCTGGCCCGCAGTTCCTCCTTCGTGCCGAGCGCGGCACGCCGGGCGGCGACCTGCTGCCCCCACACGGCCGCGCCGAGCATCAGCGTGCCGGCGCCGCCCTGGATGGCGAGCGCGGCCGCGTCCTGGGCCCGCCCGCCGGCCAGCGCGGCCAGCGCCTGGGCCAGCGCACCCATGAGGACGACGAGGGCGGCCGCCTTCAACGCGGCCAGCCCGGCCAGCGCCGCCAGCGCGAGGCGGGCGGGGCGGCCGGACGGCAAGTGCGGGCGGGGACTCATGCGGGGCTCACCGTGCAATCGCCGGCGCGAAGTCGTGCGGCTCGGGCAGGTGGTGGACGCTGATGCGCTTGCGGAACACCCAGTACGTCCACGCCTGGTACGCAATCACCAGCGGCACCCCGATGGCGGCCACGACGGACATCAGGCCCAGCGTGTACGGCGAGGAGGAGGCGTTGGCGACGGTCAGGTCCCAGGCGTGGTCCAGCGTGGATGGAAGCACCACGGGGAACACGCCGCTGAAGATCGCGGCGCTGCCGGCCAGCAGGAACGCCCCCATGGCCAGGAAGCCGACGCCCTCGCGGCCGGCCCGGGTTGCCAGCCACGAGACCACGGCGGCGGCAATGGCCACGGCCACCAGGATCCAGCTGAATCCCTTGCCGTTCTGCACCGCCACCAGGACCACCCAGGCCGCCAGCGGCAGCAGCCCCGCCGGCAACCAGCGGCGCACCAGGGCGCGGGCACGGTGGCGGACGCCGCCGTCGGTCTTCAACGCCAGGAAGGCCGCGGCCTGGATCAGGCAGAAGCCCACCACGGCCAGCCCGCCGAGCACGCCGGGCCAGGTGAACCAGGCAAACGGGCCGCCCACGCGGTCGCCATTGGCATCCAGCGGCAGGCCGGTGGTGGTCAGCGCCAGCATCATGCCGATGCCGAACGCGGCCACGAGGGACCCGACGGCGATGGCCCAGTCCCAGACCCGCCGCCAGGTGTCGTGCTGGACTTTGCCGCGGTATTCGAACGCGACGGCGCGGAAGATCAGCGCCAGCAGCACGAACACCAGCGGGATGTACAGGCTGGAGAACAGGGACGCATACCAGAGCGGGAACGCCGCGAACGTGGCGCCGCCGGCGGTGATCAGCCAGACCTCATTGCCGTCCCAGACCGGGCCAACGGTGTTCAGGAGCAGGCGCCGCTCCCTTTCGTCGCGGGCAAACGCCTTCATCAGCATGCCGACGCCCAGGTCGAAGCCCTCCAGGAACAGGTACCCGGTCCACAGCACGGCGATGAGCACAAACCACAGGGTGGGAAGGAAGTCCATTGTCTCTAGTCCTTGGGTCCGGGAAGCGGGGTCGGTTCGGGGCTGCCGGCAGGCGGGCTAGTAGGCAAACGCGAGCACATCGTCGCCGCCCTCCCCGCCCGGGCCGGGGCCGCCGGTGCCGTGGCCGCCCAGCTCGGGCATGGCCGAGGCCACGCCGCCGCGGATGTACTTGGTCAGCAGCCTCACCTCCACCACCAACAGCACCGCGTAGACGGAGCCCAGCGCCACGAGGGAGAAGACCAGTTCGCCGGCGGAGACGCCAGGGGACACGGCGGCGGCGGTGAACATGAACACCTGGTCGATGCCGCTCATCGCCGGGTTGGGCGCCACCACGAACGGCTGGCGGCCCATCTCGGTGAAGATCCAGCCGGCCGCGTTCGCCCCGAACGGGGCCAGGATGCCCACCAGCGCCAGGCGCATCAGCCATTTCGACTCGGGGACGGTGCCCTTGCGGGCGATGAAGAACGCGATGAACGCCGCCAGCGCGGCCAGCCCGCCGAAGCCGATCATCATGCGGAAGCCCCAATAGGTGACGGGCATGACGGGCACATAGTTGATGGGCTGGCCGGCCCGGTCACCGTAGATCGGGTTGTCCGGCAGGCGGGTGCCGTACTTGGCCTGGTATTCCGGCACCAGCGTGTTGACGCCCTTGATGTCGGTGGAGAAGTCGTTGTGGGCCAGGAAGGAAAGCAGGCCGGGGACCTCCATGACGGCCACCACCTTGGAGCAGTCGCGGCTGCTCAGGTCGCCCAGGGACAGGATGGAGAAGCTGGTGCCGTCGTGGCAGGCGGCCTCGGCGGCGGCCATCTTCATGGGCTGCTGCTCGAACATCAGCTTGCCCTGCATGTCGCCGGAGATGGCCGTGCCGGCAAACGCGAGCATGGCGACGACGGCGCCGATGCGCAGCGACTTGATCCAGACGGCGTGGTCCGCCTTGTCGCGGCCGGGGATGGCGACCGATTCGCCCACGACGACCCGGCCGTCGGCGCCCACGGTGTCGATCCCGTCACGGCGGCGGCGCCACAGGTGGTACCAGGCGATGCCGAGCAGGAAGGCGCCGGCCACGGCCAGGGCGCCGGTGATGGTGTGGAAGAACGCCACGAGCGCGGTGTTGTTGGTGAACACGGCCCAGGCATCGACCATGTGCGGCTTGCCGTTGGCCATCTGCACCCCCACCGGGTGCTGCATCCAGGAGTTGGCCACGAGGATGAAGTACGCCGAGACCACGGAGCCGACGACCGCCACCCAGAGGCAGGCCAGGTGGATCTTGGCCGGCAGCTTCTTCCAGCCGAAGATCCACAGGCCCAGGAACGTCGATTCAACGAAGAACGCGAGCAGCGACTCCATGGCCAGCGGCGCGCCGAACACGTCGCCGACGAAGCGGCTGTACTCGCTCCAGGCCATGCCGAACTGGAACTCCTGGACGATGCCGGTGGCCACGCCCATGATGAAGTTGATCAAGAACAGCTTGCCCCAGAACTTCGTGGCGCGCAGGTATTCCTCCTTGCCGGTGCGGTGCCAGACGGTCTGCAGGACGGCCACCAGCAGCCCCAGCCCGATCGTCAGCGGCACCATCAGGAAGTGGTACACCGTCACGATGCCGAATTGCCAGCGCGCAATCTCCAACGCGTCCATTTTTCCCCTTCGAACGAGGTCGGGCGAGTGAGTTCTACGTGGCGTAGAACTGTAACTTCTACCTACTGTAGAACATCGTCGGGAAAACGGGTACATTTGTAGTGTTACATGTTGGAAGCATCACGCGCGAAGGAATCACATGGCCACACTTGGGGAACTCGAACGGGCCGTCATGGACCTGCTCTGGGAACATCCGGAAGCAATGACGGCGAACACCTTGCGGGATCTGCTGTCGTCTCGTCCCAGCGCCGCGGACCAGTCCCGCGACACCCGGCCACTGGCGGTCACCACCGTGCTGACCGTGCTGTCCCGGTTGGAGAAGAAGGGCCTGGTGGAGCGCGAACGCTCCATCCGTCCGCACCGCTACAAGGCCGTCACCTCCCGCGCCGACCATACGGCCGAGCTCATGCTCGAGGTGCTCGGTTCGGCGCCGGACCGCGAGGCCGTGCTGGCCCGCTTCATCGGCACCGTCAGCGACGGCGAGGCCGCCACGCTGCGCAAGCTGCTCGGCGGCCACTAGCCTCGCCGCAGCCGCACACCCCGGCACGCTAGCCTTAAACCATGTTCTGGACCTCATGGTTCCTCGCCGCCCTGGCCATCATCCTGGCCTGGCCCGTGCCGGTGCTGCTGTCGCGCGCCCACTGGCCGGCCCGGGCGCCGTTCGCGGCCATGGTGCTGTGGCAGGCCATCGCGCTGGCCGGCGGGCTGTCCATGGTCGGCGCCATGCTCTGTTACGGCCTGGTCCCGCTGGGCGGCAACCTGGCGGCGGGCCTGCGCGGGGTGGTCGACATCATCCTGGGCCGGCGCTCGCTCGACGAGCTGGGGCTGGTCCACGCGTTCGCCCTCAGTGCCGCCGCTTTGCTGTCCGCCCACCTGGTGTTCACGCTGTGGCTGACGTATTACCGGATCATCAAGCAGCGTCGCCGGCACCGCGAATTACTGACCCTGCTCAGCTCTCCCTCACTTGACCGCCCGGACACGCTCGTCATCAACCATGAGGCGCCGGTGGCGTACTGCCTGCCGGGCGGGGCCCGGTCCATCACCGTCCTGTCCGACGGGCTGATGACGCTGCTCTCGGACGACGAGTTGCATGCGGTGCTCATCCACGAGCAGACGCACCTGGCCCAGCGCCACCACCTGCTGCTGTGGGCGTTCGCGGCCTGGCGGTCGGCGCTGCCGTGGCTGCCCACGTCCAAGCTGGCCCAGCGGTCGGTGTCGTCGCTGATCGAAATCCTGGCCGACGACGTGGCGCTGCGGACCGTCACCCCGAACACGCTGGTCACGGCCATCGCGCTGGTGGCCAGCGGGTCGGCGCAACTGCCGGCCAGTTCGCTGGTGGGCTCCGGCGCGGAGCAGATCGACACGCCGGCGACGACGTCGGCCCGGCTGGGCAGGCTGCTCACCCCGGCCCCGGCGATGGGGACCGGCGGGCAGGCGCTCGTCCTGGCGGTGGCGCTGCTGTTGCTGGCCGTGCCGACGGCGCTGCTGATCGTCCCCGGCGCGTTCGGCTAACCTGAGGGCATGACCGAGATCCTCAGGTTGAGCGCCTTCGCCGAAACGGCCGACGGCGGCAATCCCGCCGGTGTGATCCTGGACGCCAGCACCCTGACGGCCGGGCAGATGCTCCGCATCGCCGCCGATCTCGGCTATGCGGAGTCGGCGTTCGTAACGGCCCCGCCCACCGCGGCGGCGCCACGCGCGGTGGGCATCCGCTACTACTCCCCCATCGCCGAGGTGCCGTTTTGCGGGCATGCGACCGTCGCCACGGCGGTCGCCCTGGCCGAACGCCACGGCGTGGGACCGTTCGTCTTCGAGACCGCCGCCGGTCCGGTCGTCCTGGACACGTCCCGCTCCCCGGACGGGATCATGGCGTCGTTCACCTCCATCGAACCGGCCGTCAGCGAACTACCAGATGGCGACCGCGATGACATCCTGGCCCTGCTGGGCCTGGGTGTCGTGGACTTGGCCGCCGGCTACCCACCCCGTTTGTCCCATGCCGGCAATCCGCACCCGGTGCTGGTGCTGGCGCGGTCCGACGCGTTCGACGCGTTCACGTTCGACCCGGCCGCCATGCGCGCCCTCATGGACCGCCGGGGCTGGACGGGGACGGTGACCATCCTGCACGCCATGTCGGGGACCGAGTTCGAGGCCCGGAACCCGTTCCCCGTCGGCAGCATGGCCGAGGACCCGGCCACGGGGTCCGCGGCGGCGTCGGTGGGCGCGTACCTGCGCGACCTGGGACTGATCGCCGTGCCCGGCCACGTGGTGATCCACCAGGGCCGGCACGTCGGCCGGCCCAGTGTCCTGCACGTCGACGTCCCCGTGACCGGCGGCATCACCGTCACGGGGACGGCCACGCCCATTGCCGGCTGACGGCTACGCGTCGATGCGGTCCCGGTCCAGCTGCGCGCTGCCGGCGACGATGAATTCCTTGCGCGGGGCCACGTCCTGGCCCATGAGCAGCTCGAACGTGCGCTCCGCGGCCTCGGCGTTCGCGGCCGTGACGCGGCGCAGCATGCGGTGGCGCGGATCCATGGTGGTCTCGGCCAGCTGGTCGGCGTCCATCTCGCCCAGGCCCTTGTAGCGCTGGATCGGTTCCTTGTAGCGTTTGCCCTGCTTCTCCAGCTTCGCCAGCAGCGCGTGCAGCTCGGCCTCGGAGTACGTGTAGACCATCTCGTTCGCCTTCGCGCCGGCGTTGACCACCTCGACCCGGTGCAACGGCGGCACGGCCGCGTAGATGCGCCCGGCGTCGATCATGGGCCGCATGTACCGGAAGAACAGCGTCAACAGCAGTGTGCGGATGTGTGCGCCGTCCACGTCCGCATCCGTCATGAGCACGATCTTCCCGTACCGGGCGGCGGGCAGGTCGAAGGTGCGCCCCGACCCGGCCCCGACGACCTGGATGATGGCCGCGCATTCGGCGTTGGCCAGCATGTCGCCCACCGACGCCTTCTGCACGTTCAGGATCTTGCCGCGGATCGGCAGCAACGCCTGGAAGTCGGAGGAACGGGCCAGCTTCGCCGTGCCGAGGGCGCTGTCGCCCTCGACGATGAACAGTTCGCTGCGCGCAACGTCGTCACTGCGGCAGTCGGCCAGCTTCGCCGGCAGGCTGGAGGTTTCCAGCGCGTTCTTGCGCCGCTGGGTTTCCTTGTGCACGCGCGCGGAGATGCGCGACTTCATCTCGGAGACGACCTTCTCCAGCAGCTGCGCCGTCTGGGTCTTGTCGGCCCGGGCCGTGGACGCGAACTTCGCCTTGAGTTCCTTCTCGACCACCCCGGCCACGATGGCGCGCACGGCCGGGGTGCCCAGGACCTCCTTCGTCTGCCCCTCGAATTGCGGCTCGGCCAGGCGGACGGTCAGCACGGCCGTGAGCCCGGCCAGCACGTCGTCCTTCTCGATCTTGTCGTTGCCGGCCTTCAACTTGCGTGCGTTCGCCTCGACGGTCTTGCGGAACGTCTTGAGCAGCGACGCCTCGAAGCCCTCCTGGTGCCGTCCGCCCTTCGGCGTGGCGATGATGTTCACGAAGCTGCGCATGGTGGTGTCGTAGCCGATGCCCCAGCGCAGCGCGATGTCGACCTCGCAGTCGCGCTGCACCTCCGTGCTCTTGAGGTGCCCCCTGTCGTCGAGCACGGGCACGGTTTCCTTGAACGCGCCGTGCCCCTGCAGCCGCCAGATGTCGGTGACCGGGCCGTCGGCGGCCAGGAAGTCGACGAACTCGGAGATGCCGCCGTCGTGGTGGAACACCTCCACGTGCGGGCCGGACTCCCCCGGCGTGCCGGCCAGCCGCCGCTCGTCGCGGATGGTCAGCCGCAGCCCGGGCACCAGGAACGAGGTCTGCCGGGCGCGGGCGACCAGGTCGGGGTAGGAGAACGCGGCGTCGGGCGTGAAGATCTGGCGGTCGGCCCAGTACCTGATGCGCGTGCCGGTGACGCCGCGTTTCGTGCTGCCCACGACGTCCAGGGAGGACGTCGAGACGAACGGTTCGAAGGCGGCGTCCGGGCCCGGCCTCCCGCCCACGTCCTTGAAGTGGCCGGGCTCGCCGCGCCGGAAACTCATCTGGTACGTCTTGCCGCCGCGGTCCACCTGCGCGTCCATCCGGGCGGACAGCGCGTTCACGACGCTCGCACCCACGCCGTGCAGGCCGCCGGAGGCCGCATACGAGCTGCCGCCGAACTTGCCGCCGGCGTGCAGCTTCGTCAGCACCACCTCCAGGCCGCTGAGCCCGGTCTTCGGTTCGATGTCGACGGGGATGCCGCGACCGTCGTCGTGCACCTCCACCGAGTTGTCCGGGTGCAGCACCACGAGGATGTTCTGCCCGAACCCGGCCAGCGCCTCGTCGACCGAGTTGTCGATGATCTCCCACAGGCAGTGCATGAGCCCGCGCGAATCCGTGGAGCCGATGTACATGCCGGGGCGTTTCCGGACCGCTTCCAGCCCCTCGAGCACCGAGAGGTGGCGGGCGGTGTAATCGGAATTCTGGCGTGCCACGGTCGGCGGCTCCTTTTGCATCAAGTACGACGGCGAGACCCCCGCCTGCCGCTGCCGGCCGACGGGTCCCCCATCAAGGTTAACGCGTGCCGGCGCGGTCGCCGTGTAAGCGGGCGAGGCGGGCGTGCCGGGCACCGCCCGCTACGCGGTCAGCGAAAGTGGGGCGTCAGGTGAACTGAAAAGGGTGCACGGATGGTTGTATGGGGTACAGGTACTACGAAGGAGGCCGCCATGATGAACGCAGTTGCCGAGCAGAAACTGAACACCCTGGACCGTTGCGACCGTTGCGGGGCGCAGGCCTACGTGCGCGTCGTGCTCGAGTCCTCGGGCGGCGAACTCCTTTTCTGCGGCCACCACGCCCGCGGCGTCGAGGCGTCGCTGCGCCCACTGTCCTCCGCCTGGCAGGACGAGACCGGCCGGCTCCTGGAGAAGGAACCCGTCGCCGTCGACTGACAGGTCGACTGACACCCTGGCGGGCCGTTCGGCCCGCGAAAGGGATGCGAAAGGGAGGGACCCCGCGGGTCCCTCCCTTTCGCATGGGGATCAGTCCAGATAGTCGCGCAGGACCTGCGACCGCGACGGGTGGCGCAGCTTCGACATGGTCTTGGACTCTATCTGGCGGATGCGCTCGCGCGTGACGCCGTAGACCTTGCCGATCTCGTCTAAAGTCTTCGGCTGTCCGTCGGTGAGGCCGAAGCGCATGGCGACGACGCCGGCCTCCCGCTCGGAGAGCGTGTCCAGCACGGAGTGCAGCTGCTCCTGCAGCAGCGTGAACGACACGGCGTCCGCGGGCACCACGGCCTCGGAGTCCTCGATCAGGTCGCCGAACTCGGAGTCGCCGTCCTCGCCCAGCGGCGTGTGCAGCGAGATCGGCTCACGGCCGTACTTCTGGACCTCCACGACCTTCTCCGGGGTCATGTCCAGCTCCAGGGCCAGCTCCTCGGGCGTGGGTTCGCGACCCAGGTCCTGGAGCATCTGGCGCTGCACGCGGGCCAGCTTGTTGATGACCTCGACCATGTGGACGGGGATGCGGATGGTGCGGGCCTGGTCGGCCATGGCGCGGGTGATGGCCTGGCGGATCCACCACGTGGCGTACGTGGAGAACTTGAAGCCCTTCGTGTAGTCGAATTTCTCGACCGCACGGATCAGGCCCAGGTTGCCTTCCTGGATCAGGTCCAGGAACAGCATGCCGCGGCCCGTGTACCGCTTGGCCAGCGACACGACAAGGCGCAGGTTGGCCTCCAGCAGGTGGTTCTTGGCCCGCTTGCCGTCGTGCACGATCCGGACCAGGTCACGGCGCAGCTGTGGGTCCATCTTGTCCGCGTCGGGACCGTTCAGCTTGGAATCGGCGAACAGGCCGGCCTCGATGCGCAGGGCCAGGTCGACTTCCTGCTCGGCGTTCAGCAGCGCGACCTTGCCGATCTGCTTCAGGTAGTCCTTGACCGGGTCGGCGGTCGCGCCGGCCGACATGACCTGCTGGACGGGCGCGTCGTCGTCGTCGGCGTCGGAGTACACGAAGCCGCTGCCGGTGGCCGGGGCCGCCGCTTCGCCGGACTGCTCGTCGTCATCCTTCGCCACGTCCTCGGCGTCCGGCTCGATGGCGTCGTCCGTGTGCTCGAGATCCACGTCGGCCGGCCCGGCCGCCTCGTCGTGATCGTCGCCGTCGTCCGTCGCGGCCTTCTTCGAACCGGCCTTCTTCGCTGCCGCCGCCTTGCGGCCGGCCCTGGCCGGCGCGTTGCCGCCGGCGACCTTCTTGGCGGCGAGCGTGGCGGCCCTCTTCTGCGCGGGCGTCAACGCCTCGGTGGTCACCGAGGCTGCGTCCCCGGCAGGTGCAGAGTCATTGCTCTTGGAAGTTGCAGACACAGAAAACCTTTCATGCAGCGGCCTGTGGCGTCACCTGCGGGTAACACCACTATGACCCTGTCAAGTCCGCGATGCTTTTCCGGACAGCATCACACGCTTGAAGGGTCATGATGTACAACTGCCGCCGCCGCGACATTGTTCCCGTCGCGGGCAGGCATGTTGGTCATTATGGACCGTCAGCGGTGTTGGTGCCTGAAAACACGGACCCAACCGGGTCGTCGGCTTTCATTGTCTCATGGCTGGCCCACCCACCCGGTCAGGCCGCCTCCTCGCCAAGCGGATCACCCCGCCACGCGGTGCGGGGGTGCTTGGCCCAGCCGGCGATGACGCCGGCGTCCAGCAGCCGCTCCAGGAGCTCCGCCAGCCGGTAGCCCGGCCGGTATCGCTGCGCGGCCTGGAAGTACACCCCGGCCCACGTACCCCTGCCCTTGCACCACTGGATCCAGCCGAGCATGCACAGCACGGGCGCCTTGTCCGGGCCGCCGGACGAACAGGCCAGGAAAAGGAGCAGCGCCTGGGCGCGGGCCAGCCGAGGCCAGTCGGGGGCAAGCCGGGGCGGTCCGTCGACGGCACCGCCCAGGACCACCTCCGTGTACAGCCCCGCGTGCATGTCGCGCAGGTCGGCGGCGTCCGGTGTCTGGCCGGGCCGTGGTACCGCGTAGGCCGCCGCGTCGACGTCGTCCCACCCGGCGGGCGCCACCGGCCCGGCGGAGGGGCGGTGGACGATCCGGACGGCGTCGGCGCCGTTGAAGGCGGCCTCGGGCGACTGCGCAAACTGGACCAGGACCGTGTCGCGCACCCCGACGTTGCCCAGTGATGCGAGCAGGAAGGCGGCCGTGGCGGCGTCCGGTGGCGTCGGCCAGTGTGTGAGCGCCCGCTCCCAGACGGCCAGTGTCACGGCCAGCTGGTTCTCGTCGGTGCCGCGGGCCAGCAGGTCCCGGCGCAACGGGCCGAGCAGGGACCGGACGGTGCGTGCAAAGGCCCGGTCGGCGACCTTGACCAGCTCGGGTACGGCGTCGAACGGGTTGTCCCTGACGGTGCTGCCGCGATACACGAGCTCGGCGCTTGCCCGGCTGCCCAGGATCTCGTCGTTGGGCCGGCCGGGAAATCCGCACGGGTCGGCCTCGGTGCAGTCGTAATGCCGGTAGTGTCCCGGGCCGACGTGCCAGGCGTCGTGGACGGGGATGCCGGCCCGGCCGAAGGCGTGCAGCATCGCCTCGAACAGGGCGGCATGCGGCCGGTCGCCGGGGCCGGCCCACTCGGCGTCGTCGAAGAAGGCGACCAGCGCCCCGTCCGCCTCCCCGTCGACAGCCAGGTGGTGCGCGGCCGTGTCGGCGAAGCGCCGGGCACTGACCGTTCCGGCGGCGGGCAGGTCCATCCGCATGGTGGCCCGGAGCCGCGGACCGGCCATGCCGATGCAGACGACGGCATTGCTCGGCCAGTACCCGACGATGTGCGGGATGACCGCGAGGATGTCGGCACCCGTGCTGACCCGAATCGCCTCGAGCGGTTGGTCCGGGAGCGCGGGCGGACTAGCGGGCGGGCCGGCCGGCGGCCGGTCCGGACCCGTGCCGGGCCGGGCAGCGCCGGACGTCGGCACACGGGGCTTTCCATCGCCCGCCGTGGCCGCGCCCGCCTTGGTCGAGCCGGCCTTGGACCTGCTTGCCTTTGTCGTCTTTGATGCACCCGTGCCGGGGTTGGCTGTGCCTGCGGTGGCGGGGTGCTCGTTGTTTTCTTTCATGCCCCAAGGCTGCACGGACCCGGTACCGGCCGACAGGGTGGGCGGTGCGGCTGTGGACAAGACGTGCCGTATCCGCCGAAATGACGTCCTGTGGAGGACGGGGCCGCGCCGTTATGGTTCCCGGCGTCCGCCGCGTACTTCCTGGCGTTCGCGCCGAAACTGGGCGCGCCGGCGCCTGTTGTCCGCCAGCGCGACACGCAGCGGCGGCACCGCCGAACCGGCCTCCGCCATGCGCCGTCGCACCTCGCGCCGGCACGCGATGATGCACACCGTCCCGAACGCGATGAGCACCAGTTGCACGGACATGGCGATGCGGAAGGAATCCAGGGAATACAGTTCGCCGCCGGCGCTGTTGTGCAGCAGGTCCAGCACGAGGCCGATCACGTACATGGCGATGAGTGCGGCCACGAACCCGCCGACGTTGACGATGCCGGTGGCCGTGCCGATACGGTGCGACGGGTTGTACGTGCGGGCCAGGTCGAACCCGATCATCGAGGCCGGCCCGCCCAGCGCCTGGGCGAGTACCAGCACCACCAGCAGCCACAGCGGCGCAGGCCCCGGATAGAGCAGCACGGCGGCCCAGCTGACGGCGATGAGCGCCGTCACGGCCAGCACCATGGTTGAGCGACGCAGCGGATGCCGGCCCACCCAGCCGCCCAACAGCGGACCGCAGATGATCCCGACGACGACGAACAGGCTCAGCAGCACGGTCGCGACGGCGGGGGCGACGCCCTGGCCGGAGACGAGGAACGGATAACCCCACGTGAGCATGAACACCGTGCCGGTGAACTGGACGGTGAAGTGGCTCCACATGCCCAGCCGCGTACCCGGCTGCTGCCAGGCCCTCGCCAAGTCCCCGGCCGACTCCCTGAGACCGGGCTGGGGGGCGGCGGGCGCGGCGTCGGGCCAGTTGCGGATGGCGGCGGCGGACGCCACGCAGGCCAGCAGGCCGAGCGCGGCGCAGCCCAGGAACGCCTGGCTCCACCCCGCCTGGTGCAGCACGAAGGCAAACGGGATGACGCTGATGAGCTGGCCGAACTGGCCGAACTGGCCGGTGAGCTGGGTGAGCACCGGAACGCGGGCGGTCGGGAACCAGGCCGGGATGAGGCGGATCACCGCGATGAAGGTCATGGCGTCCCCGGCGCCGACGAGCACACGCCCCACGACGCCGCCCGGCACCGACGTGGCGGCGGCCAATTGGATCTGTCCGATGGCCATGAGCCCGGCGCCCGTGGCGATCATGACGCGTGGGCCGAACCTGTCGACGAGGACGCCGACGGGAATCTGCAGGCCCGCATAGACGAGCAACTGCAGGACGGTGAACGCGCTCAGGGCCGACGCCGTCGCGTTGAAGCGGTCGGTCGCCGCCAGCCCGGCCACGCCGAACGACGTTCGCTGGGTGATGGCGATCAGGTAGGCGAAAACGCCCACGCCCCAGACGATCCACGCTTTCCGGCTATCCACCGGTCCAGTCTAGGGTGAAACCTCAGCGGCGCCCGTCATCGTCGCCCGGACGGGCGTCACGACTGGCCAGGTAGGCCTCGACCGCCGCACCAAGCTCATCGGCGTCCGGCAATTCGTCGCCCTGTCCGGCCAGCAGCGACCGGCGGCCGGCGCCGTCGCTGAACTGGTCGTACTGCTTCTCCAGGTTCGTCACGACCGCCTGGACCTCGGCCGAGGAGTTGACCTGGTCGGCGATCTGGCGTTCCACCGCCCGCCCGGCCTCGCGCAGTCGCTCGCTGGGCAGCATCAGCGTGGCCGCGGCGCCCAGGTATTCGAGCGCCGCCACGGCCGCGGGCGGGTACTCGGCCTCGGCCAGGTAGTGCGGGACATGGATGGCGTAGCCGACGACGTTGCGGCCGGCCTCGGTCAGCCGGACCTCCAGCAGTTGGCCGATCGACGCCGGGATCTCCACCGTGCTCTTCCAGGCCGAAATCCCCTCGATCAGCTCGGGCCGGTTGCCGTGCACGGTGGCGCCGATGGGCCGGGTGTGCGGCACCGGCATCGGCACGGCCTGCGCCCAGGCGACGAGGTTCACGTCGAAGCGTTCCACCAGGGCCAGCACCGCCCGTGCGAACCGCTCCCACTGCAGGTCCGGTTCGCTGCCGGCCAGGTACAGGAACGGCTGGCCGAGCGGGTCATGCAACAGGTACAGGCACAGCCGGGGCTGCTGGTAGTCGGTCAGGTGATCCTCGTCGAACGTGATCCGCGGCCGGCGGGACCGGTAGTCGAGCAACTGGTCGATGTCGAACACGGCCAGCGGTTCGGCGTCGAGCTGCTCCAGCAGTTCCCCGGCGACCTGCCCGGCCACGTGCCCGGCGTCGGCGAAACCGGTGTAGGTCATCAGGAGGTTCAGCCCGCGCAGGTCCGCCTCCCCAATGAGCGTCTCATTGAGCGCGTACAGGCCGTGCGGGTCCTGGAACGGGGTGTACTGCAAGTCTTTCAATTTCTCCTCCGGGCAGGTTCTCTACCCCATAACAACGTCGCGGGTGCCCGGAAACATTCCGGGCACCCGCCGATTCCCACGGCATGGGCAGTGGTCAGTTCGCCACATGGACCTCGACGAACGGCGGCTTCACGACGGTCACGGCCAGTTTGCGGCCGCGGATGTCCAGGGCGAGCGTGTCGCCCGGCTGCACGGACGGATCAACGAGGGCCAGTGCGACGCCGGCGCCCAGGGTCGGCGAGAATGTCCCGGACGTCGTGTGGCCGACGACGGCGCCACCGCCGTCCAGCACGTCGATGTCCGCGCGCGGGACGCCCCGGTCGGTGGCGAGCAGGCCCACGGACTTGCGCGGCGCACCGGCCGCCTTCTGCGCCACCAGCACGTCGCGGCCCCAGAACGCGTCCTTCCCCCACCCGACGGCCCACCCGACGCCCGCCTCCAGCGGCGTGATGGACGTCGACAATTCGTGGCCGTGCAGGGCGTACCCCATCTCCGTGCGCAGCGTGTCGCGGGCGCCCAGGCCGGCCGGCAAGCCCGCCGCCTGCTCGACGGCGGCCGCGAGCGCGTCCCAGACGACGGCGGCGTCCGCCCACCGCGGCACGATCTCGTAACCGTGTTCGCCGGTATAGCCGGTCCGGCAGACGGTCAACGGCACCGGCGTGCCGGCGATGGTCACGGTGGCGTCCACGAAGGCCATGTAGCCGGTGGGCTCGGGCAGGCCCAGGGCCTGCATGACGTCGGCCGACCTCGGTCCCTGGACGGCGAACACGCCGAACTCGCGGTGCCGGTCGGTGACCTCCAGCGCGATCCCCTCGGCGTCACGGGCGGCCTGCAGGGCGGCGACGACCGCGGCCGTGTTGGCCGCGTTCGGGATCAGGAAGACGTCGTCGTCCCCCCGCAGGTAGGCGATGAGGTCGTCGGTGACCGTGCCGGCATCGGTGAGTGCCAGCGTGTACTGGGCGCGGCCGGGGCCGATCCGGCCCAGGTCATTGGACAGGCAGCGGTTCGCGAAAGCCGCCGCGCCGTGCCCCGTGATCGTCGCCTTCCCCAAGTGGGAGACGTCAAAGAGGCCAACCGTCTCGCGAACCGCGGAGTGCTCCGCGACGACCCCGCCGCCGTCGTACTGCAGCGGCATCAGCCAGCCGCCGAACTCGGCCATCTTCGCACCATGCGCCACATGCCATTCATGCAGGGGGCCGTGCAGCAGTACGGGGGAATTTTCAGTCATGGCCCAACGGTACCGCAGCGGCCGTGGCAGCCGCGGCGGCCGCAGGCAAGCGGCTACGATCAGTACGAAGAGGCACAGCCATCACACCAACACGATCGGAAGCGGATTTCGTGGTCACCACTCAAGACATCACCTTCAACGTCATCGCCGGGAACCTGTTGAAGACGGCGGCGGACGCGCTCGTCGTCGGCGTCGGCAAGGGCGCCGACGGCCCCGTCCTGCTCGATTCGCCGCTGCCGGCCGACGCGGTCGCGTCGCTGGCCGCGTCACTGGAGGGGCTCGGTGTCACCGGGGCCGCCGACCAGGTGGTCCGCGTGCCGGGCCTGGCCGAGACGGGCGCGAAGGTGCTGGTCCTGGCCGGCGTCGGCAAGCTCGGCAACGGCGAAATCACGGAGGAGGCGCTGCGCCGCGCCGCCGGTTCGGCCGTGCGCCAGCTGGCCGGCCTGGCCCATGTGGTGATGGCGTTGCCGACGACGTCGGTCGCCCAGATCGCCGCCATCGCCGAGGGCGCCGCACTGGGCGCCTACCAGTTCGACAGCCTGCACTCGAGCAAGGATGGCCGGAAGGCCCCCGTCGCCACGGTGACCATCCACACCTCCCTGTCGAAGGCCCCGGAACTCGCCACCGCCCTGGAACGCGCCTCGGTCGTCGCCGCCGCCGTCAACGCCACGCGCACGCTCGTGAACGAGCCGCCGAGCCGGCTGTACCCGGCCACGTTCGCCGACGCGGCCAGGGACCTGGCCAAGGGGCTGCCGGTCAAGGTGACGGTGCTCGATGAGAAACGCCTGGAGAAGGAGGGCTACGGCGGTATCATGGGTGTCGGCCAGGGCTCGGCCCGCCCGCCACGGCTCGTCAAGGTGGAATACGCCCCCGCCAAGGCCTTGGTCTCGCTGGCGTTCGTCGGGAAGGGCATCACGTTCGACTCCGGCGGCATCTCCATCAAGCCCGGCGCCGGCATGATCACGATGAAGTGCGACATGGCCGGCGCGGCCGCCGTGCTCAACGCCGTGCTGGCCGTGGCGCGGCTCGGCCTGCCCGTGAAGGTCACCGGCTGGCTGTGCATCGCCGAGAACATGCCCTCCGGCACGGCCATCCGCCCCTCGGACGTGCTCACCATGTTCGGCGGCAAGACCGTCGAGGTGCTCAACACCGACGCCGAGGGCCGCCTGGTCATGGCGGACGGGCTGGCGGCCGCGTCGCTCGAACAGCCCGACGCGATCCTCGACGTGGCCACCCTGACCGGCGCCCAGGTGTTGGCCCTCGGGCACCGCACGGCCGCCGTCATGGGCGACGAGGGGGTCAGCGCCGCCATCAAGGCCGCCGCCGACCGGGCCGGCGAGCTCATCTGGCCGATGCCGCTGCCCGAGGAACTGCGCCCGTCCCTGGATTCGACCGTGGCGGACATGGCGAACATCGGCGAACGCATGGGCGGCATGATGACGGCCGCCGTGTTCCTGCAGGAGTTCGTCGGGGCCGGGAAGGACGGGGCGACGATCCCGTGGGCGCACCTGGACATCGCCGGCCCGGCGTTCAACGAGTCCGGCGCGTACGGTTACACCCCGAAACAGGGCACCGGCTACGCCGTTCGCACGCTCATCGCCTATGTCGAGGACGTCGTGTCCCGTGCCGCATAGGGCCGCGTGACACTGGCCACAAACCTATTCCGCATCCCATGGCATGGGTGGAGCATGGTACGAGTGACCGCTAAGGTGAATGCACTAGTGTTTGCCGAATTTTGAGTACCTGGCGCGCAAACCCGCGCGCCACCAGAATACGAGGGAGCGTCTAAGTGGCCGAACAGGCACCTGCGCAAGAATTTGACATCCTGATTCTCGGCGGCGGCAGCGGCGGTTATGCCGCGGCACTGCGCGCCATCCAGCTGGGCATGACGGTCGGCCTGGTGGAGAAGAGCAAGCTTGGCGGTACCTGCCTGCACAATGGCTGTATCCCCACGAAGGCGCTGTTGCACGCGGCCGAGGTTGCCGATCACGCCCGCGACGGTGCAAAGGTCGGCGTCAATGTCGAACTGACCAGCATCGACATGGCCGGCGTGAACGCGTACAAGGACGGCATCGTCGCCGGCAAGTACAAGGGCCTGCAGGGCCTCATCAAGGGCAAGGGCATCACAGTCATCGAGGGCGAGGGCCGGCTGACCGCCGCCAACACCGTCACCGTGAACGGCGTGAACTACACGGGCAAGAACATCGTGCTCGCCACCGGATCCTACTCGCGCACCCTGCCCGGCCTGGAGATCGGCGGCCGGGTCATCACCTCCGACCAGGCGCTGACCATGGACTACGTGCCCAAGAGCGTGATCGTGCTCGGCGGCGGCGTGATCGGCGTCGAATTCGCCTCCGTGTGGAAGTCGTTCGGCGTGGACGTCACCATCGTCGAGGGCCTTCCCTCGCTGGTTCCCAACGAGGACGCCTCGATTGTCAAGGTGCTCGAGCGCACGTTCCGCAAGCGCGGCATCAAGTTCAACACCGGCACGTTCTTCCAGGGCGTGGAGCAGGACGACGACGGCGTCAAGGTCACCCTGGTGGACGGCAAGACGTTCGAGGCCGAGTTGCTGCTCGTCGCCGTCGGGCGTGGTCCGTCCACTGCCGGCCTGGGCTTCGAGGAGGCGGGTGTCACGATCGACCGCGGCTTCGTCATCACGAACGAGCGCCTGCACACCGGCGTCGGCAACATCTACGCGGTCGGCGACATTGTCCCCGGCGTCCAGCTGGCGCACCGCGGCTTCCAGCAGGGCATCTTCGTGGCCGAGGAGATCGCCGGCCTGAACCCGGTCGTCGTCGAGGACATCAACGTCCCGAAGGTCACGTTCTGCGATCCCGAGATCGCCTCCGTCGGCCTGAACGAGATGCAGGCCAAGGAGAAGTACGGCGACGCCAACGTCGAAAGCACCGAGTACAACCTGGCCGGCAACGGCAAGAGCGCCATCCTCGGCACCGGCGGCATCATCAAGTTCGTGCGCGAGAAGGACGGCCCGGTGGTCGGCGTGCACATGATCGGCACCCGCATCGGCGAGCAGATCGGCGAGGCCCAGCTCATCGTGAACTGGGAGGCGTACCCGGAGGACGTGGCCGGCCTCATCCACGCCCACCCGACGCAGAACGAAGCCCTCGGGGAAGCGGCCATGGCCCTGGCGGGCCGCCCGCTGCACGGCTAGCGAATCATCTCGGTGCACCCGGCGCATGCGCCGGGTGCACCGCATCACATCAGCACACATTTGGGAAGTCGGGCATTTTGCGAGGGACAGCGTCACCCGTGCGTTCCGTGCAGTGCATCACAGACTTAAGCGAAAAGAATTTAGGAGAACGGGGACGAAATGTCTGAATCCGTGAACTTGCCCGCCTTGGGTGAAAGCGTCACCGAAGGTACTGTCACGCGATGGCTCAAGCAG
>NZ_RWKQ01000013.1:6383-28720 GCF_003946885.1 Specibacter cremeus | reverse complement strand
GTCGGCGACCGCGTCGAGGTTGACGAGCCCCTGCTCGAGGTCTCCACCGACAAGGTCGACACCGAGATCCCGTCCCCCGTGGCTGGTGTCATCGAGGAAATCCTCGTGGCCGAGGACGAGACGGCCGAGGTCGGCGCACCGCTGGTGCGCATCGGCTCCGGCGACGGTGCCGCCCCGGTGGTCGAGCCTGTCGAGACCCCTGCACCTGCGGCTGTCCCGGTGGTCGAGCCCGCCCCGGTGGTCGAGCTTGTCGAGACCCCCGCCGGTGACGCCCAGGAGATCACGCTGCCCGCCCTCGGCGAATCCGTCACCGAAGGCACCGTCACCCGTTGGCTGAAGGCCGTCGGGGATTCCGTCGCGGTCGACGAGCCGCTGCTGNGAGGTCTCCACCGACAAGGTCGACACCGAGATCCCGTCCCCCGTGGCCGGCACCCTGCTGGAGATCCGCGTGGCCGAGGACGAGACGGCCGAGGTCGGCTCCGTGCTGGCGCTCGTGGGCTCCGGCGCGCCCGCCGCCCCGGCGGCCCCCGCTGCGGCTCCCGCCGCACCGGTGGTCGAGCCTGTCGAGACCCGCGCCGCCCCGCCTGCACCGGCCGCGGCCCCGCCCGTCGCGACCCCCGCCGCCCCGGCCCCGGCGGCCCCGCCCGTCGAGACCCCGGCTGCGGCTCCCGCGGCCGCCGCGGAGTCCAGCTACGTCACCCCGCTGGTGCGCAAGCTGGCCAACCAGCACGGCGTCGACCTGTCCGCCGTCGCCGGGTCCGGTGTTGGCGGACGCATCCGCAAGCAGGACGTGCTCGCCGCGGCCGAGGCCAAGAAGGTTGTTGCCGCTCCGTCCGCGGCACCCGCCGCCGCTGCCCCGACAGCCCCGACCACCGCCGCCGCGCCTTCCTCGCTGCGCGGTACCACCGCGAAGGCCCCGCGGATCCGCCAGGTCATCGCCCGCCGCATGCGCGAGTCGCTGGACATCTCGACCCAGCTGACGCAGGTCCACGAGATCGACATGACGCGTGTGGCCAAGCTGCGCAGCGCCGCGAAGGACACCTTCGCGGCCACGAACGGCACGAAGCTGACGTTCCTGCCGTTCATCGCCAAGGCCGTCGCCGAGGCGCTCAAGGCGCACCCGAAGCTGAATGCCGAGTACAACGAGGACACCCAGGAGATCACGTACCACGACGCCGAGCACCTGGCGATCGCCGTGGACACCGACAAGGGCCTGCTGGTTCCTGTCATCTCCAACGCCGGGGACCTGAACCTGGCCGGCCTGGCCGGGAAGATCGCCGACGTCGCCGCGCGCACGCGCAGCGGCAAGATCGGCCCGGACGAGCTGTCCGGCGGCACGTTCTCGATCACGAACATCGGCTCCGTCGGCGCCCTGTTCGACACCCCGATCATCAACCAGCCGCAGGTCGCCATCCTCGGCACCGGCGCGATCGTCAAGCGCCCCGTCGTCGTGACCAACGCCGACGGTGACGACACGATCGCCATCCGCCACATGATGTACCTGTGCCTGACGTACGACCACCGCCTGGTGGACGGCGCTGACGCCGGACGCTTCCTGCAGACCCTCAAGGCACGTCTGGAGGGTGGCGCGTTCGAGGCCGACCTGGGCCTGTAGCACCACCGCACGGCACAAAGGGCCGCCTTCCCGCGAGGGAAGGCGGCCCTTTGTGTCTTGTTGACACTTTGTCGCTAAGCTACGACCATGACTATTGTTATGAACATCCTGGTTTTCCTGCACGTCCTCGGCGCGGCCGCGATCGTCGGCGGCTGGTTCGCCTTCTTCAAGAAGCCCACGGTGCTGCCCATCCAGCTGTGGGGTGCCATCGCCCAGCTCGTGACGGGCCTGGCCCTCGTCGGCGTCGCCGGCGCCACGCACACGGATCTGAACTACGTCAAGATCACCGTGAAGCTCGTCATCGCCATCGTGGTCCTCGTCGCGGCCATCCTGGGCTACCGCAAGGCCAAGGCGGGCCAGGTCGTTCCCACCGGCCTGGCCCACGCCGTCGGCGGCATGGCGCTGATCAACATCGGTGTGGCCACGATCTGGCAGTAGTCACCCCTGCCACCCGCGTCCGCCCGACGAGCGTCCATGTGACGGGACGAAATGGACATGGGGCCGGCACCACATAGGCTGGAACCTGTCTGCCCACTGCGGCACCGGCACGAACCAGAGCATCACGAACGAAGGAGTTTTCATGGCTACGACCCGCAACGCCCACGCCGGCTGGATCGGCGACCTCCCCACCGGCAAGGGCCAGGTAACCCTGGACTCCTCCGGCCTGGGCACCTACGACATCACCTGGAAGGCCCGCGCGGACGTCGCCGAGGGCAAGACGAGCCCGGAGGAGCTCATCGCCGCCGCCCACGCGTCCTGCTTCGCCATGGCGTTCAGCAACGCGCTCAGCGAGGAGGGCCACGCCGCCGACTATGTGAACACGTCCGCGGCCGTGACGTTCCAGCCCGGCGAGGGCATCACCGGCAGCCACCTGACGCTGGCCGCCAAGATCCCCGGCCTGTCCCAGGACGAGTTCGCCCGCATCGCCGACGGCGCCAAGGCCGGCTGCCCCGTCTCGGCCGCGCTGACCGGCGTGGCGATCACGCTGGACGCCACGCTCGACGCGTAGCCGCACCAAGGCGAAGCGAAGGGCCCCGGACTGGATCACAGTCCGGGGCCCTTCCTTGTCTCAGCTCGGCCGCGGCGGCAGCGCGCCGGGGGCCACGGTGCGGTACCCGGCCAGCTCCGGCGGGCGGACCGTCGGGATCTCCTGCCGCATTTCGAGCAGCACGCCGACCGCTGCGGCCAGCTGCGGGTCGTTGCCGGCCGCATGGTCATGCGGCGGGAACGGCACCGCGATGTCGGGGTCCACTCCGTAGTTCTCCACGGAGAACCCGGCCCCGTCCCGGAACCAGAACGCGTAGCGCGGCTGGGTCACCCCGGTGCCGTCGGCCAGCGTGAACTTCCCGTCGATGCCGACAACCCCGCCCCACGTCCGCATCCCCACGACGGGGCCGATGCCGCGCAGCTTCGACACGGCCGTGATGATGTCGCCGTCCGATCCGGCGAACTCGTCGGCCAGGATGACGACCGGCCCACGCGGGGCCTGCGCCGGATAGATCTCACTTTGCTGGCCGCGGGCCAGCGCCCAGGCGTCCATGCGCCGGCCCAGCATGTCGGCCACGAGCTGGGAGGTGTGCCCGCCGCGGTTGCGCCGCACGTCGACCACCAGCGCATCCAACGCCGACTCGGTGTCCAGGTCGCGGAATAGCTGCGCCCAGCCGCGCGCCTGCATGTCCGGGATGTGCAGGTACCCGAACGCGCCGGCGGACGCCTGCCGGACCACGGCCCGGTTGGCGGCCACCCATTCCTGGTAGCGCAGCCGCTCCTCGCTCTTGAGAGGGACGACGGCGACGCGCCGGCGCCGCTGCCCGTCACCGTCCGCCGCACTCCGGACGTCCAGTTCAACGACCGTGCCGGCGGTGCCGGCCAGCAACACGTCGATGCCGGCGGCCGGGACGGGGACGCCGTTGACGGCCTCGATCACATCGCCGGCGCGCACGGCCACCCCGGGTGCCAGCAGCGGCGAGTAGGCCTGCGGATCGGAAGTCTCGCCGGCCAGGATGCGGGTCACGACGGCGCCGTCGGCGACGGTCTCGAACTCGGCCCCCAGCTTGCCCTGCTCGCCGGCGCCGGCCTCCGTGACCGGCTTCGGGTCGACATAGGCGTGGGAGGTGCCCAGGTCGCCGTGCAGCTCCCACAGCAGGTCGACGAGGTCGTCGTGGCTGCCGAGCCGTTCGACGACGGGCCGGTACCGCTCCAGCGACGCCTGCCAGTCGGTGCCGGCCATGTCCGGCGTGTAGTAAAAATCGCGCTGCAAACGCCAGGCCTCCTCGAACGCCTGGCCCCACACCCGGACGGGGTCGAGCCGGACCCGGATCCGGCCCAGGTCGACCTCGACCGCATCGTGGTTGTCCTTGCCGGCGTTGCCGTCCGCGCCGGCCGGGCGGACGGTCACGGTGGATTCCCTGACCGCCACGACCTGGGACCGGTCACCACTGAGCCGGTAGCGGTCCAGTTCCGCCACGATCGTGGTGGTCTTGGCCGTGGCCAGCTCGAACCGTTCGAGGCGGTGCGCCGTCGGCTCGGCGCCGGCCCGGGCCAGCCCGTCGCCCGTGACGCCCTCGCCGCTGTCCACCAGCCACAACAGCGCACCGTCCGTGGCCGAGAGGGCCGTGTACCGCCCCTGCGGGACCGGCACGGCGATGACGCGCGAACCCAGCGCCTCCCGGTCGACGACGACCGGCGGCACCGCCGACTCCGCTGCCAACTCCGTGGCCTTCTGCCCGGCTTTTTCCCCGGGGCGGCCACCGGCGGGCGACGGGTCGGCGGGGGTGCCATCCGGGTGCGGGCCGAACGGCGACGGCGTCCCGGCCGCCAGGGCCAGCAGGTAGGGCTTCGTCGAGGCCGGGAACGCCATGTCGAACGCGTGCGTGTCGTACACGGGGTCGAAGCTGCGCCGGGACAGGAACGCCAGGTACTTGCCATCGGGGGTGAAGTCGGCGCTGAAGTCGTCGAACCGGCCGTCGGTGGCGTCGAGGACATCGGCGGGGCCCGCCACCTCGAGCAGGCGCAGCTTCGAGCGCCCGGCCTCGGCCGTGACCGGCTCGATCCAGGCCAGCCAGGCCGAATCCGGGCTGAAGACGAGCTCATCGACGGAGCCGATGTCGGTGTGCGAGACCTCGCGCACCGACCCGGTGGACACGTCGACCAGCCAGACGTCACCGTATTCGGTGCCGATGGCAACCAACGCCCCGTCCGGGCTGGCCACGAGTTCCGCGGCCCGGGCACCGCCGGGCAGCTCGATCCGCCGGAGGACTTCCCCGGTGGTCGAGTTCGGGACCCCGGTGGTCGAGCCTGTCGAGACCCCGGTGGTCGAGCTCGTCGAGACCAAGGACTCCGGGATTTCGACAGGCTCAATCACCGTTCCGGCGGTCGAGCCCGTCGACCCCTCGGCGGTCGAGTCCGTCGAGACCCCGGCGGCGGCCCGCACCTCGGTGCCGTTCACGGCCGCCGCGGCGACGGGCCGCGGCAGGTCCTCATCGGCTTCCGGCACGGCCGGTTCCGGCACGGCTGGGGCGGGCGCGCCGGCCGGCTCCGGAACCGGTGCGGGGCCGCCGACGGACGTGACGTAGAGCGCCTCGACGCCGTCGTGGTCCGCGATGTACGCGATGCGCTCGTCGCCGACCGGCCTGGCCAGGCGCGCACGCACGCCCGGCGTGGCCTCGATGACACGGGACGGACCGTCCTTGTGCGTGACCCGGTGCACGGTGCCGTGGGCCTCGACGACGCTGGCGCGCCCGTCCGGCGTCGGCACGACGTCGCCGAGGTGCCCGGCCGCATCCAGCAGGACCGGCTGGCGCTGGGCGGAGGCGGAACCGAGCGTGATCTGCAGCTGCACGGGTTCGGCGTCCAGGGAGGCGAGCAGGAACAGGTTGCCGGCGGACTCGAACACGATCCGGGTGCCGTCGGTGGCGGCGTGCCGGACGTAGTGTCCTTCGTGGTCGGTGTGCCGGCGCAGGCCGGAGCCGTCGGGGCGGAGTGAGTACAGGTTGCCGTGACCCTCGTGGTCGGACAGGAACGCGATCCTCTCCCCCACCCACATCGGGTCGCACAGGTTGCCGTCCAGTTCCGCGGCCAGCCGTTCGAAGTCGCCCGAGCCGTCGTTGTCAAGCCACAGCTTGCCGCCGGTGCCGCCACGGTACCGCTTCCAGGCGGCCGGTTCGCGCGACAGCACGGAGCCGAGGACCACGGGTCGCTCGTCGCCGACCCGCGGGCCGAACGCCAGCGAGTCCAGCGGCCCGAACGGCAGCCGGCGCGCCGGTCCGCCGTCCGTGGGGACCGCGTAGGCCCAGGCCAGCCGGGCGTCCGGTTGTTCGAACGCGCTGGTGACCAGCACGTCGCCCGCCGCCGTGAACCCGCGGGTCTTCGTCGACGCGTGCCCCCAATAGGTCAGGCGGGTCGTGTCGCCGCCGTCCACGGGGGTGGTCACGACCTCGGGGGCGGCGCCGCGCACAACGGTCCATGCCAGGGTGGCCCCGTCCGGGGAGAACCGTGGATTGCGGGCGGGCAGCCGGGACGCGGAGACCCGCCAGGCGCGGCCGCCGGACAGCGGGGCGAGCCACACGTCATCCTCGGCCACGAACGTGACCAGGTCGGCATGCAGGTGCGGATACCTCAGATAGCTCGAAGACGTCATGAAAGCATCCTAGCCAGAGCCGCGGACGCGCCGGCGTTACGCCGCCCCGGGCCCGCTATTTGGCTGCCTCCCGGATGTCGTGAATGCGCCACCCCGTGCCGTCCCTGGCCAACACGAAGCGCAGCGGGTGCTTTTGTGGGCCGGGCTGTGAGTAGACGACGGCGCCGGCCGCGTCCTGCTCCGCATAGGGTCCCGTCACGATCGTCGCCTGCACGGTCACCATGGCCGTGCCCCCGCCCGTGGGGCCGACGACGACGGCGTGTTCAACCGTGGTGTCCAGGCCGTTGTAGCCATGCCCGGATTTCGCCAGCCGCGCCGCGAGGTCCTTGTCGGCGGCCATGGCAGGCGATCCGGCCGCGTTGACGGAGTCCAGCAGGCCGAATTGTCCCGTCTGCAGCGCATACGACCGCAGCCAGGCCAGCGCGCCGAGGGCAACGCCCGGGTCGGCGGACGCCAAATTGGCGCGGACGGCCGCCGGCACGGCGAGTTGTTTGCCGGCCGCCGCCGGTGGAGCCGTCGGCGGCGGTGCCGGCGTCGGGTTCGGCCACAGCACGGCCGCCAGGACGACGCCCGCGGCGGCAATCGTGCCGAGCACGACGACGGCGCGCACCCAGGCCCGACGGTGCCGTCCCGCACCCCGTCGCCGGGAACCCCGCGGCTTCCGTCCCGGCAGGCCGGTGCCGTGCGCCGGTTGCGGCCGCCTGGTGGGCAGGTCGGGCAGCACGCTCGGGTGCACGACAGCGGCCAGGTCCAGCGCCTCGGCCCGCGCGCTGCGATACACGGCCTGTGCGAGGGCGGCCGCCGTCGGCCGCAGGGCCGGGTCCGCGCTGAGCCCGGCCTCCAGGGCGGCCGCCAACTCCGCCGGCACGTCCGGGATGATTGCGGGCAACGGCGGCCGCTCCGGTGTCGGCTCCGGGACGCGGCCCGTGAGCGCGAACCAGCCGACCGCCGCCGCGGCATACACGTCCGAACGTGCCGTGGCCACCGCGTCGGCGTCCGCGGCGAACCCGGCCGTGCCGCCGCCGGACACGTGGCGTTCCCCCGCCACCCGGCCCAGGCCCAGGTCGGCGAGCACCGGTTTGCCCTGGGCGGTGAGCAGCACATTGGCCGGCGACACGTCGCCGTGCACGATCCCCTGCCCGTGCAGGAACGACAACGCCTGCGCCAGCGGGGTCAGGACGGTCACGGCCCGCCCCACCGACAATGGCCCGGCCGCGGCCACGAGCCCGCGCAGCGACCCGCCGGCGGCGTAGTCCATGAGCACGGCCGTGCCGCCGCCGGGCAGCGGCACCACGCCGTGCACCCGGACCAGGTGCTCGTGCTCGAGGCCCGAGAGGATCCGCCACTCACGCTCCAGCTGGTCGCCGCCGCCCGGCGCCGCGCCGAACCCGGCCGGGAAGCATTTGGCGGCCAACGCCGGGCCGCCGCGGTGCGGCTGGACCAGCCACACGCTCGCCCCGGCCCCGCGGCCGAGCGGCCGCACCACATCGTGACCGGGGATATCGGGCGCACCCGGGCCCCCGCCGTCGTCCATTTCTTCCATACACCAGTGATAGCCCAATCCGCGCCGGGCCGCGCAAAGTTATCCACAGGCCGCCACGTTACGGATGGCCGTCGCCGCGCGGCGCGGATTTATCGCCGAGGCGTGCACGAGTCTAGGCTGGTACCCATGACTCTTGAGTTTTCGGAACTGGGGTTCGCCCCGGATTTGGTGGATTACAACGCGGCCTGGCGGTTGCAGCGGCAGCTGCACGACGCCGTCGTCTCCGGCACCGGCGCCAACACCGTCCTGCTGCTCGAGCATGCCGCCGTCTACACGGCCGGCAAGCGGACCGAAGACCACGAACGCCCCTTCGACGGCACGCCCGTCGTCGCCGTCGACCGTGGCGGCAAGCTGACCTGGCACGGTCCCGGGCAACTCGTGGCGTACCCGATCGTGCGGTTACTCGACTCGCACGCCATCCGCGAGTACGTCCACGTGCTCGAACAGATCATCATCGACACGCTGGCCGGGTTCGGCGTAACCGGCACCCGGGTCGGCGGCCGGGCCGGCATCTGGCTGCCGGCCGACGATCGCGGACCGGAACGCAAGATCGCCGCCATTGGCATCCGCGTCCACGACGGGGTGACCATGCACGGGGTCGCCATCAACGCCAACAACGACCTGGCCCCGTACGCCCAGATCATCGCCTGCGGCATCACCGACGCCGGGACCACCACGATCGCCGCCGAAACCGGTGTCGACGTGTCCCCGGCCGACCTGCTGCCGCGCTTTATCGCCGAGGCCCGCCGGCAGTTGGCGCCCCTCATCACCGACCACGCACCGTCCACCGAAGGAGTTCTCCCGTGACCTTGGCACCCGAGGGCCGGCGGCTGCTGCGCGTTGAACAGCGCAACAGGGCCGTCCCGGTCGAGCGCAAGCCCGAGTGGATGAAGGCGAGGGTCTCCCTGGGCCCGGAGTACATCGGGATGAAGAACCTGGTCAGGGGGGCGGGCCTGCACACGGTGTGCGAGGAGGCGGGCTGTCCGAACATCTTCGAATGCTGGGAGGACCGGGAGGCGACGTTTTNCCGCTGCGACTTCTGCCAGATCGACACCGGCAAGCCGTCCCCGCTGGACCGGTTCGAGCCGACGAAGGTGGCCCGCTCCGTGGTGCAGATGAANCGCGACCGTGACCGGGGTGGCCCGCGACGACCTCGAGGACGAGGGCGTGTGGCTCTATGCGGAGACGGTGCGCAAGATCCACGAGCTGAACCCCAACACCGGGGTCGAGCTGCTGATCCCGGACTTCTCCGGCAAGCCGGAGCACATCGCCGCGATCTGCGAGTCCGCCCCCGAGGTGTTCGCNGGGCCGGGCGGCGGGCATGGTGACCAAGTCCAACCTGATCCTGGGCATGGGCGAGACCCGCGAGGAGATCTCGCAGGCGCTGGCCGACCTGCACGACGCAGGCACCGACCTGGTCACCATCACCCAGTACCTGCGCCCCTCCGAACGGCACCTGCCGGTGGACCGCTGGGTCAAGCCGGCCGAATTCGTCGAGCTGGCCGCCGAGGCGNGTCCGGGCCGCTGGTGCGCTCCTCCTACCGGGCCGGCCGGCTCTGGGCCACCGCCATGCGCAAGAAGGGCCGGAACATCCCCGAACACCTGGCGCACATCGCCGAGGGCATCGAGGACGCCGGGCACACGCGGCAGGAAGCGGCGACCGTGGTCGCGGCGCAGTAGCAGCCGGTATTTCCGGCTAGAATTAAACCACTATGGCCAAATCCTCGAACAACGCACAGTCCCCCGCCGGCGAGCCGAAGCGGTCCCTGTTCTCCCGCCGCCCGAAAGAGGGCGCCAAGGACAAGAAGCCCGGCCGCGTCAAGCAGATGGTGGACATCTTCACGATGACCCGCCGGCAGGACCCGAACGTGCCGTGGCTGATGTTGCTCGCGTTCCTGGGCATCATCGCCGTGTGCCTCGGCATCGGATTCCTGCTGCACTCCTGGATCACCGGCCTGCTGGTCGGCATCCCGCTGGGCCTGCTCGCCGCCATGCTGATCCTCTCGCGCCGGGCCGAACGCGCCGCCTACGCGCAGATCGAGGGCAAGCCCGGTGCCGCCGGTGCCGCGCTGGGCGCACTGCGCCGCGGCTGGATCGTCGAGGAACAGCCCGTCGCCGTGAACCCGCGCAGTCAGGACGTCATCTTCCGCGCCATCGGCCGCCCCGGCGTCGTGCTCGTCACCGAGGGCCCGTCCACACGCATCAAGTCGCTCGTTGACGCCGAACGGCGCAAGCTTTCCCGGATCCTGCCCAACGTCACCGTGCACGTCATCGAGACGGGCCGCGGCGAGGGCCAGGTGCCGATCGCGAAGGTCGCGAAGGCGATGGGCAAGCTCAAGCCCGAGCTGACGAAGGTCGAGGTCGGTGCCGTGAACAAGCGCATCTCCTCGCTGGGGAACAAGCTGCCGATCCCCAAGGGCATCGACCCGTACAAGGCACGGCCCGACCGCAAGGCCTCCAAGGGACGCTGACGGCCTCAGCGCCGGATGAGCATCGTGTTCATCGCCTTGTCGTGCAGGCCGCGGTGGTCGGCGTCCGTGATCACGGCCGGGATGAACAGGCACAGCAGCACGGCGCGAACCACGCCCGCGAGCAGGCCTGCCGGACCGCCGTCGGCCCTCACCACACGGATCCCGGCGATCCGGTGCCCCACGCTGTAGCCCAGCGTGCCAACCAGGACCATCTGCTCCACGAGGAAGAGCCCCAGCACGGCCATCGAATTCGCGCCGAGGAACGCGTAGGCGATCAGGTAGCAAAGCCCCCAATCGATGCAGATGGCCAGGATGCGCCGGCCGGCACGCGCCAAGGAACCGGGCCCCGTTTCGGGCAGGCCGAGGCGCTCGCCCGGGTACTTGGATATATTGGAGGTGTCCGGGCCTTCGAGCCAGGATCCCAAGTCTTTGCGATCAACCACCCCTTAAGCCTACCGGCGTGGGGGCCGGCGGTTGGCATCGCTCGGGTGGATCGGCGCGTGTAACACGCCGGAAACAATTCCGACACGACCGGTTAATGCCGCCTCGTTACTGTGGACCCGTTGCCCGCGCCCCAGTGGGCCGGAAATCCCGCAGCCAGGCGGCACTGGCGGAGAAGACCTTATGCGTAAGGAGCATAGATGTTCAAGAACGCGGACGAAGTCCTCAAGTTCATCAAAGACGAAGATGTGAAGTTCGTCGATATCCGTTTCACCGACCTGCCCGGCGTCCAGCAGCACTTCAACGTCCCGGCCGGCACCGTCGATGCGGACTTCTTCGTCCACGGCCAGCTGTTCGACGGCTCGTCGATCCGCGGCTTCCAGGGCATCGCCGAGTCCGACATGCAGCTCATCCCGGACCCCACCACCGCGTTCGTGGACACGTTCCGCAAGGAGAAGACGCTCGCGCTGAACTTCTCGATCGTCAACCCGCGCACCGGGGACCCGTACCACCGCGACCCGCGCGGCGTGGCCGAGAAGGCCGAGGCGTACCTGGCCTCCACCGGCATCGCCGACACCGCGTTCTTCGGTGCCGAGGCCGAGTTCTTCGTGTTCGACAACGTCCAGTACGAATCCAGCCCGCAGGGTTCGTTCTACAAGATCGACTCCGAGGAGGCGAACTGGAACACCGGCCGTGAGGAAGCCGACGGCAACCTCGGCTACAAGACGGCCGTCAAGGGCGGCTACTTCCCCGTGGCCCCGATCGACCACCAGGCCGACCTGCGCGACGCCATGTGCCTCGAGCTGGACGCCGCCGGACTGTCCGTGGAGCGTTCGCACCACGAGGTCGGCGCCCCCGGCCAGGCCGAGATCAACTACAAGTTCAACACCCTGGTGCACGCTGCCGACGACCTGCAGAAGTTCAAGTACGTCATCAAGAACACGGCCTGGGCGCAGGGCAAGTCGGTCACGTTCATGCCGAAGCCGGTCTTCGGCGACAACGGCTCGGGCATGCACTGCCACCAGTCGCTGTGGAGCGCCGGATCCCCGCTGTTCTATGACGAGAAGGGTTACGCCGGCCTGTCCGACCTGGCCCGCTGGTACATCGGCGGCCTGCTCAAGCACTCCTCGGCCGTGCTGGCGTTCACGAACCCGACCGTCAACTCCTACCGCCGCCTGGTCAAGGGCTTCGAGGCCCCGGTGAACATGGTGTACTCGCAGGGCAACCGCTCCGCCGGCATCCGGATCCCGATCACCGGCTCGAACCCGAAGGCCAAGCGCCTCGAGTTCCGCGCCCCGGACCCGTCCGGCAACCCGTACCTGGCGTTCGCCGCGCAGCTGATGGCCGGCATTGACGGCATCCGCAACCGGATCGAGCCACCCGCGCCGATCGACAAGGACCTGTACGAGCTGCCGCCGGAAGAGGCCAAGGACATCCCGAAGGCCCCGGAGACGCTCGAGGAGGCCCTGACCGCCCTGGAGAACGACAACGACTTCCTGCAGGCCGGCGGCGTGTTCACGCAGGACCTGATCGACACGTGGATCGAGTTCAAGCGCGAGAACGAGATCAAGCCGCTGACGCTGCGCCCGAACCCGTACGAGTTCGAGCTCTACTACGGCTGCTGATCCCCGATGTAACCCCAAGCACGACGACGGCCGGTCACCTTCCCGAGGTGGCCGGCCGTTTTGTCTGTGCCCCGGTCAACAATGATCCGGGCCGGGTGGGTCGGCCAAAGCCAAGGATACCCATCCTGGAGGGTAACAAGGCGCTGAACCGGGTCTACGCTTTGGAGCAGGAGACAGTCGGGAAAGGGATGTCTCAAAGGTGTCGGTATCGTTCTCAAAGGACCCGGTCATGCCAGATCTTTCAGCATTTATCCCGCTCATTGTCATCATCATCGCGGTCCTCATTGTCATTGTGGTGGTCCGGGTCGCCGTGAAGTTGATGTGGCATGTGGCGGAACCAAACGAGGCGCTCATCATCTCGGGCTTCACCCGGGGAAATCCCGGGACCGTCGACGGCATGGACTTCAAGATCGTCACCGGCAAGGGGGCATTCGTGCTCCCGGGGCTCCAAACCGTGCGGACCCTGTCGCTGACGCTGAACGAGACGGAGCTCCAGGTCTCCTGCGTCACGTCCCAGGGCATCCAGGTGGTGGTCGAGGGTGTTGTCATCTTCAAGATCGGTGACTCCACACCGTTCATCGCCAATGCCGCGAGGCGATTCCTGGGCCAGCAGCCGAAGATGGAAAGCCAGGTCTACAACGTCTTTGAAGGCCACCTGCGCTCGATCATCGGCAGCATGACCATCGAGGAGATCATCCGTGAGCGCGACAAGCTGGCCCAGCAGGTGCGCAGCGCCAGCGGCATTGAAATGGAGAAACTGGGCCTGGTGGTCGATTCGCTGCAGATCAAGGACCTGCAGGATCCCACCGGCTACATCCAAAACCTGGCCAAACCGCATATTGCCCAGGTCAAGATGGAGGCCCGGATCGCCGAGGCCACACGAAACCGTGAGGCCGCGGAACGGGAGGCCGAGGCGGCCGCCCTGATTGCCGATGCCCAAAGCGTCTCCGCGATCCAGCAGGCCGCCGCGGCGGCCAACGCCGAACGGGCGCAGGCCAATGCGGCCCAGGCCGGCCCCCTTGCCGAGGCTACGGCCCGCCAACAGGTGGTGGTGCAGGAAACCGAGGTTGCCAAGCTGGAGGCGGACCGCGAGGAGCAGAAGCTCCAGACGACGGTTCGCAAGCCGGCCGACGCGCGGGCCTACGCCCAACGCACGGAAGCGGAGGCGCAAAAAGCCGCCGACATCAGTGCCGCCGAGGCACGGGCCCGGAAGACCGAACTCGAGGCGCAGGCCAACGCCACGGCCGCGGCAGCCACCGCCGGGGCGACCCGGCTGACCGGTGAAGCGGAGGCCGCGGCCACCTCGGCGCGTGGTGATGCCACCGCCTCCGCCATCAAGGCCAAGGCGCTGGCCGAGGCGGACGGCATCAAGGCCCGCGCCGAGGCACTGGCAACCAACCAGGACGCCGTCATCTCCCAGCAGATGGCCGAGAACATGCCGGCCATCGTCGCGGCGGCGGCCGAGCCGTTCGCCCACGTGGGCCAGCTCACCGTCCTCAACGGCGGCGAGGGCATCAACAGCATGGTCGGCGGGATCCTGGCACAGGTCGGCAATTTCCTCCCGGCCCTGACGTCCGCCCTGAAGGACGGGAAGGACATCTCCAAACGGCCGACGGATCCGCCGAATGCATAGGAACGTGGATCGGAGCCTGACCGGCAAGGTTGGCCGCGTCACCGGCCGCATCGAACCCGGCAGCATCGGCGAGGTCATGTTGCCGTTTCACGGCGGCACGACCGCCTTCCACGCCCATCCCTACGACAACACGAGCGTCTTTCCCGTCGGGGACCAGGTGCTCGTCATCTACTTCGAACCGCCCCAAACCGTCTATGTGGACACGTTGCCCGACGAGCTCAAGCACGGTCCCGGAGACGAACCAGGGCGCGGTTAAGCACCAAATCGCCCCGAAATGCGTGCTTAACCGCGCCCTACTTGGGCCGGGAGGCCGCATGCAGTGTGTTCGAAAGCTCGGAGCATGATGATCTGGGCGCCCGAGCCCCCCAGGAAGCGCCGCCCCGTGTCCGCGAACCCGGCCCGCGCATAGGCCCGCTGCCCGGAATGGTTCCGCTCGTTCACGCCGAGCACCACCCCGCGCGCGGGCAGGCCGAGCCGGCCCACCAGGTGGGCCGCCGCATGGAAGGCCCGTTCCGTGGCGGAGGTGCCGTAGCCGCGGCCCTGCAGGCCCCTGTCAATGAGGAATCCCCGCAGCAGCACGACCTCGGACGGATCGGGCCATCCGACGTCGGCGGCGCCGTCGACGTGCAACACGCCCATTCCCACGACGCCGGCAGCGGTCACGATCGCGAACGGGTGGCGTTGCGGGTCGGCCAGCGCCGCGTCGACCATGGCCGGCGGGTTCCCCACGAATTCTTCCTGCCCGGGAGCCAGCTGCAACCCGGTGATGGCCCGGACCAGACGGGGTCGCTCGTCCGGCGGCGCCGTGCGCAGCGGCACCACCGCGATGTCGCCGTCGGACGTCACCGCTTGCCGTATTTCTTGTGCACGGCCTGCTTGCTGACGCCCAGGCACAGCGCGATGGCCTCCCACGACAGCCCAGCCTGGCGCGCCCGCAGCACGGTCTCGCTTTCCACCCGGGCGAGCTCCTTGCGCGCCTCGGCCACCGCCCCGAGCATTTCCGCCGGGCCCTTGCCGTCCATCGAACCAACCAGCGTCTTCAACCGATCCACCTCCATGAAGTCAACCATAGTTGACCACATTTCTGGCGACAATGAAAGTTGACCTGCCGACGTTCAAGACCGTCTCCTCTTGTCCACCCGGTCATGGGCCGTTCCGGCGCCGGGTCGCGGACCGATTCTCACAAAGCGTTGTTCGGAACACCCCACTCCTGCGGGAGCGTCGCATTGGGAGGGCATTGGCCGTGTGATAGTGGATTCATGAGCCGACCGAACGTGATCCTGATCTGCGCCGACGAATGGCGCGGCGACTGCTTGTCCGCCGAGGGCCACCCGCACGTGCAGACGCCGCACCTGGACGAGCTGGCCGGCAGGGGCGCCCGGTTCCGGCACGCCTATTCGGCCACGCCCACCTGCGTGCCGGCGCGCGTGGCGCTGTTCACCGGCCAGTCGCAGGAGAGGCACGGACGGGTCGGCTACGAGGAGGGCCTGCCGTTCGACGTCGTCCACCCCGTCACGCTGCAGGGCGAGTTCCGCAAGGCCGGCTACCAGACCCAGGCCATCGGCAAGCTGCACGTGTACCCGGAGCGCAGCCGGGTCGGGTTCGACGACGTCGTGCTGCACGACGGCTTTCTGCACCACGCCCGGCGCGAGCACCGCCGCGACTTCAAGTTCTTCGACGACTACGTGCCGTGGCTGCGCCGCCAGCCCGGTGTGAGCCCGGACGAGGAGTACTTCGACCACGGTGCCGGCTGCAACTCGACGGCAGCCCGCCCGTGGGACAAGCCCGAGCGGCTGCACCCGACGTCGTGGGCCGCGTCCGAGGCCATCGAGTGGCTGTACCGCCGGGACCCGACCCGGCCGTTCTTCCTGTACCTGTCCTTCCACCGGCCGCACCCGCCCTACGATCCGCCGGCCTGGGCCATGGACATGTACCTCGACCTGCCGGCCGTCGAGCGGCGCGTGGGCGACTGGGTGCACCACTACGGGTCGGTGCGTCGCGACGGCTACCACCAGACCGCCTTCGGCACGCTGCCGGAGGCGGTGACGCGCCGTGCGCGCGCCGGCTACTACGGACTCATGACGCATCTGGACCTGCAGCTGGGCCGCGTGTTCGAGGCGCTGGCGGAGTTCGGCCTGAGCGAGAACACCATCATCGCATTCACCTCCGACCACGGCGAGATGCTTGGCGACCACGACTTCTACCGCAAGGCCGTCGGCTACGAGGGCTCCGCCCGGGTGCCGCTGATCATCGCCACGCCGGACGGCGCCGCGCCGGCCGGTACCGTCGTCGATGAGGTCGTGGAGTTGCGTGACATCATGCCGACGCTGCTGGATCTCGCCGGGGTGCCCGTGCCGGACTCCTGCGACGGGCGGTCACTGGCCCGCTTCCTGCCCGGCGCCGATCGGCCCATCGATGCCCCCTGGCGGGCATGGCTGCACGGCGAGCACGTGTATTTCGGCCAATCCCTGCAGTGGGTGACGGACGGGCACGTGAAGTACCTGTGGGCGTCGGCGTGGGGCACCGAGGAACTCTTCGACCTCGACGCCGACCCGCACGAGCTGCACAACCTGGCCCAGGACCCCGCGCACCGGGAGCTGCGCGAGCTCTGGCGCGGCCGGCTCATCGCCGACCTCACCGGCCGGGAGGAGGGCTTCGTACAGGACCGCGACCTGGTCCCGGGCGCCGCCGTCGTGAGCATGCTGGCGCACGCCCGGGAACGGCTGAGACACGCCAACCCGGACGATCAGCCGTAGAACACGCGCTCGAACACGGCCCGGGCCCGGCGGGTGACGCCCAGGTAGTCCTCCTCGAACCGGCTCGCCGCACCCGGTTCGTACCCGCACCAGCGGGCCACGGCCTCCAGGTCGGCGCGTGAGGACGGCAGGGTATCGGAGGTGCGCCCCGTCCAGATGACGTTCGCGTTGCGGACCCGGGAGGCCAGCCGCCACGCGTCCTCCAGCTGTTCGGCATCGTCGAAGGCGACCAGTCCGGCGTCGCGGGCCGCATGCAGCGCCGCGATCGTCGACGTGCTGCGCAGGCCCGGCACCTCGTGGGCGTGCTGGAGCTGGATGAGCTGGACCAGCCACTCGACGTCGCTGAGCCCGCCGCGTCCCAGCTTCACATGCCGGGCGGGGTCGGCCCCGCGCGGCAGTCGCTCGGACTCGACCCGGGCCTTGATGCGCCGGATCTCGCGCCCGTCGGCCTCGCCGAAACCGGCCGGGTACCGGATGGCGTCCACGAGCGCCATGAAGTCGGCGGCCAGGTCGTCGGCCCCGGCCATGGGGCGGGCCCGCAGCAGCGCCTGCGTCTCCCACGGCAGCGACCAGCGGGCGTAATACTCGCGGTAGGCCTCCAGCGAGCGCACCAACGGCCCCTGCTGGCCTTCCGGCCGCAGCGCCGCATCCAGGACCAGCACGCGTTCGGCCTGGATGGCCGGCTTGAGCGGCTGGGTCAGCAGGGCCGAGAGCTTGGCCACGATGGCGCGGGCCTGCTGCTGGGCCTCGTCGGCGTCCGCACCGGGCAGCGCCCGGTGCACATACAGCACGTCGGCGTCGGAGTCGTAGCCGTTCTCGCGTCCGCCCTGGCGCCCCATGGCGACGACGAGAACACGCGTCTTGGGCGGCGAATCCCCGTACACGTCCGCCTCGGCCACGAGCAGGGCGCCCAGGATGGCCGCCTGGTCGGCGTCGCTGAGCGCGGCGGCGACCTTGTCGACGTCGAGCAGCCCGGAACTGTTGGCCACGGCGATGCGCAGCGTCTCACGGCGCCGGATCAGCCGGATGAGCCGGATCGCGTCGGCCGGATCCGGGTGCCGGGACATCTTGGATTGGATCTCCTGCCACTGCGCTTCGAAGGTCAGCGGCACCAGTTCCTTGTCGTTGCCCAGCCAGGCCGTGGCCTCCGGGGACACCTCCAGCAGGTCGGTGATGAACCGGGAGCTGGAGAGCACGTGGCACAGCCGCTCCGCCGCGGCCTGGTGGTCGCGGAGCATGCCCAGGTACCAGTGCGAGGTGCCCAGCGCCTCGCTGACGCGGCGGAAGCCGAGCAGCCCGGCGTCGGGGTCCACGCCCTGCGCCAGCCAGTCCAGCAGCACCGGCAGCAGCTGGCGTTGCAGCGCCGCGCGCCGGCTGACCCCGCCGATCAGCGCCTGGATATGCCGTGTGGCGCCGACCGCGTCGCGATAGCCCAGGGCGGCCAGTCGCGCCTGCACCGCATCCGGGGTGAGTTGCACGTCGTCGGCGCTCAGGTGCGCGGCCTGGGCCAGGATGGGCCGGTAGAAGATGTTCTCGTGCAGGTCGCGCACACGACGCTTCACCCTGTGCCAGTGCTCCAGCAGCGCGTCGGCGCCGGGACGTTTGAGCCGCAGGGGGCCGACGACGGCGCACGCGAGCGAGCGCAGCTCCTCCTCGGCGACGGGCATCAGATGGGTGCGGCGCAGGTGCCGCAGCTGGATCCGGTGCTCGAGCACCCGCAGGTACCGGTACGACTCGTCCAGGGCGTGCGCGTCGGTGCGCCCGATGTACCCGGCGCGCATGAGCGCGGTGATGGCGGCGGTCGTCGCGCGCGGCCGCAGCGATTCGTCCGCCTTGGCGTGCACCAGTTGCAGCAGCTGCACGGTGAACTCGACGTCGCGCAGCCCGCCCTTGCCGAGCTTGAGCTGCCGTCCGGCCTCGGCGGCGGGGATGTGCTCGGTGACGCGCAGGCGCATGGCCTGCACCGATTCGACGAACCCGTCGCGCTCCGAGGACGTCCAGATCAGCGGCGCCACGGATTCCTCGAACGCCGCCCCCAGCGTCAGGTCACCGGCCATGGCCCGGGCCTTCAGCAGCGCCTGGAACTCCCAACTGTGCGCCCAGCGCCGGTAGTAGGCCAGGTAGGAGTCGAGCGTGCGCACCAGCGGCCCGTCCTTGCCCTCGGGGCGCAGGTTCGCGTCGACCTCCCACAGGGCCGGCTCCCGGCCCGGGGAGTTGACGGCACGGGAGATGCCGGCGGCCAGTGCGGTGCCGATCGTGATGGCCTCGGCCTCGTCGGCGCCGCCGTCCACCAGGTACATCACGTCGACGTCGGAGATGTAGTTCAGTTCTCGGGCACCGCTCTTGCCCATGCCGACGATGCCGACCCGCACGCGCGCCACGGCGTCGGCGCCGTGCGTGTCGGCGGCCTCGGCCCGGGCGACGGCGAGGGCGGCGTCGAGCGCGGCGGCGGCCAGGTCGGCCAGCTCGGCCCCGACCTGCGGCATGACATCCAGCGGGGATGCCGCGCACAGGTCGCGGATGGCCAGGTCGGTCAGGTGCCGACGGTATTGGGTGCGCAGCGCGGTGTAGGCCTCGGTGCCGGTGAGTGCCGCGACCGGGAGGTCCGACGCCGGGTCCGCGCCGACCGCGCGCAGCAGCGAGGTGCGCAGTGCCGCACCGGTCACGGCGGCCGGCTCGGCGGAGATCGGCGTGTCCAGCACGTCGAGGTGCCCGGGGTTCCGGACCAGGAATTCGGCGAGCGCCTGGGAGGCCCCGAGCAACCGGAACAGGGCCTCGTTCGGGGACGCGCCGTCGTCGTCGTCGTTCCTCCGGTCAACGGCGGCACCGGCGCGCGGCAGCCGCTGTGCCACCTCCGGGGCGGCGCCGATGAGCCACACGAGCGACTGCAGCGCCATGTCGGGGTCGTTGGCCAGGGCAAGCCCGGCGAACAGGGCGTCCCGGTCCAGGCCCTCGAGTTCGCCGGCGGCCAGGAAGCGTGCGCTCTTTTCCAGGTCGGAGAAGCCGTTGCCGATGAGGGTGCGTGTGATGGAACTCATGGGCCGCCCCTACAGCACTCCCAGGTAGCGCCGGAGTTCGAACGGGGTCACCTGCAGCCGGTAGTCCTGCCATTCGGCCCGCTTGTTGCGCAGGAAGTACTCGAACACCTGCTCGCCGAGGATCTCCGGCATGAGCTCGGACTCCTCCATCTGGCGGACGGCGTCATGCAGGCTGGACGGCAGCGGGTCGTGGCCGAGTGCGCGGCGCTCGCCGGCGGACAGCGCGGCGATGTCCTCGTGCGCGGCGGGGCCCAGCTCGTAGCCCTCCTCGATGCCCTTCAGCCCGGCGCCGAGCAGCACGGCGTAGGCGAGGTAGGGGTTGGCGGCCGAGTCGATGCCGCGGTATTCGACCCGCGCGGACTGCCACTTGCCCGGCTTGTACAGCGGCACACGGACCAGGGCGGAGCGGTTGTTGTGGCCCCACGACAGGTAGCTGGGCGCCTCTCCCCCGCCCCACAGGCGCTTGTACGAGTTCACGAACTGGTTCGTCACGGCCGTGAACTCGGGCGCGTGGCGCAGGATGCCGGCGATGAACTGCCGGGCCGTCTTGGAGAGCTGGTATTCGGCACCTGCCTCGTGGAAGGCGTTCGTGTCGCCCTCGAACAGCGAGAAGTGGGTGTGCATGCCGGAGCCGGGGTGGTCGGTGAACGGCTTGGGCATGAACGTGGCGTAGGAGCCCTGCTGGATGGCGACCTCGCGGATGACGGTGCGGAACGTCATGATGTTGTCCGCGGTCTGCAGCGCGTCGGCGTAGCGCAGGTCGATCTCGTTCTGGCCGGGGCCGCCCTCGTGGTGGCTGAACTCGACGGAGATGCCCACCTTCTCCAGCATGGTGACGGCGGTGCGGCGGAAGTCTTGGGCGACCCCGCCGGGGACGTGGTCGAAGTAGCCGGCCTGGTCCACGGGCACCGGTACGCCGTCCGGGCCGGGTTCGGCGGACTTGAGCAGGTAGAACTCGATCTCCGGGTGCGTGTAGCAGGTGAAGCCCATGTCGGCGGCCTTGGCCAGGGACCGTTTGAGCACGTGCCGGGGGTCGGCCGCGGACGGTTCACCGTCGGGGGTGAGGATGTCGCAGAACATGCGCGAGGTCTGTTCGGTTTCGCCGCGCCACGGCAGGATCTCGAACGTGGTGGGGTCCGGCTGGGCGAGCATGTCGGATTCGAACACGCGGGCCAGGCCCTCCACGGCGGAGCCGTCGAAGCCGAGCCCCTCCTCGAACGCGCCCTCGACCTCGGCGGGCGCCAGTGCCACGGACTTCAGGCTGCCGACGACGTCGGTGAACCAGAGCCGGACGAACCGGACGTCACGCTCCTCGATGGTGCGCAGCACATACTCTTGTTGACGGTCCATGCAGGGGCCTCTTTTCTTTGCACAGATTTTCATTGCACAGATTTTCTTTGCACAGTGTCAGGGCACCGGGTCGGGGCACCGGTCGGCGGCCTTCCCCCAACTCTACTCAGCGCGGGCGCGGCCGGGACGAATTTGGGCGCCCCCGCGTTGGTATTAAGCTCGTGTTCATGGCACCTACCTCCAGCCCCGAACCGGCCACGTCCCCGAGCGGGCCGGTCCCCGCCGAGCAGCCCGCCCCGTATGGCGCCCCCGTGCACGGCATTCCTGGTGCCACGACCCGCATCCGCACGCACCATCTGCGGGCGGCGAAGCGGGACGGGCGGAAGTTCGCCATGCTCACCGCCTACGACCAGTACACCGCCCAGATTTTCGACGAGGCCGGCATCGAGGTGCTGCTGGTGGGCGACTCGGCGTCGAACAACGTGCTGGGCAATGAGACGTCGCTGCCGATCACGCTGGACGAGATGATCATCTTCTCCCGCGCCGTCACATCGGGCGCGAAGCGTGCCCTGGTCGTGGCCGACCTGCCGTTCGGCAGCTACGAGGCGTCCGCCGAACAGGCCATCGCCTCGTCCGTGCGCCTGATGAAGGAGGGCCTGGTGCACGCCGTGAAGATGGAGGGCGGGGCGCATTACGCACCGACCGTCCGGGCGATGACCGCCGCCGGCATCCCCGTCATGGCGCATATCGGCTTCACGCCGCAGAGCGAGCATGTGCTCGGCGGCTACCGCGTGCAGGGCCGCGGCGATGCGGCCCAGCAGTTGATTGACGACGCCGTGGCGCTGGCCGAGGCGGGCGCGTTCTGTGTGCTGATGGAAATGGTGCCCGCGGTGGCGGCCGCCGCCGTGGAGGCCGCGGTCGACGTGCCCACGATCGGCATCGGCGCCGGCAACGGCACCACCGGCCAGGTGCTCGTATGGCAGGACATGGCCGGCCTGCGCCCCGGCAAGATGGCGAAGTTCGTCAAGCAATACGCCCAGTTGGGCAGCATCCTCGCGGAGGCGGCCAAGGCGTACGGCGACGACGTGCGCGCGGGCGTCTTCCCGGGCCCGGAGCACACGTTCTAGCATTGAGGNACGGCCCGGGCCGCCGAGCCCGCATGTCAGAAGATCGCGTCCATGGCATTCCAGCCCGGGCCGACCCGGACGCGGGGCAGCCACCCGCCGGTGCCATTGCCGGGGTAGAGCCACAGGACACCGGACCCGTCGCGTGCCAGGACATCGGGG
>NZ_RWKQ01000013.1:715-6244 GCF_003946885.1 Specibacter cremeus | reverse complement strand
GGCAGCCAGCCGCCGGTGCCGTTGCCGGGGTAGAGCCACAGGTACCCGGTGGAGGCCTCCCGCGCCATGACATCCTGCCGGCCGTCGCCATTGAAATCACCGACCGTCTCGACGGCATTGAAGCCACCCCAACCGTTCCCGATTTGAACGCCGGATGAGAACCCGCCCCGTACGTTGCCGGCGTACATCCTCAGTTCTCCCGTGACCGCCACTCGGGCCAGCACATCGTTGTTCCAGTCACCGTTGAAGTCGGCGGTCGAGCCCGACAACGTGGACGCCGGAATCGGCAACGACTCGAACGCATACGGGTTGCAGGTCAGGTCGTAGTCCCGCACGTTGTCATACCACTGCGCGAGGTAGACGTGCCCGCCGGAGAAGCTGGCCTGGCTGCACCGGTCAAGGGCCTCGTTGGGGTAGTCGAGTGTGCCCGCAGTGGCCCAGACCGGCACGCCGGGAAGCCGCCACGCCCCGGTGATGCCTTGCCACCCCGAGGCGAAGGAGTACAGTCCGTACGCGAAGCCGGCGTCGCGCAGCCCCCTCATCAGGCCCTCGACCACGTAGCGGTTTTCTCGCTGTTGGAGCGCGGTGCTGCTTGGCCAGGGCTGGGCGGGCCGGGGTTCGACGTCGATCCACACCACGGGGGGCTTGAACCCAACGCTGCCAAGGCTCGTCACGGCAAAGCGGGCCTCGGAGTAGCCCACGTTGGACAACTGTCCGGGCCGGGTACCGGCGGACCATGGTCCTTGGGAGCGGTAGGTGGCGAGCTGCGCGGACGTCGGGAACGCGGCCATCGTGTACGCCTGGGCCGGCTTGCCATTGGTCTTGACCCAGCCAACCTGCGCGGACAAACACGGGTTCTGCGTGAATGGCAGGCCCTTGGTCACCCCGACGATGACGAATTTTGTCGAGGTGGGCGGCAGCGGAAGCCCGTTCCCGCCGTCGGACACCGGGCACTGCGGCCATGAGATATCGTTCCCATAGAGCGTCGCGGCCTGGGCTGGAGCCGCGACCGTCGTCAGGAAGCCCGCGACAAGGGCGACCGAAGCCAGCATGCCGGCAAGCGAAAGCCGCGACAATTGCAGCCCGGCGTGACGAAGCCATCCCACAAATCCACCCGGACCACTCATGGCTGTCATCTCCCGTACCAAGTTAACCACCGTCGCTCCGGGTGGTGCTACCTCCCTTGTCCGGGTGAAATCGCGGTGAAGTGGTCCGCCAGCAGGCTGGGCCGGCAAGTGGGACTATTCGTCGTCCTGGGCCTCCCAGGCAGCGTTGCGTTCCTGCACCTTCTCCAGCGCGGCCTCCGCCTCTTCGCGCGTGTTGTATGGACCGATCAGTGCCGTCCAGTCCGACTGGGCGTCCTCCTCGACCTGGTGCGTCTTCACGTTGTACCAAAACTGCGGCACGGTTCCTCCTTGGGATCGCTTCGACTTCCTGGAAGTAATCTTGGCCCCGCATGGGCCGGACTTCAAACCCCGGGTGGGCAAACCACTAGGATGGGTTGCATGTCTTCCACCGCCGCCACGGCACCCCTTGGCACGCTTGTCCCGGGAATCGTCGGCCCACACCGCGACGTCCCCGCCTCGATTCCCCGGCCCGAATATGTCGGCAAGGCCGGCCCGGCCAAGTTCACCGGGTCCGAGGTCAAGGACGCCGAAACACTTGAGAAGATCCGCATCTCGTCCAGGATCGCCGCCCAGGCCATCGTGGAGGTCGGCAAGCACATTGCGCCCGGGGTCACCACCGATGCGCTGGACCGGGTCGGCCACGAGTTCCTGCTCGACCACCAGGCCTACCCGTCCACGCTCGGGTACCGCGGCTTCCCGAAGTCGCTGTGCACGTCGCTGAACGAGGTCATCTGCCACGGCATCCCGGACAGCACCGTGCTTGCCGACGGCGACATCATCAACATCGACATCACGGCGTTCAAGAACGGCGTGCACGGCGACACGAACCACACCTTCCTGGTCGGCGACGTCGACGAGGAATCGCGGCTGCTCGTCGAGCGCACGCAGGAATCCCTGAACCGTGCCATCCGCGCCGTGGCCCCTGGCCGGGAGATCAATGTGATCGGCCGGACCATCGCCTCGTATGCGAAGCGTTTCGGCTACGGCGTGGTCCGCGACTTCACCGGCCACGGCGTCGGCGAGGCATTCCACACGGGCCTGATCATCCCGCACTACGACGCCGCGCCGGCGTACAACACGATCATGGAGGAGGGCATGGTGTTCACCATCGAACCCATGCTCACGCTCGGCGGCATCGAATGGGACATGTGGTCCGACGACTGGACGGTCGTCACCCGGGACCGCAGCCGCACCGCCCAGTTCGAGCACACACTGGTCGTCACGGCCGACGGCGCCGAGGTCCTCACCCTCCCCTGACGCGCACAGGCGCGGACGTTCTTTCAGCAGTGCCCGACCAACATCCTTTGATGGGAGTACGCATGGCCAAAAAGCATTCGCATACCGAACACGTGATCGGTGTGGACATCGGCGGCACCGGCATCAAGGGCGGCATCGTCAACCTCGCCTCGGGCGAGGTGATCGGCGAGCGCTTCCGGATCGACACGCCGCAGCCGTCCACGCCACACGCCGTGGCGAAGGTCGTCAAGCAGATCGTGGACGAGCTCATGGGCCGCGACCACGCCCCGGCGGCCGACGCCCCGGTCGGCATCACCTTTCCGGCCATCATCTCGCACGGCATTGCCCGGTCCGCGGCCAACGTCGACAAGTCATGGATTGACGCCGATGTGGACAAGATCTTCGGCGAGGAGCTTGGCCGTGACGTCCAGGTCATGAACGACGCCGACGCCGCCGGACTCGCCGAGGCCCGCTACGGCGCCGGTGCGGGCGTCAAGGGCACGGTCCTGGTCATCACGCTGGGCACGGGCATCGGTTCGGCCTTCATCCACAACGGCAAGCTCATCCCGAACGCGGAACTGGGCCACCTGGAAATCGACGGCTTCGACGCCGAGTCGAAGGCGTCCGCCAGCGCCCGCGAACGCGACGACCTGTCCTGGCCCGACTACGCGGTCCGGCTGCAACGCTACTTCTCGCACGTGGAGTTCCTGTTCTCCCCGGAGCTGTTCATCATCGGCGGCGGCATCTCCAAGCGCAGCGAGGACTATCTGCCGCTGCTGAAACTGCGCACACCGATCATCCCGGCCAAGCTCAAGAACAACGCCGGCATCGTCGGCGGTGCGCTGCAGGCCGCCGTGCACTTCAAGGTCGCCAAGTAGAGATGGACGCCCATCCCCGCGGCGTTGCGATTGTCACCGGCGCCAGCCGCGGCATTGGTGCGGCCGTGGCCAAGCGGGCAGCGGCGGCCGGGTACGCCGTCGTCGTCAATTATTCGGCCGACGCCGGCGGCGCGCGTGCCGTCGTGGAAGGCATCGTGCGCGACGGCGGCACCGCCGTCGCGCACGAGGCCGACGTCAGTGACGCGGCGGCTGTCAAGAGGCTCTTTGACGTGGCCGCCGCGCTGGGCCCCGTGACGGCCGTGGTCAACAATGCGGGCATCACGGGCGGGGCCCACGCTTGCCAGGTTCCCGGAATGTCGCGCCAGCGATATTCCGGGCCGGCAAATGGGGACTGATCGGCCCGCTGGCCGGTGTCCCCGCGGAGACCGTCAAGCGCGTCCTGGACGTGAACGTGGTGGGAATGATCTATATGTGCCAGGAGGCGCAACGGCACATGTCCACGCACTCCGGCGGACCGGGCGGGAGCATCGTCAACATCTCCTCCACCGCGACCAAGGCCGGCTCCCCCGGCACTTGGGTGCACTATGCGGCATCCAAGGGCGCCGTGGATGTACTGACCATCGGGCTGGCGGCGGAGGTGGCCGGGACCGGCATCAGGGTCAACGCCGTGGCGCCGGGCAGCACGAACACGGGCCTGCATGCGGCGGCCGGCATGCCGGACCGGGTGGCGCGACTGAATCCGACCATCCCGCTGGGCCGGGGCGCGGAACCCGATGAAATCGCCGCCGCCGTGCTGTGGCTGCTCGGGGACGACACCGCGTACGTGACTGGCATCGTGCTGCCGGTGGCCGGCGGGCGCTGAAATGTCCGTCGGAAATGGAGCCGGCCGCGGCAGGGGCTTCCCCTCCCCTGCCACGGCCGGAATCTAGGGGGCTGGCCTGTCGCGCAGCTCGCCGATGGCCTTCTCGAAGTCCTCGAGCGAGTCGAACGCCTGGTAGACGCTGGCGAAGCGCAGGTACGCGACCTGGTCGAGCCGTTGCAGCGGTGCCAGGATGGCCAGGCCCACGTCGTTGGCGTCGATCTCGGCCGCCCCGCTGGCCCGGATGGTCTCCTCGACCTCCTGGGCGAGCATGGCCAGGTCGTCATCGGTCACCGGCCGGCCCTGGCAGGCCTTGCGCACGCCGTTGATGACCTTCGCCCGGCTGAATGGCTCGGCCACGCCGGACCGTTTGGTCACCGACAAGCTGGCCGTTTCGATGGTGCTGAAGCGCCGGCCGCACTCGGTGCACTGCCTGCGACGGCGGATCGAGGACCCGTCGTCGGAAACACGGGAGTCCACGACGCGCGAGTCGGGATTGCGGCAGAACGGGCAGTACATCCTCTTCCCTCGCCTCTTTCCCTCAACGTCCTTCCAACAGCTTCAGTCCCTGAATGGCGACGCGGCCGTGACAACTCCAGTCTAGGGGCGCATCTGGTGGAATTACAAGCGTGTAAGTACCACATGTAGTGGCGTGGCGTCTATCTCCGGGCCCTATTTCGGGGACTACTGGCCGGTGGTCCTCCGGGCATGGGGCATGGCTTGTCCTCCACAGGCGGCGGCGGGGGCGGAGTTTCCCACAAGATTCGAGTAGCTTCTGGTGTTGTCGGCGACGTCTTCTAGTCTGAATGTAGTAAGAATCCCGGCAGGGATTTGGTTGCGTAATCTGACAGTGCCGGCTGGAGGGGAGGTGATCGGCGATGGTGGTACCGGAGTTCGACGCCGGGGCCGGGCGCCCGGTCGCGGCCTCGCCAACCGCTGGAACGTTCCGGACCGCGGCGCCAGCACCCGGCCGTGCCGCCGCCGGCTCCGCAGCGTCGGACTCTGGGGCGTCCCCGGCCGACGCTGTCTCTCCCGTCCGGGCGTTGGCGGGCGGGAAGCAAACCGAATGCGCGGTGGAGTGCGCGTCCGTGTTGGCCGCGGTCGGGGCGGTGACCGCGCTGGGGCCTGTCGTGTTCGACCCGGCCCGGGCGCTGGTTGTCGGGTCGGCCACCGCGGCACGGGTGGCCCGGGAGTTGGGGCAGCGGGCGGACGCTGCCGGTGATCGGGCCGAGGCGGCGTTGATGGCTCGGATGGCGCTGGCCGAACGCGGCCCCGAGGACTCGTATGAGGTGCGGCGGGCGGGGGTGGTGACGGCCGGGCTGGCCAACGACGCCCGGACGGCGCGCGCCGCAGCCACCCGGGCCCGGCACCGGGCCGAGGAAGCCCTGACCACCGCGACTTCCGCCGCCGGTGCGGGTTTCGGCACAAGTGCCGAGGGTTACACTGCGGGGGCCGGTCCGGAATCGCG
>NZ_RWKQ01000013.1:0-689 GCF_003946885.1 Specibacter cremeus | reverse complement strand
ACCGCCGGGTATACGGGGCAGATGCTGGCGGCGAAGATCGCCGACGAGATCGCCCTGGCCCGGCACGAATCCCCCCACGCCGGGGGCGTGCACCATGACCTGGCCGTGACGCTCGCCGCGCAACTGCCGTGGACATTGAAAGCCCTGGCGTCCGGGCACCTGTCCGAACACNGCGTTCCTCACCCCGGCCCAGAGGGCCGCTATCGACGAACGGTTATGCGCCGACCCCGACACGGTGGCCCGGATGGGCACCCGTGACCTGGCCGCGGCCGCCCGGGCGGCCGCGTACGCCGCCGACCCGGCGGCGTTCGTCAAACGCCACACCCAGGCGGTCACGAACCGGCAGGTGTCCCTGCGCCCGGCCCCGGACGGGATGACCTGGCTCTCCGCCCTGATCCCGCTGACCTGCGGGGTCACCATCCTCAAGACGCTCACCGGCCTCGCCGCGACCGCCACCGCCGCCGGCGACCCGCGCGGCAAGGGCCAACTCATGGCCGACGCCCTCGCCCACCGCCTCACCACGCACGCCCCCTGCAGCCCGGCCGACGCTCCCGGCGCAGAGGCTCTCGGCACGGCCAGGGATCCCGGCGAATCGACGGTCGGGCTCGGACCCCGGCCCCGCTTCACCGACCTCGCCGGCGGTTCCGGGACCGGAGCGGAATCCAGACCCGGCCAACCAACCGGCCAGC
>NZ_RWKQ01000012.1 GCF_003946885.1 Specibacter cremeus | reverse complement strand
GTACCGGCCCGGCTTGGAACGGGCGAATTCCGTCACAACACGACGCCGCACCTCAAACCACTACTGGCACACGCACCTAGACACGCCCCTGGCAGACTTCTACGCGGCCGTCGCCGTCTCGGACAAGATCCCGCTGGGCCTTCCCAAGGGGATCGACTACAACGAATTCACCAAACAGCTGAACAAGGCCACGCAAGCCCAGATCAAGAAGATCCTCGACGCCATGCCCGGGCGGACCGTCAAGGCATCCGTGACACGCCGGCCGGCGAGCAAGACCGAATTCGTCAGCGCCCACATGATCGGGACCGGTCCGCATGGGCCGGCCGGCCACGGCTTCACAGAGGAGAATCTTCGCCAAGGCACCACGTATTACCGCTTCCAATTGGTCGAGGGGATCGTCGGCATCATGCTGGACACCACCGACCCCACCGGGGGTGGTTACGGGTCCATCGACGCCGCCCAGGTAAAATGGCTCGAGGCGCAGCTCAACAGCGTGTCGGGACGCAAGTTCAACAGCAAGGGAGAACCGGTCACGACGGGAAACACGGATCAGCTCGTGGTGCTGTTCAGCCACCATCCCTCGTCGGTCTTCGGGCAACCCCGTACGCCGACGTCGGACCCGTACGCCCTCCGGACGCCCGCGGCCGTCCACGAGCTGCTGGGCCGCTACCCGAACGTCGTCCTGTGGGTCAGTGGGCACCTGCACCGCAACAAGGTCTGGGCACGCCGCAGCACCTTCGGGGACCACGGTTTCTGGGAAGTGAACACCGCCTCGCACATCGACTTCCCGCAGCAGTCACGAACCGTGGAGATCGCGGACAACAATGACGGCACGTTGTCCATGATCGGCGTGATGGTAGACCACTCGGAGGCGGTCCACCTCGACTACGACAAATCGTTCACGGCCGCCCAGTTGGCCGCCTTCAGCGCGGAGCTGGCGATGAACAGTCCCGGAGCCGGCACCTCCGGCCGGACGGGCACCGCGAAGGACCAGAACCTCGAACTGCTGCTGGCCAAGCCGTTCTAGCTGAGAACACGGAGCCGTCGCCTATCCAGCGGGGTCGGCGGACCCGGACGGTTCGGCGAACCAGAGCCGGGTTTCCCCATACTTCTTCTCGGCGAAGCGCTCCAGGCCGGAGGGCCACGCAGGCTCCGGCGAGCGCGTGGACCGTTCCACCACCACGACGGCGTACGGGCTCAGGTTCGACGCCAGCAGGGACAGCACGGACGCCAGCCCGTCCTCCCCCAGCGGGTACGGCGGGTCCATGAATACCAGGTCCCACCGGTCCACCCCGGCGTCCAGCACGCGGCCCAGGAACGTCTCCACGCGGGACCGCTGCACCGAGACGACCTTTGACCCCACGGCCCTGTTCACCAGGGACGCGTTGCGCTGGCACACCGCGGCGGCGCGGGCGTCGAACTCCACGAGCTCCACGGACTTCGCGCCGCGGCTGGCGGCCTCCACCCCCAGCGAACCCGACCCCGCGTACAGGTCCAGCACGCGCGCGTCGGCGAGCATGTCCAGGGACTCGAGCCGGGAGAACAGCGCCTCCTTGACCCGGTCGGTGGTGGGCCGCGTCCCGTCCCCGGGCACCGACACCAGCGGCGTGCCGCCGGCCGCGCCCGCCACGATCCGGCTCAAGAAACCCCCTTACCCGCGTTCAAGGAACGCCTCCGTCTCATCGGTCAGGTACGTGGCGATCTCGTAGGCCAGCGCCGGGTGCCGCGCCAGCTGCGGGTCCTCCTCGACGATGAGGCACGCGTCGGCGCGCGCCTGCTCGATCACGTCGGCGTTCGAGAGGACCTGCAGGAACCGCATGCTCCGCCGCCCGCCCGACTGCGACGCGCCCAGGATGTCGCCCTCGCGGCGCATCCGCACATCCTCCTGCGCCAGTTCGAACCCGTCGGTCGTGGCGGCCACGGCGGCCAGGCGCCTGCGGCTGGGGTGCCCGGCCGGCAGCCCGGTCTCCAGCAGGCAGGTGCCGGCATGCCCGCCGCGGCCCACGCGCCCGCGCAACTGGTGCAGCTGGGACATGCCGAAGCGGTCCGCGTCCAGCACGATCATGAGCGTCGCGTTGTGCACGTCCACGCCCACCTCGATCACGGTCGTGGCGACGAGCACATCGATGCCGCCGGCGGCGAAGTCGGCCATGGTCGCGGTCTTGTCCGCGGGGTCGAGCCGCCCGTGCAGCGGCTCGATCCGCAGCCCGGCGAGGGCCGGGACCGTGCGCAGGTATTGGACGACGGCGAGTACCCCGGCCATGGCGCGCTGGTCGCCGTCGCCGGTGGTTGAGCCTGTCGAAACCCCGGTGGTTGAGCCTGTCGAAACCTGATCTCGACGAGCTCGATCACCGCTGGTTGAGCCTGTCGAAACCCCGGTGGTTGAGCCTGTCGAAACCTGATCTCGACGAGCTCGATCACCGGTGGTTGAGCCTGTCGAAACCTGATCCTCGTCGCCGATCTTCGGGCACACCACGTACACCTGCCGGCCGGCGTCGACCTCTTCCCGGGACCGGGTCCACAGCCGCGCCTCCCAGCCGGGGTGCTCGGCCAGGGCGACCACGTGCGTGTTGATCGGCGCGCGCCCGGCGGGCAGTTCCTTCAGCTCGGACACCTCGAGGTCGCCGAAGACCGTCATGGCCACGGTGCGGGGAATGGGGGTGGCCGTCATGACGAGCAGGTGCGGCGGCTTGGCGGCCTTGGCGCGCAGCGCGTCGCGTTGCTCCACGCCGAAACGGTGCTGTTCGTCGACGACGATCATGCCCAGGTCGGCAAAGGTCACCGTGTCGGAGAGCAGCGCATGCGTGCCGATCACGATGCCGGCCTCCCCGGACGCGGCGGCCAGCATCGCCTTCTTCCGCGCTGCGGCCGGCATGGACCCGGTCAACAGGGTGACGGTGGTGGCGTGCGGTCCGCCGAGCAGCGTGCCGGAGCCCAGCGTGCCGAGCAGGGTGCTGATGGACGTGTAGTGCTGGCCGGCCAGCACCTCGGTGGGGGCCAGGAAGGCGGCCTGCCCGCCGGAGTCGATGACCTGGAGCATGGCGCGCAGGGCGACGAGCGTCTTGCCGGAGCCCACCTCACCCTGCAGCAGCCGGTTCATGGGGTGCGGGGCGGACAGCTCGGCGGAAAACAGCGACCCCAGCGTGCGCTGCCCGTCCGTCAGCGTGTAGGGGAGCCCGGCGTCGAACGCGGACAGGAGCCCCGCGGGCAGCCCGGGCCGGGCCGTGGCCGGCGAGTTCCGGGTCTGGTCCCGGCGCTGCGCCAGCGCCGTCTGCAGCGCGAGCGCCTCCTGGTAGCGGAACCGTTTGATCGCACGCTGCCAATCCGCCTCCAGTGACGGCTCGTGCAGCGCCAGGTACGCCTCCGGCAGCGGGCTGAATCCTTCCCGCGACACGATGCCGGCGGGGATCGGGTCGGGGATCTTGGTCAGGTCCATGACGCCGAGCAGCGTCTCGATCACGTTCTGGATGCGCCAGCTGGGCAGTTTCCCGGCCGCCGGGTACACCGGGATGGGCTTGGCCACGTGGAGCTCGGCCTCGTGTTCGGCCAGTTCGTCGTCGGGCAGCAGCGCGTACTTCGGCCCGGCCAGGGAAACGGTGCCCCGGTAGTTTTTGATCTTGCCGGAGAACATCGCCAGCACGCCGGGCTGCAGCTCGCGCATGGCCTGATAGGCGTTGAACAGGGCGATGCGCACCTTGGACGGGCGCCCGGTTCCGTCGGTGATCGTCACCTCGGTGATGTTCCCGGGCCTGTTGTTCATGCGCCGGGTCGTGGCCCGGACCACGCGCGCCACGATGGTGACCTCGTCGTCGGGCCCCGGATCACCGGCGTCGCCGCCAGGCTCGGAGTCGGACGGAGATGACCGCCACGGGTTCTCCAACGCCTCAAGATCGGTCAGCTCCCCCAGCTTCAGGTAGCGGCGTGGGAAGTGGTGCAGCAGCTCGCCGGCCGTGGTGAGCCCGAGTTCACGTTCGATCACGTCGGCGCTGGTCTTGCCGACCAGGCGCACCAGCGGAATGTTCAGTTCGTCGAGGGACGGGCCTGTGTCGAAAGGGTCAGAGGAGCTCATGGGCGTCGTCCGCGGTGGCGCTGAGCTGGGTGATGCTGACGTTGCTGGGGTCCCCGGCCGCGTGGATCAAATCCAGCGCCATGGCCGGTTCGGGCACGTGCACGTGCACCCGCCACGGATAGCCGCCGGTGGGTTCCATCTCCTCGGAGACGGCGCTGATGATGACGGATTCACCGAGCTCATCGAGCTGCATGCGCAGCCCGGCGGCGGCCAGCGGAGTCAGGCTGATGGTGCACATGACCTCCACCCCGTGGTCCTCGGGCATGTCGAGGGCGATGTTGCGGTCCTGGACCCGGTAGCCGTGCAACCCGTCGAGCAGGTCCTCCTGCAGTTCGTCGCCGAGGACGACGGCGCGCAGGCAGTCGAGGATGAGCAGCAGCCCCACGCCGCCGGCGTCGACCACGTGCGCGGCGGCCAGTGCGACGAGCTGGTTCTCGGTGGCCACGACGGCCTCGAGCGCGGCCTCCACGACGCCGTCCAGGGTGAGGGCGAGGGCGTGGTTGGAGTCGTCGCCGTTCATGGCGGACTCCACGACGGACGCGCCCCGGGCGGCGGCCTCCAGAACAGAAAGGAACGTGCCCGGCTGCGGATCGCTCAGCGCGCTCCACGAGCGCAGCTGCGCCCGGTGCAGGGCCGCGGCCAGCAGCGGGCCGCTGAACCGGTTCTGGCCGGCCAGGGGTTCGGCCATGGCGGCCAGGAAGACGGCGAACAGGGTGCCGGAGTTGCCACGGGCCTGTTCCATGGCGGCGCGCCCGGCCACGGCCACCACGGCCCCGACGTCGGCGGTCGGTTCCATTTCCTGCACACCCTGCGAGGCGGACCGGACGGTCTGGTACAGGTTGGTCCCGGTGTCGGCGTCGGCGACGGGGAAGATGTTGATGGCGTTGAGCCGGTCGCTGTGGTTGGCCAGCGTCTCTTCGGCCTTCGCCATCCACCGGCGAATCACCGGCGCGTTGGCGGCAATCTTAGACTGCAAAGTGATCCCATCCCACGGCGTCTTGGACGACGCTTCTCGAGTCCGCACCGGCAATCGTCACCGCCGGTTGGTTGGTGGCGCCGGGCAGTACCGAGCCTATCCCAAGAAACCCGTCCGGCAGGGCGGTGCCGCGCGGGAATGTGGATAACAAGCCGTGGTCCTCGCCGCCGGTGAGCACCCAGTGCAGCGGGTTGGCGCCGAGCGCGCGGGCCACGGGTTCCAGCTCGCCGGCCAGTTTGTCAAGCACGACGGCGTCAAGGTCCAGCCGGGTGCCGCTGGCCGCGGCCAGGCGCCCGGCGTCGCGCAGCAGGCCGTCGGAGATGTCCATGAGCGCGGTGGCCCCGGCGACGGCAGCGGCGGGGCCTGCGGCCAGCGGCGGCACGGGCCGGGCGAACGTGGCGGCGGCGTGCTCCATGTCCGGGGTGAAGTCGGCCGCGTCGATGCCGCTTTCGAGCAGCGCCCAGCCGGCGGCGGCCAGGCCCAGGGTGCCGCACACGGCCAGTTGGTCGCCGGCGCGGGCGCCGGAGCGCAGCACGGGGTCGCGGCACTCGAGCGATCCCATGACGGCCACGGTGACGACGATTTCCGACCCGCCGGAGAGGTCGCCGCCGGCCACCGAGCAGTCCCCCGCACCCAGTGCACTGATGGCCGCGCCCAACCCGGCGGCCAGCTCCTCAACCCAGCGGACCGGCGTCGTGCGCGGGAGGGTGAGGCTGACGACCATGGCCGTGGCAACGGCACCCATGGCGTTGATGTCGCTGAGGTTCTGCGCGGCGGCCTTCCAGCCGACGTCGTAGCCGGTCGAGTGCGAGCCGTTGGGCCAGGTGAGGCGGAAGTCGCGGTCCTGAACCTGCGTGTCGATGGAGACGACCGTGCGCCCGTCCGGGGCGGCGATGACGGCGGCGTCGTCGCCGGGGCCCAGGAGCACCGAGTCGCTGGTGCCCAGGCGGGGGAAGATGCGCGCCAGCAGCTGGGCTTCGGAGAGTTCGTCGACGGTGAGGGTCATGGTTTAACCGTAGCCGTCTGTGCTGACATTTGTGCCGGGCAAGTCCCCGTAGCTGGTGTGATGCCGCCAGGAAACCGCGGCGGCTGCGCTTGGACCGGTCCCGGTTCGGTACCGCCGGCGGGCCGATCTGCGATCAACGATGGCAGCATGGTGTTGCATTTCATCTGACCATCGGCTCTTGGCGCGCCGCACCGTTCCGGACGGCATGGACCACTGTGACGTATTCAAGGGTCCAGCCACGCGTGTAATGGGCGTCCTCCGACTTGGCTATGGCGCGCCCGCCCGGCATAGCCGCCGGGTTCAAGTAGCCCCTTCCAAAAACCAAACATGAGTCTGACTACCAGATGCCCGGGCGTTTTCTGCCGACTTGGCAGAGCACCCCAAGCTGTCTGTAGTTTGTCCCTGGCCGGTCCATGGAAGCCGGCATCGACTTCGAACCAGCGGTGGCCATAGAGCACCTCAAGCCGCGTGACCAGCGCGTTTCGAAGCGCGACTTCCAGGATGGCAGTATCGGCGAGGAAGGCGGCGGTCTCGTCCAGAGCACGGTCATGAGCAAGGTTGGCACCTGAAGCGTCGTCGTTCATCGGCATGTCCTTCGGGCGCAGACACGCCGGTGACCACCGCTTGATCATCTCCTGCGGTTTCGCGCGCAGAATCAGGCTCAACCCACGACAACTGACCATCAGTCGTCCAGTGCGGTGGCAACGGCACCCATGGCGTTGATGTCGCTGAGGTTCTGTGCGGCGGCCTTCCAGCCGACGTCGTAGCCGGTCGAGTGGGCGCCGTTGGGCCAGGTGAGGCGGAAGTCGCGGTCCTGGACCTGCGTGTCGATGGAGACGACCGTGCGCCCGTCCGGGGCGGCGATGACGGCGGCGTCGTCGCCGGGGCCCAGCAGCACCGAGCCGCTGGTGAGGGCCATGGATTATCCGTATCGGAGATGACTGACAATCAAGGGATAGCGTTCTCGCGAGATGCCACGTATCACATTTGATACAATTTCAAAGTGAAAGACCCAGGAACCGGGGGTCACCCTCGCCCCGCAGCACCAGCCAGGACCGACTTGCCCCAGGACTTGACCGACGTCCTCGAATCAGCATCCCGCCTGCAGGGCCTCGTTCCCGATGCAGTGCTCGTCGGGGGAAGCGCAGCGGCTCTCTATGCCGGTCACAGGAGTTCCCATGACCACGACCATGTGCTGACGACGCTGCGTGAGAACTTCAACGTGGTGCTCGAAGCTCTCGAAGCCGACGCGGGGTGGGCTACGAATCGCGTTACCCCGGGGAAGATCATCTTGGGCGAATTGGGGGAAATCGAGACGGGACTGCGCCAGCTCATCCGCCGGCGCCCACTTGAGGTCGCCGATGTGGAGTTGGCCTCGGGCGCTCACGTCCACGTCCCTACCCGGGACGAAACACTTCGCATCAAGGCGTTCCTGATCGTCAAGCGAAACCAGACCCGAGACTACCTCGATGTAGCGGCTCTGTCCGATTCGATGGGCCGGGAGCATGCTGCCGATGTCTTGGGACATATGGACGAGTACTATGCCGACCAGAACCGGGATGGCACTGCCGTGGCCAGCCAGCTCGTGCGGCAGCTGGCCAATCCTTCCCCCAAGGACTCGCGCACCACTACACGGCTGGAGAAGTACAAAGGGCTGGTGGACCGCTGGCAGGAGTGGTCCGAGACCGTCCGAGTCTGCCGGGAGCTTGCGTCCATCATCACGGAAGGAAGCGCGTGATGCTTAAGTTCCGGAACCTCTCAGTGGCTCCGACCGACCCGGTGGAGATGTGGGGCGTGGAGGGCTTGCTCGCCGCCGTCGAACGTGGCGACCTCCATGATTGGCGGCGCATCGCTGCCGCCCTGCGCCAAGACCCGCGCGGCGAGGTGGCAGCAGACTTGGAGGAAGTGCTGGGCCTCGTCGAAAATCCCGCCATGGTGAACCTGTTCTCCGATCTGATGAACCGTGCCACGGCTGCCCGGGAAGCCGAGGAACGCCGGCAGGTGACGTCCGAGTTGCGGGCCGCGCTCGAAGCCAGCCAGCTCTCACGGGCTGAGTTCGCCGCCCGCCTGGGGACGTCACAGTCCCGACTGTCCACATACCTCAACGGCAAGGTTGTTCCCTCGGCGGTGCTCTTAGTACGCGCCCGGAGCCTTGGCCAAAGTCCCGCGCTCGGCGCTGAACGCAAGGCTGCCAACGCGCAGCTTGGCGGCGGCTCAACCCACGTTCGATAGGGGGAGGCGGACGACCACCGCGTGGGTGCGGAAGGACCCGCAGACCCGCATAGACTAAAGCAATGCCCGCCAGGAAACCGCCCCGCAGCACCGCGTTCCGGGTGCTGATGGCGATCCTGCTGACGTTGGCACTGTGGCTGGTGGCCGCGTTCCAGCTATTCTTCAACGTCCCGCAGCCGGTGGCTCAGCGCACGGACGCGATCGTCATGCTCGGCGGGATCAGCCGGGAGCGGCTGCCGAGAAATTGGCCGCCGAGGGTGCCACCGTCGTCGCCGGCGACATCAATGAGACCGCGGCCAAGGAGGCCGCGGCCGCGCTGGGGAACGGGTCCGTCGGCACGCTGGTGGACGTGACCGGGCGCGACTCCGTGGACGCACTCGGCCGCGGCGCCCGGGCGGCGTTTGGCCGGATCGACGTGCTGGTCAACGACGCCGGATGGGACAAGGTGGAGCCGTTCCTGCAGAGCTAAGGTGGCGGACTGGGTCCGGGTCATCGGCATCAACCTGTACGGCACGCTGTACCGCAGCCAGGTGACCATGGCTGTCATGCGGAACAGGGACACGGGGCCGTCCCACTGCACCGGCTGGCCCAGCCGGCAGACCTGGCCAACGCCGTCGCCTTCTTCGCCTCCGAGGAGGCCGCCTACATCACCGGCCAAACGCTGTCCGTCAGGGGCGGCCTGACCATGGCCTGAGCCGCACCCGGCGCTACCCCAGCCCGGCACCCGCCAGGTATGTGCCGAGCGAATCGTCACCCAGGGCCTTCGCGATCGAGGCGATGGCGGCGTCGTCCCTCACCACGATCGACTGGCCGTCCGCGCTGGTGCCGGTCCCCCGCGTGGGCAGCGTGAACGACTTGACGTCGCCGCCGCGCACGTCGCGCAGGCTCACCGCGAGCGCCCCGAGCGTGGCCGCGTCCAGGCCCTTGTCCACGCTGACGTACGGCGAGACCTGGTCCACCAGGCCGGTGACCTTGACCGGGTTGAGCATGGTCGCCGGGGTGAGGACCGTGTCCATGACGGCCTTGAGGAAGATCTGCTGGTCGCGCACGCGCTGGTAGTCGCCGTCCGCGAACGCGTACCGTTCGCGCACGAACGCGAGCGCCTTATCCCCATTGAGCACTTGCGGGCCCTTGGCGAACGTGTCGTCGCTGGTATACGCCTTGAAGCCGATGGGCACGTCGACCTTCACGCCGCCGAGCGCGTCGGTGATGGCCTTGAAGCCCTCGAAGTCGACCACGGCCACATGGTCCAGCCGGGTCTTGAACATGCCCTCGAGCGTTTGCACCACCAGCGGCACGCCCCCGTAGGCGAGGGCCGCGTTGATCTTCGCCTCCCCCACGCCGGGGATGTCCACCCACGTGTCGCGCATGATCGACATCAGGTAGACGTTCTTCCGGTCCGCCGGGACGTGCACCCACATCATGGTGTCCGAGCGCTGGTTCGACGCCGCGCCCTGCTCCGCCATGTTCACCGAGTCGCCGCGGCTGTCACTGCCCAGCAGGAGGATGTTCATGGCCTGCGCGGCCGGGCCCTCGGTGGGCTTCGTGGGCCTTGTGGATTCCTGCGGGAAGGCGCTGGCGATGTGCTGGGCCTTGGTGTCGAAGCTGTGGGCCAGGTTCACGATGAACAGGCCGCCGACGACGGCGCCCGCGACGACCAGCGCGAGGAACCCGAGCAGCACGGTGCGGGCGGTCGTCCTGCGCTTCCGTTTTTCGCGGATGGCTTCCAGTTCCCGTTCCGGGGGCTGCTCGTTGCTCATGGCGTCATGATGCCATGCCGGACGCCCATTGGCTTGTCGGGTCACATCACGTATTGGCGACTCTTCGGGTGTTTCACCGCCTCCCTCCCCGCGAAGACGGTGATCAGGTAGCAGGCCAGCGCGAGCGCCCAGAGCCCGCCCATGAGCAGGGAACTGAAGTCCTGGTTGTAATTCAGGAAGCTGCCGCCGTTGAAGCCGGCCGCCAGCACGAACACGGCGCCGAGAATGGTCAGCGTTCTCGTTCGGTGTTCTTTGACGGCCAGGACGGCGAGCCAGATGGCGATGACGGTCACGAGCAGGCCCACTATGGCGTGCAGCGCCAGCCACATGCCGCCCCCGGTGATGGCCCACCCGACGCTGCGGGTGACGCCGCTGAAGTACTCGTCCGGCCTGGCGCCCGGGTGGCTGTCCGGGATGGTGACGAACAGGTTCACGGCCAGGCCGAGGAGGTACTGCGCCAGCAGGATCATGGCGAGGGCGAACTGGCCCCTGCGCAGGCCGTTGCCCTGGCCGTTGCTGTGGTCTCTGTTGTGGTCTCTGCCGCGGGCGGGTCGCGCCGCACCGGACCCGTCCGCTCGGGTTCCGCTCATCGTTCCAGTATGCGCCGGGCGTTCCATGCGGTCCACGGTTCCGGCTATGCGGTGGCGTTGGCTTTTGGCGTTGGCTTCTGTCCCCGCGCGATAGGCTTGAACCATGCGTTTGAGCCTGAAATCCGTTCCGTTCCGACTGTTGCCGGTACTGGCGGCGGCGGCGCTGCTGGCCTCGGGGTGCGCCCCGGCGGTCGAGGTGGCGGCGGCGAAGGATTCGGCCGATCCGGCCTGCGCCCCCATGATGGTGGCCCTGCCCGACCAGCTCGGGGACGCGAACAAGCGCCCGACGACGAGCCAGGGCACGGCAGCCTGGGGCGACCCGTCACTGGTGATCCTGCGCTGCGGCGTGAACCCGCCCGGGCCGACAACGGACCGCTGCGTGGGCGTCAACGACGTGGACTGGGTCATCAAGGAGGACAACGCCACCACCTGGACCCTGACCACCTACGGGCGCGTCCCGGCGACCGAGGTGGTCATCGACCCGAACAAGATCCCGTCCAGCACGGTGCTCTCGCAGCTGTCCAACGCGGCCTCGAAGATCCCACAGGCCCGGCACTGCGTCAGCCCGGATGAGTCGCTGAACCTGCCGAACAAGTAGTCGTTCCGGTGGTCGAGCCTTCGGTGGTCGAGCCTGTCGAGACCAATGACGCGTCGAGGTAGCGCCAAAGCGCCGACGGGGACCGCATATGTTCCGCTACTTCGACGTGATGACGCTACCTCGACGAAAGGGCCCACCGGTGTTCTCGGCGCCCGGATGCTCGCCTTGTAGGCTGTGGGTGCATGGGCGCCGAACGCGATCCAGCCTGGACCGTTCAAGTATTTTCAGATGGTTGGGGAATCCGGGCCGGCTGAGACCCATCGGCGCGGCCAGCGCTGAGAACCTCGCATTGAGTCGCTCGTGGGTCATTTCACCCACGAGCTTATTTCACCATCAAATCAATTGACGGCTATGCAAAATATGATGCATCGATGTCACCCGGGCGGCAAAGTTGCAAGTGGGTAACGAGTCCGTGAGCGACCTTGACAATGTGGGCATTTCAGCCTGTACCACGTCACATACTAAAGTGACTGAGGTCACCCCGTACGACCACGACGGAACCCGAGGCATCATATGACGGCAACGCAAGACACTCCTGATCCTTCCGGGACGACAGTGGATGCCCTCCACCTCAACGGTCGCACCTTCGACTTGCAATCGTCATCGGCCAGCGTGGTGGCCACCGGGCACGCCACACGATTTCACTATTTCGAGGAGGGCGGCGTCCTGTGGGGCGACTATGCGGGCGACACGGTGAAGCTTGGCAGGTTCGCCGGCAAGAGAGTCGGGTCCCGCATCGAGCTTGCGTTTGTGCATTCCACGACAAGCGACGCCGTTGTGTTTGGCTCGGCCACATCGGAGATTTCCCGGGAACGGGACGGCAAGCTCAAGCTGACGGAGTTTTTCAAGGGACCCGACGGAACGGATCAAACCAGCATCTGCCTCGAAGCCTGAGCATTCCTGCGCTACACGCCACGAATATTTCCACGCAATTTCCACCGGCAGCGGGTACCACCGTCCTGCCCTACCTTTGGAGAACGGATGACAATCAAACGACGCGGGGCGGCCATTATGAGCGCCGTCGCCGCACTCTCAATGCTGGCGGTAAGCGGCTGTTCCTCGGGGAGCAGCTCGAATACCAACACCGGAAGCAGCTCATCCGTCGTTGTGGACAGCTCCTTCGACCTCAAGACCGCCGACCCCGCCCGTGAATTCGAAACGACCGGGGCCATTGTGGCGCATGCCCTGTACGAGTCACTCCTCACGTTCAACGGTGACGACGTGACCAAGCCCGTCGATGGCTTGGCCAGCTACAAGATCTCCGATGACGCCAAGGTGGTCACCTTGACCATGAAGGCCGGACACACGTTCTCCGACGGCACACCCGTCACCGTGGACGACGCAGTGTTCTCGCTGGAACGCGTCCAAGGCATCAAGGGCAACCCGTCCTTCCTGCTCGACGGCGTCAAAGTCGCCAAGGTCGACGACCACACCCTGACGCTGACGTCCGCCCACGCGAACCCGGCACTCCCGTTCATCCTGCCCAACGGTGCCCTGGGCATCGTAAACTCCAAGGTGGTCAAGGCAAACGGCGGCACCACGGACGCCAATGACAAGGCCGAGGCGTTTCTCAACAAGACGTCCGCCGGATCCGGACCGTACCAGCTCGAGTCCTACGATGTCGCCAGCCAGGTGGTCTTCACGGCCAACACCAAGTACACGGGAAGTGAGAAACCCGGTCATGGCCGGGTGGTTCTGCGCAACGTTGCCGGACCCACCCAAAAGCTCAACATCCAGGCCGGGGACTCCCAGGTTGCATTGGATCTGAACCCGGACCAGGCGAAGGAAGTCCAGGGCGGGGATCTGAAGACGATCAGCGGCGCCTCCCCGTACATGATCTTCCTGCTGATGAACCAGAACCAGGCCGTGAACAAGTTCACGTCGAATCAGGATTTCATGACCGCCGTACGACGCGGTATCGACTACGGCAAGATTGTCAGCCTGGCAGGAACAGGCGCAGTCCAGCCCGGTGGCGTCATCCCGTCGCTATTCGTCGGCGCCCTCAAGTCCGATCCCAGCAACTCGTTTGACGCAACCGCGGCCAAGGCGAGCCTGGCAAAGTCCGGCTACAGCGGCGAGGAAATTCCGCTGAACTTCCCGAACGACATCACGGTCCAGGGTTTGGAACTCCAAAGCATCGCCGCATCCGTCCAGGCACAGCTCAAGACCATCGGAATCAACGTGAAGCTGGCTCCCCAGCCGGTGGCCACTGAACTTGATGCCTACCGTGGCGGCAAGGAGAGCATCGGCCTATGGTATTGGGGCCCGGACTATCCGGACCCCGCCGACTACCTGGTGTTCACCCCGGGACAGCTCGTGGGCCTGCGTGCCGGCTGGGCAGCCAATGCCAGCCCGTCCATCACGGCACTTGCCAACAAGGCACAGGCTGCCACCGGGAACGACGCCCGCCAGGCGGCCTACGAGGACCTGCAAAGGGCTATGAACAAGACCGGACCGTTCATCCCGTTGCTGCAGCCCGCCAAGAATGTGGTGACGGCCGGGACCATTTCGTCGGTCAGCCTCAATCCTGTCTGGACGATTGATCTTGCCGGAATCAAGTAATTCCGGGGGCCAGGCGCGCCCGGCCAAGGCCACCGCCAGGGGGCATCATCCCCTGGCCCGCTACCTTGCCACACGCCTGGGCCTCAGCGTCCTGTTGGTCTTCGGCGTCACGTTGGTGACGTTCGTGCTCACCAACCTGGTGCCGGCAGATCCCGTGCAGGCGGCACTGGGTGAGCAGGCAGCCGCGGATCCGCAAATCGTGGCCCAGTTCCGCAAGCAGGCAGGACTGGACCAGCCTCTGCCGGTGCAGTACGTGAACTATCTGGGCCGGTTGCTGACCGGGAATCTGGGGACCTCGAATCAAACCAGGCTCCCCGTCTCCCAAGAGATCGCCAAGGCGTTCCCAGCCACGGCGGAACTCGCACTCGTCGCGATCTTGATCTCCATCGTGATTGGCGTCGCACTCGGACTGTGGGCCGCACTTCGTCGTCGTCGTGCCGCCGACCACGTCATCCGCGCCGTCAGCCTGGTGGGCCTGTCCATCCCGACATTCTGGCTGGCCCTGCTGATGTATTACATCTTCTTCTTCAAGCTGCGGATCTTTCCAGGATCCGGCCGTTTGTCCCCCACGGCCATCGCGCCGCCCCATGTCACCGGGCTGTACACGGTCGATTCACTGCTGGCCGGCCAGCTCGACAATTTCGCAGACGCCCTTAGCCACCTGATTCTGCCAGCGCTCGTGTTGGCCCTCTACACCGTGGGACTACTCACCCGCTTCTCCCGAAGTTCCGTTCTTGACGTGCTGAACCAAGATTTTGTGAAAGCAGCCAAGGCCAAGGGCCTTCCTGCACGGGTTGTCGTGACGCGCTACGTGCTGCGCGGCGCCCTCGTCCCCATCATCACCATCGTCGGCCTCGCCTTCGGCTCACTCCTCTCCGGCACGGTTCTGGTCGAGAAGGTCTTCGCCTGGCACGGGATCGGTGAATACGCCTTTACGGCCGCAACAAAACTTGATCTGCCGGCCGTCATGGGCGTCGGACTGGTGGTCGGAATTGTCTACATCGGGATCAACTTCCTGGTGGACGTTCTCTATGGCGTCATCGATCCGAGAGTGAGAATCCAATGAGCCTTGAACAAGGCCTGACACGGCCGCGATTCCGGCTCCCCGCGACCCTCAGAAATCCCATGGCCGTGGTAGGTGCCAGCATCATCCTCTTGTGGATTCTGGTGGCCGCCGTGATCTCGCACATTTGGCCCGTAGACCCGCTGGCGCAGAACTTTGACAGGCTGCTGCCCCCCGGCGCGGCCCACTGGTTCGGCACGGACCAATTGGGCAGGGATGTCCTATCCAGAACATTGGCGGGGTCCCAAACATCCCTCCCCCTGTCCTTGCTGCTCGTGGTGTGCGCCATGATTCTTGGCGGGTCCCTGGGGGCAATCGCCGGCTATTTCGGCAAAGCCATCGATGAAACCATCATGCGCATTGCCGACCTGGTGTTCGCCTTCCCGACCATCATTTTGGCCATGGTGATCGCGGCCGCCTTGGGCCCAAGCCTGACAAACGCGGTCATCGCAATGCTGATTGTCTCCTGGCCGTCCTATGCCCGCGTGATGCGGTCCCTGGTGATCGGTGCTCGCGGAAGCGAGTACGTGATCGCCGGTCGACTCATGGGATCGGGAGCGTTCACGTCGCTGTGGCGTGACATCTTGCCCAACGTGCTCGCGCCCCTGTTGGTGCTGGCCACCCTCGATGTGGGCACGGCCATCCTCCTGTTGTCCGGGTTGTCGTTCCTCGGCCTGGGTGCTGTTCCTCCGACGCCGGACTGGGGCGCCATGGTGTCCGACGGCGTTCAACAGTTCTCCTCCTGGTGGATCGCCGTCTTCCCCGGGTTGGCCATCCTGTCGGTTGTGCTGGCCTTCAACTTCCTGGGCGACGCCTGGCGCGACTCTCTCGATCCACGCACGGCCGACGCCGTGCAGGGAAGGGCAATCTGATGGCTGGAATCAACGCCTCCGCCGCTCCGGCCACCGTGAGCCCGGGGTTAAGCATCCGGGGCCTTCGGCTAGAGATCCGAAATGGGAAGTCCATAAAGACAATCCTGAAGGGAATCGACGTCGAGGTTCCCGCCGGCAGGATCACGGGCCTGGCGGGCGAATCCGGTTCCGGGAAGACGATGACCGCCATGGCAGTATGCGGGCTGTTGCCGGATGGGTCCGTTACCAGCGGCGACGCCATCTTTGAAGGACAAAACCTCCTGGACCTTTCGCCGCGGCGGATGAACGCGTTACGGGGGCGAAAGATCAGCATGATCTTCCAGGACCCGACGGCGAGCCTGCACCCGATGATCAGCATCGGCGGCCAACTTACGGATCACATGCGGCACCACATGAAGTACGGCAAGGCGGAAGCGCACCATCGTGCCGTCGAGTTGCTGACAATGGTTGAGGTGCCACGGCCCGAGGAGGCACTGCGGAAGTTTCCGCACCAGTTCTCCGGCGGACAGTTGCAACGTATTGCGATTGCCATTGCGTTGGCGTGCAACCCGTCCGTGCTGCTTGCCGATGAACCAACGACGGCGCTCGACGTCACGGTTCAAGCCGGTGTGCTGCGGCTCCTCCGGCGGCTGTGCGATGACCTGGGCATCGCCATCCTGTTGGTCACCCACGACCTCGGCGTCATGTCGGCGCTGGCGGACACGATCGCCGTCATGCGCAATGGAGAGGTCGTTGAGACCGGAAATCGGTTCCAGGTGATCACATCGCCCAAGCATCCGTATACGAAGGCGCTGATCGATGCGCTGCCGACCCACGAAGCGATAATGGTGGACGACGATGACGAATGAGACGCCAGCCGGCGATGGGGCCGAGGAAATCCTGGCCGTCAACGACATAACCGTCACGTACCGGCGTCCCGGCCGGAGCCTGCTCACGGCCGTCGACGGTGTCAGCCTGAGTTTGCGCCGGAGTGAAGTGCTGGGCCTAGTGGGCGAGTCCGGGTGCGGGAAATCGACGACGGCACGTGCCGTCTGCGGGCTTGAGCCGCTCACCTCCGGCTCCGTCCTATTCAACGGCGAACCAGTTTCACCGTTGAGCATGAAACGCCGCCCGAAGCACCTTTTGGGTATCCAAATGGTCTTTCAAAATCCCTATGCGTCGCTTAACCCGCGGCGCCGGATTGGTTCGCAGATCGAGGACGGACTTGGCCTGAACCGGCAACGCGATGCGTGGAACGTGAACGAGTTGCTTGAAAAGGTGGGACTACACCCATCAGACCGGGACAAGTACCCGCACCAGTTCTCGGGTGGTCAACGCCAGCGGATTGCCATTGCCCGGGCCATTGGGACAGGGCCGGACCTGCTCATTGGGGATGAACCGATTGCGTCGCTCGATGCGTCATTGCAGCAACGTGTTGCCGCCCTGATGCGTGATCTGGCCATCCAGGCTGGTTCCGGGCTGCTCTTCATCAGCCACGACTTGGCCATCGTGCGGACCATCGCCGACAGGGTGGCGGTCATGAACCGGGGCATCATCGAGGAGGAAGGACCCGTGGACACGGTGTGGAGGCATCCTACGAGCGCCTACGCGAGACGCCTGTTGGCCGCAATCCCGGTGGCCGATGGCCTCGGGAAACTGCCAGGCCTGCCGACCCGCCGACAAAACTGACCAGCGAACGGCTTGGTAATCCCCTGCTGGCAGCCTGACCCGCACTTGGCTTCAAAAAGGTCAAACGGCGACGGTTCAATCAGTCGCAAGCAACCAGGGCGGCGTGATTTCCGTGGATCGGACCGCAGGAATTGGACCGCTGCGTGGGCGTGAACGACGTCGACTGGATGATCAAGCAAGGCGACCCGACGTGGACGCTGACCACCTACGGGCGAGTGCCGGCCACGGAGGTGGTCATCGACGCGCGCAAGATCCCCTCCAGCACGGTGCTCTCCGAGCTGTCAAACGCGGCCTTGAAGATCCCGCAGATGCGCCGAGGTAGCGCCAAAGCGCCGACGGGGACCGCATATGTTCCGCTACTTCGACGTGATGACGCTACCTCGGCGAAAGGGCCCACGGAATGCTCGCATCATAGACTGCGTATTGGCCCCGGGCACCATCCATCCGAGCCTGGTCCTTGGAGAGACAATGGCGGACATCACCATATACACCGTGGGACACTCGACCCATCCAATTGACGATTTCATCGAGCTGCTCAAGGCACACGGGATCAAGAAGCTGATCGACATCCGGACCATCCCCAAGTCACGCCACAACCCGCAATTCATGGAGGAGGCGGTGGCGACCAGCGTCCGCGCCCGCGGCATCACCTACCGCCGGATGGAGGCGCTCGGCGGCCTGCGCCACGTGCGGAAGGACAGCCCGAACGGGGCCTGGCACAACGCATCCTTCCAGGGCTACGCCGATTACATGCAAACCCCGGACTTCGCCGAAGCCGTGGATAAGCTCATCCACTGGGGCCGGCACAGCGACGCGGCCATCATGTGCGCCGAGGCCGTGCCGTGGCGTTGCCACCGCTCCCTGATCGGCGATGCCCTGCTGGTGCGCGGCGTCACCGTGCTGGACATCATGACGGCGAAATCGGCGACACCACACACGCTGACCTCCTTCGCGCACGTCGAGGGGACCACGATCACGTACCCGCCCGGTGATTGAGCCCGTCGAAATCATCATGCCCTGGGTCTCGACAGGCTCGACCACCGGGGTCTCGACAAGCTCGACCACCGGCAAGCTCGACCACCGACGGGTCAGCGCAGGCCGGTCTTCCGGTGCAGGGCCAGCTGCAGCAGTTCGTCGATCAGGTCCGGGTAGGCGAGCCCGGACGCGGCCCACATCTGCGGGTACATGGACGACGGCGTGAAGCCCGGCATCGTGTTGACCTCGTTGATGATCACGTCCCCGGCGGGCGTGTAGAAGAAGTCGACCCGGGACAAGCCCTCGGCGCCCACGGCGTCGAAGGCCAGGGCCGCCTGCTCGCGAATGCGGGCAATCGCGGGAGCCGGGATGTCGGCCGGGCAGCTCAGGTTCACGGCGTCGCCCTGGACGTACTTGGCCTCGAAATCGTAGAACGCGTGGGCATGGTCCGCCAGCGCGATCTCGCCCGGCAGGGACGTCCGGGGCGCGTCGCCGCCCCGCCCCTCCAGCACGGCGCACTCGATCTCACGGCCCACGATGCCGGCCTCGATCACGAGTTTCAGGTCATGCTCCCGGGCGGCCAGAATCGCGGCATCCAACTCCTCCGGCGCGGAAACCTTCGTGATGCCCATCGACGACCCCGCCCGGGCCGGCTTGACGAACACCGGGAACCCCAGTGCCGCCACGCGCGCCCGCACCGCGGCGGGGTCCATGGTCCACTGCCGGTCCGTCACGGCCACGTACGGGCCCACGGTCAACCCGGCCGCCTCGAACACCACCTTCATGTAGTGCTTGTCCATGCCCAGGGCCGAGGCCAGCACGCCGGCCCCCACGTACCGGGTGTCGGAGAGCTCCAGCAACCCCTGGATGGTGCCGTCCTCGCCGAACGGCCCGTGCAGCAACGGGAACACGACGTCCACGCCGCCCAGCTCGCGCGGCACCGAGGACGGTTCGCTGACCACCAACGCCGGAGCACCGTCCCGGTGCGCCAGCGACACGGTCGCGGACCCCGCCGTCACCTCCGGCAGCGACCCTTCGCTCAGCGACCACGCCGAGACGTCCCCGTTCGCCAGCACCCACTGGCCATTCTTCGCGATACCGATGGGAACGACGTCGTACTTCTCCGTGTCAATCGCGCCCATCACGCCGGCGGCGGTCACGCAACTGACCGCGTGCTCGCTCGAGCGCCCGCCGAACAGGATGGCCACGCGCACGCGGCCGGCGGCAGGACCAGGGGAGGAATGTTCAGTGCTCAACGCTATTCGCCTTCGGATTTCAGTTCGCGGGCCAGCAGCAACTTGCCCAGGTTCTCAACATGCAGGTCGCCGTCCAGCACGGCGACCACGGCGTTGGTGATCGGCATGTCCACGCCCACGCGACGGGCCAGGTCCGCGACGGCGCGGCCGGACTTGATGCCCTCGGCCGTCTGCGTCATGCGGTTGTTGACCTCGTCCAGCGTCAGGCCCTCGCCCAGCATGCGCCCGGCCGTGTGGTTGCGGCTCAGCGACGACGAGCACGTGGCGACCAGGTCGCCCAGCCCCGCCAGCCCCGCCAGGGTCTCGGTCCTTCCGCCCAGCGCCAACGCCAGCCGGGTGGTCTCGGCCAGCCCGCGCGTGATGACGGACGCCTTCGTGTTGTCGCCGACCTTCTGCCCCTCGCAGATGCCCACGCACAGGGCGATCACGTTCTTCACGATGCCGCCGATCTCCACGCCCACCACGTCGGAGTTCGTGTACGGGCGGAAGTAGCTGGACGTGCACGCGCCGGCCACCCACCGCGCGGTGCCCTCGTCGGCGCACGCCACCACCGAGGCAGTGGGTTCCTGCCGGGCGATCTCCATGGCCAGGTTCGGCCCCGACACGACGACGATCCGCTCCGGGGGCAGCGCCAGCTCCTCGGCGATCACCTGCGACATGCGCGCGTCGGTGCCCAGTTCCAGTCCCTTCATGAGACTGACGACGACGGCGTCCGCGGCCAGGTGCCCGGCCCACCCCCGCAACTGGCCGCGCAGGGTTTGTGCGGGCACGGCCAGCACGACGATCTGGGCACCGGCGATGACCTCCCCGGCGTCCGTCGAGGCGGTGATGTTCGCCGGCAGCGCCACCTGCGACAGGTAGCGGGCGTTGCGGTGCGCGTTGTTGATCTGGTCCACGACCTCGGCACGCCGACCCCACACCACGATGCGCCGGTCCGTGCCCGTGGCCGCGTCGCCGAGGATCTTCGCGAACGTGGTCCCCCAGCTGCCCGCCCCCAATACCGCGATCTTGGCCGGCGCGGCCCTCTCGCCAAAACTCACTGGCCATCCCCCGTTTCCGGTGTGCCGCCGCCGTCCGTCGGCTCCTCGCCGCGCTCCATGAACCGGCCGTGCAATGTCTGGTGGTGCGCGGTCGGGTCCCAACGCTGCGCCGGGGCCTTCTCGCCGCGCAACTGCTCCAACAGCTCGGTGATGGCGTCCATGATGACCTCCGTCATGGCCTCCAGCGTGGCCTTGTCATCCGGGCCGTCCATGAAGCGGTCCAGGTCGACCGGCTTGCCCACGAGCACGCGGGTGGTCTTGCGCGGGAAGACGTGCAAGCGCTTGGCGTACCGCGGGAACACCTCCTGGGCCCCCCAATGCGCGATGGGCACGACGAGGGCGCCCGTGTTCAGCGCCAGCCGGGCGGCCCCGGTGCGCCCCTTCATGGGCCACAGGTCCGGATCACGGGTCAGCGTCCCCTCCGGGTAGATGATGACCGCGTCGCCGTCGTCGAGCACACCCCGGGCGACCTCCAGTGACCTGCCGGCGCCGGCCCCGCTGCGCTCAACCGGGATCTGGCGGGAACCGCGCAGCAGCGCACCGAGCCCCGGCACACGGAACAGCCCTTCCTTGGCCAGGAAGTGCGGCATGACGTTCTGGTTGTACAGCATATGGCCGACAATGACCGGGTCGATCTCGGTGCAGTGGTTCGGTGCGGCGATGAAGCCCCGGCCCGTCGGGAGGTTGTGGAGCCCCTCCCATTTCTTCGCGGTCAGGAGGTTGATCAGCGGGCGGGCCGTCCACGCCAGGACGCCGAAGAAGAGGCGGGTGCCGCGTCGGTGTTCGCTTGTGCTGTTCGCTGGGCCGGCCACCGGTGGCTACACCATCACCTTGTGCTTGGCGATGTCGAAGTCGGCGCCCAGGCCGTCCAGCTTGCTCGTGAACCGCTCGTACCCGCGGCTGATCACGTCGATGCCGGTGACCGTGGACGTGCCCTCCGCCGCCAGGGCGGCGATCATGTGGCTGAAGCCGCCGCGCAGGTCCGGGACGTCGATGTGCGTGCCTTTCAACGGGGTGGGGCCGGAGATGACGGCCGAGTGGGTGAAGTTGCGCTGGCCGAACCGGCACGGGACGCTGCCCAGGCACTCGCGGTGCAACTGGATGCCGGCGCCCATGCGGACCAGGGCGTCGGTGAAGCCGAACCGGTTCTCGTACACGGTCTCGTGCACGATCGACACGCCGCCGGCCTGGGTGAGCGCGACGACGAGCGGCTGCTGCCAGTCGGTCATGAAACCGGGGTGGACGTCGGTCTCCAGGACGAGCGGCTTCAAGTCCCCGCCCGGGTGGTAGAAGCGGATGCCGTCGTCGTTGATGTCCATGCCGCCGCCGATCTTGCGGAACGTGTTCACGAACGTCATCATGTCGCGCTGGCAGGCGCCCTGGACGTAGATGTCCCCACGGGTGACCAACGCCGCGCACGCCCACGACGCGGCCTCGTTGCGGTCCGGCAGCGCGGTGTGCACATAGCCGCCCAGCTCGCGGACGCCCTCGATGCGGATGGTCCGGTCCGTCTGGACGGAGATGATGGCGCCCATCTTCTGCAGCACGGCGATCAGGTCGACGATCTCCGGCTCGGTGGCGGCGCCGGTCAGTTCCGTGATGCCGTCGGCCCGCGTGGCGGAGAGCAGCACCTGCTCGGTGGCGCCGACGCTCGGGTACGGCAGGTGGATCTTCGTCCCCTTCAGGCCGCCCGGGGCGGAGATGCGGATGCCGCCGGCCTCCTTGTCGACGACGGCGCCGAACTTGCGCAGCACGTCCAGGTGGTAGTCGATGGGCCGGTCGCCGATCTTGCAGCCGCCCAGGTCCGGGATGAACGCGTGCCCGATCGAGTGGATCAGCGGCCCGCACAACAGGATGGGGATGCGCGAGTCGCCGGCGTGCGTGTTGATCTCGGCGCTGGAGGCCGTCTTCGCGTTGGCCGGGTCCATGGTCAGGTCCCCGGTCTGCGGGTCCTTGACGACCGTGACGCCGTGCAGCTGCAGCAGCGACGTGACGACCTCGACGTCCTTGATCTCCGGGACGTTGCGGAGCACCGACGGCTCGTTGCCCAGCAATGCCGCGACCATGGCTTTCGGAACCAGGTTCTTCGCCCCGCGCACCTGCACGCGACCCTTGAGCGGAACCCCGCCACGGACTGTCAGCACACCGCTCATCTACAACCAATCCTCATGCCTACACGGCCGCCGTGGGTGGTGGCGGCCTCAACTAAGCATAGTTTCTAGCCCCGGGATGCCGAAATGACGCGGCCGTTGGTGTTGCTGGGGCCCGTGCATCCCGTCGCGGCCCGTCCGGATCGGGCGCGAATTCCTCGGTGCCGGGATCACGCGCCAGTCGTGGTCTTGCGCGCCCCAAATATCGGGCGCGCAAGACCACGACTGGCGCGGAACTCCATGGAGGCGCGGAAGCCGTCCGGGAGAGTCCACAGAATCCAGTCCTCCCCCGAACTGGCCATGCCGCGCGGTATCCACAGCCCTGGCTCCCCGCGTGGCGCGGTCTGTGCGCGTGCCCGAGCATCGGGGCATGGCACCCTTCATACCCGCCCCCTGGCTGCCGCCCGCCGAGTGCCCAGCCGACGCCAGACAACGCTCCCGCCAGACGGCGGCGCGGGATCTGGTCCGCGTCCGCCGCGGGCTGTACCTTCCGGCGGCGTATTGGGCCGGCCTGAAACCCTGGGAACGATTCCGGCAACAGGTCCAGGCCGTGAACGATTCGGCGGTGGGCGAGCCGCCGGTGTTCGCCCTGGAAACCGCGGCGCACATCCTGGGCATGAATCCGCCGTTCATACCGGCACAGGTACAGACGCTCATCCGGGGCAGCGCCACCGGTGGCCGGAGCCGGAACGGGATCTGCCGGGTGGTAGGCGTCAAAGGCGACCCTGACCCATGGATCATGGACGGGCTGCTGGTGACGCCGCCTATCGAGACGGCCCGCGACATCGCCGCACACCGCCGACTCGGGATCGCCCTGCCCGTCATGGACCGTCTCATTCGGCCGCAATTACTGGCGGGCGTTCCGAATGCGCGCCTCATGTCACCGCCCGATGTGGTGCCGTCAATCGAACGACTCAAGCACGCAACACATCGAGCGCGCGCCACGCGCGTGCTCGACCTGGCCAACGGCGCGTCCGAATCCGCCGGCGAATCGCTGAGCCGGGCCATCATGATCCTGAACGGATTCCCGCTCCCGCGACTGCAGAACGCTTTCTTCGACTCCAAGGGCCTGATCGGCTACTCGGACTTCGACTGGAAGGAACAGCAAACCGTCGGGGAATTCGACGGACACGGCAAGTACAAGGAAGACCAGTTCCTGAACAGCAGGACACCCGGCGAGGTGGTGGTCCGGGAGAAGCGGCGCGAGGACAGGCTGCGGGCGCTGGGCCTGGTCGTTGTCCGGTGGGAATGGGAAGACCTGGTGCACCCGGAACGGTTGGTAGCCACGTTGCGTCGGGCCGGATTGGACCAGCGACGGCGCCGCTGAGGATGTCCGCCGCCTGTGGCGGCGCGACGACCGTCTAGGGTTGACGTCGTGGCATCACCAACCCCCGATCCGTCCGCCCGCTCCCGCGCGGGACTGCCGCTGCGCCTGCTGCTGGTCCTGGCTCTGCTGGCGATGACCGGGCCGCTGGCCTCGGACCTGTACCTGTCCGGTTTCCCGGTCATGGCGACCGACCTGGGCGTGAGCGCCTCCCAGGTCCAGTTGACGCTGACGGCGTTCCTGCTCGGCATGGGCGCCGGACAGCTGGTTTTCGGCCCGGTGTCGGACAAGTACGGGCGGATGCGTCCTCTGTTCGTCGGCTCGAGCGTGTTCGCCCTCGCCTCCGTGCTGGTGGCCATGGCGCCGTCGTGGGAGGTGCTGGTCATCGCCCGCCTCCTGCAGGGACTCAGCGCGGGCGCCGGCGTCGTGATCGGCCGCGCCATCATCCCGGACCGGGTGGCGGGTGCCGGCGCCGCCAGGGTCTTCACGATCATGATGACGATCACCGGCATCGCCCCGGCCGTGGCGCCGCTGCTGGGCAGCGGCCTGCTCGGGCTCATCGACTGGCGCGGCATCCTGTGGGTGCTGGCCGGCGCGGCACTGCTGATGCTCACGTGCGTGCTGCTGGTGGTGCGCGAAAGCCTCCCGCCGGTGCGCCGGCGCCCGGGCCGGACGTTCGGCGGGCTGGGCGTGGCGTTGCGCAACCGGCGCTTCGTCGGCTACATCGTGATGTTCGGTGCCACGTTCGGGATCCTCATGGGCTACATCTCGGCCTCGCCGTTCCTGTACCAGTCGGTCATCGGGTTGAGTCCGGTGCACTACGGCCTGGCCTTCGGCGCCAATGCCCTGGGCATGATGATTTCCGGCACGATCGCCGCCCGGCTTGTCGGGCGCGTGCCGATCCGCCGGACGGTGTCCGTGGCCGGCTGCACGGCGCTGGGCCTGGCCGTGTTGTTCCTGGTGCTGGTGCTCGTCGGTGTGCCGGCCGGCTGGCTGGCCGTCCCCGTCTTCTTGTTGGTGTCCTCGATCGGGTTCCTGATGGGCAACACGACGGCGCTGGCGCTGGCCGAGGTCCGGCACGTCGCGGGCAGCGGCTCGGCCTGGCTCGGCGGTGCGCAGTTCGCCATGGGTGCACTCGTCAGCCCGCTGGTCGGGCTGGCCGGGGAGCATTCGGCGCTGCCCCTGGGCATTGCACTCTCCGGTTCGGCCCTGCTCATGGTGTGTGCCCTGGCCTACACCGCCGACCGGTTCCACACGCCCGACGCCGGTCGGTAGGCGCCGCACGGCTGTTGCAGGATTCAGGCCGGTTCGAACGCCTCCCACATGGCCGCATACGGGCCGCCGGCGGCCAGCAGTTCGTCGTGCGTGCCCGCCTCGGCGACGCGCCCGCCGGCGACGACAACGATCCGGTCGGCGGCCCGGGCCGTGGGCAGCCGGTGGGCGATCACCACCGTGGTGCGGCCACGGGCCACGGTGTGCATGGCCGCCGTGACCCGCGCCTCGGTGGCCAGGTCCAGGTTGGAGGTGGCCTCGTCGAGCAGCAGGATGGCCGGGTCCACCAGCTCCGCCCGGGCCAGGGCGATGAGCTGGCGCTGCCCGGCGGACAGGGAGCGGCCGCGCTCGGCCAGTTCGTGGTCGTAACCGCCGTCAAGTCCGGCAATGAAGTCATGGGCGCCGACGGCGCGGGCCGCGCCGACCACCGTCTCCAAGCGGGCGTCGGGCCGGCCGTAGGCGATGTTGTCCCGGATAGTGCCGGTGAACAGGAACGCCTCCTGCGGCACGTAACCGAGCCGACGCCGGTAAGCCGGCAGATCCAGCCCGCGCAGGTCCAGCCCATCCACCCGGACCGTCCCGACATCCGGGTCATAGAACCGGGCCAGCAGCTTCATCACGGTCGATTTGCCGGCGCCGGTCTCCCCCACCAGGGCCACGGTCTGCCCCGGCGGCACGTGCAGGGTGACGCCACGGAGGGCCTCCGGCGGCAATCGCGGCGCTTCCATGCGCGGCGGCCGCGGATCGGCCGGGCCCCGCGGCTGCACCCGAACCGGCGGCTGCGGATACCGGAAGTGCACGCCGGCCAGGGCCAACTGCCCGTCCAGCGCGCCCGGTACGAGGGCGTCGGGCGCGGGCGGGGTTCCCGTCTCCAGTTTCATCAGGTCGGAAATCCGCAGCACCGAGACCCGGGTCTGCTGCCAGGCGTCGAAGACCTGGGACAGTTGCTGGATCGGCGAGAAGAACATGTCGATGTACAGGATGAATGCGATCAACGCCCCGGCCGTGAGCGCACCATCGGCCATCATGGCCGAGCCGACGCCGAGCACAATGGCCGTCGCCACAGAGGACAGGAACGCCACGAACGGGAAGTAGGTGGCAACGAGCCGCTGCGCCGCGACCCGGGATTCCAGGTACCGTTGCCCAAGCAGGTGGAACCTGGCGCGCGTCGCGGCCTCGTGCACGAACGCCTGCGACTCGCGCACCCCGGCCAGGCTCTCCTGGAAATCGGCGTTGACCACGGCGATCCGCTCCCGCGCCGCATCGTACAGCCTGCCGGCGCGCCGCCGGAACAGCAGGGTGGCCAGGGTCAGTGGCACGACGACGGCGAACACGGCCAGTGCCAGTTCCGCGTTGAACACGACCAACGCCCCGCCCACCCCGGCGAACGTCACGAACGCCACGAGCGCCGACAACAGGCCGTTCTGGATCAGCGACTCGAACTGGTCCACGTCGGTGGTCATCCGGGTCATGATCCGCCCGGCCATCTCGCGTTCGTAGTAGTCCAGGGACAGGCGCTGCAGCTGCGCCCAGATCCGCAGCCGCAGTGACAGCATGACGCGCTGCGCGGTGCGGCCGGTGACGAACGTCTCGGCCATCCCGATCACCAGGTCGGCCAGCGTGGCGACCAGGTACACCGTGGACGCCGCGGCCAGCACGCCCCACAGGCCCCGGGTGACGCCGTCGTCGATCCCCACCCGCACCAGCACCGGCCCGATCAGCGACGCCCCGGCGTCGAGGACCACCAGCAGCAGGCCCAGCAGCAGCGGCCGGCGGAATTCCTTGAGCAGCCGCCACAGGGTGAAGGCCGGGTCGGGGCGGGTCTCGGCGGCCAGGTCGATCTCCGCCGTGTCGCGGACCGGGCGCAGCGCCGCCACCCGCGCCAGCAGCTCGGGCGTGGGCGCCAGGTTGCGCCGCCACCCGCCACCGCCGCGTCCGAGGCCCGCGCCCAGGCTCGGTGCGCCCAGACTTGGTGCGCCCAGGCTCGGCCGCATGGATGGGGGCGGCGCGCGGTGCCCGTCGGTGGCGGCGGCGAGCCGCTCGATCGTGGCCGACGACGGCGGCAGGCGAGTGCCGTCGTCGTCCTCGCCGAGCCCGGTCAACAGGGTCCGGTAGACGGCGCTGCGGGCCATGAGTTCGTCATGGCTGCCGGAGTCGACGATGCGGCCGGCGTCGAGGACGACGATCCGATCCGCCAGGTTCAGCGTCGAGCGGCGGTGCGCGATGAGCAGCGTCGTGCGGCGGCCCATGACGGTGCGCAGGCCCGCATGGATCGCCTCCTCCGTGCGGGCGTCGATGGCACTGGTCGCGTCGTCCAGGAGGAGGATGCGCGGGCCGGCCACGAGGGCGCGGGCCAGGGCGATGCGTTGGCGCTGCCCGCCGGACAGGCTCAGTCCGCGCTCGCCGACGACCGTGTCGTAGCCGGCGGGCAGGGCACGGATGAACTCGTCCGCCCGGCACACCCGCGCGGCCTGCTCGATCTGGGCGTCGGTGGCGTCCGGGAAGCCGTAGGCGATGTTGGCCCGGACGGTGTCGGAAAACAGGAAGCTCTCCTCGAACACGCAGCCGATCGGGCGGCGCAGCGACGCCAGCGTGAGCGTGCGCACGTCGTGGCCGTCGACGAGGACCTGGCCCTGCTGCGGGTCGTGGAAACGGGCCACGAGCAGGCCCAGCGTTGACTTGCCGCTGCCGCTGGGGCCGACGACGGCGACCGTCTCGCCCGGCTCGAGGCGCAGGTTGACGCCGGCCAGCACGGGTCGGCCGGGCGCCGGCTGGCCGGGCGCACCGTAGCCGAACGTGACGTCACGGAATTCAATCGCGCCGCGCATGTCCGCGAGCGCCCGGGCGTCCGGGGCGTCGGCGATGGCGGGTTTGAGGTCCAGCAGTTGGAAGATGCGTTCCAGCCCGGCGCGCGCCTGTTGCCCGATGGTCAGCAGGCCGGCCAGCATGCGGACCGGGGCCATGAGCTGGGCCGTGTACGTGGAGAACGCCAGGAACGTGCCGAGCGTGATGTCATGCTGCAGGACCAGCCACCCGCCGAGGGCCAGCACGGCGACCTGGCCGAGCGACGGGATGGCCTGCAACAACGGTTGGTAGCGGGCCTGCAGCCGGGTGGCGCGCAGCTGCGACCCGTACAGGCTTCCGGCGGCGCCGGCCATGCGCCGGATTTCACGCCCCTCCTGGCCGAACGCCTTGACCACGCGAACGCCGTTGACGGCCTCGTCGACGAGCTGGGCGACGTCCCCCTCGCGCTGCTGCGCATCCCACGTGGCCGGAAAGATCCGCCACCGCATCCGGTAGGAGACGACCATCAGGGCCGGGGCGATGACGAGGCTGACCAGGGCCAGCAGCGGGGACAGGTACAGCATCACGCCGATGGACAGGACCAGCATGAGCAGGTTGCCGCTGATCATCGGGAGGAACGACAGCAGCCCCTGCACCAGGGCGGTGTCCGAATTGGCGCGGGCCACGAGTTGGCCGGTGGGCATGCGGTCCAGGTTGGCGGCGTCCATGGACTGCAGGTGGCCGTGCATGTCATTGCGCAGGTCGAATTGGACGGCCAGCGCGACGCGCCCGCCCCGGTACCGGCGCAGGTAGGCGAACCCGAAGGTGGCCAGGGCCAGGCCCAGCAACAGGGCGAGCCACGGCAACAGCGGTGCGCTGCGGGTGAGGATCACGTTGTCGACGATCTGCCGGGACACGAGCGGGACGACCGTCTGGCAGGCGCTGCCCAGCACGGCCGCGGCCAGGGCGATGGCCAGGTCGGACCGGTGCCGGGCCAGGTAGCCCCACAGCCGGCGCAGCCAGCCGGGCGTTGTGGCCCCCGTCGTCGGCGCGTGCCGCTGGCCGTCCTCGCCTTCGGCGTCGCGTTTCGTGCGCTCCCTCAGCTGGCTCATGGGGCGGCGGCTTCGGCGGGGCCCGCCGGCTGGCCGGCATGGGACTGGCCGGCATGGAAACGGTCGACGGCGGCATTGAGTGAGTCGAGCGCGGCCAGGAGGGCGGTGGGGTTGGGGGTCAGGCGTGCAAGGTCGAGCAGGCGGTCGTCCAGCGTCCGTTCACACGCTGCCAGCACCGCGCGCCCCGCCGGGGTGAGCCGCAGCTCGACGGCGCGCTGGTCGGTGGCCGACGTCCCCTGCGACAGTAGTCCGCGGTCCGTCAGGGCGGCCACCGCCGAGCTGATGGCCGGCCGCCCGAGCGCCAACCGTGCCGCCACCTTCGACGCCCGCGCCTCGCCATCCGCAATGGCCGAGAGCACGCGGAAATGCGCCAGATTCAGCTCGTCGGCGGCCCGTTCGAGCACGCGCGCGGCACGCACCAGCCCGTGCACGGCCCCGGCAAGTCCGGCCGTCTCGATGTCGGTTATGGCATCCGGATCAGCGTCGACGTCGGTGCTCATGCGCCAAGACTAGACCCATTGTTCGATGATCGAACTAGTTCCGGGCTGTGGGTTTGCCCAGAATCGCGGGCGGACCGGACACCCCCGCGAAGGGGACCGGGCAGCGGCAGGCGACGGCCCGCCGTCGTCCGTCAGCTTTTCGCCGGCAGCGTGGTCGGCTTGAAGGACGGGCGGGTGGCCTCGAACGCGGTGATGTCCGCCTCGTGGCGCAGCGTCAGGCCGATGTCGTCCAGGCCCTCGAGCAGGCGCCAGCGGGTGTAGTCGTCGATGTCGAAGGGCGCGACGACGGCACCGGCGTGCACGGTCTTGCTGACCAGGTCGACCGTGACCTCGGTGCCCGGGGCGTGCTCGAGGACCTTCCAGATCAACTCGATGTCGTCCTGGGCGACCTGGGCGGCGAGCAGGCCCTGCTTGCCGGAGTTGCCGCGGAAAATGTCGGCGAAGCGGGAGGAGAGCACGGCCTTGAAGCCGTAGTCCTTCAGCGCCCAGACGGCGTGCTCGCGCGAGGAACCCGTGCCGAAGTCGGCGCCGGCCACCAGCACCGAGCCGGCGTTGAACGGCTCCTGGTTCAGGATGAACTCCGGGTTCTTGCGCCAGCTGGCGAACAGCGCGTCCTCGAATCCGGTGCGCGTGATGCGCTTGAGGTACACGGCCGGGATGATCTGGTCCGTGTCCACGTTGCTCTGACGCAGCGGGACCCCGATGCCGGTGTGGGTGGTGAACTGTTCCATGGGTTTCTCCTACGCTACGTTCACGGGCTGGGTCTCGGTCTCGACGGGCTCGACCACCGGGGCCAGGTCCGACGGCGAGCTGAGCGTGCCGCGGACCGCGGTGGCGGCGGCGACGACGGGCGAGACCAGGTGGGTGCGCCCGCCCTTGCCCTGGCGGCCCTCGAAGTTGCGGTTCGACGTGGAGGCGCAGCGCTCCCCCGGCTCCAGCTGGTCCGGGTTCATGCCCAGGCACATCGAGCAGCCGGCGAACCGCCATTCGGCGCCGAAGTCCTTGAACACCTGGTCCAGCCCCTCGGCCTCCGCCTCCAGCCGCACGCGGGCCGAGCCGGGGACCACCAGCATGCGGATGTTCGGGTCCTTCTCCCGGCCGCGGATGACGTCGGCGGCGGCGCGCAGGTCCTCGATGCGCGAGTTCGTGCAGGAGCCCAGGAACACCGTGTCGACGCGGATGTCCTTCATGGGCGTGCCGGCGGCCAGGTCCATGTAGGCCAGGGCGCGCTCGGCGGCGGCCTTGGCGTTCTCGTCGCCGAAGTCCTCCGGGTTCGGGACGTTGCTGTTCAGGGACACGCCCTGGCCCGGGTTGGTGCCCCAGGTGACGAACGGTTCCAGCGTGTCGGCGTCCAGGAAAACCTCCGCGTCGAAGTCGGCATCCGCGTCGGTGGGCAGCGTCCTCCAGTACTCGAGCGCGGCGTCCCAGTCCGCGCCGACCGGTGCGTGCGGGCGGCCCCTGAGGAAGTCGAACGTGGTCTCGTCCGGGGCGATCATGCCGGCCCGGGCGCCCGCCTCGATCGACATGTTGCAGATGGTCATGCGGGCGTCCATGGACAGGGCCCGGATGGCGGAGCCCCGGTATTCGAGCACGTAGCCCTGCCCGCCGCCGGTGCCGATCTTGGCGATGACGGCCAGGATGATGTCCTTGGAGCTCACGCCCGGACGCAGCGTGCCCTCGACCGTGATGGCCATGGTCTTGAACGGCTTCAGCGGCAGCGTCTGGGTGGCCATGACGTGCTCCACCTCGGAGGTGCCGATGCCGAACGCCAGCGCGCCGACGGCACCGTGCGTGGACGTGTGCGAGTCGCCGCAGACCACGGTCATGCCCGGCTGGGTCAGGCCCAGCTGCGGGCCGACGACGTGCACGATGCCCTGCTCCTTGTCGCCCAGCGAGTGCAGGCGGACACCGAACTCCTTGCAGTTCGCCCGCAGCGTCTCGATCTGCGTGCGGCTGGTCGGGTCCGCGATGGGCCGGTCGATGGCCAGCGTGGGTGTGTTGTGGTCCTCGGTGGCGATGGTCAGGTCGGGGCGGCGCAACGGCCGGCCGGCCAGCCGCAGGCCCTCGAAGGCCTGCGGCGAGGTGACCTCGTGGATGAGGTGCAGGTCGATGTAGAGCAGGTCCGGCTGGGCGGCGTCGCCCGCACCCTCGCCCTGGCGGACGACGTGGTCGCGCCACACCTTCTCGGCCAGCGTCTTGGCTTTCCGCGGGGCGTTCTGCACCTGTGCTGAGTCGTGCGTTCCGGGTGTGGTTGCCTCGGTCACGGCCAGCTCCCTTCATCTGGTGTGCCGTGTTGGTGGCGTGGTCGCCCGGCACCGTGTTCTGTATGTGTCCACTGAACCAGCCCGTCCGCCACGGGGCCAGCCCGTCGATTTGCATCTCAAATAATGAGACGGCAATATCATTACATGGACAATTCTAGTGGCGTTGGCGTCATCGACAAAGCGGCCCTGGTCCTCGACGCACTCGAGGCGGGCCCCACCACCCTGGCGCAGCTCGTCGCCGCGACGGGCCTGGCCCGGCCCACCGTGCACCGGCTGGCCCTGGCCCTGGTGCACCACCGGCTCGTCAGCCGCGACATGCAGGGCCGGTTCGTGCTCGGTTCGCGCCTGGTCGAGCTGGCCTCGGCCGCCGGCGAGGACCGGCTGATCGCCGCCGCCGGCCCCGTCCTGCTCCAGCTGCGCGACTCGACCGGCGAGAGCGCCCAGATCTTCCGCCGGCAAGGCGACTGGCGTGTGTGTGTCGCCTCCGCCGAACGCCCGATCGGCCTGCGCGACACCATCCCGGTCGGCACGCAGCTGACCATGAAGGCCGGCTCGGCCGCCCAGGTGCTGCTGGCCTGGGAGGATCACGAGCGCCTGCTCGAGGGGCTGCAGAATGCCCGGTTCACCCCGACGGTGCTGGCCGGGGTCCGGCGCCGCGGCTGGGGCCAGAGCCTGGGCGAACGCGAGCCGGGGGTCGCCTCCGTGTCGGCTCCGGTGAGGGGGCCGTCCGGTCGCGTGATCGCCGCCGTGTCGATCTCCGGGCCGATCGAGCGCCTCACGCGCCAGCCCGGACGGCTGCACGCCGAGATCGTCTGCAACGCGTCCCGCATCCTGACGGAGGCACTGCGCAAGAGCGGCGACTGACCGGCTCCGCAAGGGCCGGCTCCGCCGTGTCCGGATTCCCGAAGCATCCACTGATCGATAGATCGGGGTGCGCGGCGTGCGCACCCCGATCTATCGATCAGTGGATCCGCGAATTTTGCGCATCATCGGCTGCATGCGGGCCCACTTCGGGGCACAATGGTGGCAGATAGAGCCCCGCCCGAGTCAAGGAGTCCACGATGGTCCTTCGCCGCAGCCGCAACCTCGCCCGGACGGCGGCCCACACGGCCGTGGCCGCCAAGACGATCAACGCCGTGGGCAACAGCGCCGCCCGCAAGCAGGCCGCCGCCCCGCCCCTCCCGGTGCCCGACGCCGCCCCGGCCGCCGCCCCCGCGGCGCCGGCCGAGGACCTGATCTCCAAGATCGAACGGCTGGCGGCGCTGCACCAGTCGGGCGCCATCACGGACGAGGAATTCGCCCTCCTGAAGGCCCGCGAGCTCGAGTAGATCCGGCAGCCGGGTCCGACGGCGGCACCCACCGTTCGCTCCATGCGTGCGGCGGGTGCCGCCGTCGTGCTTCAACCGGCCACCCGGTACGATCGGCGCATGACGAATTACGCCGTCTTCCTGCGCGGGGTCAACGTGGGTGGCATCAACATCAAGATGGCCGGGCTGCGCACCGCGCTGGCGGCGTTGCCCCTGCGCAACGTGGCGACGTTGCTGGCGTCCGGGAACGTCGTGTGCGGCGCCGACATGGGCCCCGCGGAGCTGAAGGCGCTGGTGGAGGACTGCCTGCGTTTGAATTTCGGCTATGACGCGTGGGTGGTGCTGCTGGATCAGGCGCGGCTTTCCGCGATCATCGACGCCTGCCCGTACCCGCCGGATTCCGCCGAGCGGCACAGCTACGTCACGTTGTCCTCCGATCCGGCCGTGCTCGACGAGCTCGAGGGTCTTGGCCGGGAATTCGACGATGCCGGCGTGCTGCGGCTCGACCCGGCGGCGCTGGCGTGGCTGGCGGCCGTTGGTGGCACGATCGACAGCCCGTTCAGCAAGCTCACCGCCAAGACCAAATACAAGGCGGCGACCACCACCCGCAACCTGCGCACCCTCATGAAGGTCCGCGACGCCCTCCTCCGGCCCAACTAGGGCGCGCTTAAGCACGCATTTCGGGGCCATTGGGTGCTTAACCGCGCCCTGGATGCCGTGGAACCGGGGGCCTGTGGATAACTTCTGCGTCCCTCCCGCGAACGCGTCATGATGTGGGGATGTTGCACCCAGACAAACTCCCACCAGAACTGTTGACCGGTCCCTTCACCACCGGCGAGGCCCACGACCTCGGCATCGGACGCGGCTGGCTCCGGCACCGGAAGCTGGTGCGCTTGAGCCGCGGCATCCGCACCGTCGAGGGCGCCGACTCGTCGCTGGCGCTGCTCACCCGCCCGTACTGCATTGTCACCGGTCACGCGGCCGCGTCGCACGCAACCGCCCTCGAGATCTGGGGCATGCCCGGCTTCCATCCCGACCGTGGTGGCCCCGGCATCCACATCGCCCGCCAGGCGCCCCACACCATGATGCGCCGCCGCGGAGTCATCGCCCACAAGACCCAGTTCCGCAACGACGAGGTCGTATTCCTGGACGGGCTGTGGATCACGACTCGGGCCAGGACCTGGCTTGACTGCGCCAGGAAAATGTCCATCGAGGAATTGGTGGTCGGCGCCGACCACCTGCTGCGCATCCCCCGCCCCGTCTTCGAAGCCCGCACCGCCCCCTACGCCACGCGCGCGGACCTTGAGCTTGCTATTTAACCCTTGTAGTGGGCCAATCCGACGGGCTGAATCCCGGGTTTGACCCGGTTGGGGTGGCCTTTGGGGCGTCCGGGCCCGGGCGTGGAGGCTACCGGCGGTTTTGCCGGGTGGACCGTGTTCTGGCAGGTCCGCCGATAGGTCGCCCGGACCCGTGCCGGAGACAGCCGGGGCTGCGGAGTCGGCGCCTGCCACGGCAGCCGGCATTCGGTGGCCAGGGGCCTGGCCAATCGCAGAAGCGTGTGCGCACTGAGGACGATCCAGGTCCACCGGTCGGCCGCTTCGGGATCACGCAGCCGGGGCCGGGTCCATCCCAGGTCTTGTTTCAGGAAACGGAAGGTGTGTTCGATGTCGAAACGGCGCAAATACATCGACCACCAGTGATCTGCCTCCACGGCATGATCGGGCACCGGTTTCGAGACCCAGAGCCATAACGGTTTGGGGTTCTGGTTTCCCGGCAGGCGCTCGACGTCCACCCCGATCACGGTTCCCTCGATCAGGGGCAGGGGCCCTGGGTGGTCTTTGAAGCGCCCGCGGGAATCGAGCTTGGGGTGCATCCGGGCGAACGCGACCGCATGGACCGTGCCGTAACGGTCCAGGACATGCTCCGTGGAACACACCGGGACCGGGTGGGTGGACCGGTCGGCCAGCACCAGCTTGGCCCCGTGCCGTGGTTGGCGGCCCTTGCTTGGTCCGCGGCGTGTCCCGGCCGGGGCGTAAAAAACCCTGTCCGACCGGAGCCGCCCGACCAGGACCACCGGCAGGTCGGCCAGCAGCCAGGCCAGGCGGGCCACCTCGTAGCCGGCATCCATGACCACCAGGACCTCCGGGTCCCGGGCCCGCTGCTGACCGGTACGGATCAGCCGGCCGAGCACCGAGCGCAATTGGGCGGCCGTGACACCCGTGGCGTCGTTCCCGGGACGCAACCGCACCACGTCAAGCAGCGCCGTCCAGGAGGTGGCCCCCGGCTCCAGTGCCGCCACGAAGGCGGCCAGCCCGGGATCATCTGTGCCTGCCCGTTGCGGGCGTACGTGTGGCAGAAGGCGCGGTCCGGACTGCAGGCGGCATCCGGGCGCAGCCAGTTCGACACGTCCACCGCCAGCACGATCCTCTCCCGGCCGGCAGGATTGGGCAGTTTGGCCACGGGCACCTCAGCAATGCAGGCCTTGAGCGCGTCGAGGTCGATCCGGCCACAGTTCATCGCGTCATAGAGTGCCCCATAGCTGCGGTGATGCTCGGGCTCCAGGGACAGGTGGGCCAGGTCGGTGACCTTCCCCTGGGCGCACAGCAGCGCGTCGGTCAGTTCGAACAACGTGTCCGCCCGCCGCGTCAGGCAGGCATGGTAGCCCTCACGGAACGCATCGACTCGCTCTCGATCCGCCGCCGCTGCCGGAGCACTGTCAGGGATAATCATGACCACGGCCGTCGTTTCTTGGTGGTGCTTCGGTGTCTGATACCACAAAGCATCGGAAACGACGGCCCTCAAGGCAAGCGGCACGCCGAACGGCCACCCCCATCCTCCGCGGCCCCACCCTCAAGGGTTAAATAACAAGTTGAGCGCTTGCTGGACCGCCACAAGGGAACCCCCGGCATCAGGAAGGCACGCGCAGCCCTGGAATTGGCCCGCGTCGGCTCGGACTCCGCCCCGGAAACCCGGCTCCGGCTTGCCGTGATCCGGCACGGACTGCCCGAACCGGAGCTGAACACCGCGATCATTCTGGGCTCGGGGACGGTCCGTGCCCCCGACCAGTCGTTCCGGAAGTACCGCATCGCCGTTGAATACGAGGGCGGCACCCACGCCGCGCCGGACCAGGTCGACCGGGACATCGCCCGCCAGGAGGACTACGCCGCCGCAGGCTGGGTTGAGGTGCGCCTCTCCAAGCGGCACATGGCCAACGGGGCACGCGCCGCCGTGGCCAAGATCCGCCAGGCACTGATCAGCCGCGGCTGGCCGGGACAGGGAAAGTAGGGCGCGGTTAAGCCCCGAAATGACGGGGTTTTGGTGCGCAAGTGCGCCCTACTTGGACTGGGCGGCGGCGAGGGCGTCCCGGAACGCAGCATAACGGGCCACCTCGGCCTCGACCGGGTCCACCACGAGCGTCTGGCCGATCGACGCGATGCCGTGGTTCAGCCGCTTCCGTGCCAGCCGGGCGCGACCAGCCGACCCGACGGCCGCAATGAGCTTGCCCGCCACGGCCAGGAAGACGCCCACGACCACCCCGGCGGCGACCATGAGCGTCGGCACCGGCCACCCCTCGACCCTCGGTGCCCGGGGCACGGCAAGCTGGAAGTAGCCGAGCCCGGCGACGACGCCCAGCCAGCCAAGCCCGGCCACGGCCACGGCCACGGCCAGCCACTGCAGCACGGAGAACACCGGCCACCACCAGGAGATCGCGTTCGCCCGCAGGTCCGTCGTCGCCACGGACTGGTCCAGTGCCTCGGGCAGGGCATCGCGGTGCGCGCGCGCCGCCGCCCGGATGGACGCCCGCCACGGGCCCGGGACGCCGTCGGCGCCCGCGTCGGCGAACGTGCGCACGGCCGAGTCCAGTTGCGCCTCTTCCGTTGTCCCGGGCCCCGGCAGTGACGTCCGGTTGACCTGCGGCGCATCGTCGCGGCGCAGGCTCAACCGCCGCAGCGGGTCCTGGCGGAACCGGGCCATCCACCGGGTCACCGGCCAGCCCGTCCGCCGTGTCGCCTCCAACCGGTACGACGCCCGCACGGCCGCCACCACGGTGTCCACGTGCGCGGCCCCGGCCAACCCGGCGGCCAGGATGCGCCGGTCCTGCTGGTGCACACCGTGAACCGGACCGGGCCCCGAAACGCCGGACGCCGCGGCCAATTCGCGGGCGGCGACCTGGACGTCGGCGGCCAGCCGGCGCGACTGCGCGGCGCGTTCCCGGACGACGACGGCGAACCGCGAGCGGAGCGCGTCGATCCCCTCCCCGGTGACGGCGGAGACCGGCAGCACCGTCGCGCCGTGCAGCCCGTCCCGGTCCAACAACCCGCGCAGCGACTCGTGCACGGGCCCGACCTCGTCGGGTCCCAGCCGGTCCACCTGGTTGAGCACCACGCAGGTCACGGCGCCGTGGGCGGAGAACCGCCGGATGAAGTCGTCATGGATGAGCGCATCGGCATACTTCTGCGGGTCGACCACCCACACCAGGACGTCCACCTGCCCGGCGAGCCGCTCGACCGTGGCACGGTGCTCGTGGTGGGTGGAATCAAAGTCGGGCAGGTCGAGCAAAACCAGGCCGCCGCCGTCGTCCGTCAGCCCCGGCACCGGCGCGCCCTCGCGCCGGTCCGCGACCCCCAGCCAATCGAGCAGCGGCGCGCTGCCGGCCCGCCCCCACGTGAGCGCGAGCGGCTCGCTCGTGGTGGGGCGGCGCACCGCCACGCGGGCGATGTCGGCCCGGGCCACGGCGTTGAACAGCGACGACTTGCCGCTGCCGGTCGCCCCGAAGAAGCCCACCACGGTGTGCTCGGCACTCAGCGAACGCCGCGACGCCGCCCGGTCCAGCACATCGTAGGTGCGTTGCAGCGCGGCGTCGTCCAACCGCCCCTCCCCCAGTTCACGTGCCTCGTTCAGCGCCGCCAACCGGCCAGCCAGCGCCGATTCCGCGCGGGCCTCGCGGTGCCGGCTCATGGGCGGCTCCCGAGGGTCGCGAGCGAGTCGGCCAGCCTGTCGAGCCGTTCCACGAACGGTGCGGCGCCGCGGTTCAGGGAGCCGATCCGGCCCAGGAAACGTTGCTGCTGCGCCGCCAGCAGGCTCTGGCACCTCTCCTGCAGGGAGTGGCGCGCCTGTTGCGCCAGGCGGCGGACGGCGTCCTCGCCGAAGATCGCCTCGAGCAGTTTTTGGCCGACGACGGCGGTGCCGCCGGCGATGCCGACCTCGATTCCCGTCAGTCCCCCGGTGAAGGAGAAAACGACGATCATCAAGATGACGCCCAGTCCGTTGACGCCGAAGGACAGCAAGCGGGCCCTTGACCGCTTGGCCGCGCCCTCGCTGCGGATCAGGGCCAGCACGTCCTGCTGCCAGCCCCGGATTTCGGCGGCGGCCTCGGCCGGGAACGTCGCGGGCAGTCCGGAGAGGTCGTCGGCGCCCAGCAGCTGCCGGCCGGCCGGGTCGGCACGCCACCGCTGGTCGGCGTCCTCGGCGGCGCGGGCCGCCTGGGCGACGATCACGGCCTGCAATCCGGTCTCGATGGCCGTCTCGACCTTGACGGCCGGGGCCGGCTGGCCCTTGAAGAACGCCCCGATCCTGTCCCGGACGCGGCCGATGCCGCTCTCGAGCGCCCGGAAGAACTCGCCCGTGCCGACGAAGTCCTGCCACCGGGACAGCACCTCGCCGCGCAGCAGCGTGCCGTCGCTGGTCGCGCGGGCGATGTGGTCGGCCGCGTCGGCATACGCGGCCTGCACGTCGTCGGCCAGTTGCAGGCTCGCCTCGTGCTGTTCCAGCGAGGCCCGGGACAGTTCGCGCACGGTGCCGGCCAGCGACCTTATGGTGCCGTCCAGGGTGCGCCGTGCGATCGCGGCCCGGTCGGTCGCGTGGGCGGAGATCGCGGCGAGCCAGTCCCTGACCGGTTCGACCGTGGCGGACGGGAGCATGCCGAGGGCGTCCAGGTCCGATTCGGGGACGACGAACAGTTCGGCCCCGGCCAGCCCCTCCCGTTCGAGCATGCCGCGCAGGTCGTCGCCCACCTCCGCCTCGGCGCCCGCCGGCACCCGGTCCAGGACGACGCCGACGAGGATGTCCCGGCCGGCGGCGTCCACGAGCAGCCTCCACGGCACGGCGTCCGCGTACCGGTTCGCCGTCGTGACGAACAGCCACAGGTCGGCGGCGGCAAGCAGTTGCGCGGCCAGGGCCCGGTTCGCCGCCGCGACGGAGTCCACATCGGGGGCGTCCAGCAGGGCGATGCCGGCGGGGACGGCCGGATCGGCGACCAGCACCAGGGACCCCATGGCGTTCGGGTCCGGCGCGGCGCCGGCCCTGGACGCGGGCGTGTTGGCGGCCACCGGTTCACCCCGGACCCGGGCCAGGGTCGGCAGGACGCGGGTGGAGGTGAACCAGGCGGCGTCGTCCGGGTGGTGCAGCAGGATGGGCTGGCGGGTGGTGGGCCGGATGGCGCCCGAGCGGGTCACGGGGCGGCCGACGAGTGCGTTGACGAGCGTTGACTTGCCGGCCCCGGTGGAACCTCCGACGACGGCGAGCAGCGGGGCGTCCAGGCTGCGGTAGCGGGGAATGATGTAGTCGTCCAGCTGGCCCAGCGCGGCGATGGCCTGGGCGCGGGTCTCCACGGCCCCCGGCAATTGCAGCGGAAAGTCGAGTTTGCCCAATTGGCTGCGGGCGTCCTCGAGCAACGCCACGGCCTTGGCCTGGCGTCCAGATAGGCGCGATGTTCCGCTCACAGGTTCATCATGCCAGTTTGTTTGCAATGACAAGCGCCATTCGCCATCCGGGCAAAAAAGAAAGACCGGAAACCCGAAGGTTTCCGGTCTTGCCAGTGACCCCAGCGGGATTCGAACCCGCGTTACCGCCGTGAGAGGGCGACGTACTAGGCCGCTATACGATGGGGCCCTAATACTTTCCTGCCGTTCTTTTGCCCGGCAAGCCTCAGAAATACTATCCGATTCCTGCCGTGCACGCCAATCGGCTTGCGTTGCTCTTTTGAAGCGCTGGGATACCAGGACTCGAACCTAGAATGACGGTACCAGAAACCGTAGTGTTGCCAATTACACCATATCCCAATGGCACTTTCGGGGCTCCGAAGTCCCCGGTTTCCCGTTCGCTCGGCGGCCCTCGCGCCGGGATAAAACTCTACCCGAAAGTTCACCCAAGGACAAAACGGGAGCCCGGCCAGGGCGGGAGTCGTCGGTCACAGGGTCTCGACGGGGCTCGACCAGCGCGGTCTCGCGGTGCTTGAGCTTGTCGAAATCGCGGGGGTCTCGACGGGGTCTCGACAGGCTCGACCAGCGGGATGTCTAACCGAGCAACCCCGCCAGCTCATCCAGCCCCGCCAGGCGCGGGCCGGCCCAGGACTCGGCCGCGGCGGATCCGCTCCGGTCCAGCCACACGCCCCACAGCCCGGCGTCCGTGGCGCCGACGGCGTCCAGCGTCAGGTTGTCCCCCACGTACAGCGTTTCTTCCGGCAGGGTGCCCAGCAGCCGGCACCCCTCATGGAACACGGCGGGTGCCGGCTTCGCCACGCCCACGGTGTCGATGCCGACCAGGGCCGTGACCCGGGACAGCCCGGCCCGGTCCAGCTTGGCGCGCTGGTAGTCGTGCACGTTGTTGCTCACGGCGCCGTACGGGATGCCCGCGGAATCAAGGCGGTCCAGCACCGGGAGGACATCGGCGAACGGGCGGATGAACCCGGGCTGCGCCTCCTCGTAGGCGGCCACCCAGGACGCCTCGCGCGCCGGGGAAAAGTTCGTGACGCCGAATGCGGCCAGCGCCGCCCGGGCCCGCAGGCCACGCTGCTCGGCGAAGCCGAATTCCCCGGCCACGTACCTGTCGTAGTAGCGTTCGGCGTCGTCGAGGTACAGCCCGGTGAACGCGTCCCACCCGGCCGGGGACAGGTCCAGCAGGTCCGCGCTGACCGCGGCGATGGTGTCCCGCATGGCCTGGCGCAGGTCGATGAGCGTGTCGTCGATGTCGAACAGGACGCCGGCGACCACCGGGCCGGGGGCGTCCCGCCCGGCCACGGCCGGCATCACCGGCGGAACGCCTTGATACGGGCCAGCGAGGACTCCTTGCCCAGGATCACCATGGATTCGAACAGGGGCGGCGAGATGCGACGGCCCGAAATGGCCGTGCGCACCGGCCCGAACGCCAGGCGCGGCTTGATGCCCAGGCCCTCCACCAGCGCGGCCTTCAACGCCGCCTGGATGGCCTCCGCCGCCCAGTCGGTCACCGGCTCGAGGGCGCCCAGGGCGGCGTCCAGCACCTCCGACACGTTCTCCGGCAGGCCCTTGCGCGCATCGTCGGCGACGTCGACGGCGTCGTCGTCCTTGAACAGGAACCCGAGCATCTCCGGCGCCTCGCCGAGCAGCGTGATACGCTCCTGGATCAGCGGTGCGGCCTCGGTGAGGATCTCCTCGTCCCGGGCGCTCAGGGACGAACCGAGCACGCCGCCGGCCTGCAGGTACGGGACCAGCCGGTCACGGAAGTCGGCGGCCGCCAGCATGCGCACGTGCGTGCCGTTGATGGCCTCGGCCTTCTTCACGTCGAAGCGGGCCGGGTTGCCGAGCACGTCGTGGATGTCGAAGTTCGCCACCAGCGTCTCCACGGTGAAGATGTCCTCGTCGGCGGACAGCGACCACCCCAGCAGCGACAGGTAGTTCAGCAGGCCCTCGGGAATGAAGCCGTGCTCACGGTGCAGGAACAGGCTCGACTCGGGGTCGCGCTTGGACAGTTTCTTGTTGCCGGCGCCCATCACGTACGGCAGGTGCCCGAACAGCGGCATGTAGTCGGCCACGCCCACCTCGTACAGCGCCTGGTACAGCGCGATCTGGCGGGGCGTGGAGGACAGCAGGTCCTCGCCGCGCAGCACGTGGGTGATGCCCATGAGCGCGTCGTCCACCGGGTTCACGAGCGTGTACAGCGGCGCGCCGTTGGGGCGCACGATCGCGTAATCCGGCACGGAACCGGCCTTGAAGGTGATCTCGCCCCGGACCAGGTCGGTGAAGGTGATGTCCGTGTCGGGCATGCGCAGGCGCAGGGCGGGCCGGCGGCCCTCCGCCTTGAACGCGGCAATCCGAGCCGCGCTCAGGTCACGGTCGAAGTTGTCGTACCCCAGCTTCACGTCCCGGCCGGCCGCCTTGTGCCGGGCCTCGACCTCCTCGGGCGTGGAATACGACTCGTACACGTGCCCGCCGGCCACGAGCTTGGCGATCACGTCCTGGTAGATGTCCCCGCGCTGCGACTGCCGGTACGGCGCATGCGGCCCGCCGACCTCAACGCCCTCATCCCAGGTGATGCCCAGCCACTTGAGCGCGTCCAGCAGCTGCAGGTAGCTCTCCTCGCTGTCGCGCTTGGCGTCGGTGTCCTCGATGCGGAACACGAGCGTGCCCTGGGTGTGCCGGGCGTACGCCCAGTTGAACAGGGCCGTGCGGATCAGCCCCACGTGCGGGGTTCCGGTGGGTGACGGGCAAAACCGGACCCGGACGGGGGTTTCGTCGGTGACGGAGGGGATGGGAGCTGCGGGGATGATGGCTGCAGTAGTCATGGTGGTCCCAGTTTATCCCCGGCGGCTCCCCCCGCTCGCGCGCTCGCAGCGGGCCCCTCGCCGCCGTGGGCCCACCCGCCCCCCGCGGCTCCTGCTGGTGACGGGCGACGCCGGTGCGCCGCCTTGGGTAGGCAACGCACCGGCGTCGTCCGTCACCTGATCTCGACAGGCTCGATCACCGGGTGTGGCTCGATCACCGGGTGTGGCTCGATCACCGGGTGTGGCTCGATCACCGGGCGTGGTGGGACTGCTGCAGCTGGTAGACGGGGGTGTCCAGCCCCTCCATGCGGGCCTTGAGCTGCAGGGCCAGGTAGTTCGAATAGTGCCGGCTCTGGTGCAGGTTGCCGCCGTGGATCCACAGGTTCGCGACGTTCGTGGGCTTCCACATGTTGCGCAGCTCCCCCTCCCACGGTCCGGGGTCGCGCGTGGTGTCCGACCCGTAGCCCCAGCACTTGCCGACCTGGTCCGCGACCTCGGGCGAGATGAGGTCGGCCAGCCAGCCGTTCATCGACCCGTACCCGGTTGCGTACACGATCAGGTCCGCCTCCAGTTCCGTGCCGTCCGCCATGACCACGGCGTTGCCGGTGATCTTCGCGACCTGGCCGGTGGCGAGCCGGACCCTGCCGTCGATGATCAGCTGCGAGGCGCCCACGTCGATGTAGTAGCCGGAGCCGCGCCGCAGGTACTTCACGAACAGGCCGGAGCCGTCCTCGCCGAAGTCAAGGTCGAACCCGGCGGCGGCCAGGTCCTGGTAGAACTTCGCGTCCCGGCGGGCCATCTCCGCATAGACGGGCTTCTGCGCGTCCGGCAGGATCCGGTACGGCAGCGACGCGAACAGCAGGTCGGCCTTCTCGGTGGTCACCCCGTTGGCCAACGCCTTCTCCGAGTACAGCTCGCCCAGGCCCAGATCCATCAGCGACTCGCTGCGCGAGATGTGCGTGGAGGAGCGCTGGACCATGGTGACGTCCGCGCCGTGCTCCCACAGGTCGGCGCAAATGTCGTGCGCCGAGTTGTTCGAACCGATGACCACGGCCCTCTTGCCCGTCCAGTCGCCGCCGCCCGGATGCTTCGACGAGTGGTACTGATCCCCCAGGAAACTGTCCGCGCCGTCGAACTCGGGGACGTTCGGGTAGCCGGAGACGCCCAGGGCGAAGACGAGCTGCTTCGGGCGCAAGGTGACCGGCACGCCGTCGCGCGTCACCTCAACCACCCATTCACCGGCGGCCTCGTCGAAACTTGCCTTGGTCGCTTCCGTGCTCGACCAGTAGTTCAGCTCCATGATGGCCGTGTAGTGCTCCAGCCAGTCGCCGATCTTGTCCTTCGCCGCGAAGACGGGCCAGTCGTCCGGGAATTTCAGGTACGGCAGGTGGTCGTACCAGACGGGGTCGTGCAGGTGCAGCGACTTGTACCGGTTGCGCCACGAATCCCCGGCCCGGGCGTTCTTCTCCACCACGATGGTCGGCACGCCCTGCCGGCGCAGCCGGGACGCCAGCCCGATGCCGCCCTGGCCGCCGCCGATGACCAGGCAGTACGGCTGCTCGTCGTAGCCCAATCTCGTTTCATTGTCCTGCTTGGCCTCCAGCCAGGACTTGCGGCCGCGGGTGATCTGGTGGGCCACGCCCTGCTCCCGGTTGGGGCCCCTCCTCTCCTCGTGGCCCTTGAGCTCCTGCATGGTGGTCAGCAGGGTCCAGCACTGGCCGTTCCTCAGGCGAAGATGACCATAGCCGCGGGCGGCGCCGGTCTCGAAGCCGATCCACGCCTCCGTGTTGTGTTCGTCCCCGGTGGCGTCCTCGGCGAGCGCCCACCCGGACGGCGCCACATGGTCGAGCCGGTCCGTGAGCATCTGGCCGATCTGGGCCTTGCCCTCGAACGTCTTCAGGTTCCACGTGAACGTCACGAAGTCCCGCCAGTAGCAGTCCTCGGCGAACAGGTCCCGCGCCGCCCCGACGTCCTTGTCTTGCAGCGCCGCATCCAAACCGGCAAGCCAGTTGGCGACGATCTCGTTTGGCGTCCGTGTCATGTCCACTCCCTTGTGTCCTTGGTTCTGCGTCCTTGGTTCCCGCTCCCACCGCTCGCCCCCGCCCTGCTCGGCGCGTACGCTGGTATGCACGTGATTGATCTCACAAGTACAGTCCCTCGGGGGTTGCAAGCGCGTTACATTGCCCGGCAGGAGAACCGAATGCCCACACCGCGGACCACGGCCAGGCCGGTTGGCGCCGCCTTGCGGTACTCGGACCCGTTGCGCTACGCGCGGTTGTTGCGGAGCGCGCACGAGGACGTCATCTCCGGCACGTCCCGCCTGGAGATCGCACCGGGCCTCCAGGATTCCTGGCGGCGTGCCATGACCCTGGGCATCAGCCCCGACCAGCACAGTCCCCGGCACGTGCACGAACCCGCGGACGTGCACCGGCTGCGGCACGACCACCCGCTGACCGCGGCCGTCCCGGCGTTGGCGGAACTGCTCGGCGACGAATCCGGCCGCCAGCTGCTGATCGTCACGGACGCCTCCGGCGAGGTGCTGTGGCGGTTCGGCAGCCGCCCGGCGCTGCGCCTGGCCGACTCGCTGGAATTCGTCGAGGGTGCCGACTGGTCCGAGTCGGGGATCGGCACGAACGCGATCAGCGAGGCACTGCGGACGGGGGCTCCCGAGCAGCTGTTCTCGGCCGAGCACCTGGTGCGCACCCACCACGACTGGGCATGCACGGCCGCCCCCATCCACCACCCGGTCACGGGCGCCTTGCTGGGTGTGCTGGACGTGTCCGGCCCGTTCGACACGCTCACGCCGGATTCCCTGCGCCTGGTCCGGTGCGCCGTGCGGGTGGCCGAGCAGATCATCGGCGCGACGACCGCGCCGGCGAGTGCCGGCGTCGACCATCACCCGCCCGTCGGCATCGCTTCCATCGAGCTGCTGGGTGAGCGGCCGGCCGTCGTGCGCGCGGACGGGACCCGGGTGCCGCTGACCGCGCGCCGGGCCGAGATCCTCGCGCTGCTGTGCTCGCGGCAGCAGGGATGGAGCGCCGACGAGTTGGCCTACGAGCTGTACGGCGAGGACGGGACGGCGGCCACGGTGCGCATCGAGATGCACAGGATCCGGGGCGTGCTCGGGGATGTGATCGACTCCAATCCGTACCGGCTGGCCTCGGCGGTGGCGGCGCGGGTGGACGTGAACCGCGTGATCGCGGCGCTGCGCGACGGTGACGTGGCCGGGGCGCTGGGGTTGTACCGGGCGCCGCTGCTGAGCCGGTCGTCCGCCGTGGCGGTGGAACTGCTGCGCGAGGAGCTTTCCGCGGCCGTGCGGACCGCCACGCTGGCCGACGGGTCCCTGGCCGTCCTCACCCGATGGCTGGGCACGGACATGGGTGCCGGGGACACTTCCGCGGTGGCCGCGCTGGAACGGCTGGCGGGCCCGGGTGATCCGCGCGTGGCGTCGTTCGCGGCCCGGGCCCGGCGGCTGGACAACGCGCTGCGGTAGGTTGCCGTGGCCGCCTGCCGACGGTGGGCAGTCTCCACCGGTTCCCGGCCCCCATCCGGGAAATGCACGTCCGTGCTACCGCGTCACCGGGTTGGACAGCCGGCCGATGCCCTCGATCTCGATGTCGCACCGGTCACCGGCCGTGACCAGCCCGACGCCGGCGGGCGTGCCCGTCATGATCACGTCGCCCGGCAGCAGCGTGAACGCGCGGGAGACGATCGAGACGAGTTCGCGCACGCCGCGGATCATCTGCGAGGTGTTGCCGTCCTGGCGCAGCTCGCCGTTCAGCCAGGCCTTGATGTCAAGGTCCTCCGGGTCCAGCTCGGTTTCAATCCACGGGCCCAAGGGCGCGGACGTGTCGAAGCCCTTGGCGCGCGCCCACTGCAGGTCGGTTTTCTGCGCGTCCCGGGCCGTCAGGTCGTTGCCGCACGTGTACCCGAAGATCACCTCGTCGACCCGCTCCTCCGGCACGTCCTTGCAGATCCGGCCGATGACCACGCACAGTTCGGCCTCGTAGGAGACCTCCTCGGAGAACTCGGGAAGCACGATGCGCTCCCCCGGGCCGATCACGGACGTATTGGGCTTCAGGAACAGCAACGGGTGGGTCGGCACCTCGTTGCCGAGCTCGTGGGCGTGCTCGACGAAGTTGCGGCCCACGCCGACCACCTTGCTGCGCGGGATGATCGGCGCGACAAGGCGCACGTCCTCCAGCGGATACCGGATGGTGGTCGGCTCGATGCCATTGAAGAACGGGTCGCCCTTGATGACAGTGACGACTTCACTGCCGGGATCCCCCTCCACCACGCCGTACTTCGGGTCATCGTCTACAACAAATCGGGCGATACGCATGGGGCCGAGTCTATCGGCTGAGTTGGCGCGGCGGTCGGCGCAAAACGAAACCGCGCCCGGTGGCTAGGGTTGCGACGGCTGGTACGGGTTCGACGGCGGCACGCTCGCCGCGCCGTCGGACAGGTACGGTCCCGCCGCGCCACCCTGCAGCCGGACCAGCTCACGGGTGTTGTCCGCCGTGCGAATCGTGGCGATCAGCGATTCGAGGCAGACCCGAGCCAGGACCAGCACCCTGAAGTGCACGCAATAGCTTCAACACGGTTCATGGCGCGGGTCCACGAATGTTTGCCGGATGCCGGCCCGGCAAAATCGCCGACATGCCCCACTGACGCAAACTGGTGGTCACTTGTTGCATGGAATCCGAGGATTTCGTGCAACAAGTGACCACCAGTTTGGTGGGGAGCTAGGCCAGGCGCGTCAGCCAACCGTGCAGGTCCTCGATGGCGCCGGTCTGGATGCCCAGCAGCTGTTCGCGGATCGACATGGTGACCTCGCCGGCACCGGAGCCCGGGGAGGCGATGACGCCGTCGGCCGTCTTCAGTTCGCCGATCGGGGTGAGCACGGCGGCCGTGCCGCAGGCGAACGCTTCCGTGATGTCGCCGGAGGCCACCCCGTCACGCCATTCGTCGATGGTGATCTTGCGTTCCTCCACCTTCATTCCGCGGTCGGCCGCCAGCTGCAACACCGAGGCCCGCGTGACGCCGTGCAGGATGTGCCCGTTCAGCGCCGGCGTGACGAGCCGGCCGTCCTTGAACACGAAGAAGATGTTCATGCCGCCGAGTTCCTCGATGGCGTTGTCGTTGAACGGGTCCAGGAACAGCACCTGCTTGCAGCCGTGCGCCTCGGCCTCCAGCTGTGCCGCCAGCGACGCCGCGTAGTTGCCGCCGCACTTGGCCTCGCCGGTGCCGCCCTCGCCGGCCCGGGCGTAGCCGGTGGACAGCCAGATCGACACGGGCTTCAGCTCGCCGCCGAAGTAGTTCCCGGCCGGGGACGCGATGACCCGGAAGGACACCTCCCGGGCCGGGCGCACGCCCAGGAACGCCTCCGTGGCGATCATGAACGGGCGCAGGTACAGGGCCTCGCCGTCGCCGGACGGCACCCAGTCCCGGTCGATGGCGACGAGCTGGCGCAGCGACTCGATGAACAACTCCGGCGCCAGCTCCGGCAGGGCCAGCCGGCGGGCCGAGGCGTTCAGCCTGGCCGCGTTGGCCTCGGGCCGGAACGTCCAAACGGAGCCATCGGCGTGCCGGTAGGCCTTCAGGCCCTCGAAGATCTCCTGCCCGTAGTGCAGCACCGCGGCGGCCGGGTCCATGGCAATGGGGCCGTAGGGTTCGATGCGCGCATTCGACCAGCCACCCTGGCCCTCCGCGTCGACCTTGTAGTCGATGACCGCGGTGTGGTCCGTGAAGTAGTCGCCAAAGCCCGGGTCGGCCAGGATGGCCGCCCGCTCGGCCTCGCTCTTCGGGGCGGTGTTTCGCTGCTGCGAGAACGTGAGCTCGCTCGTTGAAAGGGTCATGCTTCCTCCACATGAAATGTGCCCGTCACGGGTGGTGCCAGGGGGCCGGGCGGTTGGGTCTGTGCAGCGTAAGCACCCGCCAACTTTCGGTTACGGTGCACTCACTCTAGTGACCAAGCCTACCCCCGCGCCGTCAGAGCCGCGCGGCGATGGCGTCGCCGATGCCGCTCGTGGACCGCGGGCCGGCCTCGCCGCGGGCGGCGACGTCGGCGGCCACGGCCGTCTCGATCCGGGCCGCCGCGGCCGGGTGGCCCACATGGTCCAGCAGCAACGCCGCGGACAGGATGGCGGCCGTCGGGTCGGCCAACTGCCGCCCGGCGATGTCCGGGGCGGAGCCGTGCACCGGCTCGAACATGGACGGCGCCGTGCGGTCCATGTTGATGTTGCCGGAGGCGGCCAGGCCGATGCCACCGCTGACGGCCGCGGCCAGGTCGGTGATGATGTCGCCGAACAGGTTGTCGGTGACGATCACGTCGAACCGGGACGGGTCGGTGACGAGGAAGATCATGGCCGCGTCCACGTGCAGGTAGTCGACGGCGACGTCCGGGAACTCGGCCGCGACGGCCTCCACGGTGCGCTTCCACAGGTGCCCGGCATGGACCAGCACATTGTGCTTGTGCACGTAGGTCAGCTTCTTGCGCGGGCGCGCGGCGGCCCGGCGGAACCCGTCCCGGACCACGCGCTCCACCCCGTACGCGGTGTTCACGGACACCTCGGTGGCGACCTCGTGCGGCGTGCCCTTGCGCAACACGCCGCCGTTGCCCACATAGGGACCCTCGGTGCCTTCACGCACCACGACGAAGTCGATCGTGCCGGGGTCAGCCAACGGCGAGGCCACGCCGTCGTACAGGCGGGACGGACGCAGGTTCACAAAGTGGTCCAGGCTGAAGCGCAGCTTCAGCAGCATCTCGCGCTCGATAAGCCCCGACGGGATGCGCGTGTCGCCGGGCGCCGCGCCGACCGCGCCGAACAGGATGGCGTCGTGGCCGCGCAGGGCGTCGATGGTGCTCTCCGGGAGCGTCTCGCCGGTGGCCAGCCAGTGCTCGGCACCAAGCTTGTACTCCGTGAGGGACAACGCAACGCCGTCCGCCGCGGCGACCTTGGACAGGACCTTGACGGCCTCCGCAATGACTTCCGGGCCGATGCCGTCGCCCGGGATGACGGCAATATCAATCGATGCGCTCATGCCGCCAGCGTATCCAGACCATCCACATGATGGGCATTCGGTACCATCATGTGGACGGTCGGGCGGGCGGAGCCTCCACCCGGGGCAGGATGCCGGCACCGGCCCCGCCCGCCTACTGTTGACCGTGTGGTCATGCATTCCATCTACGACTGGTTCCGGCGGCACCGCTTTGCCGTCGACTTCACGGCCATGGCCGTGCTGTGGTTGCTCTTCGTGGGGCTCGGCACGGCCGGCGGTGCCGGCCTGCGCGGCGTTGCCTTCGACACGGTGCTGCTGGCCCCCCTCGCGTGGCGGCGCACCCGGACGGTCCCGTCCGGGGTCGTCATTGCCGCGGCGTGCATCGTGCAATGGTCGCTGTCCGTTCCGCCGTCGCCGGCGAACGTCGCCGTCCCGTTGACCGTCTACGCGCTGGCGGCGTACGCCCCCCGCTGGGCGAGCCTCGGCGGCCTGGTCCTGGCTCTGGGGGGCGGCGTCATGCTGGTCACCCGCTACTTCACCACCGTGACGGGCGAACCGGTGGCCTCGCTGCCCATCTCGTTCGTGCTGCTGGTGCTGGTGTGGGTGCTGGTGTTGTTCAGCTGGACCGCCGGCGACCTCACCCGGACCAAGCGCCTGCGCGAACAGGCGCTCGAGGACCGGGCACACCGGCTCGAGATCGAACAGCAGCAGGAGCGCGAGCTGGCGGCGGGCGATGAACGGGCGCACATCGCCCGGGAGATGCACGACATCGTCGCCCATTCACTGTCGGTCATCATCACCCAGGCCGACGGGGCCCGTTACGCCGCCGCCGCGGACCCGGCCGTCGCCCCCGCCGCGCTGGCCACGATCGCCGACACCGGCCGGACATCCCTGCGCGAAATGCGCCGGCTGCTGGGCGTGCTGCGTGGCGACGAAGCGGCCTCGACCCGCCCGCTGCCCGGCCTCGGCGACCTCGACGAATTGCTGCTGGGCACGCGCGCCGCCGGCCTCACGGTGTCCTACGCGGTCACCGGCGAACCACGCCGCACACTGCCCGCCGGCGCCGAACTGACCGCCTACCGCGTCGTCCAGGAATCGCTGACCAACGTCATCAAACACGGCGGACCGAAGGTCGTCGCGTCCGTGGTCCTCGACTGGACGGGCCGCGGCCTGCAAATCACCGTCACCGACGACGGCAGGGGCGCGGCGGCGTCGACCATCACCCGCGGCACCCTGCCCAGCGGCGGCGGCAACGGGCTGCGCGGCATGGCCGAGCGCGTGAAACTCTATGATGGAACGCTGGACGCCAAGCCGCGGGCAGGCGGCGGGTTCGTCGTCTTGGCCTTCATCCCCTACACGGAGACGTAAATGACCACCCATCCCATCCGCGTCGCCCTGGTCGACGACCAGCAGCTGGTCCGTTCCGGGTTCGGCATGCTCATCAATTCCCAGCCCGACCTGGAGGTGGTGGTCCAGGCCGGCAACGGCGTCGAGGCGCTCGCCGCCCTGCAGGCCACCGCCACCGACGTGGTACTCATGGACGTGCGCATGCCCGCCATGGACGGCATCGAGACGACGCGCCGGCTCATGGAGCGGATCCGGTCCGCGCCGGCCGGGTCATGGTTGTCGAGCCTGAAGATCATGGTCTTGACGACGTTCGACCTGGACGAGTACGCGCTGGCCGCCATCCAGGCCGGCGCCAGCGGGTTCCTGCTCAAGGACGCGCCGCCCGAGGAACTGCTCGGCGCCATCCGGACCGTGTACCAGGGCGACGCCGTGATCGCCCCGTCCACGACCCGGCGGCTGCTGGACCATGTGGCGCCGCTGCTGTCCGCGCCGAGCGCCTCCAACGACGCGAATGCGGCGGCCGTGGCGACGCTCACCGCACGGGAGCACGAGGTGTTCACGCTGATCGCCCAGGGGCTCTCGAACCCGGAGATCGCGTCCACGCTGTTCGTGTCCGAGGCCACGGTCAAGACGCATGTGGGCCACATCCTGGCGAAGCTGGGCGCCCGGGACCGCGTCCAGGTCGTCGTGATCGCCTACGAGACGGGCGTCGTCTCGCCGTAGCAACGCCCCCACCCTTCAGCCCGGCGCCATCGGGGTGCTGGCAATGCCCGTCTCCCGGCCGCTGAGCTCGGCGTCCAGGCTCTGCTGCGCGTCCCGCATCGACGCGGCGTAGGCGGGTTCGTTCATTCACGCCCAAATTTGGGCCTGCGGGACATCCTCGACGTGGGACATGACCCACCAGATATTGCCGAACGGGTCGCGCACGCGTCCGCCGCGGTCGCCCCAGGCGCTGTTCGACAGTTCCGTGACGATGCGCGCGCCCGAGGCCGTCGCCCTCGCGAAGGCGGCGTCGGCGTCGGGGACGAAGATCCGTAACAGGGACGGCATCACGGGCCAGTCCGCGCGTCGGTCGAACGCCAGCAATACGGTGTCGCCCACCCGGATTTCGGCGTGCCCGATGCTGCCGTCCTCGACGGCGACCCGGGCGAGTTCGATGCCCTCGAACGCGGCCGTGATGAAATCGAGCAGGGCGCCCGTGTCGTCGGTGACGATCCACGGAGCCGCGGTCGTGTAGCCGTCTGGCGTGGTGCCGGTCATGGCTGGCCCTCCCAATCGTGTCATCAGTGAAACCTGTACCCCGACCTTACGGCAGATGGCCGGCAACACACCTGGCCACCGTTCGAAGCAGACCGAACGCTGCGTGTCAACATCGTGCCCGTCCAAGCCGGCGGCCACCGGCGGACGGCGGGTCATCCCGCGGTAGGAGGGACCGGCGTCGCCCGTCACCGCTTTTCCACCTTGGCTCCGATCCACAGCCGGCCAAGCCACCCATAGCGTGGAGGCATGACGATCATCACCGACCCATCAACCACCACGACGCACGCCGTCCGGGCGCGGGGGCTGCGCAAGACGTACGGCAGCGGCGAGGCGTCCGTGCCGGCCCTGCAGGGCATCGACCTGGACTTCCCGGCCGGGCAGTTCACGGCCATCATGGGCCCGTCGGGCTCCGGCAAGTCCACGCTCATGCACTGCCTGGCCGGCCTGGACACGACCGACGCCGGCACCATCCACATCGGCGACACCGAACTGACCGGGCTGAACGACAAACTGCTCACGAAACTGCGCCGCGACCGGATCGGCTTCGTGTTCCAGGCGTTCAACCTGGTACCCACGCTGAGCGCCGAGGCCAATATCAAGCTGCCCGTGGCCCTCTCCGGCGGCACGCTCGACCCCGAATGGTACGAGTTCATCACCACCACGCTCGGGCTCACCGGCCGGCTCGGGCACAAGCCGCACGAGCTCTCCGGCGGGCAGCAGCAGCGCGTCGCCGTCGCCCGGGCCCTGCTCACCCGGCCCGACGTCGTGTTCGCCGACGAACCGACCGGCAACCTGGACTCCCGCTCCGGCGCCGAGGTGCTCGGCATGCTGCGGCGCAGCAGCCGAGAGATGGGCCAGAGCATCATCATGGTCACCCACGATCCCGTGGCCGCCTCCTACGCCGACCGCGTCGTGCTGATTGCCGACGGCGAACTGGTCGGCTCCCTGGAGGCGCCGACGGTTGACTCCGTGCTCGCCGCGCTCGCCAAGCTGGGGGCCTGACCGATGCTCAACGTTGCGCTCAGCCAACTGAGGACCCACTCGCGGCGGTTCATCGCCATCGCCATCGCCGTGCTGCTGGCCGTCGCGTTCCTGTCCGCCACACTCATGGTCAACGCCTCGACGAAGGCGTCACTGAACGCCAGCCTCGGGCAAAGCTACGTCAAGGCCGACCTGGTCATCTCCCCCACGGCAGGATCTTCGTTGACCGCGGCGTCGGCCGCCGCCGTGGCGGCCACGCCGGGCGTCGCGGCGTCGTACCCGCTCCGGCAACTCGGCCTGCAGGCGACGGCCGGGGGTTCGTCCATCGCTGCGTCGCTGCGCAACCTGCCGGCATCGGCGACGCTGGAACCTGTGGCGCTGACCTCCGGCGCCTGGCCCGCCGCCATCGGCCAGGTGGCCGTCGACGTCAAGACCGCCGAGGCCCAGCACCTGGTGATCGGCAGCACCCTGGCACTGAGCACGTACGGCCCGGCATCGGGGGCCGCCGACGCGCCGCGTGCGGCCACGCCGGCCATCACGGCCACCGTCACCGGCATCATGGCGGCGTCCGCCGACCCGCACGAATCCGGCCTGGCCCAGTTCGCCGCCACCAACACCACGGTGGCCGCCTTCGAGGGCCCGGCGCCGACCTACGGCACGATCACCGTTGCCCTGAAACCCGGCGCCGATGTGGCAAGCACGACGGCGGCGCTCGCCGCCGCCGTGAAGCAGCCGGTGTCCAGCGTGCTCACCCCGGAGCAGAAGACGACCGAGACGGTCCAGTCGTTCACCGGCGGGTCCGACCGGCTCACGATCGTGCTGCTCGCCTTCGCGGCCGTGGCCCTGCTCGTCTCGGCCCTGGTCGTGTCCAACACGTTCTCCGTCCTGGTGGCCCAGCGCACGCGCGAACTGGCGCTGCTGCGGTGCGTGGGCGCCAGCCGGCGACAGATCCGCAATTCCGTGCTGCTGGAGGCCCTCATCACCGGGTTCCTCGCCTCCGTGCTGGGGGTGGCGTTCGCGATCGGTGTCATGGCCGTGGTGCTCGGGGCACTGGGCCAGAATCCCGACTTCCGCTTCGCCACCTTGGCGGTGCCGCCGTCGTCCGTCATCGGCGGGCTGGTGGTCGGCACCCTGCTGACGCTCGTCGCCGCGCTGGTGCCGGCCCGGGCCGCGACCGCCGTCGCCCCGTTGGCGGCGCTGCGTCCGGCCGACGAACTGTCCGTGCGCAGCAAGCGCGGACGGGCCCGGCTCGCGCTGGGCATCGCCCTGCTCCTGCTGGGCGGCGCCGGCCTGGTGTACGCCGGGCTGGCCGCCAACCTGGTGGTGGCCGTGCCGTCCGGGGCCATGTCCTTCGTCGGCCTCATCCTGGCCGCGACACTGTTCGTGCCGCGGCTGGTCGGCGCGGCCGGGCGCCTGGCCGCGCCCGCCGGCGTGCCGGGCAAGATGGCCGCCGTGAACGCCGTGCGCAACCCGCGCCGGACCACGGCCACGGCGTCGGCGCTGATCATCGGCGTCACGCTGGTCACCATGATGATGGCCGGCGCCGCCACCGCCCGCACCGCGCTGAACAGCTCGCTGGACAACCACTTCCCGGTGGATGTGAGCGTCCATGGCGCGTCATTCACGGACGCCCAACTGGCCGCCGCCGCGAAGCAGCGGGGCGTGAAGGCGCTGGCCGTCCTCTCCCCGGTGGGCTCGGCCACGACCGCCGCGGGCGACCTCCCGGTCTACTCCATTTCCGACGCCGGCGCGGCCGCCGTGCTGAAGAACCCGGCCAACCGGCCGGCCCGCGGAACCGTGGTCATGCCCAAGGGCACGACGGCGGCCTCCGTGACAGTCAACCACGGCGGCGCCAACACCGTACTGCCCGTGCATGTGGGGACCGGGTCCGGCCTGCCCCCGCTGGTCTCGGCGTCCACCATCGCGGCGTCCGGCGCGGGTGCCGGACAGCAGGTTTGGATCTCCGTGGACCCGTCGCTGGACGCCTCGGCGCTCATGGCGTTGCGGGCCCCGCTTGCGAAGGACCTCGGCGTGCAGGACTTCCAGGTGGCGGGGACGGCCATTGAGAAGGCCCAGTTCGGGCAGGTCGTCGACATGCTGCTGCTGGTCGTCACGGGCATGCTGGCGGTGGCCGTGCTGATCGCGCTGATCGGCGTGGCGAACACGTTGTCGCTGTCCGTGCTCGAGCGGACCCGGGAGAACTCGCTGCTGCGGGCGCTCGGCCTGACCCGCGGACAGCTGCGCGGCATGCTGGCCCTGGAGGCCGTGCTGATCGCGGGCGTCTCCGCGATCATCGGCTCGGTGCTCGGCGTGGTCTACGGATGGCTGGGTGCACAGTCGGCGCTGGGGTCGTTCACGGCCGTGACGGCCGTGATCCCGTGGGGCCAGGTGGTGCTGGTCATCCTGGTGGCGGCCGCCGCGGGCCTGCTGGCCTCCGTGATCCCGGCCCGGCGCGCGGCGCGGCTGTCCCCCGTGGCCGGCCTGGCGATGGAATAGCCCTTCGTGTGGGCTTCTGCCACCGTTTCCGCTTTCTGCCACCGGTCTGCCGGGCGCGGAAAGCGGAAGCGGTGGCAGATGTCCGCGCCGATCCGCCACGCGGGTTATCCACAGCCTTGGGGGTCCCACTTTCACGACCGTGGGGATGCTGGAACGCTTCCGTCATGAACACTCCGCGCCTGATCCGGCCCGCCGATCTCCTCAGGGTCGGCAACGACCCGCGCCAGCTCGCCAAACTCAGCAACAACGGAGCCCTGGCGCGGGTGCGTCGAGGGGTCTACGTCAAGGCCGCGGAGTGGCAGGCACTGGCTCCCCGGGCCCAATACGGCTTGCGGGCGGCGGCGTTTGCGCAGTTGGCACCCGCCCGACCGGTTTTCTGCCACGCCAGCGCGGCTCTCTTGTGGGGGCTGTGGGTGGTGGGCACGCCCAAGAACCTGCACGTCATCACGAACGTGACCACGGGCGGCCGCAGTCGAAATGGCGTGACGCGGCATATCGGCTCCCTGACGGAGGGACTGGTCGGATGCGGTCCGTTCTTGCTGACCGACAAGTTGACCACCACCGTCCAGCTCATCAACACCTTGCCCTTCCCGTATGCGGTGGCCATCTGCGATTCCAGCCTGCGCAATCCCAAACGGACGGCCGGCGGCAACCGGTTCGACGCCGTGGGCCTGGAAGCCACGCCTTTCGAGGAACCCGTCTGGAACAACGTCTCTCCACAGGGACCGGCGCTGACTGTAGGGGATCTGGTGGCCGCAGCCGAGGCGCTGCCGACCAGGGCCGCCCGCGCCCGGGCACTCACTGTCATCAATTTCAGTTCGCCGTTGTCCGGATCCGCCGGGGAATCGCTGAGTCGTTCCCAATTGCATGTGCTCGGTTTCCCGGCCCCGCAGCTCCAGCGGCCATTCGTGTTGCGTGACGGCAGCTTTGCCTTCGTGGACTTCTACTTTCGGGAACAGAAAACCGTGGGGGAATTCGACGGCCGGGACAAATACCTGCGAGCTGACTGGGCGGGCGGGGTGGACACGCAACAGCGGGTGCTGGCAGAAAAGGACCGCGAGGACCAGATCCGCGCCCAAGGGGTCGGATTCGTGCGATGGACGTGGCAGGAAATGATGAACCGCAACCGGTTCGAGCAACTGCTGCGCCAGGCTGGGCTCCCCCAGAAATAGGCCGGGCGGCGAAAAATGCGCCCGCTCCCGCTTTCCGCGCCCGGCAGAGCGGTGGCAGAAAGCGGAAACGGGCGCAGGTCTCGACAAGCTCGGCCACCGAGCGGGGCTACGCCTCGGCGGGCTCCTCGTAGCGCGGGAAGATGGGCGTCGGGGCCGGGAGCACGGTCCCGGGACGCAGCGGCGTCCCGATGGCGCTGAACCGCCGGGACGCGTCGTCGTCGGAGGCGCCCTGGCCCAGCACGGTCAGCAGTTTCGCGGCCGACCCGGGCACCACCGGCTGGATGAGGATGGCCACGATCCGCAACACCTCCAGCGTCACGTACAGCACGGTTTCCATCCGGGCCGGGTCCGTCTTGCGCAGCACCCACGGCGCCTGCTCGGCGAAGTACGCGTTCGTGTCGCCCAGCACGGTCCAGATGTGCTCCAGCGCCCGGTGGAAGTCCTGCACCTCGAACGCGTCCCGCGTGGAGGGCAGCAGCGCGCCGGCCGCCTCCAGGATCGTCTTGTCCTCCACCGTGAAGTCCCCCGGTGCGGGCACCGCCGCGGAACAGTTCTTCGCCACCATGGACAGCGACCGCTGCGCCAGGTTGCCCAGGTTGTTGGCCAGGTCCGCGTTCATGCGGCCCACCACGGCGTCATGGCTGTACGAGCCGTCGGCGCCGAACGGCACCTCGCGGAGCAGGAAGAAACGCACCTGGTCCAGCCCGTACTGCGCCACCCAGTCGGCCGGGGCCACCACGTTGCCCAGCGACTTGGACATCTTCACGCCGTTGTTGTTCAGGAAGCCGTGGATCATGACGCGTTTGGGCAGTTCCAGCCCGGCGGACATCAGGAACGCGGGCCAGTACACGGCGTGGAAGCGGGAGATGTCCTTGCCGATCACGTGCACATCGGCCGGCCAGAACTTCCTGAAGCTCTCCGACTGGGTGTCCGGGTAGCCGACGCCGGTGAGGTAGTTGGTCAGCGCGTCCACCCAGACGTACATGACGTGCTTGTCGTTGCCGGGCACCGGGACGCCCCAGTCGAACGTGGTGCGGCTGATGGAGAGATCCTCCAGGCCGCCCTTGACGAAGCTGATGACCTCGTTGAAGCGCGTGCGCGGCGCGCCGAAATCCGGCCGGTCGGCGTACAGGGCCAGCAGCTTGTCCTGGTAGCTGGAGAGCCGGAAAAAGTAGCTCTCCTCCTCCGTCCAGGTCAGCTCCGTGTCGGTGGCCTTGGAGTAGCGGATGCCGTCGGCGCGCAGTTCGATCTCATCCTCGCCGTAAAACGCCTCGTCGCGCACCGAGTACCAGCCCTCGTATTTGCCGAGGTAGATGTCGCCGGCCTCCTCCATCTTCTTCCAGATGGCCTGCGACGCCGCGTAGTGGTCGGCGTCGGTCGTCCGGATGAAGCGGTCGTAGGAAATGTCCAGGACGGCGTGCGCGGACTTGTAGGCGGCCGTGTTGCGATCCACCAGCTCCTTGGGCGTGATGCCCTCCTTCGCGGCAGTGTGCGCGATCTTCATGCCATGCTCATCGGTGCCGGTCAGGAACATCACGTCAAAGCCGTCGAGCCGCTTGAACCGCGCCATGGCGTCGGTGGCGACGTACTCGTAGGCATGCCCGATGTGCGGCACACCGTTGGGGTAAGTGATGGCGGTGGTGATGTAGTAAGGCGTCTTGCCAGCAGATGATGTCACACTAAGAAATTACCCTGAACCACGTCAAAACGCCGCACCGTGAACGAATGGCGGACGACGGCGAAACCTAGGTGGGCGCGATGGGAACCAAACGCTGGGGCCACGGAATCCTGACGACCCGGGTAGCCGGCGGCGTGCTGGCCGCGGTCCTGGCCGGCGGCGTGCTGGCCGGCGGGTGCACGCCCTCGGAGCCGGCGCCGGCCCCGCCGGCCCCGACGACGGCGGTCCGGTTGACGGTGACGGCCACACTCGCCCCCGGCCTGCAACAGCCCTGGTCCATCGCAACGCTGCCGGACGGTACGGCCCTGGTCTCCGAACGGGCAACGGCCACGGTGCAGCTGATCCGGGACGGGCAGGCGACCGCCGTGGGCAAGGTGTCCGGCGTCGTGCCCGGCGGCGAGGGCGGACTGCTCGGCCTGGCCGTGGCGCCCACCTTCGCCAGGGACCACTACCTGTACGCGTATTACACCGGCGCCAACGACAACCGGGTGGTCCGGATGACCTACCGGGACGGCCGCCTGGGTCCGCAACAGGTCCTGCTGACAGGCATTGCAAAGGCCGGCAACCACGACGGCGGCCGGATCAAGTTCGGTCCGGACGGGTACCTGTACGTGGGCACCGGCGATGCCCTGCACCCGGAAAGCGCCCAGGACCGGCGGTCCCTCAACGGCAAGATCCTGCGCATCACCGCCGAGGGAAAACCGGCGCCGGGCAACCCGTTCGGCACCGCCGTCTACAGCTACGGCCACCGCAACGTCCAGGGTCTGGCCTGGGATGCGGCCGGCCGGCTCTGGGCCAGTGAGTTCGGTCCGGACGTCAATGACGAACTGAACCTGATCCAACCCGGCGGCAACTACGGCTGGCCGATCGTCACGGGAGCACCGGGGCGCCCGGGCTTGATCGACGCGTTGGTGGTCTGGCCGTCGACGGCCGATGCCTCACCGAGCGGGCTGGTCATCGTCGACGGCGTGGCGTACCTGGCCGCGCTGCGCGGCGAGCGGCTGTGGGCGGTGGCGCTGGACGGGACCAAACCGGCGCAGCCCCGGGAGTTCTTCCGCGGCCAGTTCGGCAGGCTGCGGGACGTGGTCGCCGCGCCGCAGGCAACCGGTCACGGCCGGGACCTGTGGATACTGACGAACCACGGCGGCGATGACGAGATCGTCGTCGCCGGATTGCGGTGATCGAGCCTGCCGAAATCACCGGGTCTCGACAGGCTCGACCACCGACAAGCTCGACCACCGACAGGCCCGACCACCGCGGCAAGGTCAGTCCTCCAGGTCGACCTCGCGGGTCATGGCGGCGCCGATCTCGGTGCGGATCGCATCGAGCACCGACTGCGGGACGGAGCTGTCGACGGTGAGCAGCGCCAGCGCCTGGCCGCCCTCGCTGTGGCGGGCGACCTGCATGCCGGCGATATTAACGCCGTTCTCGCCAAGCAGGCGGCCCAGCGTGCCGATGACGCCCGGGCGATCGGCATACGTGATGACCAGCAGGTGGTCGCTCATCGGGATCTCCAGGTCGTAGCCGTTGACGGCGACGATCTTCTGGATCTGCTTCGGCCCCGTCAGCGTGCCGGCGACGGAGATCTGCGCGCCGTCGGAGAGGGCGCCGCGGATGGTCAGCACGTTGCGGTAGTCGGCGGACTCGGAGGTGGTGATCAGGCGGGTGTTGATGCCGCGCTGTTCGGCCAGGACCGGGGCGTTGACGTAGGAGACCTGCTCGGAGACGACGTCCTTGAACACGCCCTTGAGCGCGGCCAGTTCCAGCGCCTTGACATCCAGCGACGCGATCTCGCCGGCCACCTCGACGTCGATCTGGGTGACCGAGTCGTGCGTGAGGGCGGTGAAGATGCGGCCGAGCTTCTCGATCAGCGGGATGCCGGGACGCACGTCCGGGGCGATGATGCCGCCGGCGACGTTGACGGCGTCCGGGACCAGCTCTCCGGCCAGCGCCAGGCGCACGGACTTGGCCACGGACACGCCGGCCTTCTCCTGCGCCTCGGCCGTGGAGGCGCCCAGGTGCGGGGTGCCGATCACGTTGTCGAGCTTGAGGAAGTCGACGTCGGTGGCCGGTTCCTTGACGTACACGTCGATGCCGGCGCCGGCGATCTGTCCCTCGACGAGCGCGGTGTGGAGCGCATCCTCGTCGATCAGGCCGCCACGAGCCACGTTGATGATGTAGGCCGTTTCCTTCATCTTGGCGAACGCGTCGGCGCCGATCATGCCGACGGTTTCCGGCGTCTTGGGCATGTGGATGGTGATGAAGTCGCTCTGCGCCAGCAGCTCGTCCAGGCTCAGCAGCTGGACGCCGAGCTGGGCGGCGCGGGCCGAGGTGACATACGGGTCGTACGCGAGGACCTCCATGCCGAACGCCTTGGCACGCTCGGTGATGAGTGCGCCGATGCGGCCCAGGCCTATGATGCCCAGCTTCTTCTCGAGCAACTCGGTGCCCGAGTACTTCGAGCGCTTCCATTCCCCGCCCTTGAGCGCCGTACTGGCGGCCGGGATGTGCCGCGCCAGGGACAGGATGTGCCCGATGGTCAGCTCCGCGGCGGAGACGATGTTCGACGTCGGCGCGTTCACGACCATGACGCCGGCCCGGGTGGCGGCCTTGATATCCACGTTGTCCAGCCCGACGCCGGCACGGGCGATGACCTTCAAGTTCTTCGCGGCGGCGATGGCCTCGGCGTCGACCTGGGTGGCGGAGCGGATCAGGATGGCGTCGACGTCGGCGATGGCCGGGAGCAGTGCTGACCTGTCGGACCCGTCGATCTGGCGGATTTCGAAATCGGGGCCCAGCGCCTCGATCGTGGCGGGCGAAAGTTCCTCGGCGAGGAGAACGACGGGCTTCGTGGCTGACACGGATTGGCACCTTACTTTGGACCGGCGGTGGATGCGTGACCGGCGCGCTGCGCCCGGTCCTGCCCAGAATATCGTCCCGGCGCGCCGATCCCGCCGCGTGGGCCGGATATTACGCCCATCGCGGTCCGGTTGTGAAGCATCTCACAAGGAAGGGGGCCATCGGCGGAATCGCCGTGTGCCGGATTTTCTGCCGTGAACCGTCGAATCGCGGCGACGGCCCGGGCCACCACGGCCGCGTCCGTCGCATCGTGCCCGTCGTCCCCGCCGCCGGGACCGCACGGTCCGGCGAACGGTGCCGCCATGCGGGCGGACAGGTGCACGGAGTCGGCGCCGGCGGCCAGCAACCGGCCGATGTCCGCGACGCCCACACCACCACCGGCCATGACCTGCAGCCGGCCGGCGGCGCGCACCGCCAGCGCCGCGATGGTGTCCACCCCGTCGATGCTCCGCAGGGCGCCGCCGGAGGTCAGCACGCGTGTGGCGCCCATCTCCGCCAGCACGCCAACGGCCGCCACCGGGTCCGGGCACACGTCGATGGCCCGGTGGAATGTCACCTCCAGGCCGCCGGCGGCCTCCACAAAGCGTTCCATGGCGCCCCGGTCGACGGCGCCGGCCGGGGTCAGCGCTCCGACCACCACCCCGCCCACCCCCGTACCACGCAGGGCCGCAATGTCCCGCACGGTGGTCTCGACCTCGCCGGCGTCATAGACGAACCCACCCTGGCGTGGCCGCACCAGCACGTGCACGAACCCGGGCGCCGCGTCGACGGCGTCCACGACCGCCGCCACGAGCCCGATCGACGGGCTCAACCCGCCGACGGACAACGCACAGCACAGCTCGACGCGGTCCGCCCCCGCGGCCAGGGCGAGGTGCGCCCCTGCCGGGTCCTGGACGGCGATCTCCAGGGTGCGCCACCGGGACGGTGCGAGCGCCACCATCGGTTACTCCCCCGCCTGCACGCGCGCCACGGCCACGGCGTCGGCGCGCAGCGCGGCCGGGATGACCACCTCGCCACCGCGGCCGACGGCGGCACCCGGCGCACCGCCGTCGTCCGCCAGCCAGTGCACGGCCGGCGCCGACGCCAACTCCGGCGGCAGCACAAACCGGCCCGCGGCCGGATCCAGGGCGTGGACGAACACGGAGCCGCCCTTGCGCGTGTAAGCCACCGGGGAGCCGCCGTTGCGGTCCGTGGCACGCCGCCACGGCCGGGTGCCGTAGATCGCCTCGCCGTGGGCGCCCAGCCAGACCCCCATGGCGGCCATGGCCGCCTCCTGCAGGTCCGGGATGCTGCCGTCGGCCCGCGGGCCCACGTTGATCAGCAGGTTGCCGTTCTTGGACACCACGTCCACAAGGAGCCGGATGAGGGCCTCCCCGGAGAGGGAATGTTCCGGCCCCTCGGCCTGGTTGTAGCCGAACGAATAGCCCAGGCCCCGGGTGGACTCCCACGGTTGGTCGACGATGTCTTCGACGTGCCGGTACTCGCGGGTGAGGAAGCCGTGGTACGGCACGCCCCAGCGGTCGTTGACCACGCCGTCGGGCACGGCCTCGAAGTAGCGGCGCAGCAGGGCGGCCACGGCGAAGTCGTCGCGGCCCTTGCCACCGTCCGGCCAGTCGATGTCATTCCACAGGATGTCCGGGGCAAACCGGTGGACGAGTTCTTCCAGCTGTGCGGCGCTGTAGCGGGCGAACCGTTCATCGTTGCGGCGGAAGCGGAACAGGTCGGTGTCGGATTCGATGGGCGGGAAATCGCTCACGTGCCAGTCCAGGGCGCCGGAGAAGTACACGCCAAAGCGGGCCCCGTGCTCCCGGGTCGCCGCACCGATCTCGCCGATCAGGTCGCGCCGGGGGCCGCGGCGGGCGGCGTTGAAGGCCGTGGTGTCCGTGTCCCACAGGCAGAAGCCCTCATGGTGCTTGGTGGTCGGGATGATGTAGCGCGCGCCGGCGCCGACAAGCTTGCCGACGAACGCCGACGCATTGAAGGCATCCGCGTCCCACAGGTCGGCCAGGTCCTCGTAACCGGTCCCCGTGCCGTATAGGTCCTGGTGGCGCCGCCACGTCGGGCTGCCGGGGATGCGCACCGTGTTGCCGTACCACTCGGCGTACTGGTGGTGGGCGTAGGCGTCCTCGGCCGGGACGCCGCCCGCCCCGTGCGCCGTGGCCCAGGCCGGCACCGAGTACAGGCCCCAGTGGATGAAGAAGCCGAGTTTCGCGTCCCGGTACCACTGGGGTACGTCCCGGGCCGGGTAGGTGGGGGCGTCGGCGCCGAGGTCGGGGCCGACGCGGGTCTCGAAGTTCAGCATGCGGGTTCCTCCACAACGGTTCCACCCTGGACTCTCGTGACGACGGCGGCCAGGTCCGGCTCGAGGCTGGTGTCCTCGAACGGGAACACCCCCGGCGCCAGCCGGTGGTGGCCCAGGCGCAGCAGGTCCTGGTCGACGCCGCCCGGGGTCAGGCCCAGTTTCCAGCCGGCCGCCAGCTCGTACAACTCCGGCTCCAAGTAGCCGATCTTCACGACCACCACGTCCATGGCGTGCGGGTCGATGCCCAGCATGGTGAAGTCGGCCAGGTGGTGGAACGGCTTGCGCCGTTCGGTGACGATGGCGTGCACGCCGCCGCTGCGCACCACGACCTGGGTGCCCGCATCCTTGTCGCCGTCGGTGATCGAGTACACGGTGCCGGACAGCGCGACGGGTCCGCTCGGGCCCGCGTCCACGATGGCGCCGACGCGCAGGTCGACCCGCGCGCCCACCCCGGCCCGCACGCAGGCGGCAACGGCCTCGGCGTCGAAGATGGACGCGTGCACCACGGTGGTGGAACCGTCGGCGAACTCTTCCCGGGCCAGCAGCCGTCCCAGCGTCCAGGACACGTCCCCGGCACCACCGGCGGTCGGGTTGTCGCCCGAGTCGGAGACGACGTACGGACGCGGCGCCCCGGCGGCCAGGGCGGCATCGAGGCTCTGGTCCAGCGGCAGGGCGTCGGCGACGAACTCGAAATCGCGGCGGGCCGCCCAGTAGGCGCGGCCCAGCCGTTCCGCGCCGGCGCGCACCGCCCGCGCGTCGTCGCCGGTGACGACGACGGCGGCCTGGCAGCGCGGTTCGTCGGCCCACGCGTATCCCACCCAGATTGCCGCGTCGAGGACGCCGGCTTCCGCCGCGACCGCGGGGACCTCGGCGTAGAGGCTGCGCGCCGGTTCAATCCGCGTGCTCGTCTTCTCCCCCGGCAACAACACCGGCACCTGCAGCCACGCCTTGTGGGGGCGCCGGGCGTCGACGTCGGCCCCGGTGGCCGCACGCAACCGCCGCAACAGGTTGTGCACGGCGCGTTCCTTCGTGTTCCAGGCGTCCTCGTGCGGGGCCATCCGGTAGCACGTGATCAGGTCCGTGGCGTCCAGCAGGTTCCGGGAGACGTTCCCGTGCAGGTCCATCGAGGTGGACACCAGCGTGTCCGGGCCCAGGGCGTCGCGCACGGCACCCGCCAGGTCTCCCTCGGCGTCGACCATCCCGACAACACTCATGGCGCCGTGGATGTCGAAGTAGAAACCGTCGAACGGGCCCTGGGCACGGATGCCGTCGAGAATCTCCGTCTTGAGGCGTTCATAGGTGGCCGCGGCGACGGCTCCGCCGGGCAGCGAGCGGGCCTGGACCAGGGGAACCCAGTCAGCCGCTTCGCGGAGTTCGGCGCCGGTGTCCAGGAAGCCGTAGTAGCCCAGCAGGTCCTCGCCGCGGCGTTCGGTGAAGGCGTCGTCGCCGCTGATGTGCGGACTGAACGTGCTGGATTCGATGGATATGCCGCCGACGCCGATGCGCGGGCTGGCGAGCCCGCCGTCGGCCACCGGCGGAAGCGGACCCGACCAAACGTTTGACGCGTCAACCGGTTCGGGGTGGTTCACGACGTGACACCTGCTTTCTTGTTGTTCTCGAGTGTGGCCGTATCAATCAGCTGCCAGGCGGCGGCGGCGGCGCCGAGCGCGGCGGAGTGGCTGCCCAGGACGCCGGCGTGCACCAGCAGCGGATAGCCGGAAACGGGCATGTTGTCCGCCAGCGTGGCGTGCAGGGCCGGCTCCAGCAGGTCCCAGGCGCCGCGCACACCACCACCGACCACCACGTCCCGCACATCGAGCAGGTTCGCGGCGGTGGACATGGCCAGCGCCAGGGCCCGGCCGGCGGCGTCAAAGGTGGCCACGGCACGGCGATCCCCCTCGCGGGCCAGCCCGGCGATGTGGGCGGCGCCCAGACGCTCGGCACTGCCGACGGCCTCGGCGAAGCGTTCGCTGATGGACCGGCCCGAGGCCAGGGTCTCCAGGTGCCCGTACTGCCCGCACGTGCACCTGATGTCCCCGTAGCCGGGCGTGTGGCCGATCTCCCCGGCCGCGCCGCGCGGTCCGGAAAAGACCATGCCGTCCCAGGCGATGGCCCCGCCAACGCCGGTGCCGAGCATGATGCCCAGGGCGTCGGTGACGCCCTGCAGCGACCCATAGGACATTTCGCCGCGCAGGAACGCGTTCACGTCGTTGTCGATGACGACGGGCAGGCCGGTGCGCTCGCCGAGATCGGCCGCCAGCGGAAAGCCCGCCCAGCCGGCGAACGAGGCCGAGGCTGCGGTGACGACGCCGGCCAGCTGGTCGATGACGCCGGCAGCGCCGACCCCGGCGGCCACGGCCCGGAACCCGCTGGTCTCCTCGAGGCGCCGGATCAGGCCGGCCGCGGCCGCGCTCATGGCGGGGCCGCCCTCACCGGCCGGGGTTGGCACCGCCGCGTGGGCCAGGATGGACCCGCCGCGGGTGGACAGGATCGCCGAGGTCTTGGTGCCGCCGATGTCGATGCCGGCCGCAATGGGGGGTGGGGTGGGATTCGATGACACGCTAGCGACCGCCCAGACCGGCCATCGAAATGCCCTTGACCAGATGTTTTTGCAGCGCGATGACCAGCACGGTGGTGGGAATCATCGAGATGATGGCCGCCGCCATCTGCAGGTCCCACCGGGTCCCGGTCAGGCCCGAGAAGGTCGCCAGGCCCACGGGCAGCGTGCCCAGCTTGTCGTAGTCGACCGTCACGATCAACGGCCACAGGTAGCTGTTCCAGAACGACATGAACGTGAACACGGCGAGCACGGCGACGGCCGGCTTCGCCAGCGGCAGGATGATCTGCAAGAAGGAGCGCAGCGGCCCGGCCCCGTCGACGCGGGCGGCCTCCTCCAGCTCGAACGGGATGCCGCGGAAGAACTGGCGCATCAGGAACGTGCCGAATGCGGTGAACGCGAACGGCAGGATCAGCGCCTGGTAGGTGTCCACCCAGCCAAGCCACTGCATGACGATGAACATCGGGATGACGGTGACCTCCTGCGGCACCATCAGTGTTGCCAGGAACAGCACGAACACGGCGTCACGACCCTTCCAGCGCAGCCGGCCGAACGCATAGCCGGCCGTGGTCGAGACGACCAGCACCACCAGGGTCCCGGCGATGGCGACGAAGAACGAGTTCAGGATGTAACGCAGGAACGGCCCGTAGGCGAAGACGTCGGCGAAGTTGCTCCACCGGATTTCGGAGCCGATGAGCCGGGGCGGCATCGAGAACATCTCCGAATTGGGCTTGAGCGCGGAGAAGAACGCATAGACCAGCGGTGCCATGAAGATCGCGGCCGCCAGGTAGATGAACACGTGCGCGACCACCAGCCGGAGACGTTCGCGGGGTGTGCGGACGGATCTGGGCGCCTTGGCCTTGCGCGGCGTGGCGCCACCCGCCGGGCGCGGCCTGGCGGGGGAATCGAGGAGCTCAGTGCTCATAGTGCACCCACTTCTTCTGCACGCCGAACTGGAGTGCCGTCAGGATGATGATGATGGCGAACAGGATCCAGGCGGCGGCCGCGGCAAGGCCCATATCCTGGAACTTGAAGCCCTGGTTGTAGATGAACTGCACCAGCGGCTGGGTGGCATTGCCGGGACCGCCGCCGGTGAGCAGCTGGGGCTGGGCGAACACCTGCAGCGAGCTGATCATGGTCATGATGCTGGCGAAGAAGATCGACGGCGACGCCAGCGGCAGCGTCACGCTCCACAACATGCGCAACCCGCGGGCGCCGTCGATCTTGGCGGCCTCGAGGACCGACTCCGGCAGCTGCTCGAGCGCGGCGGAGAAGATGAGCATGTTGTAGCCAAGGCCCTGCCACACGGACATGATGACCACCATCATCATGGCCCACTGCGGGTCGGCCAGGAAGTTCGGCAGCTCGACGCCGAACCAGGACGTGGACAGTCCGTTGAACAGCCCCTGCGGCTGCAGCATCATCTTCCAGACCAGCACGTTGGCGACCATCGGCGTGACCACGGGAATGAAGAACAGGATGCGCAGGACGGCACGGCCGCGGATGCGCGAATGCAGGCTCAATGCCAGCAGCAGCGACAGGATGACGCTCAGCGGCACGTAGAGCACGGTGAAGACCGCGGTGTTGCGCAACGCGGGCCAAAAGTCGGGGCTGCCGGTGAAAAGCTTGATGTAGTTGTCGAAGCCGACGAACTTCCTGTCGCCAAAGGTGGGCCAGTCGAAGAACGCCATCACGATGGACAGGACGACGGGAACTATGGTGAACAAGGCCAATCCGGCCAGCGCTGGGCTGACAAAGCCCAGCGCGTGGCGGGATTCGGCCCTGGCCAGCGCACCACGACGACGGTCGTGCACGGTGGTGGTCATGGGGTGTGCTCCTGGTCGTTTACTTGCCGAACTGCTGCTGGGCGCTCTGAAGCACCTTGGACATGGAGTCCTGCCCGTTGTAGACGCTCACCAGGTTCGGCTGGATGTACGTGCCGACCTTGGACCAGTTGTCGCTGACGTGCTGGCCCTCAACCTGCTTGAACGCGTCGGTGAAGACGGACTTGACCTGGGCCCGGTACTTGGCGTCGATCGACTCGAAGTACAGAGGCTGCGACTCCACACGTGCCGGATAGCTGCGGCCGGAGGAGGCGATGTAGTCCTGCGCCTTCTTGCCCAGCAGGGATCCGAGCACCTTCAGCGCGGCCTCCTTGTTGGCACAGCCCTTGGCAATGCCGAAGCCCGAGCCCAGGATCAGGCCCAGGGACCCCTTGGCGCCGGTGGGCAGCGCGGCCATGCCGGCGGTGAATCCGGCGTCGTTCTTCAGGTAGCTGACGGCGTTCCACGTGCCGTCCACGGCCATGGCCGCGTTGCCGCCCGAGTACTGGGTCTCTCCCCAGCCGGTGTCGGAGGCGCTGGCCACGGGGGCGGCGACCTTCTTCTCCGTCACCAGGGACGCGTACCAGCTTGCGGCGTCCGCGAAGGCCGGGTTGGTCAGGTCGAGGGTGCCGTCCGCCTTTGCCGGCTGCGTGCCGGACTTGGCGATCGGCAGTGCCTGCCACTGGAAGTCCCCCATGCCCATGGCGAAGCCGAACTTCCCGTTCTTGGTGGCGGCCTTGGCCGTATTCTCGAAGTCGTCGAACGACCACCCGTCCTTCGGTGTGGGCGCCCCGGCCTTCTTGAGTAGGTCGGCGTTGTAGTAGACCAGCATGGTGGCGATGTCGAACGGAACACCGTACAACTTCCCCTTGTTCTTGAGGATGTCCAGCGATCCGGGCGCGAAGTCGGATTCGGACAGCCCGGCCGTCTTCAAATCGGCCGGGGTGAGTTCGTCGAAGCCGGCGGTGTAGCTGGAGAGCATGCCGCTGTTCATGCCGGAGATGCAGGCCATGTTGCCGGAGGCCATGTTCGTGGTCATCTTGGTGAAGTAGTCGCCCCACGGGGCGGAGCGCAGCGAGATGTCCAGGCCGGGGTTCGCCTCCTTGGCGATCTTCAGCTGGGCGTTCAGGGCGGCGGTGTCGTCCGCGCTCCCGGCCCACATGTCAATGACAACGCTGTTGGACGAGGCCTTGGCTTCGTTGCCGGCGCCGCAACCGGTCAGCAGCAGCGCCGCCGTCGCGGCCACCGCGACCGCGCCCGCAAGTTTCTTCTTCATGGAATGGTTTCTCCTCACGCTTCGGGACCGGGTGTCCCCACGAATAGGTTCGATGGATCGGGTGCAGTGGCTCGTGCAGAGGTGAAGATTCCCAAGTTATTTCGATTCTCGAACTAACTTCTGATGCCGACTGCGTAAAGTAATCATGGCAGATCATCGCTCCAATACCAAGACTTTCATCCGATGTTTAGTGAACACCGCGCGAATCTTGCCAGCCTGGGGACATGTCGGCCGCCGATCCAGTCGCCAGAGCCTAGAATCGACTTACTTCGACAGCAAGGAAAAGTTCATGCCCATGCCACTACCAACCCCACCGCCGGGTCGGCAGACCCAGGCGATCATCGAGCACATCGCCCATGGCACCGCCACCTCCCGCAGCGAGTTGGCACGCGTCCTGGGCGTGGCGCCGTCGACCGTCGCGCTGCGGATCAACGAGCTCACCGAACTCGGCGTCGTCGTCGAGGACGGGACGGGCGTGTCGCGGGGCGGGCGCAAGCCGCGCGTGCTGCGGTTGCGCGAGGACGGCGGGCACATCATGGTGGCCGACCTGGGCGGGCACCACGCGCGCATCGGGCGATTCACCCTGACCGGCAGCCTGGTCGAGACGCGCAGCCTGCCCGTGCGGGTCGAGGAGGGACCCGAGCCCACCCTGCGCACCATCGCGGACGCCATGAAGGCGATGGCCGCCGCGTCCGGAGGACCGGCGGGGATCAAGGGCGTCGGGCTGGCGCTGCCGGGGCCGGTGGACGTCGCCACCGGCGATGTGAAGCTGCCATCCCGGATGCCCGACTGGCCCGGTTTCGGGGTGCGTGCCTGGCTGGAACGCGAGTTCGGCGCGGTGGCCGTCGTGGACAACGACGCGAATCTCAGCGCCCTCGGTGAGCACCACGCCCAGCTGGGTCCGGACCAGCACAGCATCACCGTCAAGGCCGGCACGGCCATCGGCAGCGGCATCATCGTTCGCGGCGAACTGTATCGCGGGGCCACGGGGGCCGCCGGGGACGTCACGCACACGCGCGTGGCCGCGGCGGGGGACGAACCGTGCAGCTGCGGGAACACCGGGTGCCTGGAAACGATCGCCAGCGGCGCCGGCCTGGTCCGCCAGCTAGCCCGCCAGGGCGTCGCGGTAGAGTCGACCGCGGACGTGCTGGATCTGGTGCACAAGGCCGACCCGATTGCCACCACGATGCTTCGCACGGCCGGAACCTATCTGGGCGAGGTGCTCTCCAGCGTGGTCAACTTCTTCAACCCGGATTGCCTGTTCCTGACCGGCGGCATGGCGTCCAGCGAATTGTTCATCGCCGCCGTGCGCAGCCGGGTCTATGAGGGGTGCCATCCTCTGGTGACCCAGAACCTGCGCATCGAGGCGGCCCGGACCGGACCCGACGCCGGGTTGCACGGCGCCGCGCGGCTCGTGCTGGACCAGATTCTCGGCCAGTCGCGTCCCGCCGGCCACTGACCGCAACCGCCAATGCCGGCCCAAATCGGGCCGAGAGATCGGACGTCTGGTGGGCACCCGCCGTCGCGCCTTGTCGTTAACGACGACGGCGCCCGCCCGGCCAGATGGCCGGACGGGCGCCGTTGCGGTGATCGAGCCTGTCGAGATCCCCGGGTCTCGACGAGCGCCCTGGTCTCGACGAGCTCGACCACCGGTTGCGGTGATCGAGCCTGTCGAGATCCCGGTCTCGACAGGCTCGACCACCGGGGATCAGCGGGCGACGGAACCTTCGGTGTAGTCGTCGCTGGTCTTGATCCAGGAGAACAGCTTGCGCAGTTCGCGGCCGGTGGCCTCGATCGGGTGGTCCTCACCCTTCTTGCGCAGCGCGGCGAACTCGGGGGCGCCGGCATCCTGGTCGTCGATGAACCGCTTGGCGAACGCGCCGTTCTGGATGTCGGCCAGCACGGCCTTCATGTTTTCCTTCACGTGGGCGTCGATGACCCGCGGGCCCGAGACGTAGTCGCCGTACTCGGCCGTGTCGGACACGCTCCAGCGCTGCTTGGCGATGCCACCTTCGACCATCAGGTCGACGATCAGCTTCAGCTCGTGCAGCACCTCGAAGTACGCGACCTCCGGCTTGTAGCCGGCCTCGGTCAGCGTCTCGAAGCCGTACTGGATCAGCTGCGACGCGCCGCCGCACAGGACGGCCTGCTCGCCGAACAGGTCCGTTTCGGTCTCCTCGGTGAACGTGGTCTCGATGACGCCGGCGCGCGTGCCGCCGATGCCCTTCGCGTAGGACAGGGCGAGTTCCTTGGCCTTGCCGGACGCGTTCTGCTCGACGGCGATCAGGTCCGGCACGCCGCGGCCGGCCTCGAACTCGCGGCGCACGATGTGGCCCGGGCCCTTCGGGGCGACCAGGGCGACGTCGACGTCGGCCGGCGGCTGGATGTAGCCGTAGCGGATGTTGAAGCCGTGGCCGAAGAACAGGGCGTCACCGGCCTGCAGGTTCGGGGCGATGTCCTCGGCGTAGACGAAGCGCTGGACCTGGTCCGGGGTCAGGACCATGATCAGGTCCGCTTCCTTCACGGCGTCGGCGACGCTGAGGACGCGCAGGCCCTCCGCCTCGGCCTTGGCGCGGGACTTGGAGCCTTCCTTCAGTCCGACGCGGACATCGACGCCGGAATCGCGCAGGCTGAGCGCGTGCGCGTGGCCCTGGCTGCCGTAGCCGATGACGGCGACCTTGCGTCCCTGGATGATGGACAGGTCGGCGTCGTCGTCATAGAACATGTCGGTCACTGTGTAACTCCTAAATATTTGTTGGGGTGCTGCAAAGATGCGAAAAGTGGTGCGCCTAGGAGGCGCGAAGTGCCCGGTCGCTCATGGAACGGGTTCCCCGTCCAATGGCCAAGGTGCCGGATTGCACGATTTCACGGACGCCGAACGGCTCCAGCACATTCAACAGTGCCGAAAGCTTGTCCGGGTGGCCGGTGGCCTCTATGGTCAACGAGTCTGTGGACACGTCAACCACCGAGGCGCGGAAGAGGTCTGCGGCTTGGGTGACCTGCAGCCTTGTCGCGGCGTCCGCACGTACCTTGACCAGGATGTGGTCCCGTTGCACGGAATTCTCACTCACCAGTTCAACGATCTTGATGACGTTGACCAGTTTATTGAGTTGCTTGGTGACCTGTTCAATCAGATCGCCCTGGGCGTCGACCACGACCGTCATCCGGGAGATCCCGGCGATTTCGGTCGGCCCGACGGCCAGCGAGTTGATGTTGAAGGCGCGGCGGGCAAAAAGGCTGGCCACACGGGTCAGCACGCCGGGCTTGTCTTCAACTAAAACGGACAGTGTGTGCCGTGTCATCCCTAGTCCTCCTCTTCCCATGCCGGGGTCAGGTTGCGGGCAACCTGGATCTGGTCGTTGCTCACTCCGGACGGGACCATCGGCCACACCATGGAGTCGGGGCTGACCACGAAGTCGATGACGACCGGGCGGTCGTTGATGGCCAGCGCCGCCTGGATGGTCGAGTCGATGTCCTCGGCCCGTTCGCAGCGGAGCCCGGCACAACCGTACGCGTCGGCCAGCTTCACGAAGTCCGGCACCCGGGCCGTGTTGTGGCCGGTGTTCAGGTCCGTGTTGGAGTAGCGGCTGTCGTAGAACAGCGTCTGCCACTGGCGGACCATGCCCAGCGAGGAGTTGTTGATGATGGCGACCTTGATCGGGATCTGGTTGATCACGCAGGTGGCCAGTTCCTGGTTGGTCATCTGGAAGCAGCCGTCGCCGTCGATCGCCCACACCACGCGGTCGGGGTTGCCGACCTTGGCCCCCATGGCCGCGGGGACCGAATACCCCATGGTGCCGGCTCCGCCGGAGTTCAGCCAGGCCTGCGGGCGTTCGTACTTGATGAACTGCGCGGCCCACATCTGGTGCTGGCCCACACCGGCCACGTACACGCCCTCGGGGCCGGTGAGCTCCCCGATGCGCGAGATGACCCGTTGCGGGGACATGAGCCCGTCCTCGGGTTCGGTCCATCCCAGCGGGTAGGTCTGGCGCAGGTTGTCCAGGAACGACCACCAGTCGCCCAGGTCCGGGGTGCCCTCGGCGTCGAACTCGGCGCGCACGGCGGCGGTCAGGTCCGGGATGATCTCCTTGACCGAGCCCACGATCGGCACGTCCGCCGTGCGGTTCTTGGAGATTTCCGCTGGGTCGATGTCGGCGTGGATCACCTTTGCATGCGGGGCGAACGTGCTCAGAATACCCGTCACACGGTCGTCGAAGCGGGCGCCGAGGGTGATGAGCAGGTCGGCCTGCTGCAGCGCGGTCACGGCGGACACCGAACCGTGCATGCCGGGCATGCCCACGTGCTGCTTGTGCGAGTCCGGGAACGCGCCGCGCGCCATCAGCGTGGTGACCACGGGGGCGCCGGTCAGCTCGGCCAGCTCCAGCAGTTCGGCCGAGGCGTGCGCCTTCACGACTCCGCCGCCCACGTACAGCACGGGCTTGGCGGCCTCGCGGATCAGCCGGGCCGCCTCACGCAACTGCTTGTTGTGGCCACGGAACACCGGGCGGTAGCCGGGCAGTTCTATCGCCGGCGGCCAGGAGAACGTCATGGTTCCCTGCTGGGCGTCCTTGGACACGTCCACCAGCACGGGGCCGGGCCGGCCGGTGGAGGCCAGGTGGAAGGCCTCGGCCAGGACGCGCGGGATGTCCTGCGCGTGGGTTACGAGGTAGGAGTGCTTCGTCACGGGCATGGTGATGCCCACGATGTCGGCCTCCTGGAACGCGTCCGTGCCGATGACGCCGCTGGACACCTGGCCGGTGATCGCCACGAGCGGCACCGAGTCCATGTGCGCGTCCATGATCGGGGTGACCAGGTTGGTCGCGCCCGGACCGGAGGTGGCGATGCACACGCCGACCTGCCCGGTGACCATGGCGTAGCCCTGCGCGGCGTGGCCGGCGCCCTGCTCGTGCCGGACCAGGATGTGGTTCAGGCTTGAGGCCATCAGCGGATCGTAGGTGGGAAGGATCGCGCCACCGGGAAGGCCGAAGACGTCAGTGACACCCAGCTCCTCCAGCGACCGGACGATGGCCTCCGAGCCGGTCATCTCGATCGGCTCGACAACGCGGTTGGGACCCACGACGGCGGTGGCCGGGTGGGCGGGTGCGGCACCGGTTCCAGCGTGGCCGGCAGGGCCCGGGGACTTGGCAGCCAGCAATGCCGGACTGGCGGGCGATCCTTTACTCATCGGTTCATCCTTAGGGGAACTCATGCTCTCAATATTTACTTGCCGTCTCGGGTACGTGCCTGGACTGGCCCGCGCCGTGCCTGGCTTGAACTTCACGCCGGTTCTGAGTTGCCGCTGGTGGTGGAAACAAAAAAACCCCTCAGCCGGTATGGCTCCTGAGAGGGGGTTGCGCGTGACTCGCAGTTCGCTTCTGTTGTGTCAAAAGGACCGTGACCCGTTCTGGGGCCACCTCGTCACGCGCTAGCTAATGACGACTACGAGTTTCGGTTGCATACCTGTAGTTTTGCCGTCGCCTCTCCCGCGTGTCAAACGGCCACCATCCCGTCTCACATCCCGGACATGGGTGTCCACTCTGTGGTCACGCCGGTCGAGCCGACCCGGTGGTCGAGCTTGTCGAGACCTGGGTCTCGACAAGACCAAAGGTCTCGACAAGCTCGACCACCGAAGTCTCGACAAGCTCGACCACCGAAGATTCGTCCCTACCCGCAGTAGGCGCCGGTGCTGGCGCTGTTGACGAGCTTGGCGTACTTGGACAGGACGCCGGAGGTGAACTTGCCGGGGAGCGGCTCCCAGCCGACCTTGCGGGCCTCGAGCTCGGCCGGGTCGACCAGCAGGTCGAACGTGCGGGCCGCGATGTCCACGCGGATGGTGTCGCCGTCGCGCACGAAGGCGATGGGGCCGCCGTCGACCGCTTCCGGCGCCACGTGGCCGATGCACAGGCCCGTGGTGCCGCCGGAGAAGCGGCCGTCGGTGAGCAGCAGCACGTCCTTCCCGAGCCCGGCGCCCTTGATGGCGCCGGTGATGGCGAGCATCTCGCGCATGCCGGGACCACCCTTCGGGCCCTCGTAGCGGATGACGACGACGTCGCCGGCGTGGATCCGCCCGTTGTCGAGCGCGTCCAGGGCGCCCTGCTCGCGCTCGAACACGCGGGCCGTGCCCTCGAAGACGTCCAGGTCGAAGCCGGCGCTCTTGACGACGGCGCCTTCCGGGGCGAGCGAGCCGTGCAGCACGGTGATGCCGCCGGTCTTGTGGATCGGGTTGTCAAGGGCCCGCAGCACCTTGCCGTCCGGGTCCGGCGGGTTGATGGCGGCCAGGTTCTCCGCGACGGTCTTGCCGGTGACGGTGAGGCAGTCGCCGTGGATGAGGCCGGCGTCGAGCAGTGCCTTCATGATGACCGGCACGCCGCCGATCTTGTCGACGTCGAACATGACGTAGCGGCCGAACGGCTTCAGGTCGCCCAGGTGCGGGATCTTGTCGCCGATGCGGTTGAAGTCGGCCAGGGTCAGGTCCACACCGGCCTCGCGGGCGATCGCGAGCAGGTGCAGGACGGCGTTCGTGGAACCGCCGAACGCCATGGTGACGGCGATGGCGTTCTCGAACGCCTTCTTCGTCATGATGTCGCGGGCGCGGATGCCCTTGCGCAGCAGGTTCACGACCGCCTCGCCGGACTGGCGGGCGAACATGTCGCGGCGGCGGTCGGCGCTGGGCGGGGCGGCGGAGCCGGGCAGGGACATGCCCAGGGCCTCCCCGATGCACGCCATGGTGTTGGCGGTGTACATGCCGCCGCAGGCGCCCTCGCCGGGGCAGATGGCCCGTTCGATGGCGTCCAGGTCCTTCATGCTCATCTTGCCGGCCGCGCACGCGCCGACGGCCTCGAAGGCGTCGATCAGCGTGACCTCCTTCTCGGAGCCGTCCTCCAGCTTCGCGAAGCCGGGCATGATCGAGCCGGCGTACAGGAACACGCTGGCGAGGTTGAGCCGGGCGGCGGCCATCAGCATGCCGGGCAGCGACTTGTCACAGCCGGCCAGCAGCACGGAGCCGTCCAGGCGTTCGGCCATCATGACGGTCTCGACCGAGTCGGCGATGACCTCGCGGGAGACCAGGGAGAAGTGCATGCCCTCGTGGCCCATGGAGATGCCGTCGGAGACGGAGATCGTGCCGAACTGCATGGGGAAGCCGCCGCCGGCGAAGACGCCTTCCTTGGCGCCCTGGGCCAGCCGGTTCAGGGACAGGTTGCAGGGGGTGATCTCGTTCCACGAGCTCGCCACGCCGATCTGCGGTTTGGCGAAGTCGTCGTCGCCCATGCCGACGGCACGGAACATGCCGCGGGCCGGGGCGGCATGGATGCCGTCCGTGACGACGCGGCTGCGGGGCTTGATGTCTGGTTGGCCGTCGGCAGTCCTGGGGACGGTGCTTTCTGAATTGGTCTCCACGCTCATGGTCGCTAAGTCTAAGTCCAGCGTCGCCAGACCTGCCAGCACGCGCCCCGACGGGTCACTATGCGGACAGTGGCACGCCGGAGTAGTGATCGGCGCCGCGACGGCCCACTCCGATTTCACACCGGCGGGAAAATCATGTAGTGTTTCATGTCGTTGCGGAGAACGCCGGGGCACGGTCCACGGGGTTCGAAGCAGTGCGAATGCACCTCTAGCTCAATTGGCAGAGCAATTGACTCTTAATCAATGGGTTCCGGGTTCAAGTCCCGGGGGGTGCACCACGGAAGCCGATTCCGGTCAGCGCGTCAACGCGCTGACCGGAATCGGCTTCTTTTGTATGCGCATCCAACCACATGCGACCCCCGAGGGAGCGTCACAGGAAAACGACGCGGGTTTTCAGCCGGCCCCGGGCCTGACGGTAGAGTGAAAATTCATCAAAGGAGCATCCACCATGTCATCACCCCTGGCCGCTGGAGACGCAGCGCCCGCCTTCACCCTGCCGGACGCGGCCGGCGGCACGACGTCGTTGTCCGACTACGCCGGGCGCAAGGTCATCCTGTTCTTCTACCCGGCCGCGGCCACGCCGGGCTGCACGAAGGAGGCCTGCGACTTCCGCGACAGCCTGTCCCCGCTGCAAGCTGCCGGCTACGCCGTGGTGGGGCTCTCCCCCGACCCCGTCGCCAAGCTCGAGAAGTTCGCCGCCGACCAGGGTCTGACCTACCCGCTGCTCTCCGACGCGGACCACGCGGTCGCGGCGGCGTACGCGGCGTGGGGCGAGAAGAAGAACTACGGCCGCACCTATGAGGGGCTCATCCGGTCCACGATCGTCGTCGGCGCGGACGGGCGGATCGAGGCCGCCCAGTACAACGTGCGCGCCACCGGCCACGTGGCGAAGCTGCGCCGCGACCTGAAAATCGCCGCCTAGACCCCACCCGTGGGGCCGGTGCCCGGTCGGATGCGGCCTCGGGTGCCTCGTGCGGTGGGATCCGACGGGCCCCGTGTCACCGACTCAGGGCTCGAAGTGGGTCCGGGTCCCGGCGGTGGACACCGTAGCGATGACCGCCGCGGCAACGTCGCGCAACTTCATTTGCCGGGCATTGGACGCCCGCCGCATGATCTCCACCGCCGCATCCTGATCGCACCTGTTCTCCCCCATGATGATCCCCACCGCGATGTCGATCGACGTCCGCCCCATCAGGGCCGCGGCCAGGTCATCCCGGGCATCGGTGAGCGAGGCGATCCGCAACGCCAACCGCAGCGCCCGCGACGTGCTCACCGCATGAAAGCGGGCCGATTCGACCGCTGCGTCATCGAACGCCTCGGGCACATCGGCATACAGGTTCAATGCCGCCGACGACTCCCCCTCCAACGGGAACGGCACGGCCAGAACGGAGCGGGTCGCCGTGGAGGAAATGGCGCCAATGTACGCCGGCCAGCGCCGCTCGGAGCGCACATCGCGAATATACTCCACCTGCCCCGACTCGGCCGAGGTCAGGCACGGACCCTCCCCGGCGCCATACTGGCGCTCATCCAGATCCCGGACCCGGGCCTCACTGCACGCCACGGTCACGGCCCGCTTGGGCCTCAACAACGTGATCCCGCACAGCACCGCCTCCCCGGTCAGATCCGTGGCCGTCCGCGCCACCAACTCATCAAGGAAGGCGCGAATGTCCGACCCCTGAAGCACCGCCTCATACAAGTCTTCCAACTCCACAGCCGCAACCTCCACCGAGATTTCCTCCGCCACCCCCACACCGCGCTGAGGCCAGACTACGCGCCGACCAAACCACAAGCCACACCCCGCCATCAGACCGGAATAATCACCAGAGCGATCACACCGCCGACGCCGAGCAACAGCCAGGCGGCATAGTCGCCGATGTGACCCGAATGGAGGCCGCGCAAGCCATGCAGCACGGGTCGCAGCGGGCGCACCACGGTTTTCACAGGCTGCGCAAGAGCGGTTGCGTAGAGCCCGATCCCGGCCACCACCAGTGCGCCGGCCACCGACGCGAGACACAGCACCACGCCCTCGGTACTCCACCCTGCATTCCGCATCGAAACGGACGCATACCCAGTGGAGTCGCCCAGGACCGCGGCCACATAACCGCCGCGGTCGACGAACCGCTCTGCGGCGAAAACGGCCTGCGACCCAATTCCCGGCATCAGGCCAACGGCCGCACCGGCCGCGAGGAGCCCGACCAACGGGACCCCCATCATGGCCGGCAGACGCGTCGTCCCGGTGGCCAACTCCCGCATTTCCTTGTCCCCGCTCATGGCCTCCGATTCTTCCGTACCCGGCCCCCCGCCTAATCCAAGGAAGATCCGGGCCCCTGCCCGCAGCACCGCCCCGCCCGTGACGGCCGAGACCACCAAGAACAGGATCGGCCCCCAGCCGATGCCTGACTGGACCAGCCCTTCCTCCCCGACCACCTTGCCCAGTCCCACGGCGAAGGGGGGAAGCCCCGCGAGGGCGAGTCCGGCCAGCAGGAAGACCGCGCCGACCAGTCGGGCGTCCCGTCCCTTGCCGCGCAGTGAGAATTCGTCGACGCTGCCGTATCTGTTGAGGATGATCCCGGCGGAGAGGAACAGCGTGGACTTCACCGCCGCGTGCCCGAGAACGTAGACGACGATCCCGCCGGTGGCGACCGGGTCCAGGGATCCGAGCGCCACAAGGAACAGTCCCGTGTGCGCGATCGTCGAGTACGCCAGCAGGCGCTTGAGATGGCGTTGCAGCAGGCACATGACCCCGCCGACGGCAGCGGTGCCGACGCCCAGGACCAGGAACAGCCGTTGTATGCTCCCTGCCTCGAGTGTGCCGCTGAATCCGACCCAATACAGCCGGGCCACGCCGTAGATGCCCAATTCGACCATGATGCCGGAGAACAAGACGCAGACGGGGGTCGGTGCGACGGCGTGTGCATCGTCGAGCCAAAAGTGGAACGGTGCCACGGCACCCTTGACGAGGAATCCGGTGGCGGTCAGGGCGAACCCGATCACCGCCAGGGGGTCCTGTCCGTGCGCGGTGAGCGCCTGCGAGAGCATCGCCAGGTTCAGCTGCCCGGTGGCGGCGTACAGCATCCCGATGCCCATGAGGGAGACGTAGGCGCCCAGGGAGTTGATGACGCCGAAGGTCAGTGCGCCGTGGACGGCGGTCGGGTCCTCGATCTTCGTGGCCGTGAGCGCGTAGGCCGCGACACCCATGAGTTCGAAGAAGACGAACATGTTGAACACGTCGCCGCTGAGCGCGAATCCGGTCATACCGGCCAGAAACAGCATCATGAGCGCATGGAAATGTGTGTGGATGTCCTCGAAGTAGCGCCATGAGAACGTCAGTGCGCAACTCATCAGCACCCCGGCCACCAGGGCAGCGCCGATGCCGACCTGGTCGCCCACCAGCACGATGCCGACGCCGGTCCCCCGGTGCGGTGTCCAACCGCCCAGCCACGCGACCAGGCGCTGGTTCGCGGAGGCGGCCAGCAGCACGCCGTCGGCGGCGCTCACCGCAACGGCGGTGGCCACGGCGATGACGTCCACCGTCGGGCGGTCCAGCCAGCGACCCAGGCTCAGGAGCAGGCAGGCCGCCATGATGGGTACGACGACGACGGCCGGCAGCAGCACGGCGGCGAGACCGGCGGTGGTCACCTCAACCCCGCAAGGAACGCAACTCGTCCGGATCCACCGAGGCGTGCCGCTTGGCGATCTGGATCGCCAGTGCCAGCAGCATCGACGTCACGGTCGCCGACACCACGATGTCCGTCAACGTCAGGGCCTGGACGACGGGGTCGACCATCGTTGCCGCCCGCGCCGTTGGCGACTGGAAGATCGGCGCGGTGGCGCCGCGCTGGTAGCCGACGGCCAGGAGCAGCACGTACGTGGCCGATTGCGCGACGGCCAGGCAGACGACCGCGTGCACCAGGTTGCGGCTGCGGGCGATTCCGATGATCCCCAGCAGCAAGACCGCACCGGCGACCAGGTAAGGGTAGAGCGTCATGGCGACTCCCCGTCGTCGTGCTTTTGCAGTGGAGCGGGCAGGCTGAGGAATCGTTGCTCCAGGAAATGGGAGAGCAGGACCACCACGCTGCCGGCCACGGCCAGCCCGACGGCCCCGTTGAGCAGCACGACCGTGCCGGCGGACACGAGCTGGGTGAGCGTCCCCTGCGGCACCACGTTCGCCAGCCAGGCGCCGCCGAGCGCAAGCCCGACCGCGCCGACGACCGCGTAGGAGAACACCCCGATGGCCTCCGCCTGCTCGAAGAGGCCCAACGGTCGCAGCCGCGAAAAATCCTGGTAGTGGCCGCCGACGTACAGCAGGTGCAACGCCGTGGCCAAGACGACGCCGCCTTGGAATCCGCCGCCGGGGGTGATGGCCCCGTGCGCCACCACATCGACGCCGAGCACCAGGGTGAGCGGAACCGCGACGACCACCAGCATCCGGGTGGTGTCGAGCATGGCCGCCGTGCTTCAGTGCGGCGGCGGCCGCCAAGTCGCGGTATGGATGCCGCGAGCCGCCGAAGCCCGGCATGAGTACGGACGCCCATCCCATGGCCGCGCCCACGAAGACGATGCCCAGGGCGAGCACCACATACCGGGCCCGCCGGGTCAACGCCGCCTCCGCTTCGCCTCACGATGGCTGTCAATCTTCCTGACCGTGAGCATCACGATCAGCGGGACGACGGCTTGCCGTGAGGGGTGGGGGTGAAGACGACGACGACGGCGCCCGCCAGCACGAGCGTGAGCGCCACCGCTATCAGGATGCTCATTCGGGACCCTCCCCCGCATCGGCGCGCAGTTCCTGCTCGATGACCCGGCCGACGGCCATGGATAGCACCGGTCCGGACGCGGTGACGATCAGGCCCGTCGCCACGACCAGGCACCGACCGCGACCAGGAACAGGACGCCGGCCAGGGCGAGGACGACGACGATGACGGCATCAGTCATGTTCGCCCCCGGTCGGGCCGCCGACATCGCGATCCCGCCGCAGCATCCGCGTGAACACGAGCGTCCCGGTGGCCGTCAAGACCGCCAGCACCAGCGGCACCATGAGATAGATCGGCTGCCCGACGGCCTCGGGTAGTGCGATCAGCACGAGCACCCCGACCACGCCCGCGAGTTGCAGCCCGACCAGGCGGTTCACGCTGCTGCCGCGCGAGACAAGGTACAGCGCCGGCCCCAGGCCGGCGACAAGCAACACCACGACGCCGACCATCCACACGTTCACGGCGTGGCAGAGACGACCATGGCAACCGAGAGCGCGAGGACAATTCGGCGGGACCCACGGTCGACACCGTCAGGACCCAGAAAATGACACCAACGGCCCACCACAAGCGACTTCGACCACAGCTGCCATGGCCCTCGCTCCGTTCATCTCGGACCGTGTGGCCCCACGATATCCACGGTCCGAGTGCGCCTGCCAATGCTTGCTGCACGGTCCAGGGAGCAGCCCCGCATGGACTCCATTTGGTGACGTGGGTAACATATGACTATCAGCACCGGTGCTGACTGCCTAAGCAAATGGCAGGGATCAGGACCCCCGGGTTCCCCTTCAATCGCTTGGCAAGACGCCATGACTGTCCTGGGCAGTCCGCGTTGACGGCGAATTCGCCCGGGTCCTCATCCACGACAGAATTTGCGCAAGGGAGCGCAGCGGCACTTACCGTTCGCCGTCGAAAGGATTGTCATGTCGACCACACCCCTAGCAATAGCGCCCACTTCGGTTTCCGCACCTTCAGGGCGACGGCCTTGGTGCGAGTACTGTCACACGGACGAGCATCTGGTCGTCGAATCCATCGGGCCCTTGTCACCGTCGCAACGTGATCTCGTAGACGTTGAATACACCTGCTCGGAATGCGACGGCTACTATGCCCACCCCGCCGCCGTCTGCCAAGTGGCCAAGATCCTCGGTGACGACGGCACGGCACCATCCGTGCTGCGCTTCGGCCACGACTACATCCACTGCGGGGAACCCATGCAGGATGCCGGCCGGGACATCTACCGCGGCCTGCCGGACGTCACCGTGCCTACACGCATCCTGCGCTGCCGCTGCGGCTTCCGGCTCGCCGTGCCAAACTAGCCGCCCGCCAACCGTCGCCCCACGAGAAAGGCGCCGACGCCATGAACGACCAACCAACCCTCCCGGGCCAGCCGCCGCTGCCGCCGGACCCCACGCAGCCTCCGGCACCCGACCCGTTCCCACCCGGCCCCCATCGTCCGCCGGACCCGACCGAGCCACCAGACCCCAGCCGTCCGCCGGATCCGACCGAGCCACCAGACCCCAGCCGTCCGCCGGACCCGCACCGTCCGACCCCCTATCCACCTGATCCGTTCATGCCACCCGTCCCGCCGGTGATCTGACCCGCCGGGTCAGCCCTCCATGGATGCGAAACGAGCCTTCACGATCAAGTACAGGCCATAGCAAATCAGCCCGGCCCCCACGAGCGTCAGGACATACGCCCCGTAAGGCTGGGCTCGAAGGCCTTTCAACGCCCCGTCCAGCCCCGTCGATTGCTGGGGTCGCGCCTGCAACGTGGCCATGATGAACAACACGCCCACCAGCACCAGGATGACGCCCTTGGCGATATATCCGACCACGCCCAGGACGGTGACGGCCGTTCGGGTTGGTCCGGCCGGGGGAAGGTTCAACTTCTTGCGGAACATCCGGCCCAGGCCCCGGATGGCGAAGCCGACGCCGACTGCTGCGACGACGGCCCCGAGGGCTATCAATGCCACCCGCCCCAGCGGCAGCGTGAGCACCCTTGCCGTCCAGTCGCTGGTCGACTTCCCGCTGTTGGTTGCGCGTCCGAGCGCAAATGACACGAACGTCACCGCGAGGATGCCGAACGCGATGCCCTGGGCCGCTGACGACATGGTCCGGCCCACACCGGAACCCTGTCCGTGGCCATGGTCAAGGACGGCGTTGCCAATATGCCACAGGCACAGGATCGAGCAACTGGCGCCGCCGATCCACAGTAGCACCAGGCCACCCGGGTCGGAGGCGACCTGGGCCACCGCGCCACTGAGGTCGGCGCTCCCGGATTTTCCGAAGGCGAGCCTGATGGCAATGATACCGATCAGGATATGCAGCAGCCCGCTGACCACGAAGCCGCTACGGGCCGCGACCGTGAAAGGCGCTGACCGTTTGACCTGCTGGGCGGTATTCGCCGCATCGCGCAACTCGTCTTTCACGCCGGCCTCTCCCGGACCTCCTCCGACCGTGTTTCCTAACGGTGGATCGCATTCCTGCGGGTCCACCCGATGGCGCCCGTTGCGGCGAACAGGACAATGCCGATGACGGCGAGCCAGAACAGGCCCTTGAGCGTGAAGCCCAAAATGGCCAGGATGGCCCAGACGACGAGCAAAATGACTATAAGTCCGATCAGGATTCCCACCTCGACTCGGTTTGCGGTTTCCGTGCGAAGACGTTGTTGCTAGTGCTTCTTGAAGACATTCTTGATGTTTTCGCCGGCGTGCTTCAGGGAGCCCTTGGCATGCTCGGCCTTGCCTTCGGCTTCCAGGCCCTTGGCGTGCTCGGCCTTGCCTTCGGCTTCCAGGCCCTTGTCGCCTGTGGCCTCCCCGGTCTTCTCCTTGGCCCTGCCCGTCACCTTCCGGGCCTCATTCTTGATCTTGTCACCCAATCCCATGACGATCCCTCACTTTCATTTCCAATAGGCATTTTGTCCGCCGCCTGAAGAATCCCTACATTGGAAATCCCGGTAGCCACGTGCGCAGCGGCGGCGCATCGCTGTGTACAGGTTGGTAACCATCCGCCGGGACCTGCTTTCCCGGGCTTTCACAATTCCCCATCCGATTCCGGGGGCCGCTGGCTCAACGGACGAACCGCCTCAACGGACGATTGGCGAATTATGCGCTTCTTTTCCTACGCTAGGCCCGTTTGGCGAAGGATGCAATGGGCGTGCAACGCCGCACGTCCCACAGATTAACGGCGGGACAGTTTGGTTTTGTCTTCCAGTTCGAGCCGGCTCACCTCCGGCAGCAGTGCCTTGACGAACCAGAAGGACAGGGCGGCGAAGAACGCGAACCCGGCGTAGACGAAGCCCAGCCCGACGGCGGCGCTCATGACGGGGAACAGCAGGGTGACCAGGAAGTTGAAGATCCAGTTGAAGGCGGTGGCCACGCCGAGGGCGAGCCCGCGCATCTTGTTCGGGAACACCTCGCCGAGGACCACCCACATGACCGGGCCCCAGGTGGCGGCGAAGGAGACCACGAACAGGTTCGCGCCCACCAGGGCGATGGCGCCCCAGGGCGCCGGCAGGGTGATGGAATTGCCGGAGCCGCTGGCCTGCGCGAACGACACGGCCGCCGCCACCAAGCCGGCGAACATGCCGATCGACCCGGCCAGCAGCAGCTTTTTCCGCCCGACCCGGTCGACGAAGAAGATGGCCACGAACGTCAGGGCCACGTTGATGCTGGCCGTGATGACCGACGTCGTGAACGAATCCTGCTGGCTGAAGCCGACGGACTGCCACAGCGTCGTTGAGTAGTAGAAGATCGCGTTGATGCCGACCAGTTGCTGGAAGGCGGCCATGCCGATGCCAATCCACAGGATGGGCGCCAGCCCGAGGGCGTGGCCGCGCAGGTCACGGTACGTGGATCTGCGCTCATGCTCAATACTCTCCTCGATGTCCTTGAACCGTTGGTCCGGGTCCGCAGCGCCGGTGACGTTGCGGATCACGGCCAAGGCTTCCTCGTTCCGGCCGGCGCGGATCAGGAATTGCGGGGATTCGGGGATGCGCAGGGACAGGACCCCGTAGACGACGGCGGGGATGACGCCGACCAGCAGCATCCACCGCCAGGCCGGCAACCCCCACCACAGCTCGTTGCCGGCACCGCCCGCCGTCCTGGCCAGGGCCGCATCGGACAACAGGGCCAGGAAGATGCCCAGCGTGATGGCCAGCTGCTGCAGCGAGCTCAGCCCGCCGCGCAGCCGGGCCGGGGCAATCTCGCCGATATACGCCGGGGCGATGACCGACGCGATGCCGATGGCCAACCCGCCAATGACCCGCCACGCCATGAGGTCCCATACTGCGAACGCGACGCCGGAGCCGATGGAGCTGGCCACGAACAGGCAGGCGCCCAACACCATGACCGGCCGGCGGCCCCACACGTCCGCCAGCTGGCCGGCGAACCAGGCGCCCACTGCACAGCCAAGGAGCGTGATGGCGACCGTGAACCCGAGCACTGCCGGGTCCAGCGTGAACGTGGACTGGATCGAATTCACGGCCCCGTTGATGACGGAGGTGTCGAACCCGAACAGCAGACCGCCCAGGGCGGCAGCCGTCGTGGCGGCGTAAACCCTGCGGTGCGCTGACCGGGCCGCGGTGCCGTGCGGTGTGGGATCGTGTGGAACGGGATCGTCGTTGGGGAATGCTCCACCGTGCGCGTGTGTGGTCATGGCCGTACCGGTTTCCAGGCCCGGACGGCTACTGAGTGAATGTCGGCGAAGCCGGACCTGGACCCCGGCCGACATGATTTCATTGTGCCCGCCAGCGGTGAGCCCGGCAATGGCCCACCCGGCCGGGAGCCTGATCCGGCGCCGCGCGCGTTGTGGACATCCGGCGGCTGGGGGCCTAATGTCAAAGGACGACGATCCATCGGTTCATCGACCAGGACGTCCCTCGGGCCACGCGACACGGCCGGAGGTCACGATTGGCAACGGCAAGCAGGGCCGAGATCCTTCAACAGTATGAGCATTTTCAAGGAATTCTCATGGAAGCCCCGACCCCAATGACACCGGCCCAACGTCGCGAACTCGCCACCTTGATCCGGCTCGCCGTCCAAGGCCGCCGTGCCCACTTCAACGCCGTGGCCCGGACCCGGGACCCCGACAGGATTGTCTGCGCGGTTCCGCCCGACGACGGCGCCTCCGATCCCCCACAGCCCGCCCACTGAGCTGCCGGCGGTCGCAATCCCCGGATCCACCGGCCCCGCCACCGTGAAGGTCGGCCAGCGTCGCAAAGGAGGGTGCATCCAAATGCGCACTTTGGGCGTCGAGGAGGAATTCCTTCTCGTAGATCCCCGGACTGGCTGTCCGTTGCCGGTTGCCTCACGCGCACTCGACGCCGCTGCCGACGATCCGAAACGTCTCCCGGGCGACGCAGGATCCCGGTTATCGGGGGAATTTCAGCTGGAACAGCTCGAGGTTTCCACGAAACCGTGTGAAACTCTCGCCACACTCGCCGGCCAAATCGCCGCCGGTAGGGTTGCCGCTGACACGGCGGCACAGGCGAGCGGCGCACGGATAGTCGCCCTGGCCACGTCCCCGATGCCCGCCACTCCGCATTTGCGTCCCAACCGACGGTACGCGGAGATGGCGCGGATGCACGGCATTGTCGCCGCTGAGCAATTGACCTGCGGCATGCACGTGCACGTCGAGGTCTCCTCTGCTGAGGAGGGGGTGGGCGTCCTGGACGGGATCCGGAGCTGGCTGCCGGTGCTATTGGCGTTGAGTGCCAATTCCCCGTTCTGGAACGGGCACGATACCAGTTACGCCAGCTTCCGGTCGCGGGTGTGGAACCGCTGGCCGACCTCGGGCCCGACCCCGATCTTCGGGTCGGTCGCCGCATATGACCGGTTGGTCGGGGACCTCCTGGCCACGGGTGTCCTCCTGGACAAAGGGATGGTCTATTTTGATGCCCGTCTGTCCAGGACGTTCCCGACGGTTGAAATCCGCGTGCCCGACGTCTGCCTTGACCTCGGGGCCGCGGAACTGGTTGCCGGCTTGTCGCGCGCACTGGTCGAAACGGCTGCGCGCCAGTGGCGTCTGGGCATACCGCCCGCGCCGGTCCCGTCCAGTCTCCTGAGGGCCGGCATGTGGCAAGCCGCACGCGGCGGACTCGAGGGCGATCTGCTGGATCCACGGACGTCGCGGCCGGCGCCGGCGTACCAGGCCGTCGCCGCTCTGGTGGATCATGTGCGCACGGCCCTTGCCGGGTTCGGTGACAGCGAACGGATCCGCTACCTGATCAAACGTCGTCTCAGCCACGGGAGCTGCGCGCACCGGCAGCGCCAGGCCTATGCCGTTCGCCAGCGATTTTCCGACGTCGTTGCGGCCGCGGTGGTCGACACCCACGGGGCCCCTGACGATGCTCGGGAGGACGAGTGGACCCAACCACGGCTGGCCGCCCGTGGGCTCAAGTGAACCCGGGGCTCCATTGGGCGTGGCCGACGGCGGCGCACGCGGGTGAGTGCCGCCGTCGGCCGTTGGTGCCGCCAAAGCCGGTCAGCCACCCTGCCAGCAGGCCAGCACAGCGGTGGCGACTTCATACGCCAGCGCGCTGCGGGACACCTCATGTGGCCCCACCGATGCGGGGAGGTGTCCGGCGTCGACCAGCAGTGTCATGTTGTCCTTCACGAAGGACACGCTTGTACCTGTCTTGAAGGCCGGCAAGCCGAGGTTGGCCATGCCTTCGATCGCTTGCCCGGTTGTCGCAGCGGCTCGCAAACGTTCGAAATACGACCTTGCCAAGGCGTCGCCGGCGGATTGCTTGACGGACAAGACCAGGGAGCCGTAAGGCAGCCGGTACGTGCAGGTGTACAGCTGGTCATTCCATGCGCTGTCGGGCACCGGTGTGGCGGCCAGACCCAGGATTTTCTTGATGTTCAGGATCGTCTCGTTGGCACAAATCATCCTGGCCGCATCCGACGGCTGGGCGGGCGACGGCGTGGCGGCGCCCATCCCCGGCATGGTGTCACCGGGGGCCATGGTCTGGCCGGGTGCCATGGACATTCCCATCGAGCTCGGAGGGGTCAAACTCCGAGGGCTTGTGGAGGGAGCGCGGGTGACGGCGACCGGCGCACAGCCGGTCAGCACCAGGGCAGACACCGCGGCGCACCCGGCCACCATCTTCATTATGCGTGTAGGCATTTTGAACTTCCTTTCAGGTGCGGCGTTCGGCGCCACACGTCACTCCCGGCGGCTTCCGACAAGGTAGGCATAGGCCACCGTGTTCTCCGTGTATTGCCCGGATGCGGCATTGAAGCCGCCGCAGGTGATGAGCCTGATTTCAGCGCGATCCGTGTTTCCATACACGCCGAACGTCGGGAACCCGCTCTTGGGGAACTCGGCCAACTTGTAGACCCGGAACACGGCGGCCAACCCGTCGGACCGGTGCACGGTGAATTCATCGCCGGATCGAAGTTCGTGCAGCCGGTAGAAGACGCCGATATTGCTGTAGTCGGTATTGATGTGACCCAGGATGACCGCGGGTCCCAGTTGGCCTGGCGCCGGAGAGAACTTGTACCACCCGGCCAACGTGCCCGACTGTCCCGGCGGAGTTTCGGCAGCGCCGTTCGTGGCCCGGCCCAGTTGCATCAGATCGGCATGCACGCCGATGTCGGGCACATCCAGTGTCACCGGTATGGCCGCGGGCAGGATCGGTCCCGTCGGGGTGGCCGGTTTCGGGAGGACCGGAATGTACGGGGCACCGGTGGCGGCGGTCGGAGTGCCACCACCGGTGGCCGGGTGTGTGGGGGCCGCCGTCGTCGGCGACGCGGTCCGGCCGGCGGCTCCCGATGAGGCGGCCAAGCCGGAACCGTCCGCGACGCCGATGCCGATGACGGTGGCGCCCCCGGCGAACAGCAGGGCGGCCGCCGCGGACGCGATGCGGCGTCCGCGGCGACTGCGATCACGGGTGCCCATGGATTCAGACGCGTTTCTAGTCCTTGGCCGCGAGCCGGCGACGCCAGGCCAGCGCTCCCCCGGCGGCCAGGAGAAGTGCGCCGCCCCCGGCGATCAGGCCGGCTTCGGAGCCGTTCGCGGTGCCGGTGGCCGCGGTGTGGGTGATGCCCGTCCCGGGTGCGCCGCCCGGCATTTCAGCCATCTGGGAGGCAACCACCGGTCCGCACAGGGCAGGCGACGTGGCCGCCAGCGGCAGGGATGGCACCAGATCGCTCTTCTCCTTCTGCGCCGTGGCGGACAGCGTCGCCGGATCCAAACCGTGAACCACGACCACGGCGGTGCCGGCCTGCAGCGCGGCTATGGTCTTCGCGTTCATCGTGAACGTGCGCTCGTAGTGGTAGGTGGGCCCCATCCCCGCCACGGCCAGATCGGTGCCGGCCGCCGGGCTCGTGTCCCCGGAGGTGGACAGCGTCGTGCCGATGGCACCGTAAGCGGGTGCGCCCTCCGTGGTGCTGATGACCCCATCCTTGTTCGTGTCGGCGGCGGTAGTCGGGCACATGCCCTTCGCGCCGATGTGGATGTGCTGGACATGCGGGTAGGGCTTGCCGCCAAACGTTGCGGCCAGTCCCGTGACATCCTCGGTCACGGTCGCCTGCGAGCCGTTGAGGCTGATCATCACGGTGCCGCTGGCGCCAGTGCCGTTGATGGGCCCCAAGGTGGCCTGGTACGAAGCGTCGCCGGCAGCCGAAGCGGGACTGACGGAGAGCATCAGTGCCCCCGCCGCCAGCGCCGGCACCATCAGGAATGCAGATTTCTTGTTCATCGGAAGGATCCTCCTGGTAACAGTGGCCCGTCCGCGAAAGGGCGGGCCTGTACTGTGGTTCGGAGCGATCCGGCCCATGGATTGGACGTGGTCTGCGATTTCTTGGCCGTCCAACCCGGGGTCAACGGGTTGTCAGTCTTCGTGGGTGGCATCGCGTGGCTCGGTCGAGCGTAGCTCGTGGTGGGACGGATGCCAGACGAGCATGGGGTAGAGCAGCAGCCCGGCCGCGAGGGCGAGGCCGACTGCTACGGCCGCGATGGCGCTGATGACACCATTTGTCACAACATAGAAGGTCAGGGCTGTCGCGCCCGTCACGAGCGCGGCCACCAGGCCCACGGCGACCTTGAGGATGCGGTTGCCGGCTTCGACCAGCTTCGCCTTGACCTTGTGCCGGAACAGGCGCCGGTGCAGGGCCACCGGGACCATCATGAGCCCGGTGGCCGCCGCGGCGACGATGACCAACGCCAGATAAAGGGCCACCTGACCGGCATCGAGCTTGCTGAAGCGCTGCTGGAACGGAAGGGTGAGCAGGAACCCGGCCATGACCTGGACTCCCGTCTGCATAACCCTCAACTCCTGGAGCAGTTCGAGCCAGTTGCGGTCCAGTTGCTCGGCGCGGGTCTCGTTCCGTCGGTCGCCGTCGGTCGCCGGCGGTTCAGTCTCGCCGCCCCCTGTGGTCATGGCTCACGCACCTTCATATCGTCTAGTTCACAACTACGAGTTGCGCAACGAGTCGATGAGCTCGCTCTTGCGCTGGTGGGAGTACCCGGTGAGACCGATCTCCTTGGCCCGTGCCCGCAGCTTGGCCACGGTCCATTCTTCATAGTTGGCCGCCTTGCCTCCCCTTCGACCAATGGCACTTCGTCCTTCCTTGGCAGCGGCGTTGGAGATTCGTGCGGCCTTTTGCTTGGAGGCACCGTCATCGCGCAGCTCTTCGTAAAGCTCCGGATCCTTCAATCGTGAGTTCGCCTTGCGGGGCATTGTCTGTCCTCGTTCCTTGATTGGTTGATGGTCCCGCCGGTACTGGCGAGTCTCGGTGCCACCCTTGACCCGTTCGTCAGCGATTCTCCTGTTTCTCCCACCGGTGCTGCAGGTAACCCCAAAGAGCCACCATGGATGATGCGCCGAGCACAACGCCCACGGTCTGGCCGTTGCCCCAGCGCCGCGCGCCAGGTTCTCCGGCAGCCACCTCATCGCGCTGCCGCCGGCGGCTTGTGGCAATTGTCGTCGTGGACCGCGGCTCGAGAACCAGGGACTCATGTGCGTCGAGCCCGGCGCGTAGCTCACGGCCGCGCTCAATCTCCGCGTCGAGTTCGGCGCCGAATAGCAGGGCCAAGTTGCAAATCCACAACCACAGGAGCAGGATGATCGCCCCGGCAATGGTCCCGAAGGTCTTCTCGTAACTGCTGAAGTTCACCACGTAGAATCCGAAGCCGATGGACGTGGCAATAAGCAGCAGCAGCGCGCATGCCGCGCCCCAACCCAACCAGCGCCAGCGCGGCGGGTGGAAGTTCGGCGTCGCCTGGTAGAGAATCGCGACAAGCACGACGGCGGCAATCCCCAAAACGGGCCATTTGCCCGCCTGCCACAGCACGACGACGGCGCTCCCGGCCCCGATCGCATCGCCCAGTGCACGGGCCACAGGTCCTGAGACGACCAGCAGGACGGCCATCATGGCGACCAGGACCACGACAAGCACCGTGAGTGCCAATGTGGATAGCCGAAGTTTCCATCCGGACCGGCCCTCCTCGACACCGTAGACCTTGTTCATCGCGCGGCCGAAAGCCCCAACGTACCCGCCAGCAGACCACAATGCGGCCACAATACCCAGGAAGAACGTCCATCCGGCGGCCGGTGACGTTGTCACATTGGACACGGCGCCCCTGACCACGTCCAGGGCCGGGCCCTGCATCACGGCGCCAAGGACGCCCATCAGTGCCTCGGTCGTTTGCTTGGCGTTTCCGATGAGGCCCAGGATCGAGACCAAGGCAAGAATTGCCGGGAACAACGACAAGACGCCGAAGTAGGTCAGTGCCGCGGCCAGATCCGTGCACCCGTCCCGACCGAATTCCCGCACGGCCCGTCGGAGAATCAATGTCCACGAGGGGCCGGGGCTGTTTTCCGCAAGAGGCGGCAATCCGCCCGTGTTCGGCGCCTCGGTGACCATGGCGGCAACTATGTGTCGTCCGGGTCCCGCCGGTGGGTGCCTCGCCGGTCGGTTTCGCTGCCTTCCACGTCCAGCCCACCTGCGGCCGCCCCGTCCATGCTTCCTCGGTGTTCGTCTCGCCCGCTGACGTCCGGGTCGAGGGCGTCAGCCTGGCGCCGGCGTTCGGCGGAGTCCGCACCCTGCTCGGTGGCGGCCTGGCGCTGTTCCTCGGCCTTCAACCGAAGTCGCTCGGCGTCGATGGCGGCACGATCTGCCGCTGCATCGGTCTCGGCGGCGTCCGCCTTGGATTCGAGTCCGTCAAGTTCCACCGATTTTGCGGCGTCACGCATCGTGGCTGCCCGTCGTCGATCTTCTTCGTCCCGTCGTTCCACGCGGGCCCGGCCCTGCCGGCGCGCAACCGTGACCAGAATGCCGATGATGATCAGCACGACGATGATGCCAATGACAATCCAGATCCATTGCATGGTGATGCAGTTCCTTCCCTTGGACGCCCCTTTGCGCGCCGTCTTACGAGTGCTCCACGATGGGAGTGTTTTCGTTGCCGTCAGCGTATGTCGACAAAGCCGCCTTCTGCCGGCGTTGGGCCACTGCAGATGAGTCGGGCAGCCTGAACCGGCCGCGAACTTCCCTGGGGACCAACTCGATATAGACAGGATGTTCACAAATGAACTTCCGAACGAGGGTGCAATACGGGTGGACGGCTACCCGCCGCCTGCTCGCATCCTCGAGGACGTCGCGAATGAGCGCATCGGTTAGTCGAATACCGGTCGATCTGGTCATCTGCGTGTAGAGAAGCCACATATCCGGGCCCCACATTCTGTACCTGACGTATCCGGCCAGTAGACCGGAATGATAGATCTCAAATTGGGACAGCAATTGATTATGCGCAAATGCGATCGGGGGTCTTGCCCAAGAGCAAGCGGTGGCATTCGCTTCCGATGGAGGCGCAGGCAACGCGGACGCAGATTCCAATTTCATGAGAACTCCGTATGGGGCGTTTCATGGCCGACTGCTCGACAAAATAAGCCTACAAAGGACACGAATCCCGCACAAGGGCTCGAGCGGGGAAGGTGGCCTGTGGGCGCTCCGTGATCCCTGCCCAGGGCTTCTGCCAAGTCGTTGGCCGCTGGTGATACCGGCGAGTTTGAGGGCACGGTGCGGGTTTCTGGTTCATTTCCCTTCCCAACCCTGGCCGCCACCAATTACCCTATGACTCGTCAGCGTCAACAGGACGGTGGCGACGAGGGCAGTCACAGGGCTGGGTGTGAGAAGAGGAGTCCTGCCCCCGCCATAGTGAAAACTTGGCAGGAGAACCTTCGATGTTCGACCAATCCTTCATTACCCACGCAATCGACAGAAGCGCGGAAAACCCGGTGGACCGTCGCCGCTTTTTCCGGGCCGCGGGCATGGTGGGCGCCGGTGCCGGCGCAGCGATGCTCGTCTCCGCCGCAGCCGCCGCGGCCAGCACGACGCCGGCCGCCGCCGGCGCCCCCAGCGATGGCGCGATCCTGAACTTCGCCCTCAACCTCGAGTACTTGGAGGCCGAGTTCTACCTGCGCGCGGTCACGGGCATGGGGTTGCCGGACAGCCTGACCACCGGCACCGGCACGCGCGGGCCTGTCTCCGGTGGCCGGGCCGCCCGGTTCGAAACGCCCTACGTCCGCAGGTTCGCCGAGGAGATCGCCGCCGACGAGAAGGCCCACGTGGCGTTCCTGCGCGGCGCCCTGGGATCGGCGGCCGTGTCCCGCCCGGCCATCAGCCTGGACGCGAGCTTCACCGCCGCCGCCCGGGCTGCCGGCATCATCGGCAAGCACCAGACGTTCGACCCCTACGCGAACGAGCTGAACTTCCTGTTCGCCGCCTTCATCTTCGAGGACGTCGGCGTCACCGCCTACAAGGGGGCCGCACCGCTGATCAGCAACAAGACCTACCTGGAGGCGGCGGCGGGCATCCTGGCCGTCGAGGCCTACCACGCGGCCACCATCCGCAGCACCCTCTACACCTTTGGCGTCGCGGTCCCGAAGCTCATCTACCCCACCGTGCAGAAGATCTCGGACGCGCGCGACAGCCTGGATGGGCCCACCGACGACGACCAGGGCATCGGCAACAGCACGACGGCCAACATCGTGCCGGCGGACGCCAACGGCATCGCCTTCAGCCGCAGCGCCGCCCAAGTGCTCAACATCGCCTACCTCAACGCCGAGCAGGTCCGCTCCGGCGGCTTCTTCCCCGCCGGCGTGAATGGGACTATCAACACCAGCGGTGACAACGACAACGACGGCGACGACTGACCCCAGGCCCCTGGGATGCCCAAACAGCGGCCCATGCCGGTGCCTGGGCATCCCAACGGTGCCGCACGGCTCGCCCCCGTCCATGTCCACACGATGGACGGGGGGGCGGGAACCTGCTATCCGGCCATCAAAAGACCCCACAACAAAATTTAGAGGCCAGCTGAGCTTGAGATTTAACCTGTGTTGCTGGTGCTTGCCGGGTGTCGGTGCCGGCGTGCTTGCACAGGCGGCGGCCACCGCCTG
>NZ_RWKQ01000011.1 GCF_003946885.1 Specibacter cremeus | reverse complement strand
CCCGACTCGCCACCGGCCAACCCTGGATCCCCACCACCACCTGACCAGTTACGTCCATCCATACCCTGAAAAGCCATTCGTCATCTTCAGGTTCCGTACCGCGAATTCTTCGAATTTGCATGTCAATCCCGCGCATGCTTTCGCTCGCGAAACGAACGGCTCGCTCAAGAGTCTGAGCGGCAGTCGGCTTACGCGCGTCGTGGAAAGCCTCATGCGCCCCCGGCTGAAGTCCCCAATCGAGGCGAAATCCTCCGGCCGCGGCTCCGCTTCAGGAAGATCCGAGCTCATGATCTGATTCTATGGGGTTGCCCCGTCAGCCGAAGGTTCATCGGTACAGATTCGCTGCGACGTGGGGTGTCACGCACGAGGATCCCTCAGCGTATGGCCATTCGATCGGGCGCGTGTCCAGATGCACCAAACCAAGGGAGATAATTGACCTCATGGGTTCTGACGCTCTGGACACGGAGTACGAGAATGGCGTCGCGGACGTTCTCGCTTTCCTCGCTCATGACGCAGCGACAGTTGACCGAAACGTCCGCGTGCTCGGCGCGAGAAGCGGCAAGTACCGCCAGATCGACGTAAGGGTGACCGGCCGCGTTTTCGGTGCTGGCGCCGCAACGATGGTGGTCGACTGCAAACGCTACAAGAAGCCCATCGATGTCAACACCGTCGGGACATTTGTTGGCCTCGTTGAGGATGTGGGCGCAGACATTGGGCTCCTCGTCACGACAACTGGAGCTAGCGATGCGGCGCGTGAGTACGCGAGCAACGTTCGCGGCATCCGCCTCGATATCCTCTCGCTTGCGGCCCTCGCCGCCTGGAGCCCCAAGGGCACAGTTCACTTTGACTATGCAGTCCCTGACTCCCTTTACTCGGAGGCTACACGATCCGCTCGTCGCGTCGGCTTCCGAGTCAGGCCCGTCGCAGTCGACAAGTGGCGAAACCTCGACGGACACCTCGCGATGAGTGCATTCCGGCACTTCGGAGTCGCGAACCCATCGGGAGAGGTCCAATCAGAAGCACGAGAACGACTGCTCGCCGCGCTTCACAAAGTGGGAGCGACAGATCCCATCGCGATGACAAACGGTGTCGTCATCGGTGGAGGAACGCCCGCCCACCAATGGCTTGAAGTAAGCCTCTCAGGCCACGGAACCGGACTCAAAGTCCTTGTCGCCTCGGAGCAGGATATATGGATCCAGCTTGAAAGCCTCGCCAATGGCCATAGCATCCCGCTCCAAATGCTTGACGTCGTTCGGCCAGACATCTGGCCAATTCCCTTGATGTTCCCATCCTGGGGATAGAACGATGCACCCTATCGGTGCGGCCTGACGCAACACCATCCGGATCCACTCGGCTGGTCCCACTCAAGCTGAACTGCCCGCAAGCCGGTCCACCAACGGGACAAGCACCCTTGAAGAACGTCGGATGGCGATCGTTTAGTTTCCGCGGCCAGCCGATTCCCGTATGACCAGCCTGCGGCACGCCGCCGGAAGTGGGCTCCGCGTAGCCTGCCCGGTGATTGAGCATCGAAATCAGGCCCGGGTCTCGACAGGCCCGGGGTCTCGACAGGCTCGGGGTCTCGACAGGCTCGACCACCGGCGGTCGAGGGCCGTGTGTGCACCGAAGACAAAAGCGCCGCCCCCACGAGGGGAGCGGCGCCTTCACACTGATTTCGACAAGCTCAATCCGCGGAAAACAAGCTCAATCTGATTTCGACAAGCTCAATCCGCGGAAAACAAGCTCAATCCATGGAAAGCTAGATCTTGCGGGACAGGATGGCCTGCTTGACCTCGGCGATCGCCTGCGTGACCTGGATGCCGCGCGGGCAGGCCTCGGAGCAGTTGAACGTGGTGCGGCAGCGCCACACGCCCTCCTTGTCGTTGAGGATCTCCAGGCGCAGGTCGCCGGCGTCGTCACGGGAATCGAAGATGAAGCGGTGCGCGTTCACGATCGCGGCCGGGCCGAAGTACTGCCCGTCCGTCCAGAACACGGGGCAGGACGACGTGCACGCGGCACACAGGATGCACTTGGTGGTGTCGTCGAAGCGCTCACGCTCCTCGGCCGACTGCAGGCGCTCCTTGGCCGGCTCATGGCCCGTGTTGATCAGGAACGGCATGATCTCCCGGTAGGACTGGAAGAACGGCTCCATGTCCACGATCAGGTCCTTCTCGACCGGCAGGCCCTTGATCGGCTCGACGGTGATCGGCTTGGACGTGTCCAGGTCCTTCAGCAACGTCTTGCAGGCCAGCCGGTTGCGGCCGTTGATGCGCATGGCGTCGGACCCGCACACGCCGTGCGCGCAGGAACGCCGGAACGACAGCGAACCGTCCTGCTCCCACTTGACCTTGTGCAGGGCGTCCAGCACGCGGTCCGTGCCATACATGGTCATGGCGAAGTCTTCCCACGTCGACTCGGCGGACGTCTCCGGGTCGAAGCGACGCACCCGCAGCGTGATGTCGAACGACGGGATCTCCCCGCCGCCGCCACCCAGGTGGGCGGGCAGGTCGATCTTGGATGCCGGCTCCGGGGCGGTCTCGGCGGTTTCAATGGGGCTCATCAGTACTTCCTCACCATCGGCTCGTAGCGGGTGAACACCACGGGCTTCGTTTCCAGCCGGATGCCCGCCACATGCTCCGCGGAGCGTTCGGCGGTCACGGCCGCATCCTTGTACGCCATCGAATGCAACATGAAGTTGGCGTCGTCACGGTCCGGGAAGTCCTCGCGGAAGTGGCCGCCGCGGGACTCCTTGCGGTGCAGTGCGGCAACGGTCATGACACGGGCCAGTTCCAGCAGGAAGCCCAGCTCCACGGCCTCGAGCAGGTCCAGGTTGAACCGCTTGCCCTTGTCCTGGACGGTGATCCGCGAGTAGCGCTCCTCGAAGGCGTCCAGGTCGGCGAGCACCCTCTCGATGGTGTCCGCCGTGCGGAACACCTGCATGTTGGCGTCCATGGTGTCCTGCAGTTCCTTGCGGATCGCGGCGACCTTCTCGCCGCCGTCGGAGTTGCGGACGTGCTCAAGCAGCGCAACGGTGTCCGCCTCGGGGTTCTCCGGCAGGTCCACGAACTCGGCCGTCTGGGAGTATTCCGCGGCGGCAATGCCGGCACGCTTGCCGAACACGTTGATGTCCAGCAGCGAGTTGGTGCCGAGCCGGTTGGAGCCGTGCACGGACACGCAGGCCACCTCGCCGGCCGCGTACAGGCCGGGCACGATCGTGTCGTTGTCCTGCAGCACCTCGCCCAGGATGTTCGTCGGCACGCCGCCCATCACGTAGTGCGCGGTGGGGAACACCGGCACCGGTTCCGTGTACGGTTCCACGCCCAGGTAGGTGCGGGCGAATTCGGTGATGTCCGGCAGCTTGGCGTCGATGTGCGCCGGCTCCAGGTGCGTCAGGTCCAGCAGCACGTAGTCCTTGTTCGGGCCGCAGCCGCGGCCCTCGCGCACCTCGTTGGCCATGGAACGGGCCACGATGTCGCGCGGGGCCAGGTCCTTGATGGTCGGGGCGTAGCGCTCCATGAAACGCTCGCCCTCGGAGTTGCGCAGGATGGCGCCCTCGCCGCGGGCGGCCTCGGAGAGCAGGATGCCCAGGCCGGCCAGGCCGGTCGGGTGGAACTGGATGAACTCCATGTCCTCCAGCGGGATGCCGCGGCGGAACGCGATGCCCATGCCGTCACCGGTCAGGGTGTGCGCGTTCGAGGTGGTCTTGAACACCTTTCCGGCGCCGCCGGTGGCGAAGACCACGCTCTTGGCCTGGAACACGTGCAGTTCGCCGGTGGCCAGGTCGTAGGAGACGACGCCGGCCACGCGCTTTTGCTTGTACGCCGTGCCGTCCGGGCGGACCGCGTCCTCTTCGACGGTGAGCAGGTCGAGCGCGTAGTACTCGTTGTAGAACTCCACGTTGTGCTTGACGCAGTTTTGATACAACGTCTGCAGGATCATGTGGCCGGTGCGGTCGGCGGCGTAGCAGGCGCGGCGGACCGGGGCCTTGCCGTGGTCGCGGGTGTGGCCGCCGAAACGGCGCTGGTCGATGCGGCCCTCGGGCGTGCGGTTGAACGGCAGGCCCATCTTCTCCAGGTCCAGCACCGCGTCGATGGCCTCCTTGGCCATGACCTCGGCGGCGTCCTGGTCGACCAGGTAGTCGCCGCCCTTCACGGTGTCAAACGTGTGCCATTCCCAGTTGTCCTCCTCCACGTTGGCCAGTGCGGCGCACATGCCGCCCTGGGCCGCACCGGTGTGCGAGCGCGTGGGGTAGAGCTTGGTCAGGACGGCTGTCCGGGCCCGTTGGCCCGATTCGATGGCGGCACGCATGCCTGCGCCGCCGGCCCCGACGATGACGACGTCGTATTTGTGGACCTGCATACTGGATGCTCTCTCTCTAGAACTGCGCTTGAAAACTACGGGACCGGGCAGAAGGACGGCAGGTCCGTCACGGCGCCGGCGGGGCACGGGTCGAACGTGAAGATGACCAGGGTGCCCAGGACGATGATCACGGCGGCGGCGATGTACAGCACCGTCTTGAGCGTCATGCGCGTGCCGTTGCGTTCGGCGTAGTCGTTGATGATGGTGCGCACGCCGTTGGTGCCGTGCAGCATGGCCAGCCACAGCATGAGCAGGTCCCAGACCTGCCAGAACGGGGAGGACCACTTGCCGGCCACGAAGCCGAAGTCGATGGCGTGGATGCCCTGGCCGAGCATCAGGTTCACGAACAGGTGGCCGAAGATCAGCACCACGAGGACGACGCCGGACAGGCGCATGAACAGCCAGGCCATCATCTCGAAGCTGGCGCGCCCGGTCTTGTGCCGCTTGTACTGGGGGGTGTGTGCGGAGCGCGGGGCGGCGATGGTGTCGTTGCTCATGTCAGTGGCCCCCAAAGACGATGGAGAGGTGGCGGATCAGGAACGGGACCATGACCACGACCCACAGGATCAGGACCGACCAGAGCATGTGGCGCTGGTACTTGGGTCCCTTCTTCCAGAAGTCGATGAGGATGATCCGCAGGCCGTTGAAGGCGTGGAAGACGATGGCGGCGACGAGGGCGGCCTCGCCGAGGCCCATGATGGGGTTCTTGTACGCCCCGATGACTGCGGTGTACGCCTCGGGGGACACCCGCACCAGGGAGGTGTCCAGGACGTGCACCAACAGGAATACGAAAATCACAACACCGGTGATGCGGTGTCCCACCCAGGACCACATGCCTTCACGGCCACGGTACAAGGTGCCAGCTGGTTTTGTCGGCACTGATTAAAACCTTCCTGCAACACCGCGACGCTAGCGTGGATCCACGCGGCGGTCACGCACACGGCGAGAGACTCAAAGCTCAGCCCAAACATAGGCTTCGCTGACAGCTTATTCAAATTGCGCGCCCTTCGCCCTATGCGACAGATCACAGGCCGGGCGCCGCCGTCGTCCATCCCCGGTGCGGCATCGCGTGCCACCGGGAAATGACGACGGCGGTGCGCGGCCTCCGCCCGGAGGGTGATCTTGCGCTCCAATCACCGGTTCGGGGCGCCGCCCATGGGCGGCGCCGGGGGTTCGTCACCTAGAGTGGCCTTGATGACTACGAACACTTCGGCCGCATCCGCGCCCGCCGGCACCGATCCGTTGGACAGGTTCCAGGCGGTGATCCCGGCCGGCGGCGTCGGCACCCGGCTGTGGCCGCTTTCGCGCGCCGCGGCCCCCAAGTTCCTGCACGATTTGACCGGCAGCGGCAGCACCCTCCTCCGGTCCACGTATGACAGGCTCGAACCACTGTGCGGCTCGCACCTGCTCGTCGTCACGGGTGAGGCGCACCGCGACGCGGTGTGCAAGCAGCTGCCCGAACTGCGGGACGAGAACCTGGTGCTCGAGAACTCGCCGAAGGATTCCGGGGCGGCCATCGGCCTGGCCGCCGCCATCTTGTACCTGCGCGACCCGGCCACGATCATGGGGTCGTTCGCCGCCGACCAGGTGATCAACCCGGTCGACGCGTTCCAGGACGCCGTGCGCGAGGCCATCCACACGGCCGCGACCGGCAAGATCGTCACGATCGGCATCAAGCCCACGCACGCCTCCACCGGGTTCGGGTACATCCGGACGGGTGAGGCGCTGGCCGTCCCCGGCGCGCCGAGCGCCCGCCGGGTCGTGAAGTTCGTGGAGAAGCCCAGCGAGGAAATCGCCGAACAGTACCTGGCCAGCGGTGAATACCAGTGGAACGCCGGCATGTTCGTCGCGCCGGTCGAGCTCATGCTCAAGCATCTGTCGGCCAACGAGCCGGACCTGTACGCCGGGCTGATGGAGATCGCGCGGGCCTGGGACACGCCCCAGCGCGGCATCGTCAAGGACCGGGTGTGGCCGACCCTGCCGAAGATCGCCATCGACTATGCCGTGGCCGAGCCGGCCGCCGACGCCGGCGACGTGGCCGTCATCCCGGGCACGTTCGGCTGGGACGACGTCGGCGACTTCGCCGCGATCGGCCGGCTCAACGCCGCCAGCGAGGTCGACGACGTCACGGTCCTGGGCGAGGGCGCGCGCGTGTTCGCCGAGGAGAGCACCGGGGTCGTCGTCACCGACACGAAGCGCGTCATCGCGCTGATCGGCATCGAGGACGTCGTCGTCGTCGACACCCCCGACGCGCTGCTGGTCACCACCCGCGCGCATTCGCAACTGGTCAAGCGGGCCGTGGACCGGCTCAAGGCCAACGGCGACACCGATGTGCTGTGACCGCCGGGCCGTGAACGTGGTTCTATGACGTAACAGCCCTCCGGATGCCGCGGCGACGGGGCCCAGTGGTTAGAGTTTTCCTGTGCGCAATTACTCACTGGAGACAGAACACGCCGAATCGGTCGGGCCCTGGTTGGAACCGCTGCTCGATGAGGTGCTCGAGTTCCGCCGGGACCTGCATGCCCATCCGGAACTGTCTTTCCAGGAACACCGCACCACCGGGAAGATCTTCGACCGGCTCGTGATGGCCGGGCTGTCCCCGCGCCGGCTCGAGGGCACCGGCGTGATTGTCGACGTCGGCTCGGGCCCGATCGGCACGGCGCTGCGCGGGGACATCGACGCACTGCCCATCATCGAGGAGACCGGCCTGCCGTACGCGTCGCGCAATCACGGCGTGACGCACGGCTGCGGCCACGACTTCCACACCGCCACCATGCTCGGCATCGCCCTCATGCTCGCCGAGATGGACCGGGCGCAGCCGCTGGGCGGCACCATCCGCATCATCTTCCAGCCCGCCGAGGAGACCATGCCCGGCGGCGCGCTGGCCTGCATCGACCAGGGCGCGCTCGACGGCGTGCCGCGCATCATGGCGCTGCACTGCGACCCACGCGTGGAGGTCGGCAAGATCGGCACGCGCATCGGGGCCATCACGAGCGCCTCGGACACCATCCGGATCGAGCTCTCGGGCCGTGGCGGGCACACGTCCCGGCCGCACCTGACCGAGGACCTGGTGTTCGCGTTGGCGCAGATCGCCGTCAACGTCCCCGCCGTGCTGTCCCGGCGCATCGACGTGCGCAGCGGTGTCTCGGTCGTCTGGGGCCAGATCAGCGCCGGCGCCGCGCCCAACGCCATCCCGGGCAGCGGCGTCATGAGCGGCACCATGCGGTGCCTGGACCGCGAGGCATGGCATGAGGCCGGCGAACTGCTGGACAGGGTCGTCAAGGAGGTCGCGGCGCCGTACGGCGTCGAGGTCAGCCTCGAGCACACCCGTGGCGTGCCGCCGGTGGTCAACTCCGAGCATGAGACGGCGCTCATCGAGGCCGCCGCACGGGCCGAGCTGGGCCCCGAGTCGGTGGTGCTGGCGCCGCAATCCATGGGCGGGGAGGATTTCGCCTGGTTCCTGCAGGGCATTCCCGGCGCGCTGATGCGGTTGGGCACGCACGTGCCCGGCGGCGAGGAGTACGACCTGCACCGCGGCGACTACATCGTTGACGAGCGCGCCCTGGCCAACGGCATCTGTGTGCTCGGCGCGGCCGCGCTGCGCACGCTGCCCGCCAGGTCGTAGCGGTACCCGGGCGTTGCAACGGTGGTCGAGCTTGTCGAGACCTCGTCCCGATTTCGACGGGCTCAATCACCGACTCCGGTGGTCGAGCCTGTCGAGGCCCGGTGATTTCGACGGGCTCAATCACCGACTGCGGTGGTCGAGCCCGTCGAGACCGCGAACCCGGGCCAAACATAACGGTTCCCCAACGATGCGCCTCAAGTGCCGCCGTCGGGCCTATGCGCGCCCGGGGCCGGCCGCTACTGTGTTGTTATCATCACGTCCGGCGGAGTGGTGCGAGCGCTGACGTCAAGCGCCTAACGTCTTGGCCGGACCGTCCCGCAGCTCCCGGCACGGGCCGAGACCACACTATGGAGGAACCTTGAAGAACTTGCTGCGAGGCACGCTCAAACGCGGTGCGACGCTTGGAACGGTCACCCTGGGGGCAACGGCGCTCCTGCTGGCCGGTTGCGGCCAGGCCCCCGGCACGTCCGGCGGGGGAGCAAGCACGAACCCGGCCGCCGCGAAGTACCTGGGCTGCATCGTCTCCGACTCCGGCGGCTTCGACGACCAGTCGTTCAACCAGTCCTCCTACGAGGGCCTGAAGAAGACCGTCGCGGACCTGGGCATCAAGATGAAGGAGGCGCAGTCCACCACGAAGGCCGACTTCGAGCCGAACCTGAACCAGATGGCCAACGCCGGCTGCAACCTGACGTTCACGGTCGGCTTCCTGCTGGCGGATGCCACGAAGAAGGTCGCGGCCCAAAACAAGGACCTGCACTACGCCATCATCGACGACAACTCGATCAAGCTGCCCAACGTCAAGCCGGTGGTCTACGACACGGCCCAGGCCGCGTTCCTGGCCGGTTACGCGGCCGCGTCCGTGTCCAAGACCGGCAAGGTGGGCACGTTCGGCGGCATCAACATCCCCACGGTGTCCATCTTCATGGACGGCTTCGCCGAGGGCGTGAAGTACTTCAACGACAAGCAGGGCAAGAACGTCCAGGTGCTCGGCTGGGATGTGGCCAAGCAGCAGGGCCTGTTCGCCAACACGTTCGACATCATCCAGGAGGGCACCAAGGCCACCAACAACCTGATCGGTGACGGCGCGGACGTCATCATGCCGGTGGCCGGTCCGCTCGGCAAGGGCGCCGGCGATGCGATCCTGGCCGCCAACAAGGGCGGCAAGGACGTCAAGCTGGTGTGGGTCGACTCCGACGGCGTCTTGACCGCCCCGGCCTACAAGTCCATCCTGCTGACCTCGGTCATCAAGACCATGGGCGAGGCCGTGGAAACCATCACGAAGGACGACCTGGAGGGCAAGTTCGACCCCGCCCCGTACATCGGCACGCTGGAGAACGGCGGCGTGGCCATCGCCCCGTTCCACGACCTCGAATCGGCCGTCAGCGCCGACACGAAGAGCCAGCTGGCGCAGCTCAAGAAGGACATCATCTCCGGCGCCGTCAAGGTGGAGTCGAAGTCCAGCCCGAAGTAGCACGCGCGGGCGCCGATGCGCCGTGCCGGCATCGCCGGCCCGGCGCATCGGCGTCCGCCCGCCCCGACTCCTAGATGGGTTGAATCCTTGAAACTGGAACTCAAGGGCATTACCAAGAGCTTCGGCGCCCTCGTCGCCAACGACCACATCGACCTGGTGGTCGAGCCCGGACAGATCCACAGCCTGCTCGGCGAGAACGGCGCCGGCAAGTCCACGCTCATGAACGTCCTGTACGGGCTGCACCAGCCGACGTCCGGGGAGATCCACGTCGACGGCTCGGCCGTGGCCTTCGCCGGCCCCGCCGACGCCATGGCCGTCGGCATCGGCATGGTGCACCAGCACTTCATGCTGGTGCCCGTGTTCACGGTCGCCGAGAATGTGGCGCTCGGCAACGAGAGCACCGGCCGCGGCGGCATCCTGGACCTGGACGCCACGCGCCGGCGGATCCGCGAGATCTCCGCCCAGTTCGGCTTCGACGTCGACCCCGACGCGCTCGTCGGGGAGCTGCCCGTCGGCGTGCAGCAGCGCGTGGAGATCATCAAGGCCCTGGCCCGCGAGGCCAAGGTGCTCATCCTGGACGAGCCCACCGCCGTGCTCACACCCCAGGAAACCGACGAGCTCATGGACATCATGCGCCAGCTGAAGGCCAACGGCACGTCGATCGTGTTCATCTCGCACAAGCTGCGCGAGGTCAAGGCCGTCTCCGACAAGATCACCGTGATCCGCCGCGGCAAGGTCGTCGGCACGGCCGACCCGTCGGCGCCCACCACCGAGCTGGCCTCGATGATGGTGGGCCGGTCGGTGAGCCTGACGCTGGAGAAGTCCGCCGCCGAGCCGGGGGAGACGACGTTTGCGGTCACCAACCTGACGGTGACGAACGACGCCGGCCAGCGGGTCGTCGACGATGTCACCTTCGCCGTCTCCCGCGGCGAGATCCTCGGCATCGCCGGCGTGCAGGGCAACGGCCAGACCGAGCTGGCCGAGGCCGTGCTTGGGCTGCGCCGGCACGTCCGGGGCTCCATCACGCTCGGCGGCACGGAACTGGTCGGGCGCAGCGTGCGCGAGGTGCTCGACGCCGGCGTCGGCTACGTGCCCGAGGACCGGCAGGACGACGGGCTCGTCGGCGGATTCTCGATCGCCGAGAACCTGGTCCTTGACCTGTACAAGCAGCGGCCGTTCTCCCGGCGGGCCACCCTGGACCGGGCGGCCATCGCCGCGAACGCGGCGGCGAAGGTCGCCGAGTTCGACGTGCGCACGCTCTCCGCGGCCGATCCGGTAGCCACCCTTTCCGGCGGCAACCAGCAGAAGGTCGTGCTGGCCCGGGAGCTGTCCCGGCCGTTGAAGCTGTTCCTCGCCTCCCAGCCGACCCGCGGCGTCGACGTGGGCTCGATCGAGTTCCTACACAAGCGCATCGTGGCCGAACGCGACGCCGGCACGCCGGTGCTCATCGTCTCCACCGAGCTCGACGAGGTGCTCGAACTCTCCGACCGGATCGCCGTGCTGTTCGCCGGCAAGCTGATGGGGGTGGTGCCGGGCAAGTCCAGCCGCGAACTGCTCGGGCTCATGATGGCGGGGCTGACCGTCGACGAGGCCCGGGCCCACCTGGATCATCCCGACGCGACCATTGAAAGGGAACCGGCATGACCGACCCCGCCCCCCGGACAACGGAACCGGCACCGGAGCAGGCGCCGTTGCCCGCCCCCACCACCAGGCCCCGGCAGGACGGCGAGGGCGGCCGGGTGGTCCGTGAGATCCTCAGCGGCAACGCCGTGATCTCGGTGCTGGCCGTCATCGTCGCACTCATCATCGGCGCGATCCTGATCGCCGTCACCGACCCGCGCGTCGGCTCCGCCGCCGGCTACTTCTTCGCCTCGCCCGGGGCCACCGTCAACGCCATCTGGGCATCCGTGTCCGACGCGTACGGCGCCCTGTTGCGCGGGGCCACGTACGACCCGGGCGCGCGCACGTGGCAGGGCAAGCTGGGCATCTTCGAGACGCTGACGTTCGCCACACCGCTGATCCTGGCCGGGCTGTCCGTGACGCTCGCGTTCCGGACCGGCCTGTTCAACATCGGCGCCCAGGGCCAGATCATCCTCGGCGCCACCTTCGCCGGCGCGGCCGGGTTCTTCCTGGACCTGCCGGTGGGCCTGCACCTGGTGGTCGTCATCCTGGCCGGCGCGCTCGGCGGCGCGCTGTGGGGTGGCATCGCCGGCGTGCTCAAGGCCAAGACGGGCGCCCACGAGGTCATCGTGACCATCATGCTCAACTACATCGCCGCGGCCCTGGTCCTGTACCTGCTCAAGAACCAGCTCAAGGACCCGAACAGCACCAACCCGGTCAGCCCGAAGATGCCCGACAATGCGCTGTACCCGCTGCTGCTGGGACCGAACTTCCGCCTGCATGCCGGGTTCATCCTGGCCATCGCGGCCGTCCTGGCCGTCGGCTGGCTGCTGAACCGCTCGACGCTCGGCTTCGAGTACCGGGCCATCGGCACGAACCCGTTGGCCGCGCGGACCGCCGGCATGATCGTCTCGCGCGGCTACATCACCGTCATGTTGATCGCCGGTGCGCTGGCCGGGCTGGCCGGCACCGCGCAGGTGGCGGGCACGGAGAAGTCGCTGGACGCGGAGGTCGCCGGCAGCATCGGCTTCGACGCCATCACCGTGGCGCTGCTGGGCCGCTCCACCCCCTGGGGCACGTTCTTCGCCGCCCTGCTGTTCGGCGCGTTCAAGGCCGGCGGCACGTCCATGGCCGTGAACGCGGATGTTTCCATTGACATCGTCGCGGTGGTGCAATCGCTGATCGTGCTGTTCATCGCCGCCCCGCCGCTGATCCGGTCCATGTTCCGGATCCGGGCCGTCCGCCGTGAAGGAGCCAGCGCATGAGCACCGTGACCACGCAACCGGCGGGCCGGCCCGCCGGCCAGCCCGCGGTGGCCGGGGTCGGTCCGGCCCCGGGCAGCCGGCGCACCCCGATCGTGTTGGCCGTGCTGGCCGCCGTGGCGATCGTGGTGTTCGCCGTGCTCGGCCCCGGCGGGCAGGCCACGTTCCGCATTTCGCAGGACAACGACGCCTGGCAGGTGCCCAACCTGGTGCTGCCGGCCAAGGCGTTCGGCGTCGCCATCGCCGTGGTGTGCACGGCGCTGGCCGTGCTCGCGTACCGGCAGATGCGGGCGAACGGCCGGATCGCCAAGTGGGTGACGCTGACGTATGCCCCCGTGTTCGTCGTCGGGCTTCTGGTCTGGATCGTCGGCGGCACCACGACCCAGAACATCACCCTGGTGGGCCTGTTCACCGGCGCCATGCTCATCACCACCCCGCTCGTGTTCGGTTCGCTGTCCGGGGTGCTGTGTGAACGCTCCGGCGTCGTGAACATTGCCATCGAGGGCCAGCTGCTGGCCGGCGCGTTCACGGCCGCGCTGGTCGCGTCGATCACGCACAACGCCTTTGCCGGCCTGTTCGCCGCCGCCGCCGCCGGCGTGGCCGTCTCCGCGCTGCTGGCCGTGTTCAGCATCAAGTACGTGGTGAACCAGATCATCGTCGGCGTGGTGCTCAACGTGCTCGTCTCCGGCCTGACCGGCTTCCTGTTCGAGAAGATCATGAAGACGTCCGTGAACGGGGCGACCATCTACAACCAGCCCGCGCAGCTGCCCGCGCTGCCCATCCCGCTGCTGTCCGAGATCCCGGTCATCGGCCCCATGCTGTTCCGCCAGTCGATCATCGGCTACCTCATGCTGGTGCTCGTGGCGGCCATCTGGTTCGGCCTGTTCCGCACCCGGTGGGGGCTGCGCATCCGCGCCGTCGGCGAACATCCCAAGGCGGCGGACACGGTGGGCATCAACGTCAACCGCACCCGGGTCCGCAACGTGCTGGCCGGCGGCGCCGTGGCCGGGATCGGTGGTGCGTACTTCACGCTCGTGGCGGTCAGCAGCTTCAGCAAGGACATGACCGGGGGGCTTGGCTTCATCGCGCTGGCCGCGCTGATCTTCGGCCGCTGGAACCCGATCGGGGCCGCGCTGGCCGCGCTGTTGTTCGGCGTGGCCGGCAACCTGCAGAGCATCCTGTCGCTGGCCGGCACGCCGATCGACGGACAGTTCCTGGCCATGCTGCCGTACGCGCTGACCATCCTGGCCGTGTCCGGGTTCGTGGGCAGGTCCCGCGCGCCGGCCGCCGACGGCCAACCATACGTGAAGGGATAGGCATGGATGACGTCGATTGGGAACCACTGCGCGCGGCCGCCACGGCCGCCATGGGCCGGGCCTACGCGCCGTATTCGAACTTTCCCGTGGGTGCCGCGGCACTGCTCGACGACGGGCGGATCGTGAGCGGGTGCAACATCGAGAACGCCAGCCTGGGCGTGACGCTGTGCGCCGAGTGCACCATGGTCGGCGCCCTGCGGATGGGTGGTGCCGGGGCGCCGGCCAGGATCCGGGCGTTCTACTGCGTGGATGGCGCCGGTGCTGTGTTGATGCCGTGCGGGCGCTGCCGGCAGTTGCTGTACGAATTCCGCGCCCCCGGCATGGTCCTGATGACCGGCCGCGGCGTGCGCACCATGGAACAGGTATTGCCCGACGCGTTCGGGCCCGAGGATCTGGGGAGACACGCATGAGCACCGCTTATACGGGCCCGGCGTTCGACGCCGTCGACATCATCCGCGCCAAACGCGACCGGGGCACGCTGACCGCCGACCAGATCGGCTGGACCATCGACGCCTACACCCGGGGCGCCATCGCCGAGGAGCAGATGGCCGCGCTGAACATGGCCATCCTGCTCAACGGCATGGGCCGGACCGAGATCGCGCAGTGGACGGCGGCGATGATCGCCTCCGGGGAGCGAATGGACTTCAGCGGGCTGCGCACCCCCGACGGCCGGGTGCTGGCCACGACGGACAAGCACTCCACCGGCGGCGTCGGGGACAAGATCACGCTGCCGCTGGCCCCGCTGGTGGCCGTGTTCGGGGTGGCCGTCCCGCAGCTTTCCGGCCGCGGCCTGGGCCACACCGGCGGCACGCTGGACAAGCTGGAGGCGATCCCGGGCTGGCGGGCCGAGCTGGGCCACGCCGAGATGATGCGCCAGCTCTCCGAGGTGGGTGCCGTCATCTGCGCGGCCGGCGCCGGGCTCGCGCCCGCGGACAAGAAGCTGTATGCGCTGCGCGACGTGACCGGCACGGTCGAGTCGATCGAACTCATCGCCTCCTCCATCATGAGCAAGAAGATCGCCGAGGGGACCGGCGCCCTGGTGCTCGACGTGAAGGTCGGCTCCGGGGCGTTCATGAAGGACGTGGACCAGGCCCGCCGGCTGGCCCGCACCATGGTCGACCTGGGCCGTGACGCCGGCATGGCCACCGTGGCGCTGCTGACCGGCATGGACACGCCGCTGGGGCTGACGGCCGGGAACGCCATCGAGGTCCAGGAGGCCGTGGACGTGCTCGACGGCGGCGGGCCGGCCGACGTCGTCGAGCTCACCGTGCGCCTGGCGCAGGAGATGCTGGCCGCCGCGGGCGTGCACGACGCCGACCCGGCCGCCGCGCTGCGCGACGGGCGGGCCATGGACGTGTGGCGGCGCATGATCGCCGCCCAGGGCGGCGACCCTTTGGCGGCCTTGCCCGTGGCGCGCGAATCGGAGACGCTCACGGCCGCGTCCGACGGCGTGCTGACACGCGTGGACGCCCTGGCGGTCGGCGTGGCCGCATGGCGGCTAGGCGCCGGACGGGCCCGCAGGGAGGACGCCGTCCAGGCGGGCGCCGGCGTTCGCCTGCACGCCAAGCCCGGCGACACGGTCCGGGCCGGACAGCCGCTCATGACGCTGCTTTCTGACTCCCCCGATCGGTTTCCCCGGGCCGCGGCCGCCCTGGCCGACGCCGTCACCATCGAGGCGGGAAACGGACAGACCCGGCCCGGGGTCGTCGACGCCTCCGGCGCCCGCCCGCTCGTGCTCGAACGCATCGCCTGAATTCCATCGCCCCCCACCTTTTGCGGATCGGGGCCGCCTCATACCCAGGGAGGATGCCGGGAGGACCGGGACACGGCAATGTCGCCCGCACGACGGATAGCCGGTGCCCCCGGCGCGTGGGAAACTTGAAAGTGACAACCGCCTCCGAGAGAGGAACCGTTCTTCGGTGGACTTCCTGCACGTCATTCATCAGTTGAATGAACTCATCACCCATTCGGCCGCCCAGTGGTGGGTTGTGCCCGTGGTGGCCCTGTTCTGCCTCATCGACGGATTCTTCCTGTTCCTGCCCAGCGAGACGGCCATCGTGGCGTTGGCGTCCATCGCGGCCAAGTTCGGCCACCCCAACATCTGGCTGCTCATGCTGGGGGCGGCCGTGGGCGCCATGATCGGCGACAACATCGCCTATTTCCTGGGCAGCAAACTGGGCACCACCCGGTTCAAATGGATGCGTCGGCCGCGTGGGGCCAAGGCGTTCGCGTGGGCCGGGAAGGAACTCGACAAACGCGGCGCCATCCTCATCTTCACGGCCCGCTACATCCCGGTGGGCCGGATCGCCGTGAACTTCACCGCCGGGGCGACGGGCTTCTCGTGGCGGCGCTTCGTCGCCCTGGACGCGATCGCCGTCGTCACCTGGGTGCTCTACTCGGTGGCCATCGGCACGTTCGCCGCGCACTGGGTCCACCAGAACCCGCTGCTGGGCGTCGGCATCGCCATCGTGTTCGCGATCGGCATCGGCTTCATCGTCGACCACGCCATGAAGCTGGTCCACCGCGCCCTGGAGAAACGGGGCCGGGTGGAGCCGCGCCCCGAACCCGGCGCGAACGCCGCCGAATTGCTGGCTCGTGCCCTGCCGCCGGCCCCCGGCGCGGTCAAGACGCCGCACGTGCCGGACAACTAGCGCCGGGGCCGGTTTGCTCCCTAGAGTGGGTGGGTGACCACACAAAACGCCCCGTCCGTTCCCGTCTCCTCCGTCGACCTGAAGAAGCTTCCCAAGGTCTCCCTGCATGACCACCTCGACGGCGGGCTGCGCCCGGCCACCATCATCGAGCTGGCCGCCGGGATCGGCCACGAACTGCCCAGCACCGACCCGGAGGAATTGCGGCGCTGGTTCCGCGACTCCGCCGACTCCGGCTCGCTGGTGCGCTACCTCGAGACGTTCGACCACACCATCGCCGTCATGCAGACCCGTGAGGCGCTCATCCGCGTGGCGCGCGAGTTCGTCGAGGACCTGGCCGACGACGGCGTCGTGTACGGCGAGGTGCGCTGGGCGCCGGAGCAGCACCTGACGAAGGGCCTTACCCTGGACGAGGCCGTCGAGGCCGTGCAGACCGGGCTGGAAGAGGGCATGGACCTCATCGACGAGGCCGGCGGCTACATCGAGGTGGGCCAGCTCATCACGGCCATGCGGCACGCCGACCGTGGCGACGAGATCGCCGCGCTGGCCGTCCGGCACCGCGACAACGGCGCCGTCGGCTTCGACATCGCGGGCGCCGAGGACGGTTTCCCGCCGGCCCGCTTCAAGGACGCGTTCACGTTCCTGGCCGAGAACAACTTCCCGGCCACCGTCCATGCGGGCGAGGCGGCCGGGCTGGCCAGCATCCAGGACGCGCTGGTCAGCGGCCGGGCGCTGCGCCTCGGCCACGGCGTGCGGATCGCCGAGGACATCCACCTGGACGTGGAGGAGGGCGACGACCACGACGTTGCCACGATCACGCTCGGCGACCTGGCCCAGTGGGTGCGCGACCGCGCCATCCCGCTGGAGCTGTGCCCGTCGTCGAACCTGCAAACCGGGGCCATCGAGCCATTCGGCACCACCATCGCCGAGCACCCGATCGACCTGCTGCACCAGCTGGGCTTCTTCGTCACCGTCAACACCGACAACCGGCTCATGAGCGGTGTGACGCTCACCAGCGAGTTCCAGCTGCTGGCCGACACGTTCGGCTACGACCTGGAAACCATCCTGGAGTTCACGCTGAACGCCGTCGACGCGTCGTTCCTGCCCATGGAGGACCGGGAGGCGCTGGCCGACTACATCATCGAGTTCTACGACGACGCCATGAACGGTGATGAGCTCGACTGACGCGGACACCGGCGGGGTAAACGCGCCCGGCGCGGCCGTCGACCGGCTCGTTCAGGTTGTGGCCGCGCTGCGCGAACACTGCCTGTGGACGGCGGCGCTGACGCACGAATCGCTGGTCGCCTACCTCATCGAGGAATCGTACGAGCTCGCCGACGTGGTCGAGGCAGGCGCCGGTCCGCTCGATGACGGGGCGCTCGAGGGCGAACTGGCCGACATCCTGTACCAGGTGTTGTTGCATGCGCGGTTGCAGGAGGAGGCGGGCGGATTCACCCTGGCCGATGTCGCCGACCATCTGCGGGAGAAGCTGATCCGGCGCAACCGCCACGTTTTTCGCGCCGACGGAACCCTGCAGCCCCGTTTTCCGGACAGCATCGCCGAGATTGAGCGCAGTTACGGCGCGGCCAAGGCGGCCGAGCGTGTCGGTGCCGGACCGGACGGCTCATCCGTCTTTTCCTCCCTGCCGGCGTCCCTGCCGGCCCTGGCCCTTGCCGCCAAGAGCCTTGAACGGGCCGGAGCCGGTGATCGAGCGCAACTGTCCGGTGATCGAGCGCAACTGTCCGGTGATCGAGCTTGTCGAGATCCCGGGCCTCGACAGGCTCGACCACCGGTGGTCGAGCGAGGCGGTGATCGAGCTTGTCGAGATCCCGGCGACCCGCCGCAGACGGAGGACGAGCTCGGTGATTTCCTATTGAATGCCGTCCGCGCCGCCCGCGCCAACGGACTGGACCCGGAGCGGGCGCTGCGCGGTGCGGTGCGCCGGTTCCAGGCCGGGGTCGACGCGCACCCGCCCAGTGGTTCGCGCCGGCCGCTTCAGTCGGAGAGCAGCTTGTAGATCGTTCGGCGGGCCGCGTCCAGGGCCTCCGTGGCGGCCTTGAGCTGGTCCTCGGTACCCGCCATGCCGATCTGCTGCACGGCGCCCTTCAACTTGCCGGCGCTCGCGCGCAGGTCGGTGACGGCGCCGGCCTCGTCGCTGACCTCGGTCCACACCCGGGCCATCTCCTCCGGGTGCTCGGCCACATAGGCCTTGCCGGCGTCGGTCAACGTGAATTCGGTGCCCTTGCCCTCACCCGTCGTCGAAATCAGCCCCTCGGCCTCCAGGGCGGCCAGCGCCGGGTAGATGGAGCCCGGGCTGGGGCGCCAGGCCCCGTCCGTGTGCGTGACGATGGCCCCGATCATCGAGTAGCCGTTGTAGCTGTGCTGGCTCAGCAGCGACAGGATCGCACTGCGCACGTTGCCCTTGCGCACCCGGCGCCCGCGGCCGAAACCGCCCCGGAAATTGGGGCCGAAACCCGGCCCGAACCCCGGGCCGAACCCCGGGCCGAAGCCGGCACCGAATCCCGGGCCGAAGCCGGCGTTGAACCCTGCCCCGAAGCCGGGTCCGAAGCCGCCGCGGGGCCCGAAGCCGTGACCCCAGCCGTGGCCGGCCTCCCGACCGTCTTCCCGGGCGTCGGCAGGATCGCCCTCGTCGTGGTGGTGCATGCCGTGTGGATTGTTGAATGTGTTCATGGCCGTGCCTGATTCCGTTGTGTTGCGTGCTTCTTGTGTGGTCCCCGGCGGTTCGAGACGGATGATCGCGATACTTAACGATATATCGCTATGTTCTTTAAGGGAATGCCCGTGTCCCGGCAATCCGGGACGCGTCGCATTGCGATCCGGTTCCCGGCGACCGGCTAGGCTTGGGGGGACAGCCAGGTCGACTTTTCATCCGCTCGAAGTTCACGATTAGGAGCCACACGTGGCCATTATTGAAGCCATCCACGCACGCGAAATCCTGGATTCCCGGGGCAACCCCACCGTCGAGGTGGAGGTCCTGCTGGCCGACGGGTCCGTGGGCCGCGCGGGCGTGCCGTCCGGCGCCTCGACCGGCGCCTTCGAGGCCGTGGAGCGCCGCGATGGCGACAAGGCCCGCTACCAGGGCAAGGGCGTGCTGCAGGCGGTCGAGGCCGTCGTCGAGGCGATCGCGCCGGAACTGGTCGGCGTGGACGCCACCGAGCAGCGCCTCATCGACGCCATGATGCTGGAACTGGATGGCACGCCCAACAAGGGCAAGCTGGGCGCCAACGCCATCCTGGGCGTTTCCCTGGCCGTGGCCAGCGCCGCCGCGGTCTCCGCGGACCTGCCGCTGTACCGCTACCTCGGCGGTCCGAACGCGCACGTGCTCCCGGTGCCGCTGATGAACATCCTCAACGGCGGCTCGCACGCCGACTCCGACGTGGACATCCAGGAGTTCATGGTCGTGCCGTTGGGCGCCTCCACGTTCTCGGAGGGCCTGCGCTGGGGCGTGGAGGTCTACCACAACCTGAAGTCCGTGCTGCAGGAGAAGGGCCTGTCCACCGGCCTGGGCGACGAGGGCGGTTTCGCCCCGAACCTGCCGTCCAACCGTGCCGCGCTGGACCTGATCCTGGAAGCCATCAAGCGTGCGGGCTACGAGGCCGGCACGGATGTCGCCCTGGCCCTGGACGTCGCCTCCTCCGAGTTCTTCAAGGACGGCGCCTACCAGTTCGAGGGCCAGGCCCGCTCCGCCGCCGAGATGAGCGCCTACTATGAGGAACTCGTCCGCGACTACCCGCTGGTATCCATCGAGGACCCGCTGGACGAAGAGGACTGGGAGGGCTGGAAGACGCTGACCGACGCCCTGGGCGAGAAGGTGCAGCTGGTCGGCGACGACCTGTTCGTCACCAACCCGGAACGCCTGCAGCGCGGCATCGACGCCAAGACGGCGAACTCGCTGCTCGTGAAGGTGAACCAGATCGGCTCGCTGACCGAGACGCTCGACGCCGTGTCGCTGGCCCAGCGTGCCGGCTACACGACCATCACCTCGCACCGCTCCGGCGAGACCGAGGACACGACGATCGCCGACATCGCCGTGGCCACCAACGCCGGCCAGATCAAGACCGGCGCCCCGGCCCGCTCCGAGCGCGTGGCCAAGTACAACCAGCTGCTGCGCATCGAGGAGGACCTCGAGGACGCCGCCCGCTACGCCGGAAAGAGCGCGTTCCCGCGTTTCACGGCCTAGCAACGGCCCGTGACTGGCTAAGGTAAGAGACACGCCTTGGCCAGTCACGGCCCCTAGCTCTCCAGGAGGGTTCATGGCCACCCGCCGTCCCCACGTGCCGCACGCACACCGGCCCGCCACCCGCACGGCCGGCACCGATTCGACTACCGGCACCCGCACCGGGGCGGCCGCCAATCACACCCCGGCAGACCACCCGGCCAGGGCGCCGCGGTCCGGTGGGGGCACGACCAAGGGGGGTGCGGCCGAACCCGTCCACACGCCCGTTCCGGCCCGGTCGTTCTCCGGCAAGCTGGCCATCGTCGGGATCGCCATGATGGCGCTGACCCTCATGCTGGCCCCGAACGCCACGACCTACTTCCGCCAGCGGGCCGAGATCGCCGCCGTCGAGGCCGACATCGCCGCCAAGACGGCGCACCAGAGCGACCTTCAGCAGCAACTGTCCCGCTGGGACGACCCCGCCTTCGTGCGCCAGCAGGCCCGGGACCGGGTCAGCATGCTCATGCCCGGGGAGACCGGCTACTGGGTGTACGGCGCAGAGGGCCTCACCGACGCAACGAGCACCGCGGCAACGAACACCGGAGCGGCCGCCGACCCGGCGACCCCCCTGCCCTGGACAGACGGCCTGTGGCAGGCGATCCGCAAGTCTGCCGCCGTGGACGTCGCCGCTGCCAGGGCCGGATCAGGTGCCACCGCCACGACTCCGGCGAAGAAGTGAGCGGGCGCTAAAATGGGAAAGTTTGCACGACGTTCCCGCACCCGGGCGCCGGCAGCAAGACAGGCAAACCGACGGAAAGGACGCCCGTGACCGACGGCCGAACCCCCACCCAGCACGACCTTGACACGCTGAGCCGGCAATTGAACCGGCCGGTGCGCGATGTGGTGGAGATCCCGGCCCGCTGCGTCTGCGGCAACCCGCTCGTGGCGGCGACCGCGCCGCGGCTCGGCAACGGCATCCCGTTCCCCACGACCTTTTACCTGACCCACCCGGTGCTCACGGCCGCGGCGTCCCGGCTGGAGGCGGCCGGCCTGATGGCCGAGATGACGGAGCGGTTGGCCGCCGACCCGGCGCTGGCGGCCGCGTACGCGCACGCGCACGACGCCTACCTGGCCGCCCGGGCGGAGATCGGCGAACGCGCCGGCACCGGGCCCGTGCCCGAAATCGACGGGATCTCGGCCGGTGGCATGCCGACCCGCGTGAAATGCCTGCACGCACTGGTCGGGCACGCGCTGGCCGCGGGGCCCGGCGTCAACCCGCTCGGCGACGAGGCGCTGGCCGCCCTGGCTCCCTGGTGGACGGCCGACCGCTGTTACTGCGCCGGCGCGTGGGACGAGGCGGCGCCGGTGCCGGTCAAGGACCTCAGCCGCCACGTGTTGCACCTGAACCAGCCGGACTGAAAGGGCCTTTCCATGCGCGTAGCCGCCATCGACTGCGGAACCAACTCCATCCGCCTGCTCATCGCCGACGTCACCGACGCCGGCGTGCTCACCGACGTGCATCGGGAGATGCGCGTCGTCCGCCTGGGGCAGGGCGTGGACGCGTCCGGGATGCTGGCCGCCGACGCGTTGGAGCGCACGTTCGCCGCCACCGACGACTACGCCGCGCTGATCCGCGACCACGGGGCCGAGCGGGTCCGCTTCGTCGCCACCAGCGCCACCCGCGACGCCGGCAACCGGGACGTGTTCATCCGGGGCATCACGGAGCGGCTGGGCGTGGAACCGGAGGTCGTGACGGGCGACGAGGAGGCGGAACTGTCCTTCAACGGCGCCGCCAGCGTGCTGCCCGGCATGGCCGACGGGGCGGTTCTCGTCGTTGACCTGGGCGGCGGCAGCACCGAATTCGTCGTCGGCAACGCGGCCGGCGTGAAGGCCGCCGCCAGCACCGACATGGGCTGCGTGCGCTTCACCGAACGCTTCCTGCGCTCGGACCCGCCGACGGCCGGCGAGATCGCCGCCGCCGAGGCCGCGATCAACGCCACCATCGACGCCATCCTGGACGTCGTGCCGCTGGACGCCGTCACCGAACTGGTCGGGGTGGCCGGGTCGGTCACCACCATCACGGCCCAGGCCCTCGGGTTGGCGACCTACCGGCCCGACGTGATTCATGCCGCCGTCGTCCCCGCCGCGACGATCGACGAGGCGTGCACGGCGCTGCTGGCCATGACGCGGGCCGAGCGCGGCGCGCTCGGGTTCATGCACCCGGGCCGCGTCGACGTGATCGGCGCCGGTGCGCTGATCTGGCGGACCATCGTGCGCCGCGTGGGCGAGCTGAGCGGCGGGCGTGTCGCGGCCGCCACCGCCAGCGAACACGACATCCTGGACGGCATCGCCCTTGGGAGCGCCCGCGCATGAACGGCCCAGGACCACGCCACCGCCCACGTCCGCACGCGTCCGGCGGCCGCCGGGCCGGCGCCGCCGCGGTCGCCCTGGCCCTGGCCGGGACGCTGCTGGCCGGGCTGGCCGCAGCCCCTGCGTCGGCCGACGACATCCGCGGGCGCGAATATTGGCTGTCCCAGTCCGGCATCGAGAAGGCGTGGAAGGTCTCGCAGGGCTCCGGTGTCAAAGTGGCCGTGATCGACAGCGGCGTCGACGGCAAGCACCCGGATTTGTCGGGTGCGATTGCCGGCGGCACGGACGTCTCCGGCGCCGGGAGCTCCAACGGCCAGAAGCCCATCGGCGCGGAGCCCGAGCACGGCACGCTCGTGGCCACCATGCTGGCCGGGCGCGGCCACGGCGGCGCGAGCGCATCGCCCTCTCCCGGGACCTCGGGCGTGGGCAACGGGCCGGACGGGGTCATCGGCGTCGCCCCCAAAGCCGAGTTGTTGTCGGCGTCCGTGTGGCTGGGCAGCACGAACCCGGCCGGCAAGGGCGTCGACGACCAGATTCCGGCCGCCGTGCGCTGGGCCGTGGACAACGGGGCGAGGGTCATCAACATGTCGCTCGGCAGCACGTCCACGGCGTGGCCGCAGAGCTGGGACGCCGCGTTCGAGTACGCCGAGGCGAAGGACGTGGTCATCGTGGCCGCGGCCGGCAACCGGGGTACGGGCAGCGAACAGGTCGGCGCCCCGGCCACCATTCCGGGTGTGCTGGCCGTCGGCGGGCTGGACCGGGACGGGAAGGCCAGCAAGAATTCCTCGTCCCAGGGCATCAGCATCGGTGTCAGCGCCCCGGCCGAGGACCTGGTCGGCGGCCTGCCCGGCAGCGGCTACGCCCGCTGGGACGGCAGCAGCGGGGCGACGCCGATCGTGGCGGGCGTGGCCGCGCTCATCCGGTCGAAGTACCCGACGATGAGCGCCGCGCAGGTCATCAAGCGGATCATCGCCACCGCCAAGCCGGCCGGCGGCGCGGTGCCCAACGCCATCTACGGCTACGGCGTGCTGGATGCGTACGCCGCGCTGACCGCCAAGGTGCCCGAGGTGTCCGCCAACCCGTTGGGCAGCATCACCGACTGGATCCGCATCCACCGGCGCGGCGCGGCCACCCCGGGTCCAAGCGCCGGAGTGGCGCCCGTGCCCGACAACGCCCCGACGCTGCCGGACCCGACCGTCCCCGCCGCGGCCCCGGCCAGCGAGTTGGGCAGCCCCGTCCCGGCCGTGGTCACGATCGGCTTCCTCGTGCTCTGCGTGCTCATCCTCGCCGGCGGCGGTACGCACCTGCTCCTGGTGCGCCGGCGCGGGACGGTGCAGGGGCGGGGTGCGGTGCAGGGGCGGGGTGCGCCGCCCGCCGACGACTAACCCGCGCACGGCCGGAGCGGGGCGTGAGGCACGCGACAAATTGCACCCCACAAGTGCTAGTGAATGTTTTCACAAAGTCTTGTACCATGGAGGCATGGCACTCACTCCCCAGTACATCGACCGTCCGCGCGTCCTCGTTGTCGGCGGCGGCTACGTCGGCCTTTACACGGCCCTGCGCCTGCAGAAGAAGATCGCCAACGCCGGTGGCATCGTCACCCTCGTTGACCCGCTGCCGTACATGACGTACCAGCCGTTCCTGCCCGAGGTGGCCGGCGGCAACATCGAGGCCCGCCACGCCGTGGTCTCCCACCGCAAGCACCTCAAGCAGACAGAGCTCATCCAGGGCTCCGTCACCGCGATCGACCACGCGAACCGCCTGGCCGTCATCGCCCCGGCCGACGGCGGCGCGCCGTTCGAGCTGCCCTACTTCGACGTGGTCATGGCCGCCGGCGCCATCACCCGCACGTTCCCGATCCCCGGGCTGGCGGGCAGCGGCATCGGCCTGAAGACCATCGAGGAGGCCGTTGCGCTGCGCAACCAGGTGCTGTCCCTCGTCGAGAAGGCCTCCACGGAGACCGACCCGGCCAAGCGCCGGCGCGCCCTGACGTTCGTCGTCGTCGGCGGCGGTTTCGCCGGCATCGAGACCATCGCCGAACTCGAGGACATGGTCCGTGCCGCCGTCAAGCTCAACGGCCGCGTCCAGCAGTCCGAGATCCGCTTCGTCCTCGTCGAGGCCATGGGCCGCATCATGCCCGAGGTCACCGAGGACCAGGCCCTGTGGGTCGTGGAGCACCTGCGCGGGCGCGGCGTCGAGGTGCTGCTGAACACGTCGCTGGACAATGCCGAGAACAACGTGCTCAAGCTCATCAACCTGCCCGACAAGTCGGTGGCGCAGGAGTTCGCGGCCGACACGCTCATCTGGACGGCCGGCGTCATGGCCAACCCGATGGTGCGCTCCACGGATTTCCCGATCGAACCGCGCGGACGCATCTCCGTCGGCACCGACCTGCGCGTGACCGGCGAGTTCGGCCCGATCGAAAACGCCTGGGCCGCCGGCGACATCGCCGCCGTACCGGACCTGACCGGCGGGCTCCCGGACGGCACCTGCGTGCCGAACGCCCAGCACGCGCTGCGCCAGGCGAAGCGCCTCGCCAAGAACCTGCTGGCCAGCCGCTACGGCAGGCCGCTGGTGGACTACAAGCACAAGAACCTGGGCGCCGTCGCCGGCTTCGGCGAATGGAAGGGCGTCGCCAAGATCATGGGCATCAAGCTCAAGGGCGGCCCGGCCTGGCTGGCGCACCGCGGCTACCACGGCCTGGCCATGCCGACCGTGGAGCGCAAGTTCCGCGTGCTCATGGACTGGTTTGTCAGCATGTTCACCGGCCGCGACCTGACCCAGATCGAGGGCCTGCAGACCCCGCGCCAGGCGTTCGTCACGGCCGCCACCCCGGCCCCGAAGCCGGCCGCCAAGCCGGTCGAGGAGTCGGCGGGGAAGGCTGCGAAGGACAAGGAGCCCGTCGGCGCCAAGTAGCGCCCGGATTGCCATGGACGACGGCGTCGCCCCCTTGCGCGGGGGCGGCGCCGTCGTGCGTCCCCGGGGCGTTTCCACGGTCCAGTATTTAGATCCGGTATTTAGCCTGTGCGCCGTGTTGGCGCTAGGGTTGATTCCCGGCGGCCGCTCATGGTTTCCCGTGGTGCCGCCGCGCCCCCATAGCCCAATTGGCAGAGGCAGAGGACTTAAAATCCTTGTGTTGTCGGTTCGAGTCCGACTGGGGGTACCGTTTCTCGGCCTCGGCGCCGCGAGGTCCTGCCCAGTTCTTGCAGTCCTACCCAATTCGCTGGGGTCGCAAGACGGGGTCTCGGTGATTGAGCCTGTCGAAATCCGCGGATCTCGCTCCCCAGCCACTCCTCGCCCTCGCAAGCTCGGTCGAGGCCCCTCGCGGCCGTGGGCCCAAGCTCGATCAGCGGTCCACGTGACCCGGCCGCCCGCGGCGTCCAAGGCGAAGACCGGCAGGGATGTGGCCGTGCACCGTTTGCCCATCGAGGCGCAGGACGTAGTCCGGGTGCGCCTGAAGTCCGGTCAGGTTGTCCTGCCCCGGATGCGCGCCCTGGTCGCCGCCATGGACGGCTACCAGGGTGTGCGACGTGCACGGCGTGTGCTTGACGCGGTCAATGGGCGCTCTGAATCGGCAGGTGAGACGCGCACGCGCCTCGTCATAGCCGAAATGTCGGTTGAACAGCCGGAACTGCAGGTCGATCTCCGCGCGGGTGGGGAAACCTATCGCCCGGATTTCGTGTGGCGTCGATTCAAGCTGATCGTCGAATTCGACGGTGACGGCAAGTACTTTGACTATGCGCCGACCGCTGACGTCCTGCTGCGGGAACGCCGCCGGGAGAATGCCCTGATCGAGGCCGGCTGGCGCTTCATCCGGTTCACATGGGACGACCTGTCGGACCCGGCCGGAATGAAGCGCCGGATCGAGAATGCGCTTCGGGTGGCCCAGGCGGCGTGAATTCCTCACCCAGGGCGTCACCAAGCCCGGCCGTCCGTTGCCGAAGTCCCACCCAAGTCTTGAAGCCCCACCGAATTGGATGGGGCCATGGGAATAGGGCAGGGCCGCGGGGGAGGCGGATGGATTCGGGTAGGGCCGGAGCGGAGGTGGCAGGCCGGGGCGGGCCCGGTGCGCGCTACAGGTATTGGCCCACCGTGGTGGCCGGTGAATCGGGAGCGGCCACGGCGTGCACGTCGCGTTCACGCAGCAGGACGTAGTCGCGGGCGTTGACCTCCACCTCGGAACGGTCCTCCGGGTCGAAGAGCACCTTGTCGCCAACGGCCACCTGGCGCACGTTCGGCCCGGCCGCCACGACATGCGCCCACGCGAGCCGCTTGCCCAGGGCCGCCGTGGCCGGGATGACGATCCCGGACGCGGACCGGCGCTCGGCCGCTTCCTTGTCCAGCGAGACCAGGATCCGGTCGTGCAGCATGCGCAGGGGCAGGGACGGATTCTCGGGGGCGGAGGAGGCGGAGGGGGCAGAATGGGGCACCCGGCCAGTGTACCGCCGGACCCGGCCACCCCGGCCACGGGCCCAACCGTCGCCGAAACCACACCCGGGAACCACAACGGGCGCGCCGCAGCAAGTACTTGGTAGGCTGGAAATAATATCCACCCCTATTTGGAGGACACCATGGCACTCGGCGGCAACCCTGTTTTTGCCAATGACAAGAACTTCCGCGAGCCGAGGAACGGCGCCGCGACGCTGCCGGCGCAAATGTCGTCGGAGGAGTTGCAGCACCTGTATGACGCCCCGTCCGCGGGCCCCGCCCAGACCGGCCGGATGACCTACGACGACGTCATCATGAAGACCGTCGCCACGCTGGCCCTGGTGCTCGTCGGTGCCGCGCTCGGCTGGATGGTGCCGATCCTGACGCTGCCCGGCATGGTCGTGGGCCTGGTCCTGGGCCTGGTGAACTCGTTCAAGAAGGAGCCGTCCAAGGCGCTCATCCTGGGCTACGCATTGTTCGAGGGCCTGTTCCTCGGCGGGCTGTCCATGTTCATGGAGCGCGTCTACCCGGGGATCGTCGTCCAGGCCGTGCTCGGCACGCTGAGCGTGTTCGCCGTGACGCTGCTGCTGTTCAAGAGCGGCAAGGTGCGGGCCACGCCCAAGATGACCCGCTTCTTCATGATCGCCCTGGGCGGCTATGCGCTGTTCTCGCTGGTCAACCTCGGCCTGATGGTCTTCGGCGTGAACTCCAGCCCGTGGGGCCTGCGCAGCGAGCCGATCCCGGGCACCAACATCCCGTTCGGCCTGGTCTTGGGCCTGCTCGCGATCGGCCTGGCCGCGTTCTCGCTGATCGTCGACTTCACGTCCGTGCAGCGCGGCGTCCAAGCCGGCCTGCCGGCGAAGTACTCGTGGACGGCCGCGTTCGGGCTGACCGTCACGCTGGTGTGGCTGTACGTGGAGATCCTGCGCCTGCTGGCGATCCTGCGCGGCAACGACTGAGCCGGGGTTTGGGTGGTTGAGCCTGTCGAAATCAGGTCTCGACAAGCTCGACCACCGGGCCTGAAAAGCTCGACCACCGGTGATTGAGCCCGTCGAAATCAGGTCTCGACAGGCTCGACCACCGGGCCTGACAAGCTCGATCAGCGGTCCAGGCGGCGGGCGCCTGCCGCGGCGGTCACGGCGAAGATGTCCGGTGCCGTGAATCCGGCCGCGGCGAAGGCATGGACGACGGCGGCACGCACCGTTGGCTCCCCGGCCGCCGGCAGCAGCGCGATGGCGGAACCGCCGAACCCGCCGCCGGTCATGCGGGCCCCGAGCGCGCCATTGGCGAGGGCCGTGTCGACGGCCAGGTCCAGTTCCGGGCAGGAGATCTCGAAGTCGTCGCGCATGGACGCGTGGCTGGCCGTGAGCAGGTCCCCGATCGCGGCGGGACCGTCCGTGCCGAGCACGTCGACGGTGGCCAGCACGCGCCGGTTCTCCGTCACGATGTGGCGGACCCGGCGGTACGTTTCCCCGTCCAGCAGCCCGGCGGCCTCGGCCAGGTCCTCGGCGTCGACGTCGCGCAGGCTGGCCACGCCCAGCACCTCGGCGCCGAGCTCGCAGGACGCCCGGCGCTCGGCGTAGTCGCCCGTGGCGTGCCTGTGCGTTACCTTCGTGTCCACGACGAGCACCAGCAGCCCGGCCGCGGCCAGGTCCAGCGGCACCAGCGTCGACTCGCGGCTGCGGCAGTCCAGGAACACGGCATGCCCCTCGGTGGCGAGCAGGGACGCGGACTGGTCCAGGATGCCCGTAGGCGCCCCGACGACCTCGTTCTCTGCGCGCTGGCCCACGAGCACCAGGTCGGCGGGGGCCAGGCCCGCGCCGAGCAGCTCGTCGAACGCCAGCGCGGTGGCGCATTCGATCGCGGCCGACGACGACAACCCGGCGCCCAGCGGCACATCCGAGTCCAGGTACAGCTCGAAGCCGCGCAGCGCCACGCCCTGCTGCCGCAGTACCCAGAGCACGCCCAGCGGGTACGCCGTCCAGCCCTTCATGGTGCCGGGGGAGAGCGTGTCCAGGTTGACCGTGACCAGACCCTGGTTGCCGTAGGCGGACACGAGCCTGGCCGTCGCGTCCGCGCGCAACCGGACCGCGACCCGCGCCGATCGGTCGATGGCGAACGGCAGCACGAACCCCTCGTTGTAGTCGGTGTGCTCGCCGATCAGGTTCACCCGCCCGGGCGCGGACCAGACCCCGTCGGGGGCGTGGCCGAAGTGCGCGGTGAACGCCGCGGCGATGTCGTCGACGTCGGTGCGGGTGGTCACGGGTGGCTCACTTCCAGGTTGTCGGCCTTGGGCGCGGCCGGGACCTCACGAAGCCGCGCCGCGACCTGCTCGGGCCGGGTGTCGTTGATGAAGGCGCCCATGGCGGCCTCGGAACCGGCCAGGAACTTCAGCTTGTCGGCGGCCCGCCGCGGCGACGTCAACTGCAGGTGCAGGCGGCCGGCGGCCCGGTTCGCCGCGTCGAGCGGGGCCTGGTGCCAGGCGGCGATGTACGGGGTGGGCGTGTCATACAGGTTGTCGACCTTGCGCAGCAGCTCCAGGTACAGATGTGCCAGTTCGTCGCGTTCGGCGTCGTGCAGGGCGGCGAGGTCGGGCACGTGCCGGTGCGGGACCAAGTGCACCTCCAGCGGCATGTGCGCGGCGAACGGCACATACGCGCTGAAGTGCTCTCCCTGCAGCACCATGCGCTCGCCGGACTCCGACTCCCCGGCCAGGATGTGCCCGGCCAGTGTCCGGGCGCCGTCGTGTGCGTCGTGGAACGCCCGGGCCGCCCGCGCCATGACGGCCGAGCGCGGGGGCAGGTACGAGTAGGCGTAGATCTGCCCGTGCGGGTGGTGCAGCGTCACGCCGATCTCCTGGCCGCGGTTCTCGAACGGGAACACCTGCCGGATGCCGGGGAGCGCGCCGAGCGCGGCCGTGCGGTGCGCCCACGCGTCGATGACGGTGCGGGCCCGGCCAGCCGACAGGGCGGCGAACGAGCCGGTGTGCTCCGGCGTGAACGCGACAACCTCGCAGCGGCCGAACGCGCGGCCCGCGGTGCCCCAGCCCGGGTCGCCGGGCGCGGGGCCCACGGGCGCGGGGCCCAGCGCCGGGCCCAGGGACGGGAAGCGGTTCTCGAACACGACGACGTCGTAGTCGGCCTCGGGGATCTCCGAGAGGTTCGTGCCCGACGTCGGGCACAGCGGGCACGCCTCCGCCGGCGGCAGGTGGGTGCGCGTCTGGCGGTGCGCCGCCACCGCCACCCAGTCGCCGGTCAGCGCGTCGAAGCGCAACTCGCCGGTGCCCGCGTCGCTGCGCGGGTCCAGCGGGCGGTGGTCGACGACGGTGTGCGCCCGTCGGCCCGAGCCGGCGTCGTCAAAGTAGATCAGCTCACGGCCGTCGGCCAGGCGGGTACTGGTGGGGCGGGTCATGGGGTCTCCCTGGTCGGGCCGGCGGTGATGAAGGTGGGCACCAGGGCCGCGAACGTGTCGCGCGTTCCCGCGCCGACGCCGTCGTCGGTGATGATCGTGTCGACGTCGTCGAGGCCGGCGATGACGGCCAGGGCGCGCACGTTGAACTTGGCGTGGTCGGCGAGCACGGCCAGCCGGCCGGTCGCGGCGACGAACGCTGCGTTCGTCTCCGCCTCGAGCAGGTTCGGGGTGGTCAGTCCGCGGGCGGCGTCGATGCCGTGCACGCCCATGAAGCACAGGTCGGTGTTGAGCCCGCGCAGCGCCGCGCACGTGACCGGGCCGACCAGGGCCTCCGACGGCGTGCGCTCACCGCCGGTCACGATGACCTTCCACGGCTCCTGGCCGGGGCCGCGGTGCAGCGCCTCGGCGACCTTCAACGAGTTCGTGACGATGGTCAGCCGTTCGAGCTCGGCCCGGCGCCGGCCCAGTTCGCGCGCGAGCCGGTAGGTTGTGGTGCCGCCGGTGAGCCCGATCGTCATGCCGGATTCGATCAGCGGCCAAGCCGCGGCGGCGATCGCTGCCTTGGCGCCCAGGGCCTTGTCGGCGTTGGATGAGAAGCCCGGTTCGACGGCGCTCAGCCCGGCCAGGCGCGACGCGCCGCCGTGGATGCGGCGCAGCCGGCCGGCCGTCTCCAGCACGTCGATGTCCCGCCGGACGGTCATCTCGCTGACGCCGAGCAGGCCGGCGATGTCGGTGACACGGACCGCCTGGTGGTTGTCCAGTTCGGCCAGGATGCGGGCCTGCCGTTCGGGTGCCAGCACGGCGTCTCCCTCCCCATCGACACAACAAATACCAAATTCCAACACGTTTCACACAAAATATAACATCGATGGCGGTGGCGGTACAGCGCCCTGTCCACGGAGCGGGCCGTGTACTTTTGAGCCATGACCGAACTCCCCGCCTCCGGCACCCAAGTCGTGTTGCGCCGCGGCGACGCGCGCGCCGTCGTCGTTTCCCTGGCCGCCGGGCTGCGCCGCTACGAACGCGCCGGCGTCGACCTCGTGGAGGGGTACGGGGCGGACGCCATCGCCCCCGGCGCCGCGGGTATCACGCTGGCGCCGTTCGCCAACCGGGTGGACGGCGGGCGCTGGCTCCTCGACGGCGCGCCGCAGCAGCTCGACATCACGGAGGTGCCGCGCGGCAACGCCATCCACGGGCTGCTGCGCAACACCGGATACACCGTGCTGTCCGTGACCCCGTTCCGGGCCGAGCTGGAGGCCGTCATCCACCCGCAGCACGGCTACCCGTTCCTGGCCCGGCACCGGGTCGTCTACGAACTGGCCGCGGACGGCTCTCTCGCCGTGACGCAGACGCTCACCAACGACTCGCCCCGTCCGGCCCCGTTCGTGCTCGGCGCGCACCCCTACCTGCGCGTCGGTGACGCCGACCCGGGCGGGCTGACGCTCACGGTCGCCGCGGCCACCCTCATCACCGCCGACGACCGGCTCATCCCCACCGGCGCCGAACCGGTGGCGGGGGAGTGGGACCTGCGCGCCGGCCGCGCGGCCGCCGCGGCACTGATGGACACCTGCTTCACCGACGTGGCGTACGACGACGGCGTGGCCCGCCACACGCTGTCGGCCGCGGACGGGCGCGCGGTCACCCTGTGGCATGACGAGTCCGCCACGCACGTGCACGTGTTCATCACGACCGGGTTCCCGGGCCGCCCGCTGGCCGTGGCGGTGGAGCCCATGACCGGGCCGGCGAACGCGTTCAACTCCGGCGACGGGCTGCGCTGGCTCGAACCCGGCGCGTCCTACACGCTGCGGTGGGGCATCAAGGCCGACCTGTAAGCTGCGGGTCAGCCGACCCGGCGCGGCGGTGATGGGATGGAAGATGCCGGAGATCGCGACCAGGTCCATGAGATGGACTGGGTTGCCACGAGCGCCAGGAGCAGACGTCGTCCATGTAGGGCCCGTCGAGGATGAATGGTCCGGGCACCACGATGATGACCAGGTACGCGAGGATGGTCCCGGACACGGTGATGAGCTTGCCGACGAAATAGCCGCGCATCCCGTTCGGGATGGCCTTGGCACGGAGCAGCGTGCCGTGCTCACGTTCGGCGGCCAGGTACGGGATCACGAGCAACTTGCCACGCGATGGCCGCCAGTGTCGCGACCGGCCAGAACAGCTGGCTGACCAAGGCCGTGCCCGTGAACGAATGACGCAGCTCGATCAGGCGCCGGGACAGCCCCGCGCGCACGGCGGCGGTTGTGGGGGTCATGAGGCCGCCTCCTCCAGTCTGACGGCTTCGATGCCGGTCTCGGCCCATTGCGCCAGGGCGAGATGGGCATCCTCCAGCGAAGACCTGCGCACCTTCGGGTCGTGGGGGTCAGCAGGATCGTCGCCTCGTGCGCCCCCGTGAGGCCGTGGACCAGGTCATGGAAGCCGCGCGGCGCCACCGGGCCGAACCCGGCCGTGGGTTCGTCCAAGAACAGCAGTTCCGGCCGGCCCAGGATGCCGATCACCACATCCAGCCGCCGCTGCCCACCGGACAGCATCCGAACCTGCTTGTCCGTCTGGCCGGCCAGGCCGACGGCCGCGATGAGTTCGTCCGCATCCCACCACTGTTGGAATCGCCCGGTCGCGAGCACGCGTAGTAGGACCCGGTACTGGTAGCGACCGTTGATTGAGTAGTCGGTATTCTTCGGATTCTCTCGTGATTCTGTCGATGGGTGTGGCCGGCTTTGTCGATGTTGGGAATGGCTCGATGTTGCGGGAGTTGTTATCGGCTGTGGTCGCCAGGTACGTATCCGCTCCAGGGGATCCGGCCTCGGATCCGATCCTGGTGGTGCTGGTGTGGTGGTAGCCGAGTGCCTGGGCGACTACCGGCGGCGGCATCTGGAGGACGAGTTGTCGGATACGTGGGCGTAGACGATCGGGATTCCGGCCATGGCGTTGCATGTAGCGTTTGCCCTCCCTTGACCGGGCAATTTCGCGGGCCGGGTCATACGGGAATCGACCGGCTCCGGAACGCAGCGATCGAGATCCGACATCCTTCAACTGCGCTTGTCCCGGTGGAGGACCGTCTTGGGACAGGCAGGTGTTCCCCTTTGGCTTTCGCGAAATGACCGCGGGTTGCATTCACCTTCCCATGATGCAACCCGGCCCTACGGGCACGTCTATCTATAGTGGATGGGCATCGAGATGGCATCGGCCGGGTGACGCGGGGTGAAGGTGCTTCTGTCGCGGTCACGGCCGGCATCGTGATATCACTTTAGGATTGCCGTGGAGGCGACAACATGGATATTACTCATGATAGGCAAGGCCCGGATGCGGCGCCGTTCGTGCATTCTGGCGCACGGGTGGATGTTGAGGAGAGGAATGTACGGTCGCTGCACGGCGGGTACGGCGTCGTCGTCCTTGCCGTTCTGATGGTCGTCGGTATTGTGCTGATCCGCAGTGGGCATGCCCAGTTTCTTGTGTTGCCCGTGCTCGCGTTCGTCTTGGTGCTGGGATCGTTGGTGATCATCCAGCCGGGAGAGACCCGTGTGGTGCAGTTCTTCGGCCGGTACGTGGGAACCGTTCGCCGCCCTGGGCTGTCGTGGGTGGCACCCCTTTCGACGCGCCGAAAGATCAGCGTGCGGGTGCGGAACTTCGAAACACGTCACTTGCGGGTCAATGATGCCGAGGGCAACCCGGTGGAGATCGCGGCCATTGTCGTATGGCAGGTCGCCGATACAGCGAAAGCCGTCTACGCCGTCGATGACTATCTTGATTTCGTGTCCGTGCAAGCCGAATCGGCCCTGCGGCAGATCGCAACCACCTACCCGTACGATACGAGCGGCGAGAAAGAGACATCGCTTCGCGGCTCCACGGAACTGGTCGCCAGTGAGCTCTCCCACGAGATGACAGCCCGAGTTGCCTTGGCCGGGATCGAGGTAGTCGAGGTGCGGATCAGTCACCTGGCCTACGCGCCGGAGATTGCGCAGGCGATGTTGCGTCGGCAGCAGGCCGGCGCCGTCGTCGAGGCGAGGTCGCGCATTGTCGAGGGTGCGGTCGGGATGGTGGAGATGGCGCTCGACCGGCTGAACGAGAGCGACTATGTGACTCTCGACGATGAGCGTAGAGCGGCGATGGTCAGCAACCTGATGGTCGTCCTGTGCAGCGACCAGCCGACCGCGCCGGTCGTCAACACCGGAACCCTGTACTCGTCATGACCGAACGCAAGCAGCTGCTACTGCGACTGGACCCCGCCGTGCACGATGCGATCGCCCGCTGGGCCGCAGGCGAGTTCCGCAGCGTGAACGCCCAGATCGAGATTCTTCTCCGCGACGCGCTGAAGAAGGCAGGACGACTGCCGAAAGACGTGGCCCCCATTCGGAAGCGCGGACGGCCGCCCGTCACCTGATCGCGAACGGATCACCTGCGTCGCGTTGCCAGTTAAAGTGATATCATATTAGAGCTTGGTCGGCTTCATGGAGACGGGAATGTCATGGCATCAGCGACACTGCAGGTGGCCCGGCGGGGTCGAGGATTCTTCGCCATTGCTCCGTACGATATCGTGCTCGACGGAACGGTCGTCGGCTCGGTAGCAAGGGAGGAAACCGCCGAGTTGACAGTCGAGCCGGGACATCACACCCTCCGGCTGCGCGACGGCAGGTTGCGCAGCCCGGAACGGCCATTTGATGTCACGGAAAACGGGACTGCACGCTTCTGGTGCCGTGGGGCCCAGATCTGGCCCGTGTACGTCGCCACATTCGTCAAACCGGACCTCGGCATCACGCTGAAGAGCGAATGAGCATCCGCCTCGCTCCGGGCGCATGTGGCCGGGGCACCTGTCCTGAAGGGATAAGTCTCGATGAGTGATGCGAGCCAGTTGCCGCCGCCCGTGTTGGCAGTCGATAATCTCCGGGTCGCCTATGGCGCGAGGGTCGCCGTTGGCGGTGTCAGTTTTCGCATTGATCGCGGGGAGATCTTCGGACTGCTCGGACCCAATGGGGCGGGTAAGACGAGCACGCTCAGCGCTATTGAAGGGTTGGTGAAGCCGAAGTCGGGGCGATCGCTGATCGATGGCATCGACACGGTGCAGCATCCGTTGGAGGCAAAAGCCCGCCTGGGGGTCCAGCTGCAATCCTCCAGCTTCCAGGCCGAGTTGAGCATTGAACAGATCGCGAAACTCTATGCGGGCTTGTACGGGGTGCACCTTTCTCGTGAGCAGATCGACGCGAGCATGCGCACGATCGGACTCGACGCGGAACTGGGCAAACGGTTCAAACAGTTATCCGGCGGCCAGCAACAACGGATGGCGTTATATATCGCGACAATCCACGAGCCGCTCCTCCTCCTGCTGGACGAACCGACTGCGGGGTTGGACCCGCAGTCGCGACGCGCACTGTGGCAGCGGATCGAGCAGGCGCGAGGCGCGGGACGCAGCATCCTTCTGACCACCCACTCGATGGAGGAAGCCCAAGCGGTGTGCGATCGCGTGGCGATCATCGACCATGGTGCCCTGCTGACCACCGGAACCCCGGCAGAGTTGATCGAGAAACACAAAGACGATCCGCGAGTGCTGGAAGTCGCCCATGGCCCAGTCACCCTGGAAGACGTTTTCATCGGACTGACGGGAAGTGAGATCCGTGATTGATCCACAGAGTGACACCGTCCGTCCGCCGCTGGGTCTGGCGATGCGTTCGCTGCTCCGTGCCGACGCCATCGTTCTGCTCCGAAACAGGGTTTCAGCGACCTTGAGCATCCTCCTTCCGATCGTCATCGTGGTGGCCACCAGCCTCGGCGCCCGCACCGCACGTCTCGGCGGAGCGGAGTTGACCATCGGCCTGGCTTTGACCATTGGCCTGATCACGTCCTGTGTCCTGGGCTACAGCCTGAACCTCGCGCACGACAGAGAGGTCGGCGTGCTGCAACGACTCCGAGTCACCCCGGCACCGACCTGGATGATCATGACCAGTCGACTCTGCGTCCAAGTGGTCACCAACCTGATCGCGTCCATTGTCGTTGTCATCGTCGGCGTGATCGTGCACGGGCTGACACCCACCGTCGGTCAGTACGCTCTCGTGCTCGCCGTCGCCGTCCTCGGCGCAGCGGTGTTCTTGGCAATCGGGCAAGCCCTCGTCGGGCTGGTCCCATCCACCAGCGCCGTCAACGCGATCGGCCGCGTCCTCTTCATCATCCTGGTGCTCCTCGGCATCATCGGCAGCACTGGAATCCTCGGCGACACGGTGAAGTCGATTTCCGGCTGGTCACCTGTGGGAGCCCTCATGACCCTCTTCTCGGATGTGCTGGGCGGGGCAGCGTGGAACAATCAGGACATCTATTCGCTGCTTGCCTGCGCCGGGTACATCATCGGGTTCGCCTTCATCGGAATCCGCTGGTTCCGATGGGAAACCCGGTAGCTTGCACAGGCACACGAACTCTTCCCGTTCAAGGTTGCCGTATCGACGACGACGCGCTTATGGTCCCAGGCGTCATGGTCTCGAATCGTGATCTGCTCCCAGTTGGGCTTGGTGAACCCGGGGTCGCAGGATGCCGAGTTGCGCGTCGCCGGTTGTGTGCGCATCCTCGTCGACCACGAAGAGCCCGGCCGGATCGCGGCTTGCCTCGATTGGGTTGCAGGCCTCGACTACCTCCGCCCCGGCGACGTAGGCTTGGCACCGTCGCCGGTCGCGGACGCCGTCGGTGGTCCACGGGCGCACGAGGCCGGCTACAACAATTGCCTGACGACCACTTGAAGGAGGCTTGAGCACGATGTTCACGAAGAAGGGTGACGCGGCCGTTCTCACCAAACTCAGTGAAGCCCCCGCACAGTACCGGGAGATTGGAGAACGCCTGCATAGCATCATCCGGGAGAGCGCGCCCTCGTTAGAGCCGATCGTGCGCTGGGGACTCCCGTTCTATGTGAAGGACGGCAAGGACATCTGCTACATCAAACCGGATAAGGACTTCATCGCGTTCGGCTTTGGCGAAGTGGTGAACCCCGCACGTGAGGAGGGCGCCCACATGCACCCGGTCGCGTGGACCATCACCTCGCTGGATGCTGCGACGGAGGCCAAGATTCGCGCGCTCGTCGAGAAAGCGGTTGCCTGACACGGACCCGTGCAACGGTGTGGGTGCCGGCCGTGTTCAGGGCGAGCAGGTGCCGGCGTTTGACCGTGGAGAGCTTTGGCTGTTTTCCGCGCGCTTCCCTCTTGGCTTGGCGATCGTTGACCGCGCGGCCCAGGTGTCCCACAGGCCGTTCGGCTTACGGCCACGGTGCGCGGAGCAGTCCACCGGCCCAAGCCCGGGCGTAGGCTGTCGGCCTGAGCGACCCGGAAGATTCGGCCGAACCGTTGCAAATGCTGCCGGCGGGAATGTCAAGGTGGTACGCCGAGTACAAGTCGGCAGACCTGGTCTCAGCGCCTCCGCCAACCAATGTCGGCGGATATGGCGAGTTGCTCAACCATTTCCACGCAAGAGGCCACCTGTTGCCGCAAACGGAAGAAGGTCTTGCCGCCATTGATGACCTCATCAACAGCGCCGTCGACATCGATTTGCTGGCAGAGCTTGCCCGACCGATCGGCATGTTCTATGGCGATGTTCTCACACACACCATTCCCGGGGCGTACTGGGAGGTGATCAAGGACGGATATCCCCGGGTACGGGTCACCAGAACCTTTGCGGTCGATGTCGTCCGAGTCGCAAATAGACGCCTTGCAATCGCGGACCCCACCCTCGTGCAAAACTATGCCTACGTCCTCGGAATAGTCAGGCATGATGCGTAGCAGGACTTCAGTCCGTTCAGCGTTCGGCTATTGGGCCTGGTCAGAGCCGTCGACGTTGACTGACGCTCTTGGCGAGGGAGTGTTGGCAGTCCGTTAGAGTACTCGAATGACCAACGTGCTCTACCCACGTGCTCTCGCTCCGGGCGATCGGATTGCGGTACCTGCTCCGTCGATGGGCGTGCCCCCAGGTCTGCACGCCCGGCTTGATAGGGCGATTAGCGATCTGCAGTTACGCGGCTTCGATGTCGAGGCTGTCGACCAGGAACAGGCCGGGCACCAGGAGGATGACGAGGTACGCGACGATGGTGCCCGAGACCGTGACGAGTTTGCCGATGAAATAGCCGCGCATCCCGTTCGGGATGGCCTTGGCGCGCAGTAAGGTGCCATCCTCGCGGTCGGCGGCCAGGTATTGGACCGACAGCAGCATGCCCAGGGCGATGAACATGCCGAGCACGCCGGGCAGCACCAACGTGCCGAGGGTGAAGCCGCCGGTGCGTGTCCCGCGCAGGACGACGACGGCCGCCAGCGTCGCGACCGGCCAGAACAGCTGCCCGACCAGCGCCATGCGGGTGAATGACTGGCGCAGTTCCACGAACCCCTGGGTGATGCCCGCCCGCACGGCCACGGTCGCGGGTCTCATGGCGCCGCCTCCTGCGGTCCGCCGGATCCGGCGCTGGATTCGGAACTGGTTTCGGCGCGGTGCACCAGCGCCAGGTAGGCGTCCTCGAAGGCTGGCCCGACGGATGTCCAGGTCGCCGATGGCCGCACCGTGCCGGGCGAACAGGTCGCGGACGAACCCGGTGGCATCCGTCGTCGCCTGCCGGCAGCGTCCGCCGGCAACGGTCCAGCGCACCTCATCCTCACCAGCCAGCCGCCGGGCCAGTTCCCCGGCCGTGCCGTCGGCGACGATCCGCCCGCCGTCGGGCACGATCATGCGCTCGGCCAGCTGCTCCGCCTCGGCCAGGTTGTGCGTGGCGAGCAGCACCGTCGTCTCCTGGTCGCGGGCCAGGGTGCGGACCAGGTCGTGAAAGTCACGCCGGGCGACCGGGTCGAAGCCGGCCGTGGGATCGTCCAGAAACAGGACGTCGGGCCGGCCTACGATGCCGATGGCCACGTCGAGCCGCCGTCGCTGACCGCCCGAGAGCCGGCCGATCCGCTGCCCGGCCTGGGCGGTGAGCCCCACGGCCGCGACGAGCTCGGCCGCGTCCCACGGCGGCCCAGTGCCCTCCGAAGAACAATCCGTGCCCTCCGAGGCCCAACCGGCATAGTAGGAGCCGAGATGGGCGAGCAGTTCCTGCACACGCCACTTGCCGTGATCGCGCCAGGACTGCAGGACGATGCCCGCCCTCGCCCGCCACCGTTCAGTGGCGCGGGCCGGATCGGTGCCCAGCACGGCGACCCGGCCGACCGAGCGCAGCCTGAACCCCTGGAGGATTTCAATGGTGGTCGACTTGCCGGCGCCATTCGGGCCGAGCAGGGCCAGGATTTCCCCGGGGTGCGCCTGGAAGGTCACGTCCCGCAGGACGTCGGCGGCGCCGTAGCGCATGCGCAGCCCGTCTACCATGATCGCCACGTCTATTTCGGCAGGCATCGTTCCACCATCAATCTGTCAGCCTTAACTGACAGATATGGCAACCGAAGATCTTCCCACCCACCTGCAATCGGCCGACCCGGGCACGGGGCTCCGCGCGGTCGGGGCGCTACGCCGCCTGGCCGAAAGGGTGGAGGCGGCCCAGGTCGACGCCGCCCGGCGCCAGGGCTGGTCCTGGGAACAGATCGGCGATGCCCTGGGCGTCAGCCGGCAATCCATCCACGCCGAATACGGAAAGGCCGGCAATGTTTGACCGACTCTCACCGGCGGCCCGCGACGTCATCACCGCCGGTACGGACGAGGCCTATCGTTGCGGCGATCGCCGCCTGGGTACCGACCACCTGCTGCTCGGCCTGTTCCACGACCCCGCCACCGCCGCACTGATCGGCGTGGACCTACAACGCGCGCGGGCCGAATCCGGAGCACTCGACCGGCAGGCGCTCGCCGCCATCGGCGTCAACCTCGGCGCATCCGAACCGGCGGCCCCGGCGCGTGCCGGCCGGCACGCGCCGCTCACCTCCGGGGTCAGGGCGGTCATCCCGCGCGCCCTCGACCTGGCGGCCGCTGAGGCGGCGCGCCGGGTGGAGCCGCGGCACCTGTTGTTGGCGCTCCTCGAACGGGCGGAACCCGACCCCGCGGCCGTGCTGCTGGCCGCGCTGGGCTTGGACCGGGCCGGGCTGCGCGCCAGGGCCGCCATGGCCTGAGCGCGGACCCGATTCCCGCCGGGGCCATTTTCACATTCACCGGGGTCGTAGTGAAGTATTGACACATGACGCCACCGCAGCAGGGCCCGCCGGCCATGACCGGCGGCAGCGACCAGTATGTGCCGTTTGCGTTGCGGGTGGCGGGTTCCTGGGCCTGGCGGATGGGGCTGGTCCTCATCGCCGCCGGCATGCTCGTCTGGCTCCTGTCCCACCTGACGTTGCTTATCATCCCGCTCATGGTCGCGGCCCTGCTGGCAGCGCTGCTTCGCCCGGTCACCGGGTGGATGATCCGGCGCCGGGTGCCGCGCGGCCTGGCGGTCGCCATCACCGAGGTGGGGCTCATCGTCGTCGTGCTCGGGGCCCTGTTCCTGGTGGGGCGGCAAGTGGTGGCCGGCATGTCGGACCTGGGCCAGCAGGCGATCAAGGGCCTGCTGAAGATCCAGGACTGGCTCACGAACGGGCCGCTGGGACTGAGCACCGACCAGATCACCAAGTACCTCAACGACGTGCTGGACAACCTGCAGCACAACAGCGGCGCGATCCTGTCCAAGGTGCTCACGTTCGGCACCGGGTTCGGGGAATTCGGCGCCGGCCTGCTGCTGACCCTGTTCATCCTGATCTTCTTCCTGCTCGAGGGGGAGCGGATCTGGCAGTTCGCGGTGCGGCTCTTCCCTCGCCTGGCCCGCCCCGCCGTCGACGGCGCGGGCCGGCGCGGGTGGACGTCACTGGGCCAGTATGTGCGTGTGCAGATCCTTGTCGCCGGCGTGGACGCCGTCGGCATCGGCGTCGGCGCCGCCATCATCCAGGTGCCGCTCGCCCTGCCTTTGGCCGTGCTCGTGTTCCTCGGCTCCTTCATCCCGGTCGTCGGCGCGCTCGTCACCGGCGCCGTTGCCGTGCTGCTGGCGCTCGTGGCCAACGGCTGGGTCAACGCCCTCATCATGCTGGCCATCGTGCTCGCCGTCCAGCAGCTCGAGAGCCACCTGCTGCAGCCGTTCATCATGGGCCGGGCCGTGAAACTGCACCCGGTCGCCGTCGTCCTGGCCGTCGCCGCCGGCTCCGCCGTGGCCGGCATCCTGGGCGCCCTGTTCGCGGTGCCCGTGCTGGCCGTGGCGAACTCGTCGGTCAGGTACATCGCCACCCGCGGCTGGGACGACGACCCGACCCTGGCCGGGCTGCACGGCCGGGACCCCGCGGACGCGCCCGACGCAGGTGAACCGCCGTCGTCCATCACACCAGCCCCCGCCGAAGACCGCGCCCCGACACCCACCGGGGCCAAGCAGAAAGAGAATGAACAGTGAACCCCAGCCAGGAACTTCCCGTCACCCTCGCCGACGTCCAGTCCGCGCGTGAGTTGCTCGCCGGGATTACCGAGGTGACGCCCATCGAGAGTTCCCGGGCGCTGGGGCGGATCACCGGCTCGGACGTGTTCTTCAAATGCGAGAACCTGCAGCGAGCCGGTTCGTTCAAGGTGCGCGGCGCATACACGCGCATGGCCCGGCTCAGCGCGGAGGAGCGCGCCCGCGGCGTGGTGGCCGCCTCCGCCGGCAATCACGCCCAGGGCGTGGCCGTGGCCGCGAAGTCGCTGGGCATCGCCGCCCGCATCTACATGCCGGTGGGCGTGGCGCTGCCGAAGCTGGCCGCCACCCGCGGGCATGGCGCCGAGGTGGTGCTGCACGGCAACAACGTCGACGAGTCGCTGGCCGAGGCGCAGCGGTACGCGGACGAGACCGGGGCCGTGTTCGTACACCCGTTCGACAACGTGGACGTCGTGGCCGGGCAGGGCACCATCGGCCTGGAGATCCTGGACCAGATCCCCAACGTCGACACCATCCTGATGGGGGTCGGCGGCGGCGGGCTGCTGGCCGGCGTCTCGGTCGCCGTCAAGGCCCGGGCCAAGGAGCTGGGCCGGGAGATCCGGATCATCGGCGTGCAGGCCGAGAACGCCGCCGCTTACCCGCCCTCGCTGGCCGCGGACGCCCTGGTGCCGCTGAAGAAGGTGTCCACCATGGCCGACGGCATCGCCGTGGGCCGGCCGGGCCAGCTGCCGTTCTCCATCATCCGCGAACTGGTCGACGACGTGGTGACGGTCAGCGAGGATGCGCTCGCCCGGGCGCTGATCTTCCTGCTGGAGCGGGCCAAGATGGTGGTGGAGCCGGCCGGCGCGGTGGGCGTGGCCGCCCTCATGGAGGGCAAGGTTGAGAACCCGGGCACCACGGCGGTGATCCTCTCCGGCGGCAATATCGACCCGATGCTCATGTTGAAGGTCATCCAGCGCGGCCTGGCCGCCGCGGGCCGGTTCATGACGATCCGCATGATGCTCGACGACCGGCCCGGCTCGCTGGCCACCATCTCCCGCATCATCGCCGAGAACGACGCGAACGTCACGGGCGTGGACCACACGCGCGTGGGCGGCTCCATCAGCATGGGCGACGTGTCGATCACGGTGAACTTGGAGACAAAGGGCCACGAGCACTGCGAACTGGTGCTGACGGCCCTGCGCGCCGAGGGCTTCCAGCCGATCGTGGTGCATTAAGCACAAAACTGGTGGACGGTAGTTGCTGGGAATGCGTGGATTTTCAGCAACTACCGTCCACCAGTTGGGTGGCTAGCCCTTGTACGGGGTGGCCGCGAGGACCTCCACGTGGATGGTCTTGCCATTCGGGGCGACGTAGCTGAGCGTGTCGCCGACCTTGTGGCCGTGGATGGCCGCGCCCAGCGGGGACTTCTCGCTGAACACGTCCAGGTCGGTGCCGCCACCGACCTCGCGGCTGCCCAGCAGGAACGTCGTCTCGTCGCCGGCGATCGTGGCCGTGACCAGCATGCCGGGTTCGACGATGCCGTCGTCGGCGGGGGACTCGCCCACCTGGGCGTTGCGCAGCAGCTCGGTGAGCTGGCGGATGCGGGCCTCGATCTTGCCCTGTTCGTCCTTGGCCGCGTGGTAGCCGCCGTTTTCCTTCAGGTCACCCTCGGACCGGGCCTGCTCGATGCGCTTGACGATTTCGGCGCGACCCGGACCGGACAGCTGCTCCAGTTCGGCGGCAAGGCGATCGTAGGCGTCCTGGGTCAGCCACGCGGCGCTGTTGGTTGTAGTCACGTTCTTCTCCTTGAGCGTACTAACATGCAAAGACCCCGCTGGCTGCATGCAACGGCTCTGCACGCGACCTGGCGGGGCGAGGGTATTAAGTCAGTTTAGCAAGAGGGCGGTGCAACCCGCCAACCGACGGGAATCATCCCGGATGGACCACCCAGCAGTTGTCGACGACGCCGGTCACGGCGAGCGAGTCGGTGCGCACGTCGGCGCGGAGTATTGTCGTTTTCCCGTTGTTGGAGCCGGTCGCGGTGCCGTTCGGTCCGATCGTGACGGTCTTCCACCCCACCACCGCGTACGCCGCGTTCATGGCCTTGACGTCGCAGGCGGCCGTCGCGCCGGCGTCCTTCGTGACCTCGAAGTCGACGTGCGTCATGGTCGAATCCAGCACCGTGTAGCCGACGTCCTTGAACTGCACGCTCGGCCCCTGCCGGCCCACCGCCAGCCACGTGACGAACGCGAGCGCCAGCACGGCAATGACGACGGCGGTGAGCACCTTGGTGCGCTTGCCGAACGCGCGCTTGGGTGCCCCGTACCGATTGGTTAAGCTGGTAGCTGCAGGAGAGTCAGAAACAGTCACGTGGTCCACAGGGTCGAAGGTCGTCTCAGGGGTGTCGTGGCCCGGCCGATGCCGGTCCCTGACCACAAGTTTAGCGTTGAATTGAGCAAAGGAAGGTGCGTTCGTGGCTGCTGAGAAGGTGCACGCGTCGACAAGCCTGCGGCTGCTGGCCGTGCACGCCCACCCGGATGACGAGTCGAGCAAGGGCGCGGCCATGATGGCCGGGTATGCGGCCCAGGGTGTGGAGGTGCTGGTCGCCACGTGCACGGGCGGTGAGCGCGGCGGCATCCAGAACCCGGCGATGGCGTCCAACGCCCACGCCGCCCGGGACATGGGCGGGGCGCGCCGGCACGAGATGGCGGCCGCCGCGGCCATCCTCGGCGTCGAACAGCGGTGGCTCGGCTTCCAGGACTCCGGCCTGCCCGAGGGCAACCCGCTGCCCGCCCTGCCGGCCGGCTGTTTCGCGACCCTGCCGCTGGAGATCGCCGCCGCCCCGCTGGTCCGGCTGGTGCGCCGGTTCAGGCCGCACGTGATCGTCGCCTATGACGAGAATGGCGGTTACCCGCACCCGGATCACATCATGGCGCACAAGGTGGCCGTGGAGGCGTTCCGGGCCGCCGGTGACGCCGCCTGCTACGAGGGCCTGGGTGAGCCGTGGGAGCCGTCGAAGCTGTACTACGATCTGGCCTTCAACCCGCAGCGCTTCCGCGCCCTGCACTTCGCGCTGGAGGAGGCCGGCATCGCCTCGCCGTACGCCGAACGGCTGGCCGCCTGGCTTGAATCCGATTCCGAGGGCCACACGTCGCCGGCCGGATCCCATCCGGCCACCACGCAGGTCGACTGCGGCGACTTCATCGAGCAGCGCGAGGCCGCCCTGCGCGCCCATGCCACCCAGGTGGACCCGGACGGCTTCTTCTTCGCGGTCAGCCCGGCCATGCAACGCAAGGTGTGGCCGTGGGAGGATTTCTCCCTGATCGAATCCCGGATCCCCACGACGTTGCCGGAAAACGACCTGTTCGCTGGCCTACGATAGAGACGGGGCCACGCCCGCACCGGACCACGGGGACAAAACGAAAGACGCAACTGTGCACACCTTGATACTGCTCGCCGCCACCACTCCTCCCGTGCAGCCGGAACCGACGCTGCGGCCCGGCCTGACGGCCGACCAGGTGGGTCCCGGGTTCCTCGGCTTCCTGGTCACCTTCGGGATCGTCGTGGTCATGTTCTTCCTGATCCGCGACATGATCAAACGCAACCGCCGGGTCCGGTACCGTGCCCAGGTCGCCGAGCAGGAGCAGGCCGCCGTGGAGCGGGCAGCCGAGCAGGAGCGGGCAGCCCGGGACGCGGCCACGCCCGCCGGTGACGGCGACGCGGGGGCGCCCGGCGACCAGTCCGCCGGCGACGCCCCGGCGGACACGCCCTCGACCCCGGCCCAGTAGACCGGACGCCCGTCATGAACCGGTTGGCCGGCGAGCCCAGCGCATACCTGCGCCAGCATGCCGCCAACCCGGTCGACTGGCAGCCCTGGGGTGCGGCGGCGTTCGCCGAGGCGGCGGAGCGCGACGTTCCCGTGTTCCTGTCGATCGGTTACGCCGCCTGCCACTGGTGCCATGTCATGGCGCACGAGTCGTTCGAGGACCCGGCCACGGCCGCCGCCCTGAACGCGCATTTCGTGGCCATCAAGGTCGACCGTGAGGAGCGCCCCGACGTCGACGCCGTCTACATGGACGCCACGCAGGCGCTCAGCGGCCAGGGCGGCTGGCCCATGAGCGTGTTCCTGCTCCCGGACGGGCGCGCCTTCCACGCCGGAACCTACTTCCCGCCGCGCCCGGCACCCGGCCGCCCGTCGTTCCGGCAGGTGCTTGAGGCGGTCGCGGACGCGTGGACGCGGCGGCGGCCCGCGGTCGAGGCCAACGCCGCGGCGTTGGCCGACGCGCTGGCCCGCCCCGATTGGCCGGTGGCACCGGGGAACGTGGTCGTGACGGACGACGACGGCGGCCCCGGCTCAGCGGGCGGGGAACCGTGGCTGCCGCTCGCCGACGCGGCGGTGGCCGCCCTGCTGGTGGACGAGGACCCGGTGCACGGCGGGTTCGGCGGCGCGCCGAAGTTCCCGCCGACGCCGGGGCTGGAGTTCCTGCTCCGGCGGGCCGCGCTGCCCGGAGGGGCGGCCGCGCAGGCGCTGGCCGGGCGCACCCTGGCGGCCATGGTGAACTCGGCCGTGTTCGACCAGCTCGGCGGTGGCTTCGCCCGCTACAGCGTCACGGCCGACTGGTCCGAACCGCACTACGAGAAGATGCTCTACGACAATGCGGCGTTGCTGCGGGTGCTGGCCCACTGGCTGCGGCTGCCCGACCACCAGGCGTTCCCGGCCGTCGACGCCCGGCGGGCATTGGCCGCCACGGCCGATTGGCTGTTCCGCGAGCTGCTGCTGCCCGGGGGCGGCTACGCGTCGTCGCTGGACGCCGACACGGTGATCGACGGCGTCCACCACGAGGGCGCCACCTACACGTGGATACGGGCGGAGGCCGGGGAGCCGGTGGCCGCGCTCATGCACCTGCCGGCGGACGGCTCGCCGGGCCCGCTGCACCCCGGCCGGGCGTTGACCGCCGGGGAGCGTGCCGCGTGGGAGGCGGCGGCGCCGCGCCTGTGGGCGCTGCGGCGGGGGCGCCCGGCGCCGGCCCGGGACGAGAAGGTCGTGGCCGGCTGGAACGGGATGCTGCTCGCCGCCCTGGCCGACGCCGCCGCCACGGCGGGCGAACCGCGGTACGTGCGCGCCGCCGTCGACCTTGCCGGCTACCTGCGCGACGTGCACTGGCGCGGCGGCCGGCTGGCGCGCGTGTCGCACGACGGGGCGCCCGGGCGCATGCCCGGCCTGCTCGAGGACCATGCGGCCTGCGCCGACGGGTACTTTGCCCTCTACGCCGCCACGGGGGACGCCCGGTGGTACCGGCTGGCGGAGGAGCTCATCCTGGCCGCCGAGGCGCGGTTCCTGGTAGACGGGGTGCTGCTTGACGGCATCCCCGACGCGGCGACGGACGGCGATGACGGCGGGGCGCTGCTGCGGGCGGCGGGCGGGCCGCGCCGGGCGGATCCGTTCGACAACGCCACGGCCAGTCCGGCCGCGCTGCTGGCCGGGGCGTTCACGACGTACGCGGCGTATTCCGGCTCGACCCGGCACCGGGAGCTGGCCGAATCGTTGCTGGCGCCACTGCCCGCCCTCGTGCCGCGCGGCGTGCGGGCGGCCGGCGGGCTGCTGGCCGTCACACTGGCGTGCGCGGCCGGGCCGCTCGAGGTGGCCGTGGTCGGGGCGGATCCCGAGGCGAGGGCCGCGATGGTGCGGCGGGTCGCCGGGTCCCCGTCGCCCGGGCTGGTGCTGGCCGCCTGGGACGGCGTCGGCGCCGCCCCCGTGCCCCTGCTGGAAGGCCGGGGAACGACGTCCGTGCTGGCACATGTGTGCCGGAACATGGTGTGCGAACGCCCGGTGGGCACGGTGGCGGAACTGGACGCGTTGCTGCGCTAGTGTAGAGGAAGGACCGTGGACGTTCGTGGCTGGCCGTGTCCTGGGCTGGGGATGGCGCCTGATAGTCCTCTTCTGGATGTGGTGGATACGCCGCTGGCGTGCCCAGGTTCGGCAGTAACAATCCAGTGGTTCGCAGGAGCACCCATCACGGGGCTTACGAGGCTGCTGGTGGTTATGGATGCCATCGCCTTTGGCTCCTCGGTCCCAGCCACTCTCCGTCGCCGCTGAGAGGACAGGCACCGGCACCATCGAAAACTTTTCGCAAAGACAACTGCGCCCCAAGATCGAGGGTCTTGGGGCGCAGGATGTGAGAGGGTCAGCGCGCCTTACGAGTGCTCGTCTGCGATGAGGCATTGGTGAAGCGAGTCTCAGTGGCATCGCGGCGCAGAAGCCATGGGCGACGGCGCGCAGTCTTAAGCACGGCGGGAGCGTCCGGGATCGACTTCTTGGCCGTCGTGCGGATGAAGCCGATGCCTCCTGGCGATACTTCGACTCGTGTGCTCATACCCACAGTGTAGGCCGTCAGACTGACTTTTCGCTGCGTCCCGCGGCTGCGGCAATTGCGAATGCTGGCGCGAGCTCCGCTGCGATCAACTCCGCCAAGAAGACATCTCCCTTCGAGAGAGACCCTGCCTTCGGGGCGTCGACGGTGACCATGCCGAAGAGTACTCCGCTCGACCAGATCGGGGCACGGATGAACGTGCGGTAGCGTGCTCGATCGCCTTCGTAGTCCGAGGGCGCTTCTCTGGCCGTGTCGGTGTACAGCTCCCCTTCGGGCGAGCTGCTGGACAGGTACGCAAGGATCTCGGCGCCGTCTTGCTCGTCGAAGGAGAAGGTCCGGGGAACGTCGTTCCGGCCGAATCGGGCCAGCGGGTACATGCCGTTCGGCTGATTCATCGCATACACGATGGCCCTGACATCCGTGCTCGCCGGAATCATCGCATCGAGTGCGCCGCAGCAATGGGTGGCGATTGTCTTGAGGCTTTCCTTCAGCAGCTCAGGACTGGAGTATGCCGGATCGACCTCGGCGAGCTCGGCCATCAGGTCCAGCGCTGGACCGAGCTTGTTCCGGAGCTCTTTCATCGTGTCGTACCTGGCCTCTGCCACGGACAAGGATCTCTTGTGGTCCCGGACAGCCTTGACGATCAGCAGCCCCGTGGCCACAGCACCGGCGGCGATCGCCAGATATCGAAGAAGGGCGGCCAGCCCGCTGTTGAGCTGGGCCCACCCCATGAGAGTCGTCGCGATGCCGGCCAATGCCGTCGCCGCCACCGTCAGCAGCAGATCGGCCCGGTCCGCCAGGAAAAGACGGAGCCCGCTCAGGGCCGGCCTGTCGTGGCGCGATTGGCTGGACATGTCACCTTCTTCATGGACGTCGTTCCGTGTCGTACCCCTGAAGTTCAGCAGGACTGGGCCCACAGTTCCACTACACTGGGATAGCGGGTAAACCCGCCAGGGATTGACTTCAGGTTCAGAGTATCGAGATTCAGGCTTTCTGGCTGGTTTATACGTTCAGGCTGATTCGATGTATTTTCATGTCATGACACGCTTGGCCGACCGTTTCTTGGACTTCTCCCGTACTCTCAGCTCCAAGGAGCGCCAGGCCTTTGAAGCGCGGCGAGCCCGCCTTAATGGCCAGTTCGGCGAGGCGGCCGCCAATGCAACTGCAGCCATGAGCGACTACCTTGGCGCGCCGGGGCTGCTGGCGACCGAAGGGCTGCGAATACGGACCCCGTTCTGTCGTCTGGAGAAGCCGATTCCCGAAGGCGAGGTTTCGGACAGGCGGGCTCCGAAGCGCGCGCTGCGCCCTCCGGCCACGATGATCTCCTCGAGCAAGGGGGCAGCACTGCGCGTGTACCTCACAGCGCTGGCCGCTGCGCAAATCAAGAATCGCCCTGGCCGACGGGTCACGCTCGACATGCCCCTCGCGACCTTCTCACGGGAGCGGGGCTGGAATGACTTGGTGGCCACCCCAGCGGTCACCTCCGGCCGCGGGAAGACTACCTCGACCATCCGGGAAAAGAAGGCGAGAACGCTGCATACTGCGCTGGACACTCTCGAGGAAGCAAAGCTCGTGCATCTGCCGGGGACGCCGGGCAAACGCGGACGTTACGAAGGGTTCAGCCTCCTCGACGAGGCAGGATGGCAGCACAGCGGCGACCCGCTCCCATACACAGTCCCTCCCAAAGGCGAGGATTATTTCGCCCTGCCTGTTGGCTTCGTGACCAGCGGGTGGCTCCATGTGCTCGAGGACTCCGAGATCACGCTTCTCCTGATGGTCGCCTGCCGCCGCGGCACCCTCGCGGCCATGGGTGACGAGCCGGACATCGCGCAGGGTGAGGTTGCGATCCCCGCCGACGTCCGGCTCAGGTGTTACGGGATCCACCGCGATCCCTTCTCTACAGCACGAAAGACGCTCGAATGGTTCAAGCTCCTTGGCGTACGGGAAATGGACCGACGCGATGACGGTCGCGCCGAAGATGCGGCGAACAGACTGCATCGGCTCTCGCTGTTAAAGGACGGGTTCGAACCGACAGCGTTGGACGTCTTGCGCGAGACCATCGACCGCCAGCTGAGCCGGGTCTAGGGCCGGAAGACGGCGAGCACGATGGCGGCGAAGTGCAGGCCGAACCCGGCCAGCGTGAACGCGTGGAAGAATTCGTGGAAGCCGAAGTGGCGCGGGCTGAAGTTCGGCCGCTTGATGCCGTAGACCACGGCGCCGGCGATGTAGAAGGCGCCGCCGGCACAGACCAGCAGCGTGGCCGGGATGCTGGCCGCCCAGAACTGTGGCAGGAAGAACAGCGCCGCCAGCCCCAGGGCCACGTAGATGGGCACATAGAGCCAGCGCGGCGCCGTGACCCACAGGACGCGGAACAGCACGCCGGCCACGGCGCCCGACCAGATGAGCCACAGCACCAAGGTGGCCGTGGAGCGGGGCAGAAGCAGGGCGGACAGCGGCGTGTACGTGCCCGCGATGACGAGCATGATGTTGCTGTGGTCCAGCCGCTTGAGCAGGATCTTGACCGTGGGCGACCAGTCCACGCGATGGTATAGCGCACTCGTGCCAAAAAGCATGACGCCCGTCAGCGTGTAGATGGACGTGGTCACCTTGGCGGTGGTGCCCGGGGCGAGGAGGATGAGCAGCACGCCGGCCGCGAGGACCACGGGGGCCGCGCCGGTGTGCAGCCAGCCGCGCCAACTGGGCTTGAGCGCCGCGGGGTGGGGGGAGGACATGGACGAAGCATAGCCCGCCAATCCGTAGGTTACTTTGGGGTAACAATGCGCCTGCGGGATTCCCGCCGTTGCGGCGGGTAACGTTGGGTGCACACAGGCAGGTGACCGGATGGTCGTACGCGGAAGGATCGGTGGAGTGACCATGCGGCTTCTCTCGCGCCCGTTGCGGATGCCGCATCTGCTGTACGACTACTACGAACGGCGCCTGGCCCGGTCGCTGGACCGCGGCACGGTGCCGCGGCACATCGGCGTCATGGTGGACGGCAACAGGCGCTGGGCGAAGCAGTTCAACGCCCCGACCAGCCGCGGCCACCAGGCCGGGGCGGACAAGATCGTCGAGTTCCTGGGTTGGTGCCAGGAGCTGGGCATCAAGGTCGTGACGCTCTACATGCTCTCGACCGACAACATGAACCGGTCGTCCGATGAATTGGACGAACTGATGGGCATCATCGCCAACACGTTCGACCTGCTCGACGCCGACGCCAACATCAGCGTGCACGCCATGGGCGCCCCGGAACTGCTGCCGGACTACCTGGCCGAGCGGCTGTCCCGGCTGACCGCCCGCGCGCCCGAGCACGAAAGCGTCCACGTCAACATGGCCATCGGCTACGGCGGCCGGCGCGAGATCGTCGACGCCGTCCGTGAGCTGCTGCACGAGGCCGACGCCGAGGGGCGCACCATGGGCGAGGTGGCGGACACGCTCAGTGTCGAGGACATCTCCAGGTTCCTGTACACACGCGGGCAGCCCGACCCGGACCTGGTGATCCGCACCTCCGGCGAACAACGGCTCTCCGGCTTCCTGATGTGGCAGAGCGCGTACAGCGAGTTCTACTTCTGCGAGGCGCTGTGGCCGGCGTTCCGCCGGATCGACTTCCTGCGCGCCCTGCGCGACTACGCCGGGCGCAGCCGCCGCTTCGGCACCTGAGCGGGCGTGGGCTCCCGTGGGTGCGCCCCAAACGTTTACCGGGCCGTAACCGGACACGCCGGGGGCGTTGGCCGGGGTGCGGGGTGGGGCGGCGTAGCTTGGCGTTAACGGCGGGCATCCCGCCCGTCGTGAGGTTCGATTCCGGGCGATGTTTGCCCGGGGGCTGGAGTCGAAGTGGCGGCAAGGGAAGAACAGGCCCGGCGCAGTTACGTGATTGACACGTCGGTGCTGTTGTCGGATCCGCGGGCCATCCTGCGGTTCGCCGAGCACGAGGTCATTGTCCCGATCGTGGTCATCTCGGAACTGGAGGGCAAGCGGCACGACCCCGAACTGGGGTACTTCGCCCGCTCCGCGCTGCGCCTGCTGGACGAGTTGCGCACCGAGCACGGCGGGCTGGACCACCCGATCCCGATCGGCGCCGAGGGCGGCACGCTGCGGGTCGAGCTGAACCACATCTCCGCGGAGGTGTTGCCGGCCGGCATCCGCGGTGGCGACAACGATTCGCGCATCCTGGCGGTGGCGAAGAGCCTGGCCAACGAGGGCCGCCATGTCACCGTCGTGTCGAAGGACGTGCCGATGCGGGTGAAGGCGTCCGCGCTGGGCCTGGCCGCCGACGAATACCGCAACGAACTGGTGAAGGACTCCGGCTGGACCGGTGTGGCAGAACTCGAGGTCACGGACACGGACCTCGGCTCGCTGTACGAGCACCAGCCCGTGTTCATCCCGGCAGCCGCCGAGTTGCCGGTCAACACCTCACTGGTGCTGCTGGCCGGGCGCGGCTCCGCGCTCGGCCGGGTCGGCGCGGACAAGCAGGTCCGGCTGGTCCGCGGCGACCGGGAGGTGTTCGGACTGCACGGCCGTTCGGCCGAGCAGCGCCTGGCCCTGGACCTGCTCATGGACCCGGAGGTCGGCATCGTCTCGCTCGGCGGCCGGGCCGGCACCGGCAAGAGCGCGCTGGCCCTGTGCGCCGGCCTTGAGGCGGTCATGGAGCGCCGCGAGCACCGCAAGGTCGTCGTGTTCCGGCCGCTGTACGCCGTCGGCGGCCAGGAGCTCGGCTACCTGCCGGGGGCGGAGGTGGAGAAGATGAACCCGTGGGCGCAGGCCGTGTTCGACACACTGGGCGCGCTGGTGTCCAAGGCGGTCATGGACGAGGTCATCGACCGGGGCATGCTGGAGGTGCTGCCGCTGACCCACATCCGCGGCCGGTCGCTGCACGACTCGTTCGTCATCGTCGACGAGGCGCAGTCGCTGGAGAAGAACGTGCTGCTGACCGTCATGAGCCGGATCGGGCAGAATTCGAAGATCGTGCTCACCCATGACGTCGCCCAGCGCGACAACCTGCGCGTGGGCCGGCACGACGGGATCGCCGCCGTCGTCGAGACGCTCAAGGGGCACCCGCTGTTCGGGCACGTGACCCTGACCCGCTCCGAACGCTCGCCCATCGCCGCGCTCGTCACCGAGCTGCTGGAGGGCATCGAGCCGTAGGATTTCAGGCGCCCGGGCCCAGCTCCCACGGGATGTGGGCCCGGACGTCCGTCAACCCCATGCCGACCTCCTCGAACAGGTCGTCGAGCATGTACTCGTCCACGCCCAGGATGGCCAGCTCATGCCCGGCGCCGGCCAGGTCGCCGTCCAGGGCGCGGCTGGCCACGCACACGCCCGTGCCGGCGTCGACGCGCACCATGGTCCGGCCCGGGTACAGCAGCGGCGCGTCCACGGCATACGGCACATAGGCCGGGTTGGGCGTGAGCACGGCCTCCACGGCGGGTCGGCCCCCGTTCGCGACGCGGGCCGGTGACTCGATCTCGGCCACGTTCGAGCGCGGTTCCACGCTGGGCACGGGCCGCACCCCGGCCAGCTCCACCGGGTCCAGGGCGGCGGGGAACCGGCCCGAACCGAACGCCGGTTCCCCGTAGGCGGCCTCGGGCCGCCGCGCCACCAGCCCGCCGTCGTCGTACACGGGCGTGACCAGGTGCGGCGGCAACAGCCAGGGCTTGCGCCGGCCGGAGATGTACAGCGCGTCCCGCGAGGCGTTGATGTCCGGCGTGCAGGCCAGCAGTGCGCCGTCGAGCGCCTCGACACGCAGGGCCCCGGGCCGGCGCACCCAGGCGCGCACCGTCAACGGCTCCGCCCCGATGTCCAGGTCGGCCGGGCGGAACGTGAACTCGAAGCGCAGCGAATTCCACCGCCACGGGGACGATCGGCACAGGTGGCGGAAGGTTTCAACGTCGGGGACCGGCTCCATGCCCCCAGTGTAGGCCGGATAGGGTGGGGCCATGGCAGCCCCCGACTTCGTGCTCAAGCTCCGCCGGCAAATCGGCCACGACCCGCTCTGGCTGCCCGGCGTCAAGGGCATCGTGTTCGATGACGCCGGCCGGGTGCTGCTGGGCAAGCGCTCCGACAACGGCGAATGGGCGCCGATCACCGGCATCCTCGAGCCGGGGGAGGAGCCGGGGCCCGGCCTGGTGCGCGAGATCCTGGAGGAGACCGGCGTTGTCGCCGAGATCGACGCGCTGCTGGGCGTGCACGTCGTCGGCCCGGTCACGTTTCCCAACGGCGACGTGTGCGACTTCCTGAACGTCGAGTTCCGGTGCCGCCACGTCAGTGGCACGGCGCGCGTGAACGACGACGAATCGACCGCGGTCGGCTGGTTCGCGCTCGACGCGCTGCCGCCCATGCGCCGGGGCCACCGGGACAGCGTGGCGCGCGCCGCCGTGTTCGACGGCGTTCCGCACTTCAAACGCTGACGGCGAGCCACCGTCGTCGTCCCTCTCTGGAGTCCCTGTGTGAAGCACGACGGCGGCACCTCGCCGCGGGAGCGCGACGCTAGGAGCGTTGCGGGTCGCCGGCGCGCTGGGCCTCCAACAGCTCCGCCTCCTCGCCGCCGATCGCCTCGCCGCGGGCCACCATGCCGGACGTGTCCGAGAGCGGGATGACCTTCATGGTCAAGGCCAGGACCAGCGCCACCACCATGAACGGGATCAGGTACCAGAACACGGGGGCCAGGGAGTTGGCGTAGGCGTTGATGATGCCGTCCTTGACGGCCGGGGGAAGATGGGCCAGGGCCTTTGGGTCAAGGGTGGCCATGGAGTCGGCCGCCTGCTGGTGGCTGGCGCCGGCCTCCGTGAACAGCTTGGTCAGCGAGTCGGCCAGGCGCGTGGTGAACATGGCGCCGAAGACCGCCACGCCCAGGGCCGAGCCCACCTCGCGGAAGTAGTTGTTGGTGCTGGTGGCGGTGCCGAGCTGGTTGGCCGGGACCGAGTTCTGCACCACGATGACCACGATCTGCATGATCAGGCCAAGGCCGGCGCCGAAGACGAACAGCTGCGCGCAAATCACCCAGATGGGGGTGTCCGCGGAGAGCGTGGTCATCCACCCCATGGTGATGATGGTCAGGATGGAACCGGCGATCGGGAACATCTTGTACCTGCCGGTCCTGGTCATGCGAATGCCGGACCAGATGGACGTGCCCATCAGGCCGGCCATCATGGGCAGCATCAGCAGGCCGGACTCGGCGGCGGACGTGCCGGAGGACATTTGCAGGAACGTCGGCACGAACGCCAGCGCGGCGAACATGCCCATGCCCAGCACAAAGCCGATGGCCGTGGAGTTCAGGAAGATCGGGTTCTTGAACAGGGAGAGCGGGATGATCGGGTCCTGCGCCCGGGCCTCGGTGACGACGAACAACGCAACCGCGGCCATCAGCCCGGCACCCCAGGCCCAGGTGGCCAGGGACGTCCAGCCGTCGGTCTTGCCGCCGAAGTCGGTGAAGAAGATCAGGCAGGTCGTGGCGATCGACAGGAACACCACGCCCATCAAGTCGATCTTCTTCTCGGGCGACTTGTTCGGCAGGGTCAGCGTGAAGAACGCAATCACGAACGCGATGATGCCGACCGGGATGTTGATGTAGAAGCACCATTCCCACGTCAGGTGGTCCACGAAGTAGCCGCCCAGCAGGGGCCCGGCCACGGCGGCCAGGCCGAAGATGGCGCCCAGCGGGCCCATGTACTTGCCGCGCTCGTTGGCGGGGACAATGTCGGCGATGATGGCCTGGGACAGGATCATCAAGCCGCCGCCGCCCAGGCCCTGGATGGCGCGGAAGATCACGAAGCCCCAGAAGTCGGTGGCAAACGCACAGCCCACGGACGCCAACGTGAAGATGGCGATCGCGGCCAGGAACAGGTTGCGCCGGCCCAGCACGTCGCCGAACTTGCCGTAGATGGGCATGACGATGGTGGTGGCCAGCAGGTACGCGGTGGTGATCCACGTCTGGTGCTCGACGCCGCCGAGCTTGCCGACGATGGTCGGCATGGCCGTGGAGACGATCGTCTGGTCGAGGCTCGAGAGCAGCATCCCCGCGATGAGCGCGGAGAAGATGATCCAGATCCGTTTCTTGGTCAGGAGCAGCGGTTGCGGGGCTGCGGTCGCGGCACTCATCGAGTCCCTTCGGATGGTGGGAGCGAATGGATGAAGACCCCCTGGGCCTGGGCCAGGTGGCCGGTCAGCAGCTCACGGTAGGTGCGGGTGTTGGATTCGGTGAAGAACGCCGCGCCGGCGCGGCGCGACAGGGCGCCGAACAGCGCGGCAGCCAGCTGCGCCAGCGGGTCGTCGGACGGCAGGCCCTCGCGCTGGGCGATGAGCCCGGCGAACTCCTTCTCGCGTGCGTCGACGCTGCCCATCATCTTCAGCATCAGCTGCGGCTCGACCCGCATGGCGGCCATGAGGTCGCCGGCATTCTCGCGGGTCAGCTGCACCTGGTCGGCGACCGCGCAGGCCAGTTCCACCAGGTCGTGCAGCAGCGACGCCGAAACCCCCGACGGGCTCCGCCGCGCCCCGCCGGCCAGGAACGCCGCCATGGCCGCCGGCGGGAAATCGTCCAACAGGTAGCCGATGATCGCGTCTTCCTTGGACGGGAAGTAGTTGAAGAACGTGCGCCGGGAGATGCCGACCTCCTCGCACACCTGCTCCACGGTGAAGCCGTTCAGGCCGCGGTTGGCCGTGAACAGCCGCGCCGTCGCCGTGATGGCGGACCGGGTCGCCTCGCGCTTGCGTTCGCGCAGCCCCGGGTGCGTGTCCGGGACGGCGTTTTTTGCACTTTCACTCACAAAGTAAAAGTTTGCACTATTCGGGCCATAGTGCAAAATCTTTTGTGAGTGGCGTTGATCACTGCGCCGTTAACGCAAGGCGCCCGGGTCTCGACGGGCTCGACCACCGATGGTCGAGCCCGTCGAGACCCGGGCGCCTTGGAAGCGCGGTGGGGGAGCCGGTGGGGATTACTGCGGGGGACGGGTCATGGACAGCACGTCCAGGCCCGCATCCAACTGCTCGATGGTCAGCTCGCCGCGGTCCACGAAGCCCAGTGCCAGGACGGCCTCGCGGATCGTCAGGCCCTCCTTGATGGCGTGCTTGGCGATCTTCGCCGCGTTCTCGTAGCCGATGTACTTGTTCAGCGGGGTCACGATCGACGGCGACGCCTCGGCCAGGAAACGGGCGCGCTCGACGTTGGCGCTCAGCCCGTCGATCATCTTGTCCGCCATGACGCGGGACGTGTTGGCCAGCAGGCGGATGGACTGCAGCAGGTTCGCGGCCATGACCGGGATGCCCACGTTCAGCTCGAACGCGCCGTTCGTGGAGGACAGCGCGATCGTCGTGTCGTTGCCGATGACCTGGGCGGCGACCATGATGGCGGCCTCGCAGATGACCGGGTTGACCTTGCCCGGCATGATCGAGGAACCGGGCTGCAGGTCGGGGATGGAGATCTCGCCCAGCCCCGTGTTGGGGCCGGAGCCCAGCCAGCGGAGGTCGTTGCTGATCTTCATGATCGAGTAGGCGATGTTGCGCAGCTGGCCGGACGCCTCGATCAGCCCGTCCCGGTTGGCCTGCGCCTCGAAGTGGTTGCGGGCCTCCGTCAGCGGCAGGCCGGTGTCCTCGGCGAGCAGGGCGATGACGCGTTGCGGGAAGCCGGCCGGGGTGTTGATGCCGGTGCCGACGGCCGTGCCACCGAGCGGCACCTCGGCCACGCGCGGCAGCGAGGACTGAATGCGCTCGATCCCGTAGCGGACCTGCGCCGCGTAGCCGCCGAATTCCTGGCCGAGCGTGACCGGGGTGGCGTCCATCAGGTGCGTGCGGCCGGACTTCACCACGGTGGCGAACTCCGCTTCCTTGCGCTCCAGCGCCTCGGCCAGGTGGGCCAGGGCCGGGACGAGGTCGTTGATCAGTGCCGAGGTCGCGGCCACGTGCACGGACGTCGGGAACACGTCGTTGGAGGACTGGGAGGCGTTCACGTGGTCGTTCGGGTGCACGGTCTTGTCGCTGCCGGCGGCCTGCAGGGCGCGGTTGGCCAGCGACGCGAGCACCTCGTTGGTGTTCATGTTCGACGACGTGCCGGACCCGGTCTGGAACACGTCGATCGGGAAGTGCTCATCGAAGTCCCCGGCGGCGACCTGGTCGGCGGCGGCCCCGATCGCCTTCGCCAGCTCGGGGTCCAGCACGCCCAGTTCGGCGTTCGCGGTGGCCGCGGCCTTCTTGATGCGGGCGAGCGCCTCGATGTGGGCCCGTTCCAGCGTCAGTCCGGAGATGGGGAAGTTCTCCACGGCGCGCTGCGTCTGGGCGCTGTACAGGGCGTTGGCCGGGACCCGGACCTCACCCATCGTGTCGTGTTCGATGCGGAACTGTTGTGCGGTGGCCGCGGCATTGTCAGTCATGACTCCTACCATATCGCCGCCGCGCGGCTGTTTTGAAACCGCTACAGGCCCACGGTCAGGGCGCCATTGCTGTACACCAGCTCGGCCCGGCCCTCGTCCAGGTGGTAGGTGAGACCGACGACGGCGGTGCGCTGGCGGGTGACGGCGTTGGCGATGATGGGGGAGTTCTCCACCAGCCGGGCCGCCGTCTCCCGTACGTGTTCCTCGATCATGTCGTCGAGGGTGCTGTCCTGGTCGCGGCGCAGCGCCGTCAGCACCGACGGGGTGACCTTCTCGACCAGGTCCCGCACGAAGCCGCCCGGCATCTCGCCCGTGGCCACGGCGTCCCGCGTCGCCGTGACGGCCCCGCAGCTGTCGTGGCCCAGCACCACGATCAGCGGCACGTCCAGGTACTCCACGCCGTATTCGAGTGAACCGAGCACCGTGTTGTCGATCACGTGGCCGGCCGTGCGGATCACGAACGCGTCACCGAGTCCCAGGTCGAAGATGATCTCGGCGGCCAGCCGGGAGTCGGAGCAGCCGAAGATCAGCGCGAACGGATGTTGGGTGGTCAGCAGGGACGTGCGCCGGGACGCGTCCTGGTTCGGGTGGGAGGCGGCGCTTGCGACGAAGCGCTGGTTGCCCTCCATCAGGCGGACCCAGGCCTGGGCGGGCGTGAGCGGGTGGTCGGAAATGGCGTGGATGTTGCCGTCCTCGGCATCGGGCATCTAATTCGTCTCCTTCGGTGTGGCGGTCGTGCTGGGTGTCGGGGCGCCGGCCAGCATCCTGCTTGTGGCGGCGGCCAGGGCGTCGAAGTCCACGAAATCGGCCTTGCCTGTCAGGATAACCGTGGTGTGGTTGATGGTGGCAACCAGGCTGCGTGAGCCGGAGCCGTCGTCGCGCAATTCCCAGGTGGTGCCGGCAACCTGCCGCGTGCCGGTGACCGGTGCGTTGCCGGTCTGGCCGGCCAGCCAGGTCGGGTTCGCCCGGTCCGTCTGGCGCAGCGCGATGAACGTGTCATGCGGCGTAAGATTTCCCACATCCCAGTACGCCACGGCGCCCGGGCCGTTGGCCCCGTTCCACCGTGCATAGTTGGCCCGCCAGCCGGCGGGCAGGTGCGGGGCGGCGGGCGCGAATCCGGCCACGGGCGCGGCCTGTCCGGCGACGGCGGCCACGTCGACGGGCTGGATGTAGGAGGTGGCGTTCTTCTGCGGGTTCAACCCGACCACGACCAACACGATGGCGACCGTGGCCAGCATGGCCAGGATCATGCCGATCACCGACGCGTTGGCCCGCTTCGCGGCGGCGGCGCTGATCACCGGTTTGACGGACGGCATCTCGGGTGGCGGTTCGGGCGTTTCACTCACCCCTCCATCTTCCCCCATCGGGGCCGCTGCCTTCATCATGGTGCAGGTCACAGCCGGGGTCGGGGTGCGGCGAACTATGATGGAGCCGTAGGCGTCCGTTCGGCCGGCATGCCACGGGGCATGCGACGACTCCCAGGCCTACTCGACGATGAGGATTTTTTGACGTGACTCTCAACCCCTCCGCAGCAAATTACTCTCACCTCTCGCCGGCCCTGGCCGTCGGCGACGATGAACCGGACCGCAACCTGGCCCTCGAACTCGTGCGCGTCACCGAAGCCGCCGCGATCGCCGGCGGGCACTGGGTCGGTTTCGGGGAGAAGAACCTGGCCGACGGCGCCGCCGTCGACGCCATGCGTTCCCTGCTCGCCACCGTCCACTTCAATGGTGTCGTGGTCATCGGCGAGGGTGAGAAGGACGAGGCCCCGATGCTGTTCAACGGCGAGGTCGTCGGCGACGGCACCGGCGCCGAATGCGATGTGGCCGTCGACCCGATCGACGGCACCCGGCTGACCGCCATGGGCATCAACAACGCCCTGTCCGTTTTGGCCGTCGCCGAGCGCGGCGCCATGTTCGACCCGTCCGCCGTGTTCTACATGGAGAAGCTGGTCACCGGGCCGGAAGCAGCCGACATGGTGGACCTGCGCCTGCCGGTCAAGCAGAACCTGCACCTGATCGCCAAGGCCAAGGGCGTGAAGATCAACCAGCTCACCGTCATGGTGCTGGACCGGGACCGGCACCAGCGGCTGATCCAGGAGATCCGCGACGCCGGCGCCCGCACCAAGATCATCCTCGACGGCGACGTGGCCGGCGCCATCGCGGCCGCCCGTGCCGGCACCGGTGTGGACGCGCTCATGGGCATCGGCGGCACGCCGGAGGGCATTGTCGCCGCCTGCGCCATCAAGACGCTCGGCGGCGTCATCCAGGGCCGGCTGTGGCCCACGGACGACGACGAGCGGCAGAAGGCGCTCGACGCCGGCCACAACCTGGACCGCGTGCTGTCCACGAACGACCTGGTCACCAGCGACAACTGCTACTTCGCCGCCACCGGCATCACCGACGGCGACTTGCTGCGCGGCGTGCGCTACGACAAGGGGCGGGTCATGACCCAGTCCATCGTCATGCGCTCGAAGTCCGGCACGATCCGCATCGTCGACGGCGAGCACCAGGCCGCCAAGTGGGAGTCCTACGGCCGCCGCTCGTAACCTCGGCGCTTCACGGGCGGCCCGGTGATCGAGCAGGTTTCGACGGGCTCAACCACCGCGGTGATCGAGCTTGTCGAGATCCAGGTGACTTCCCGGCCGTCGGCCGCGGGCGGCCTTCGGGCCTCCTTGACGTCGCCTACGAAAACACCGGGCCGCCTCCTTGAGGGGTCAGTCGCCGGCTTCGAGCACGGACTTGAGCCGGTCGAGCTGGGCGACTTCCTGGCGCATGGTCCTGGCTATCGCGGGCGAGAGAAGTTTCATCATCCCGCTGGGCTGGACGTCCAGCGCGAACTTCACGCGGGTGCCGGCATCCTCGGCTGTGAACGTGTACGTCCCGGTCGGCCGGGCCGGGCCGGCCACCACGTGGAAGGACAATCTTTCGCCGGGCACGGCCTCGGTGATCTCGTAGTCTCCGGCGATGGCGCGACCGCCGGGGCCGGCCATGGTCTGGCCGTACACGGCGCCGACCGCGGCGGGTTCACCGCTGCGCAGCACCAGGTCGCGGACGCCATGGCGCCAACTCGGATTGTTCATCCCGTCGGCAAGATAGGAATACACGTCCGCGGCGCTGCGCCCGACGACCACCTCGTGTTCTGCGTGGACCATGCTTCGCCTCCGGGTCGTGTGCCTGTCATGTGACCGGCATCATCTCACGAACCGGCCGGCCGGCGCACCCCTACCGGGTGTGGTTCCGCACCGGCTTCTGGACCGGCTTCTGGATGGTGCGCAGGGCCCGTGCCGCCCCCGTGCGCAGCCGCCGGGCCAGCCCGTAGGCGCGGTACATGGCCACGTTGACGGGCAGGTCCCACGTGCCCGGGTACTCGACCTGCGCGCCACCGAACGATCGCTTGAACCGGGAGAACCCGGCCCACGGGTGGTCCGGCTCGTCCTCCGGGCTCACACCCCACATGTCGAATTCGCCCATGCCGGCCTCCCGGGCGTCCATCATCATGGTGACGAGCAGCGGGATGCCGGCGTTGAGCTTGCGGTGCGCGTCGTCGGCGGCCGCATGCGCGTACACGCGCGCGTCGGCCGTGTCGTAGGACAGCGCGGCGGCGATGGGTTCGCCGTCGAGCCGGGCGATGAACAGCTTCGCCGCGCCGGCCGGCATCAGCGTCGCGGCCGCCTTGGACAGGTAGTCGTCCGACTGGGCCTTGAACTCGGCCCGGCCGGAGACGGCGTGCAGGAACCCCAGCAGGACGGGCAGGTCGGCGGGGTCCGTGGACGATTCGAACGTGACACCCTTCTTGTGGATGTTGCGGTACAGGTTGCGGCTGGTGCCGCGCATGCCGGCCAGCAGCTCCTCCACGGGACGGGTCAGGTCGATCTTCCAGGACAGGTGCGGCTGGATGTCCTTGGGCGCGCGCACCAGCCCGGCGCCCTGCAACCGCGCGGCGGCGTCGTCGGCGCCGCCGAGCCCGGCGGCCACGGGTTCGACCCGCACATAGTGGCACTTGCGCCGCTTCGCCAGCGCCCGGAGGGCCCCCAGCGCGAGCCGGAACGCGGCAGTGTCGGACGCGCAGGGGCCGTACGGGACGTACAGGTAGGTGCCCAGCGGCGTCTTCTCCTCGATGGCGACGAATCCCCAACCGGGTCCGCCGGCCTCGTGCACCGTCTTGCCGAGGCTGCGCTGGAACGCGGCCCACGCCGTCGTCTGCAGGATGGGGATCATGCGCGCACCGCCGCGGCGCAGGTGACGGCGAACAGCACCGTCGTGCCGGCGTCGTGCGCGGGGTGGGCCAGCACGGGCTCCTCGCCCGCGCCGACGAACGCGGACTCGCCACGGGCCAGGCGCAGCTCCGACTTCGGCGAATCCAGCAGTGCCGCGCCGCTGACGGCCAGCACGACCAGCGGCCCGTTCTGGGCCAGCGGCACGGGCTCGTCGCCGGGCGCCAGCTCGACGCGCTGCAGCGCGAATTCACGGAACGGCGGCTCCCACACGTCCTGCCCCAGGTCCGTGGTGCGCGCGTCCAGGTACGGCACCGGTGTGGGGGAGAAGTCGACCGTGGCCAGCAGCTCCGGCACGTCGACGTGCTTTGCCGTCAGCCCGCCGCGCAGCACGTTGTCGGAGGACGCCATGACCTCCACGGCCAGCCCGTGCAGGTAGGCGTGGACGTTCCCGGCCGGCAGGTAGATGGCCTGTCCCGGGTGCAGCGAGACGCGGTTGAGCAGCAGCGTGACGAGCACGCCGGGGTCGCCCGGGTGGCGCGCCTGGAGGTCGACGACGGTGCGCAGGGCCGGTGCCAGGGCATCGGCGGGTGCCGGGCCGGGCAGCGCCAGTGAGGCGGCCGCCAGGTCGACCAGCGCGGCGGCGGTGTCGCCGCCGGTGAGCAGCAGCTCGAACGCGCGGCGGAGCACGGCCGGTTCGCCCATGCGGGAGTTGAGCGTGGCGATGACCCGGTCCAGCAGCTCGGGCACGGGCGAGCCGGCCGCCTCGATCGCGGCGGCGACCGCGCGGAACAGGTCGGCGGACTCGCCGCAGGGCCGGAAACCGCACAGCGCCTCGAAGTCCGTCAGCGCGTAGAGCATCTCCGGCTTGTGGTTGTCGTCGCGGTAGTTGCGGTGCGGGGCGTCCAGCGGCACGCCGGCGGCCTCCTCGGCGGCGAAGCGCGCCCGGGCCCACTCGAGTGTCGGGTGCACCTGCAACGACAATGCGGAGTCGGCCGCCAGCAGCTTCGCCAGGAACGGCAGCCGGCCGAACTGCTCCTGCACCGCGGCGCCCAGCAAGGAGCGGGGGTGCGCGGCGATCAGCGCGTCCAGCGGCATCGGCCCGTCCGGGGTGGCCGCCATGGACGGTGCATCGGGGTGCGCACCGAGCCACAGCTCGGCCTCCGGCCCGCCCCCCGGTTCGCGCCCGAGCAGCCCGGCGATGGCCGTGGCCGACCCCCACGCGTACGGGCGGACCGGGTTGGTCAAAGCGTACATGTTCCCTCTTTCACGAGTCTCACCCGGGCCTACCCGGGCGTGCACGAACCGTTGTTGGCCAGCAGCGCCTCGAGCTGCGCGTCGTCGGCGTTCACGGCCAGCTGCTGCAGGTATTGCTGGGTGACCTTCGGCGCCGGCGTCGACTCGGTGCCGTCGGCGGTGGCACCGTCGCCGGGCGTGGCACCGTTGCCGGTGGCGGGCGCCGGGGCGGCGGGTGCGGCGCCGTTGCCGGTCGTGGGCGCCGGGGCCGCGGGCTTCGGGGCGGCGGGTTTGGGCGCCGGCGGGTGCAGCAGGTCCTGCACGCGCTGATGGATGACGTTGAAGTCCGGGTACGTGGAGAACTCCACGGGGAAGTCCGGCGGGCCGATCGTCAGGCGCTTGAGCGGGTGGCCCTTGGCCTTGACGGCCAGCGTCACGAAACTGCCCAGCTGGCCGGCGGGGATGTCGGACTCGATGACCTTCGTGCCGGCGTCGGCGATCGCGTTGAACTTCGTGAGCACCGTGGCCGGATCCATCTGCTTGAGCAGGGCCGCCTGGATGCACTGCTGGCGCTCGCTGCGGGCGTACTCGAGCACCCACTGCCGGGACCGGGCATACCACAGCGCATGATAGCCGTCCAGGGTCTGCTCGCCGGGGTGGATCCAGCCCGTCGGGGGCAGGTGGTGGCCGTCGCCGTTGACGTCGTCGCCGCTGAGCGGCACCCAGCCGCCGGCGTTGACCTTGACCCCGCCCAGGGCGTCGATCAGTTGGGAGAAACCGGCCATGTCCACGAGCACGTAGCCCTGGACCTTCAGCCCGAGGATGCCCCCGGCCGCGTCCATCATGGCCTCCGCGCCGGGATCCGCCGCGTGCGGGTACAGGTCCTTGTGCTTTTCGGTGACGTCCGAATACAGGAAATCGATGATGCAGTTGTCCCCGCAGTTGTAGCCCTCGGGGTAGGCCTTCCACAGCGGCGACCCGGGCTCGAACTGGGCGTTCTGCAGGTTGCGCGGGATGCTGATGGTGCTGGCCTGGCCGGACTTCGCGTCCACGCTGACCACGATGATCGAATCCGGCCGCCGGCCCGAGCGACCCGCCCCGGCGTCGCCGCCCAGCACCAGGAAGTTGTACCGCCCGTCGACCGGCCGCATGTCCGGACCGCCGGCGAAAATGCTGGAGATCGCGTTCCGGCCGGAGTTGACCATGTAGGCGGCGTAGCCGAGCGTGCCGCTCGTGGCGACCATCAGCACGGCCAGCCCGGCGCACACGATCCCGCGCATGCCCGGGGCCAGCAGCCGGGGCCGGATGAGGCGCAGCGTGTCCAGGAACATGACGGCCCAGCCGAGCGCCGCGCCGGCCAGCAGCACGATCGCCAGCATCGCCGTCCACGGGTTGGTCAGCAGGTTGAGCAGGGTTTCCAGCGTCACCAGGGCAAGCACGACGACGGCGATCACCACGAGCCAGTAGGCGGCGGTGATGCGCAGGGCCAGCCGCCCCAACCGCCGGTTCCCGGCGACGAGCTGCGCGCTGCCGGGCAGCACGAGCGTCATCACCAGCAGGAGCCAGGCCCGCTTGGTGCGCAGCGGCGCGGACGCGGCCTCCGGATGCCGTGCCGGGTCGGTGAGCACGGGCGGGCGCTGCGAGGCGCGGGTGACCTTCGGGCTGTTGATCGTCATGGGAGTTATTTGCCGTCCGCGGTCAGCGTGGCCCGCAGTGTGGCCCGCAGCGCGGCACCCTTGGCGGTGGCCGCGGCGTTCAGCTCGGCGGCGAAGCGGGCCAGGTCGTCGCGCAGGTGCGCGGCGAGTTCATCGGTGCCCGACGCCAGCATGCGCACGGCCAGCAGGCCCGCGTTGCGGGCGCCGCCGATCGACACGGTGGCCACCGGCACGCCCGCCGGCATCTGCACGATCGAGAGCAGCGAGTCCATGCCGTCGAGCGTCTTCAACGGCACGGGCACGCCCACGACGGGCAGCGTCGTGACGGAGGCCAGCATGCCTGGCAGGTGCGCGGCCCCGCCGGCGCCGGCGATGATGACGCGCAGGCCCCGGCCGGCCGCATTCTGCCCGTACGCGATCATCTCGGCCGGCATGCGGTGGGCCGAGACGACGTCGGCCTCGTACGGGATGCCGAACTCGTCCAGGACCGCCGCGGCGGCCTGCATGACGGGCCAGTCGGAGTCGGAGCCCATGACGATGCCGACGATGGGGGCGGGTGTGCTCATGCGAACTCCTGGGTGGTGGGGGGCAATCCGTCGCTGATGATGCGTGCCACGGTGGTGGCGCGGGCACGCACGGCCGCCACGTCGTCGTCCGGGCCGCCGATCACGTTCACGTGGCCGATCTTGCGGCCGGGGCGCACCGACTTGCCGTAGCTGTGCACCTTCACGGTCGGCTCGGCGGCCAGCGCGGCCGGGTAGGAGTGGTACAGGTCCTGGTTGGCGCCGCCGAGGAAGTTCTTCATGACGACGATCGCCCCCAGCGCGTCGGTGGCGCCCAGCGGCAGGTCCAGGACGGCGCGCAGGTGCTGCTCGAACTGGCCGGTCACCGAGCCGTCCATGGTCCAGTGGCCCGTGTTGTGCGGGCGCATGGCCAGTTCGTTGATCACGTAGCCCGGCCCGCGGCCGGGTGTCTCGAACAGCTCCGCGGCCATCACCCCGGTGACGCCGAGCGCACCGGCTATCGCCAGCGCGGCCGCCTGCGCCTGTGCGGCCACGTCGGCGGGGATGCCGGGGGCCGGGGCGATGACCTCGTCGCAGACGCCGGCCACCTGGATGGATTCGGCCACCGGCCAGGCCTTCGCTTCGCCGCCCGGGGTGCGGGCCACGAGGGCGGACAGCTCCCGGCTGAAGTCGACCATCTCCTCGACCAGCAGCGGCGACATGGCCGCGAACCAGTCCCCGGTGTCGGCGGCGGCGGCCGCGTCCGCGATGACGCGCACACCCTTGCCGTCGTAGCCGCCGCGCGGCATCTTCAATACGACAGGCCAGCCGTTCGCGTCGCCGAAGGCCGCAATGTCCGTCGGCGCCGACACGGCGGCCCAGACCGGGTTCGGCAGGCCCAGCCGGGCGATGGCGGCGCGCATGACCAGCTTGTCCTGGGCGTTGATGAGCGCGTCCGGCCGGGGCTGGACGTTCACGCCCTCGCCGATGAGCGTCTGCAGGTGCCCGGTGGGCACGTGTTCGTGATCGAACGTCAGCACGTCGACGTCGCGGGCGAACTCGCGCAGCGTGTCCAGGTCGCGGTAGTCGCCCACCGGTGCGTGCGCCACGGCGGCGACGGCGGACACGTCCGGCGCTTCCGCCAGGACGCGCAAGTCAAAACCAAGGGCCACGGCGGGCGGGGCCATCATGCGGGCCAGCTGGCCGCCGCCCACGACGCCGATTACAGGGAAAGTCACAGGAACCAGCGTACCGAACGGGTGGCCGGAATCCGGTGATGGCAGCCTACTCCCGCCGCATTGCCAGCTGCCGGTCAACATTTCACCGTAGACTGAGGCGAACATTTTTGGCGGTGCCGCCGGTGCACCGCACCGCGCCGGCGTCGCCCCAACGTAAGGATCTACCGTGTCAAACGTCTACGCCCGGATCAAGGGCCTCGTGGGGCTGATGTGGCGCGAGGTGGCGAAATTCGGCGTCGTCGGCGGCCTGGCGTTCGTCATCGACACAGGCATCTTCCTGTGGCTGCTGTCCGGCTCGTTTTCGGCCCACCCGACGAAGGCGAAGATCATCTCGGCGGCCGTGGCGACGCTGTTCTCCTGGATCGCCAACAGGTATTGGACGTTCCGGCACCGGCGCCAGGCGAACATGGTGCGCGAGGTCGTGATGTTCATCATCATGAACGGCATCGGCATGGCCATCGCGGCCGCCTGCGTGTACGTCTCGCACTGGGTGCTCGGGCTGGAATCCGTGTCCGCCGACTTCATCTCCGGCTCCGTGATCGGCCTGGTCCTGGGCACCATCTTCCGTTTCTTCGCCTACCGGTACTGGGTGTTCACGGCGGAACTCGACGCCGAACCGGGCTTCGACCACGACCACGACCTGCTCGAGAAGAGCGGGGCGCCCGCGCCCCGCCGCGGCGAACTCTAGTCCCCGTCGGCTCCCGCCGCTCGCAGGCTCGCGGCGGGGCCCTCGCCGCCGTGGGCCCACCCGCAGGCTCCCGCAGCCATCGGCCCAGTCACACCCGCTCGGATTCACGCAGCCTGTCGGTGGCCGCCACGCCGGCGTCAAGGAGCACGATCGATCCGCCGCCGACCCAGGCGCCCACCGAGGCACGGACGACGGCGGCCCAGCCGTCGCTGCCCGGCACCAGGAGGCGTCGGCCCGTTTCGGCGGCGCCGAGGCCGGGCACAAGGGCTTCCAGCGGTTCCGTCCCGCCCGAGCCGAACGACTGGTACACGTCCGAATGTGCCCGCACCTCCCCGGCGTAGTCGAGGACGCCCCGGGGCAGGTCGCCCGGCCAGCGCATGGCCAGCGCCGGCAGGGCCACGGCCACGACCAGCGGGCCGGACGGCACGTCACCGGGGGTGTCCGTGACCACGATGTCCGCGCCGCTGGCGCCGGCGGGCGCGCCGCCGTCGTCGTCCGTCGCCGTGTCCGGCAGCGCGACGCCGGCCCCCACGGTCCAGCCGGCCAGCAGCCACACGAGGGAGCGCCAGTGCACGGGCAGGCGCAACGCGACCACCGTGCCGGGTCCGGCGTCGAGTTCGTCGACGAGGAAGTTGGCCGTCTTCGCCACCCAGTTCTCCAATACCCGGCCGGACAGTTCGATCCGTTCCGCGTCGGGACCGTACCAGGTCAACCGGGGCGCCGTCGCGTCCCTGGTGCGGAGGGCGTCCATCAATTGCAGGGGGGTGGCTGGTGTCGAAGGCATGGGCAGTATCTTTCCACGCCCGCACCGGGAACGTCGTGGGTGTGATTTCCTTCACGTCCACGGACGTGGCGGGCCGGCGAAAATTACCCGAACGGCCCGTGAACACACGGCCAACACCCGGTGTTTGCCGATTCGTGATCCAGCGCAAAATCGGGTAACAGTACGAAACACGCGGGCGTGGCGTGCGCCGGAATATCATCCCGGGGTGGATATGATCGGCGTCCCGCTTGACGCATGCGACTTACACGGCTGTAATTAGAGCCACGAACAGCCGCCGCACCAGGGTCCCGGCATCCACCGGATGATGCCACATACCGCCGGGTGGGAGCGGTGGCGACATTCAGGAGGATGATATGGGGCAAACTGCACTGAGTGTGAACGACCACGACGACACGGTGGACGTCGCGGGCCAGGCGGCGGCACAGTACCGCTCGAGGGGGGTGCCGGGGGACTGGTACGTCGATCCGGCGGATCCGGATGCGGGCGCCGCCTACCGGCACGCCGCGCTGGACGACGCGGCCACGGCGTTCCTGGCCGAGCATGAGGCGCTGGCCGACGACCCGCTGGCCGACATCCCGGGCGTCGGGCCGGCACCCGCGCAGGCCGTGTGGATCGGGTTGCCGTCCGGCGGCAACGATTTCAGCGACGAGGGCGAACTGGGCTGGCAGTCCGACGCGTTGTGCGCGCAGACCGATCCGGAGGCGTTCTTCCCCGAGAAGGGCGGATCCACCCGTGACGCCAAGAAGGTATGCGGCGCCTGCAATGTCCGGGCCCAGTGCCTGGAGTACGCGCTGGCCAACGACGAGCGGTTCGGCATCTGGGGCGGGCTCTCCGAGCGCGAGCGCCGCCGGCTAAGGAAGCGAGCAGTCTAATTTCTGATGCAGTAAAGGTCACCGCCGTTGTGGTTTCGCACAACGGCGGTGACTATCTCACCACCATCCTGGCGGCACTCGCCGACCAGACCCGCCCGGTGGACGTGCTCCGTGCCGTCGACACCGGTTCCACGGACAACTCCCCGGCCATCCTCACCCAGGCACTGGGCGGCGCCAACGTCATCACGGGCGCCCGTACCGGCTTCGGCGTCGCCGCGGCGGCCGCCCTGCGGGCGGTGCCCGCGGCGACGGGCGGCCCCGCCGATGACACGGTGCCTGCCGGTGACACGGTGCCTGCCAGTGACACGGTGCAGGAGTGGGTCTGGCTGTTGCACGACGACGCCGCCCCCGCGCCGACGGCTCTCGCCGAACTGCTCATGGCCGTCGAACGGGCCCCGTCCGTCGCCGTCGCAGGCTGCAAGCAGCTCGACTGGGACGAACCGCGCCGGCTCGTCGACGTGGGCCTGGGTGCCACCCCCTGGTTTGACCGGTTCGCCCTGATCGACCTCGACGAGCAGGACCAGGGGCAGCACGACGGGCGCACCGACGTGTTCGCCGTCAACAGCGCCGGCATGCTCGTCCGCCGCGACGTGTGGGACGCCCTGGACGGCTTCGACCCGGCATTCCCCGGCCCCGGCGACGACCTGGACTTCTGCGCCCGCGTCCGGCTGGCCGGCCACCGTGTCGTCGTCGTCCCCTCGGCACGGGTCTTCCACGTCGCCGGCCGGCCCGGCGGGCAGGGCACGGCCGCCGCGACCCGCAAGGCCACCGTGTTCATGCGGCTCAAGCACGCCCCCGCCTGGCAGGTGCCGTTCCTCGCCGCCGGGGCGTTGCTCACCGGCCTCTACCGGCTGCTCGCCGGCATCCTGCTCAAGGCCCCCGGCCACGCCGTGACCATGTTCGCGGCAACGTGTGCCGGCCTGCTGCGTCCCGTCATGCTGGTGCGCAGCCGCATCGCCCTGGCCCGGCACCGGAGCCTGCCGCGCTCCGTCCTGAAGCAGCTGACCATCCCGGCACGGGATGTGAAGCTGCACGTCCGCTCGCTGCGCGCCGCCGTCGACCCGGACTTCGAGTCCCCGGCCGCCGAGGCGGCCAGCCCCCTGTCCGCGGAGCCGACCGGCGATGCGACCGGCGAGGCGGCCATCTTGATCCAGCAGACCCGCACGCCTGCCGCCGTCGGCGCGCTGGCCGTGATCGTGGCGCTCGCGGTCGCGTCGGCACTGGCGCTCTCGCGCCTGCTCGGCGCCGGGGCGGCGGCCGGCGGCGCGCTGTTGCCGCTCTCCGCCGACCCGGGCCGGATCCTCTCCCGTGCCACGGACTGGTGGGTGTCGCTCGGCAGCGGGCTGCCCGGCCGTGGCGACCCGTTCAACTTCGTGCTCTGGCTGCTCGGCATGCTCGGCATCGGGCGGGCGCCGGCCGTCGTTCCCTGGGTGTTCCTGCTCGCCCTCCCATTGGCCGGGTTCACCGCCTGGCTGGCCGCGGGAGCGTTCTCGCGGCGCCGGCTGCCCCGCCTCGTCGCCGCCGTCGCCTGGGCCGCGGCACCCGCCTTGCAGGTTTCGCTGGGGCAGGGCCGGCTCGGCGCGCTGCTGGCGCACGTCGTCCTGCCGCTGGCCGCGCTCGGCATGGTGCGCGCCGTCGGCGGTGCCGTGCTGCGCTACTCCGGCGACCCGGTACCGGCCGACGCCGCCGGCCGGCCCGGTTCCGGCGGGGTGCCGTCGTGGACCGCCGCGGCCGCCGGCGGCCTGGCCCTGGCGATCGTCACGGCGGGGGCCCCGAGCCTGCTCGCCCCGGCCATCGTCACGGTCGTCGTCGCCACCGTCTTCCTGGGCCGGCGCGGACGCACCCTGTGGTGGTCGCTGGTGCCCAGTGTCGCCTTGTTCCTGCCCGTGGCGTTCTCGGCGCTGGACAACCCGCGCGCCCTGCTGGCCGACCCCGGGCTGCCGTTGGCCGGCACCCCGGGACCCCTCTGGCAGCAGCTGCTCGGCTACCCGCTGGCCGTTGACGCCGCGTCGGCGCCCGGGCTGGGTTGGCTGGCCCTCGGCGTGCCGGTCGTCGCGACGGCGCTGCTGGCCCTGCTCGCGCCGTTGCGCCGCGCCGCCACCGTCCGCACGCTGTGGCTCGTGGCATTGCTGGCGCTGGCCTGCTCCTGGGCGGGGTCGCGCATCGCCGTCGCGTTTGGCGGCACCACGCTCGTCACCCCGTTCAACGGGCCGGCCGTCTCGGTCGCCTCCTTCGCGCTGTTGTGCGCCGCCGTGCTCGGCCTGGACGCGCTGAACCGCGCCGCCACCGCCTCGGGCGAGCCGCACGGCGCAACCCGGGCACTCGCCGTCGTCCTCGCCGTGGTGCTGTTCGCGGCGCCGGCGGCCGGGCTTGTCGTGTGGACCGGCCAGAACATGGCCGGCACCCCGGTGCAGGCGTCCGGACAGGCGATGCTGGTGCACCCGAGCGCACCGCAGACCCTGCCGGCCACGGCGTCCGATCGCGGCAACGGCCCCGAGGCCAGCCGCACGCTGGTGCTGGGCGTGGGTGACGGCGGCACGGTGCAGGCGGCGCTCATGCAGGGCTCCGGCACCACGCTCGACGCGCTGTCGACGATCGCGTCGGCCGCCCGGGTCACCGGTGCGCCCGGGCGGGAGCGGGTTGCCGCGCCGGACGACGCCACGGCCCAGCTGCGCACCGCCGTGGCGGCCATCGTGGCCAACTCCGGCGTGGATCCGCGGCCCGAACTGACCGCGCTGGGCGTGGGTTTCGTGGTGCTGCAAAACGGCGACACCGCGGCCGAGCTGATGGCCGGGCAGATCGAGGCCGTGCCCGGCCTGGACACGGTGGGACCCACCGACGTCGGCTGGTTGTGGCGTGTGGCCCCCGACGTCAAGACGCCCGACGGCGCCGACGTCGTGGCCCGCGTCCGGGTGGTGGGCAAGGACGGCGCCACGGCCAGTTTCCTGCCCTCCGACGGGTTGGGTGTGAACACGCGCCTTGCGGCCGGCGAGGCCGGCCGCAAGGTGGTGCTTGCCGAACGGGCCGACGCACGCTGGACGGCCACGCTCGACGGCAAGCCGCTCGCGGCCGCCCGCCAGGGCTGGGCGCAGGCGTTCGTGCTGCCGGCCACCGGCGGCCATCTGCAGGTCCGTTACATCCAGCCGTGGGCGGGTCTGTTCGACGCCGTGCAGATCGTGCTGCTCGCACTGACCGGGCTGCTGGCCGTGCCCGTCCGTTCCCGCGGCGGCCGGGTCGGCGCGTTCCGGGATGAAGCTTCGTTGCAGAAGGCAGGTAGAGGTGTCTGAACAGGACCACCCCGAAACGGGACACGCAGGCAAGGGACAAACAAGCAAGGGTCGGGGCGCCAAGGGCCCGCGCAAGCCCCGGCGCTGGATGGCCGTTGCCGCCGGGAGCACGACGGCGTTGGTCGCCGCCGCGGCGGTGGCTGCGGCCATGGTCGTCCCTGGCGCCACCGCCACGGCCGACGTCGCGCCCAGCCCGGTGGTGCTGCCCGTCGGCGCGACCGTGGCCAACTGCCCCGGCCCCACCCAGCTGCTCTCCGGCGACGTGACCGGCACCGACCCGCAATTCGCCCCCGGGTCCTCGGGCACCACCAGCCAACTGGCCGCGCTGGTGCTGAGCACGGGCGCCGGGGTCCTGCCGGGCACCGTGCTGTCGGCGCTCGGGGCCGGCTCGTCCGCCGTGCCGCTGGCCACCCTGGCCGCCGCACCCGCCGACGGCGCCGCGCCCCCACCCCCCGCCGCCCAACGGGCCGCGTTCCTCGGGTCGCAGGCCGTTGCCGCGCCGACCGTGCTGAGCGGCCAGCCGGTGGGCGGCCAACGCGCCACCACGGGCGGGGCCGTGACCGTGGCGGCCAAGGACGGCGACCTGCGGGGCCTGGCCGCCGCCAACTGCCAGCAGTCGGCCAACGACCTGTGGATCTCCGGCGCCTCCACGACCGTGGGGCGCACGGCCGTGCTCAACCTGGTGAACTCGTCGCAGACGGCCGCCACGGTCAGCCTGGACCTGTTCGGCGCCAAGGGGCCGGTCCAGGCGCCCGGCGCCAGGGGGCTGCTGGTGCCGGCCGGGAAGTCCCGCGCCGTGGTGTTGGCCGGGCTCGCCCCGGACCAGGCGTCGCTGTCCGTGCACGTGAAAAGTTCGGGCGGGCCCGTCACGGCCACGATCCAACAGTCCGTGCTGCGGGGGCTGACACCCGGCGGCGTGGACTTCCTGCAGCCCGGCGCGGCGCCGTCCGCCACGGCCGTCGTCACGGGCGTGCGCGTGGCGGACCCGGCCGCCGCGGCGAAGGCCTACGGCCAGGACGACTACGCGGCACCGGCACTGACCGTCACCGTCCCCGGCGCCAGCGACGCCGTCGTGTCCGTGAAGGTGTACGGTGCCAACGGCCAGCAGGCCCTCGCCAACGGCGGGGTGCTCACGGCGAAGGCCGGCTCGGTCACGGAGCTGCCGCTGACGGGTTTGCCGGCCGGGACCTACGCGCTGGCCCTCGAGTCCGACTCGTCGATCACCGCGTCCGTCCGGGTCGTCAACACGGCCAAGCCCGGGGAGCCGATGGACTTCGCCGTCGTTCCGGCCACCAACCGCATCGGCGACGGCGGGCTCGTCATGCTGCCCAAGGACACGGCCAGCACCTTGACGTTCGGCGTCGCCGCCGGGCAGGCCGTCGTGTCGCTCGTACCGGTGACGGACACCGGCGTACTGCAACCGGCCAGGAAGGTCACGGTCAACGGCGGCACGTCCGTGGTCGTGGACCCGGCCAAGCTGGCCGGGGATGCCGCCGTCGGCTTCGTGGTCTCGGCCACGGGGGACCCGGTCTACGGCACCCAGCTGCTCGGCACGAACGGCACCGCGGACGTCGCGGCCCTGCCGTTCCCGGGCACGGACACGGGCCGCCAGTCCGTGACCATGGTGCTCGGCTACTGACCCGCCACCCAACTGGTGGACAGTAGTTGCTCAAAACCGGCGGAAAGCGTGCAACTACTGTCCACCAGTTGGGTGGTTCGCTAGGACCGGCCGTGGAAGCGGCGGAACAGCGGGTCGACGGTGTCCGGGTCCATGTTCAGCAGCCCGGCCACTTCCTCGATGACGACCTCATGGACCAGTTCCCGCAGTTGTGCGGGCGTGTCCACCAGCGCCTCCACCGGGTGCCGGTACACGGTGATGCACGCCTTCGCCCCGGCTTCCGCGCCCCGGTGGGCGCCCAGCGGGGCCCTTTCGCCGGTGGCCAGCAGTTCCTCGATGTTCCCCGGGATCTCCTCGACGAGGAACTCGACGTCGGCCAGGGCCGCCTCCCACAACTCGGTGAGCCGTTCGGCCGAGTCGACCACCAGGTCGTCGAAGGCCTCGCTTCGCGTCCGCGCGCCCGGCACGGCGGGCGGCATGATGTTTCCGCGCAGTCCCCGGCCGTGCCGGTCGCGCCGGCGCCGGGTGAAGCCGCGGCGTGGCCCGTCCCCGGGGCCCTCGAACTCCACGGTGAAACGTGGTTCCTGCGACTGCATACCCCCACTCTAGATGAGTCCGTGCCGCCGCGGGCCGGCCTTGCCGCGGAATCCGGCAAAGACGGGTAACCTTGGGAATCGTGGGAAATATTCGTCAGTGCTCGCGTTCTGCCTGCCGGCAATCGGCGGTGGCCACGCTGACGTACGTCTATGCGGACCAGACCGCCGTCCTGGGGCCGCTGGCCACGTTCGCCGAGCCGCACTGCTATGACCTGTGCGCTGAGCATGCCAACCGGCTCACCGCACCGCGCGGCTGGGACGTGCTGCGGCTGGCCGTGCCGACGTCCCCGCCGCCACCGGGCCCCGACGACCTGCTGGCCCTGGCCGACGCCGTGCGCGAGGCCGCCCGGGAGGAACCAGAGGCCGCCGGACCGCTCGCGCAGCGCGCACCCCGGTCCGCACTGGAACCGCCGGCCGCGACCTCGACGGCGACCGGGCGGCGCGGCCACCTGCGCATCCTGCGCGACTAGACAGCATCCAAGACCAGACAGAATCCAAGACGGCAGCACCACAGAAAGCAGACCATGGCCAAGATCAGCGACGACCTCCTGTCCATCCTGCGCTGCCCCGTGACGGGGGCGCCGCTGCGCCAAGACGGCGAGACGCTCGTCAGCACGAGCGCGGGCCCCGACGGCACACCCCCGGTCTACCGCATCGACGACGGCATCGTGTTGCTGCTGCGTCCCGACCAGCTGGCCACCACCTAGCCCATCCGAACCGCGCCCATCACGAAGGAACCCCATGAGCCCCCAGCTTGATGCCAAGCCTGTGAAGACAATAGACTACAAGGTCGCCGACATCACCCTGGCCGCCGCCGGCCGCCACCAGATCCGCCTGGCCGAGCATGAGATGCCGGGGCTGATGAGCCTGCGCGCCGAATACGCCGCAAGCCAGCCCCTGGCCGGGGCCCGCATCGCCGGGTCGCTGCACATGACCGTGCAGACGGCCGTGTTGATCGAGACGCTGACCGCACTGGGCGCCGAGGTCCGCTGGGCCTCCTGCAACATCTTCTCCACCCAGGACGAGGCCGCCGCGGCCGTCGTCGTCGGCACCGGCACCCCGGAGGACCCGCGGGGCGTGCCCGTGTTCGCCTGGAAGGGCGAGTCGCTGGAGGAATACTGGTGGACGGCCCAGCAGATCCTGTCCTGGCCGGGTGCCGACGAGGACCCGTCCCTGGGCGCCAACATGATCCTGGACGACGGCGGCGACGCCACCATGCTCGTCCACAAGGGCGTCGAATTCGAGGCTGCAGGGGACGTCCCGGCCCCGGCCGCCGACGAATCCGAGGAGGGCCGCATCTTCCTGGAGGTGCTGCGCGAGTCGTTGGCCGCCGACCCGCAGAAGTGGACGCGCATCGCCGCGCAGATCCGGGGCGTCACCGAGGAAACCACCACGGGCGTGCACCGGCTGTACCAGCTGGCCGCCGAGGGCAGGCTGCTGTTCCCGGCCATCAACGTCAACGATTCGGTCACGAAGAGCAAGTTCGACAACAAGTACGGCATCCGCCACTCGCTGCCCGACGGCATCAACCGGGCCACCGACGTGCTCATGGGCGGCAAGGTCGCCGTCGTGTGCGGTTACGGGGACGTCGGCAAGGGCGCCGCCGAGGCACTGCGCGGCCAGGGCTCGCGCGTCATCGTCACCGAGATCGACCCGATCTGCGCCCTCCAGGCCGCCATGGACGGCTACCAGGTGGCCGCGCTCGACTCCGTCATCGGCATGGGCGACATCTTCATCACGACCACCGGCGGCAAGGATATCATCATGGCCAAGCACATGCTGGCCATGAAGAACAAGGCGATCGTGGGCAACATCGGCCACTTCGACAACGAGATCGACATGGCCGGGCTGGCCGCGATCCCCGGCGTGGCGAAGGTCGAGATCAAGCCGCAGGTCCACGAGTGGGTGTTCGACGCCGGCAGTGACAAGGAACGGTCCATCATCGTGCTGTCCGAGGGGCGCCTGCTGAACCTGGGCAACGCCACCGGCCACCCGTCGTTCGTCATGAGCAACTCGTTCGCGAACCAGGTCATCGCGCAGATCGAGATCTTCACGAAGAAGGACCAGCCGGCGGAAACCCGCGAATACCGCAACCAGGTGTACGTGCTGCCCAAGCTGCTCGACGAGAAGGTCGCCCGCCTGCACCTGGCCGCGCTCGGCGTGGAACTGACCACGCTGACGGACGCGCAGGCCGCCTACCTGGACCTCGACCCGGCCGGCCCCTTCAAGCCGGACCACTACCGCTACTAAGCCCAGGTGGATCAGCCCATGTGGACGGTGACGAGCCCGCACACCCGGAGCCGGCGGGCCGACAACCCGGGCCCGATGACGCTGGACGGCACGAACAGCTACGTGCTCTCCGGCGTTCCGGGCGGGCCCGTCGTCGTGGTGGACCCCGGTCCGCTGCAGGAGGACCACCTGGCCGGCCTGGCCGCGTCCGGGCGGGTCGAACTGATCCTCGTCACGCACTGGCACCACGATCACACGGCCGGCAGCGCCCGGCTGCACGAACTCACCGGCGCGCCGGTGCGTGCCGCCGACCCTGCCTACTGCCATGCCGGCGCACCGCTCGTTGACGGCGAGGTCGTCCACGCGGCCGGCCTGGACATCAGCGTGCTCGCCACACCCGGACACACCGGGGACTCCCTGTGTTTCTTCCTGCCCGACGACGGCGAGCACGGCTCGGTCCTGACCGGCGACACGGTCCTGGGTACAGGGAGCACGGTGATCGTTCACCCGGACGGCCGGCTCGGCGACTTCCTGGCCTCCCTCGACCGGCTGGAACGGCTGGGGGCGGCCACCGTGCTGCCGGCGCACGGGCCCGTCCTGCCCGAGGTGGCCGCCGTCGCCCGCCAGTACCGGGCGCACCGGCTGGAGCGACTCGAGCAGGTGCGCGCCGCCGTCGCGCTTCTCGCTGGAACGACGCAAGGCGGGCCGGACGCCGAGGCGGTCACCGCCGTCGTCTATGCCGACGTTCCGCCGGAGTTGCGCGGCGCGGCCGCGTCGTCGGTGCGCGCGCAACTCGAGTACCTGCGCGCAGCGCACTGACGGTGGTCGAGCTCAATCACCGGTGGTCGAGCCTGTCGAGACCGGATTTCGGCAAGCTCAATCACCGGTGGTCGAGCTCAATCACCGGGTGCCCGGGGTAAAATGACTGTTCGGGTGCGCGGGCGCGCACGGGGACCACGTGGGGCGCGGGCGCCGATGGGGGAAAAATGCAGGATTCGACGTCACCGAAGGGCCGGCGCAAGGGCTGGAAGATCGCCCTGGTCGCCGCCATCTGCCTCGTGGTGGTGGGCGGCGGCGTGGGCGCCGCGGCAACCGCCGGTACCTGGCTGGGCACGGGCAACGGCGCGCCGCCACCGGCCCCAGCCAGTGTGACACCCACCCGCACCCTGCCACCGGTCGAACCGGTCGCGTTGACCGTCACGCCGAAGAACGACGCCACGTTCATCAACCCGGCCGACCCCGTGGTGGCCCGGGCCGACCACGGCACGCTCACGCACGTGGTCCTGAAGGTCACCGACACGGGGGAGAGCCTCGACGGCGAGCTGTCCGCCGACGGCGCCACCTGGAAGGCCAAGGACCGGCTGGCGTTCGACACGAACTACACGTTCGACATCACCGCCGAGGACGCGAACGGCGTCCCCGTCACCAGGCGCAGCACGTTCAGCACGGTGCCGCCGTCGAATGAGGCCAACGCGTTCGTGTACCCGAACGGCGACTTCACCGTCGGTGTGGGCCAACCGCTGGAATTCACGTTCAGCGAGCCGGTGACGAACAAGGCGGCCGTGGAAAAGGCCATCAGGATCACGGCAGGATCCGGGCAGAAGGGCGCGTTCCGCTGGTACAGCGACACCATGGCCCGGTACCGGCCGGCCGAATTCTGGGCGGCGAACACGAAGATCAAGGTCGACATGGACTTGTTCGGCGTGGACTTCGGCAACGGGCAGATCGGCAACTTCAGCAATTCGACCACCATCCAGGTCGGCAACAAGGTGGAGCTGGTGGCCGACGCCGCCAACCACGTCGCGGACGTCTACATCAACGGCGCGCTGGCCAGGCACTTCCTCGTCACCATGGGCGACGAACGGTTCCCGTCCGCGTCCGGCTACCTGGTGCTGCTCAACGACAAGCAGCGCAAGGCGCACTTCGTCGCCTCGACCATCGGCCTGAAGCCCGGCGACCCGGCCGACTACGGCGAGGTCGACGTCAACTACGCCACACGGCTGACCCCCAGCGGCGAGTTCATCCACCAGGCCACCGACTCCGCCGTGCCGTTCATCGGGCAGGTCAACCTGTCGCACGGCTGCATCGGCATGGACGCCGCCGGCGCGTCCTGGGTGTTCCAGAACATGGGCCCGGGCGACCTGGTGCACGTGGTCAACAGCCCGGCCGAGACGATCGCCCCGACAGACGGCTTCGGAGACTGGAACATCCCCTTCAACCAGTACGCGTCCCGGTAGCCGTGCGCTCGGCGCTGGCGGGCCTGTGGGGCCCCCATCCGGTCGCGTTCTGGCTGGTCCTGGCCGCCTGCCTGTACTTCGTGTGGATGGCCGTCCGGCTGGCCGGCATCGACATCCGGCACCACCTGCTGCCCAACCGCATCGTCTACCCCTCGGCGCTGGCGGCGCTCGTGTTGCTCGCCGGCGCCGCCCTGGCCGCCGGCGATCCCGGCGCCGCGCTGCGCACGGTGAGTGCCGGCGTCGTGCTCTTCATCGCCTACCTGGTGCTCAACCTGGTCTACCCGGCCGGGCTGGGCCTGGGCGACGTGAAGCTGGCGTTCGTGCTGGGCCTGTACCTGGGGTTCACCGGCTGGCCGGCGGTGTTCTGGGCGACCGCGCTGGCGTTCGTGCTGGCCGGGCTGTGGGGCGTGGTGCTGCTGGCGTCCCGTCGCGGCACCGGCAATACGGCGATCCCGTTCGGCCCGTTCATGCTGGCCGGCGCCGCCGCCGTACTGGTGGGCGGGTAGTCAGGCCTCGCCGCGCAGCCGCCGGCCCAGCGCCTCGGCGCGTTCCTGCGCGGCGGACATCCGCACGAAGTCGCGTTCGCGCCGCTCGGCCATGAGCGCGGCCAAGAAGTCCTCCGCCGGCGTGCCGGGGGCCGGCAGGGGCGCCACGTGCCCCGACGCCTCGTGCGCCAATGACTGCGCCAGCCCGAGACGGGACGCCGGCGCCATCTGCCGGCTCTGCCGCAGGAACGCGCCGATGCGCCGGGCCAGCGGGTCCGGCAGCCGGCCGATGTCCGCCACCGCCGCCCACGGGGCCAGGTACGGCGGGGTGGCAACGAGCAGCGGCGGGGTCTTCGGCGCCCGGTCCCGGATGGCGTACGTGCCCGCCAGCATGTCGCCCAGCCGCTTCGACTTGTCGTTGAACAGCGCGGCCAGGAACGCCACGGAGCCGAGCATCAGGTAGATCTCGAAGAAGCCCACCAGGCCCCTGACCAGGGCTTGCCGGAAGCGGACGGCGCCGCCGTCGTCGCGCACCACGCGCAGCCCCATGGCCAGCTTGCCCAGCGACTTGCCCCGTGAGAGCGTCTCCACGGTGACCGGCAGGACCACCAGGACGCCCACCAGCCCGACGATCACGATGATGCGTCCGGCGGCGGGGTCGACCACCTGCGGCAGCGCCGCGAAGCCGGCCAGCAGGCCGATGATGACGGCGATCCCGAGGAGCAGGTCGATGGCGGCGCCCAGGGACCGTGCGGCAAAGGAGGCCGGCCGCAGTTCCAGGACGACGGCCTCGCCGGTGACGATCGCGGACATGCTGCCAGTGTAGCCACCACCGGTGTGGGTGGAGCGCTAGGGTGGTGTTCGTGGACCTGGACGCATTCGCCGCCGTGCACCGGCCCCAATGGGACCGGCTGGACGCCTTGTCGCGCAAACGCCGCCTCACGGGGGCCGAGGCCGACGAGCTGCTCCACCTGTACCAGGGCGTGTCCTCGCACCTGTCACTGCTGCGGTCGGTGGCGGCCGAGACCCCGTTGTCGACGTCGTTGTCGTCCACCCTGGCCCGGGCGCGGACGCGTTTCACCGGCGCCCGGACGAATGTCCTCACCGACGTGGCCCGGTTCGTCGTCATCTCGCTGCCGGCCGCGTTCTACCGGATCCGCTGGCTGACGGTGGTGGTCGGCGTCCTGTTCACGCTCACGGCGCTGCTGTTCGGCGTGTGGGCGGCCCGGACGCCGGGCGTGCTGGCGGCGTTGGGCGGTTCGGCGGACCTGAAGCGGATCGTGGAGCACGACTTCGTCAACTACTACTCGGAGAACCCGGCGGCGTCCTTCGCCGGGTCGGTGTGGACGAACAACGCCTGGATCGCCGCCCAGTGCGTGGCGTTCGGCATCACCGGCATCTTCGTCCCGTACCAGCTGTTCATGAACGCCCAGAACGTCGGGATCACCGGCGGCGTCATGTTCGCCTACCACCGCGGCGACGTGTTCTTCAGCTACATCCTGCCGCACGGGATGATGGAGCTGACGGCCGTGTTCGTCGCGTCGGCGGCCGGGCTGCGCATCTTCTGGGCGTGGGTGAATCCCGGCCGGCACCGGCGCCTGGACGCGGTGGCGCGGGAGGGGCGGTCGCTGATCACGGTGGCGATCGGCCTGGTCTTCGTGCTGTTCGTCTCCGGGTTGGTGGAGGGATTCGTGACGCCGAGCCCGTTGCCCGTGTGGGCGAAACTGGGCATCGGGGCCACGGTCCTGGCCGCGTATTGGACGTACACGCTGGTGCTGGGCCGGCGCGCCTACCTCGCCGGTGAGCGGGGGGACATGTCCGACGACGACGCCGGCGCCTCCGTCCTGACCGCCTGACGGTGGTCGAGCGTGTCGAGACCCGAGGCGATTTCGACAGGCTCAATCACCGAACCGGTGGTCGAGCTTGTCGAGACCCGGGCGGCCCGTCCGGGCCCGGCCGCCGCGGATCCGTGGCGCTGGAACATAACGGTTTGCTGGGAGTTTTGGCATCTCCCGGGGTGGCACGGTGAGCGGCGCCCGCTGCGCCGGTAGGCTTCAAAGGTGAGCGAGAACCAGACACCAGCAGGCCCCGCCATCCCGACATCCAGGAATCCGGACGAAATCACGCCGGGGTCCACGCCCGGCGCCGTCGAGGTACCGGAGGACGACGCCGAGCCCGCCTTCGCGCGGATGGTTCCGAACGCCCCGGCAGGCGGGAACCCCAAGACCGGCGAGCCGGCCGGTACCACGTCCACGGATCCGGGTGTCCACGTGCCGGCGACCGTGAAGATCGACCATGCGTCCGACGGCGTGCAGGACGAGCCCATGCGCCCGGCCGGTTCGATGCCGAAATTCCCTGCGGTGGCGGACGCGGCGGCGGACAAGGGTGGCGCCGGGGATGCGGCCGAGGCTGACGGTGTTCCGCACGTCGAGCAGTCGCCCACGTCAATGCTCCACATCCGGCCGCCGCAGGAGGAGATCGACAAGCGAGTGGCCGCCCGCGAACAGGCGGCCCGGACGAAACCGGTGCTGCCGCGCGTCATCCAGGTCCTGCTCGCCGTCTGCTATCCGGTGGTGCTGCTCGTGCTGGCCTTGCGGCTCGTCACGACGAACGCGTTCCTGTGGATCGAGTACCACCGGCCCGGGTTTCCGGGTGACACGTTCGGCTTCAGCACCGGGGACCGCATGAGTTACGGCTCCTACGCCGTCGACTACCTCCTCAACCTGGCCCCACCGCGCTATCTTGGCGATCTCGTTGACACCCAGGGGCACCCCCTGTTCAAGCCCGGCGAGGTCAGCCACATGGCGGACGTGAAATCCGTCATCGACTTGGCCTTCATCGTCGGCACCGTGCTGGCCATCGCCATGGTCATCTTCTGCCTTTACCTGCGCCGCCGCACCGTCGGCGGGATCCGGCGCAGCCTGTTCGCGGGGTCCATCGTGACGTTGGCACTGGTCCTCGCCCTCGGCGTCCTGGCCGTCATCGGCTGGACCACGTTCTTCACCGACCTGCACGAGCTGTTCTTCGCGAACGGCACGTGGACGTTCTACGTCAACGACACCCTGATCCGGCTGTTCCCCGAGCAGTTCTGGATGGATGCGGGCCTGGTGGTCGGCGTCATCATCCTGGTCGTGTCGACTTTGACGCTGGCGTTCACCTGGCCCACGAAGTCGCGCCGCACCCAGGTTGCCAAGTCGCGTCGGCCGGGCCGCCGCGCGGCCGCCACGGAGTAACCCGCGCAACCCCGGGTCAGGGTTTGCGCGGGAACGCGCGGCGGGCCGCGACAACCAGCAACAGCGCCGTGGCCAGGATGGCGCAGCCGGTCCACACGATCGGCCGCAGGCCCGGCCCCGCCAGCAACGCGGCGCCGATGGCCGCCCCGGCGGCGATCCCCACATTGCTGGTCGCGTTGACCCAGGCCCCGGCCATTTCCGGCGCGACGGCATGCGTGCGGATCGCGGCCGACTGGTACACGGAGGGCACCGCGCCGAACGCCCCGTTCCAGGCCATCGCCGCGACGATGACCAGCGCCAGCGACGGGTAGGCGAGGCCCACCCCGGCCATGCCGGCCAGCGCCACCGCGAGGACGGCCACGCCGACCAGCCGCGGGTTGTGGTCGAGCCGCCGCGCAGCCAGCCACAGCCCCACCAGGCCGGCCAGCCCGCACAGCACCAGGATCGGCCCGATCGCCTCCTTGCCCGCACCGGAACCGAGCAGCAGCACGGTGATGTATGTGTATAGCGAGTACTGCCCCAGGAAGGACAGCCCGTTCGCGCCGACGACGGCGGTCAGTTGCCGTCGTCGTCCCGCCTCGCCGTGGGCGGGGGCCGGGACGGTGTTCGGCACCGGCGGCAGCACGATCGCGACGACGACGGCGGCGGCGCCGGTCACGGCGGCCAGCGCACCGAACGCGACCCGCCACCCCACGGCGGTGCCCAGCGACGTGGCCAGCGGCACGCCGAGCACGAACCCGGCCGAGACGCCGCCGGTGACCAGGGCCAGGGCCCGGCCCACATAGGCGCGGTCCACCAACCGGGACACGTAGCCGATGGCCACGGAGAAGAACAGCGCGTGGGTCACCCCGCCCAGCGCCCGCCCGGCGACCACGAGCGCGAAGCCCGGCGCCAGCGTGACGAGCAGGTTGCTCAGCGCGTAACAGGTCACGGTGGCCAGCAGGAGGGTCTTGCGCGCGGCGCGGCGCGTGGCCAGCGTCAACGGGACGGCAAGCACGGCCACCATGACGGCGTACACGCTGACCAGCAACCCGGTGACGGAGTCGCCCACCCCGAACGTGGACCCGATGGCCGGCAGCAGTCCGACGGGCAGCATCTCCGTGGTCACGGCCATGAAGCAGGCCACCGTGAGTGCGAGCAGGCCGGGCAGGGTGTGGCGCACTAGATCCAGCTCGGCATCCACATGCGGTGGACCCACTCCTGGAACGGGATCACCGAGGACGTCCAGACCGGGTAGAAGTAGGCGCTCAGCAGCACGGCCGCCAGCAGGAACAGGCCCACGAACAGGGCCCCCTGGCGGCGCCGCCACGATGGCGCCGCGGCCCTGCCCAGCACCAGGCCCAGCACCATGGTCACGGCCAGGATGAGGTACGGTTCGTACGCGATCGCGTAGAAGAAGAAGATCGTCCGATTCGGGTACGCGAGCCACGGCAGGTAGCCGGCGGCGAAACCACACAGGATGGCCCCGGCCCGCCAGTCGCGGCGCGCCGCCCACAACCCGACCAGGACCAGGATGGCCAGCGACCCGGCCCACCAGATCAGCGGGTTGCCCAGGCTCGTCACCATCGACGCGCACTTGTCGACGGTGCAGCCGTCCTCGCCCCGCACGGGGTACTGGGCATAGAACGACGTGGGCCGGCCCATCACGAACCACGACCACGCGTTCGCCTTGTACGGGTGGTCGGAGTCCAGCCCCGTGTGGAACGCGTACGCCGTCGCATGGTAGTGCCACAACGAGCGCAACGGGCCGGGGATCCACCCCCACGCACCGCCGGGGTTGCCCGCCGCCCATTGGCGGTCGTAGGCGTCGGAGGAGAGGAACCAGCCGGTCCACGTGGCCAGGTAGGTCACGAACGCCACCGGCACCGTCGAGACGAACGCGAACAGCCCGTCCTTCAGGATGGCCGCGGAGATCCAGTACCTGATCCCGGCGATGCGCCGCGCGTTGGCGTCCCACAGCACCGTCATGAGGCCGAACGCGGCCAGGAAGAACAGGCCGGACCACTTCGTCCCGATGCACAGGCCCAGGGCCACGCCGGCCGCGAGCCGCCACCAGCGCACGCCCAGCCACGGGCCGTACATGAGCGCCCGCGACGGGGGAGCACCCCCGTCCGGGGCGAGCGCGGCAACCCGCCGGGCCAGCCGCCGTCGTCCGTCATCACGGTCCATGAGGAGCGCGCCGAAGGCGACCAGCGCCCAGAACATGACGAAAATGTCCAGCAGGGACGTGCGCGACTGCACGATCGCGTGCCCGTCGACGGCGAACAGCAGGCCCGCGATCGAGGCGAGGATGACTGACCGGAACAGCTTGTACGCGATCAGGGCCAGCAGGAAGATGGACACGGTGCCGACGGCGGCGGCGGAAAAACGCCACCCGAACGAGCTGGACGGCCCGAACAGCCACATACCGAACGCGATCATCCACTTCCCGACCGGTGGATGCACCACGTATTCGGGCGTGTGCTGCAGGGCCGAGAAGTTGCCGGTGACGAACAACTCGTTGGCCTTGTCCGCCCAGTTGCGTTCATACCCGCTCTGCAGGTAGCTGTAGGCGTCCTTGACATAGTAGGTCTCGTCGAACACGAGCGAATGCGGATCGCCGAGCCGGACAAAGCGCAGCACCCCACCGACGACGGCGGCCAGGGCCGGCCCCAGCCAGGCCCACAGTCGCAGCGACACCGGCAGGGCCGGCCGGTCGCCGAGCAGCCGCACGGCCAGGGCGGCCCGGGTGAACGCCACGGCCGGGTCGCGCACCCACCGCGGGCGTGCCGCCGGCTCGCTGGGCGGGGGCACGACGGCGGATACCTCAGTGGTCGGGTGCACCCTGCCATGCTACCGACACGGCCGCGCAGCCACGGGACACTACGCTGGAGGCATGGACGATTCACAGCAGCACGAGCCGCAGGGCACCGTCGAAGTCCCCGCCGACGGCCTCATCGTGCTGGCCGGGACGCCCATCGGCAACATGGGCGACGCCACCGCCCGGCTCGTCGAGTGGCTCGGCACCGCCGACCTCATCGCGGCGGAGGACACCCGCCGGCTGCACCGGCTGGTGACGGCGCTGGGCGTGACGGTCGCCGGCCGCGTGGTCAGCTACCACGAACACAACGAGGCGGCGCGGACGGCCGACCTGTTGGCGCAGGTGCGCGATGGCAAGGTCCTGCTGATGGTCACCGACGCCGGCATGCCGTCGGTCTCCGACCCCGGGTTCCGGCTCGTCGAGGCCGCCGTCGCCGCCGGCGTGCGGGTCACGGCCGCGCCCGGACCGTCCGCCGTGCTGACGGCGCTCGCATTGTCCGGGCTGCCCACGGACAGGTTCTGCTTCGAGGGGTTCCTGCCGCGCAAGGCGGGGGAGCGGGCCGGCCGGTTGCGGGACCTGGCCGCGGAACGGCGCACCATGGTGTTCTTCGAGGCCCCGCACCGGCTCGAGCCGATGCTGCGCGCGCTGCACGAGGCGTTCGGCCCGGACCGGCGCGCGGCCGTGTGCCGGGAACTGACCAAGACGTACGAGGAGGTGCTGCGCCTGCCGCTGGCCGGCCTGCTCGAGTGGGCCGAGGCGACCGAGATCCGCGGCGAGATCGCCGTCGTCGTCGCCGGCGCACCGGACGCCGCCCCGTCGGAGCCGGCGGACCACGTCGCGGACGTGGCCGCATTGGTGGCCGGCGGCCTGCGCCTCAAGGAGGCCGTCGCCGTCGTGGCCGGCGAATTCCACGTCAGCAAACGCGAGCTGTACAGCGCCGTGCTGGCCGCCCGGGCCTGAGCGTCCCTCTGCGCCGGACGGGGGTTCCGGGCCGCCGGCGGCCGCTGTACAACTGCACTGTACAACTGCACTGTACAGCTGCACAGTGATGGCCGTGTTCCGTAGTGCGTGCATGCATAGACGCTCCCGGATTCGGGGACATACCGTGAGGGAAGCGACATCCCCGTTTCCCCATGCTGCCCGGCCCCCACCGCAGCGCACCCGTCGAAGGAGTCATCATGACCGTCAGCGCCACCAATGAATTGACGCAGCGTGAAAGCGAGCTGCTGGCCGGCGTGCCCACGGGCCTGCTGATCAACGGTGCCTGGCGCCCCGCCGCCTCGGGGAAGACGTTCGACGTCGAGGACCCGGCGACGGGCAAGGTGCTCCTGAGCATCGCCGACGCCGGCGTCGAGGACGGCGCCGCCGCGCTGGACGCGGCCGTGGACGCGCAGGAGGCCTGGGCCGCGACGGCCCCGCGCGAGCGCGCCGAGATCCTGCGCCGCGCCTTCGAGCTCGTCACCGCCCGCGCGGACGACTTCGCGCTGTTGATGACCCTGGAGATGGGCAAGCCGCTGGCCGAGGCGCGCGGCGAGGTCACGTACGGCGCCGAGTTCCTGCGCTGGTTCTCCGAGGAGGCCGTGCGCTCGTTCGGCCGCTTCTCCCAGTCCCCGGAGGGCACCAGCCGGCTGCTCGTGCAGAAGAAGCCGGTGGGCCCGTGCCTGCTGATCACCCCGTGGAACTTCCCGCTGGCCATGGCCACCCGCAAGGTCGCCCCGGCCGTCGCCGCCGGCTGCACCATGGTGCTCAAGCCGGCCAACCTGACGCCGTTGACGTCCCAGCTGTTCGCCCAGGTCATGCTCGACGCCGGCCTGCCCGCCGGCGTGCTGAACGTCGTCGCCACGTCCAGCGCCGGCGCGGTGACCGGACCGATGATCCAGGACTCGCGCCTGCGCAAGCTCTCCTTCACCGGCTCCACCCAGGTGGGCCGGCGCCTGCTGGCCGACGCATCGCAGAACGTGCTCCGCACGTCCATGGAACTCGGCGGCAACGCCCCGTTCCTGGTGTTCGAGGACGCCGACCTGGACGCCGCCGCCGACGGCGCGATGGCCGCGAAGCTGCGCAACATGGGCGAGGCCTGCACGGCCGCGAACCGGTTCATCGTCCAGGAGTCCGTGGCCGACGAGTTCGCCGCGAAGTTCGCCGCCAAGATGGCCGCCATGACGACCGGCCGCGGCACCGAGCCGAGCACGAACGTCGGCCCGCTGATCGACGCCAAGAGCCGCGACAAGGTCCACTCGCTGGTCGCCGACGCCGTGGCCGACGGCGCCGAGGCCGTGGTCGGCGGGGCGCCCGTCGACGGGCCGGGGTACTTCTACCAGCCGACCGTGCTCAAGGGCGTCGAGCCGGGGGCGCGCATCCTGACCGAGGAGATCTTCGGCCCGGTCGCCCCGATCGTGACGTTCAAGACCGAGGACGAGGCCGTCGCCCTGGCCAACGACACCGAATTCGGCCTGGCCTCCTACGTGTTCACGAAGGACCTCAACCGCGGCCTGCGCATGGCCGACCGGATCGAGGCCGGCATGATGGGCCTGAACGCCGGGGTCATCTCCAACGCCGCCGCCCCGTTCGGCGGCGTCAAGCAGTCGGGCATGGGCCGCGAGGGTTCGATCGAAGGCATCGCCGAGTACCAGTACACGCAGTACATCGGCATGCCGAACCCGCACAGCATGTAACCCCGGGATCGCATCACCCACGGATACTCCCCGGACCCAACCCGCGGAAGACCCTCGTCCAGCATTATCCGGACGAGGGTCTTCCGCGTTCTGCCGGATTCTAGCGGCTGTTGCGTTCGAGTGCCTGGCCGAGGATGCGGGCGCCTTCCGGGAAGGCGCCCGGGTTCGGTCCCGAGTAGTTGAGCCGGATGAACGGGCCCGCAGGTTCGGCCGGGAACCATTCATCGCCGGCGGCGATCATGACTCCGGCGCTCTCGCAGTCACGGGTCAGCCGGTCGAGGTCGGTCCCATCGGGCAGGCGTGCCCAGAGGTTCAGCCCTCCCGTTGGCACATGCTCAATATGGGCCCGCGGGGCATGCTCGCGCAGGCTGGTGACCAGGAGGTCACGGCGTGATTGGAGCTGATGGCGGAGGCTGCGCAGATGGGTCTGCCAGGCAGGCTGTGTGACGACGTCGAGCGCCGCGGCCTGAAGGAGGCCGCTGACATACATCGACTCCGCTCCCCGGTCCGCAAGAATGCGCTCGCGTGCCGGACCGCGGGCGATGACGGCGGCGATGCGGATGGCCGGGGACACGCTCTTCGTCAGCGAGCGAAGGTAGACGACATGGCCCGAATCGTCGTGCGTGGCAACGGGTACGGGGGTGGTGCTGATGCCGAAGTCGTGCGCCCAGTCGTCCTCGACGAGGAACGCGCCGTTCTCACGGACGACGTCCAGGACCTGTTCGCCCCGCCCGGCGGCCCATTGCGCGCCGGTGGGGTTCGCGTAGTTCGGTTGCGCGTAAAACAGGCGCGCGCCGGTCTCCTCAAAGGCCCGGGCCAGCTCCTCCGGGTCGGGGCCGTCGGGTCCGCTGGGCACCGGGACGACGCGGACGCCCGCTTGGGCCGCAGCCAGGATGGCGCCCCAGTAGGTCGGGGATTCCAGGAGCAGCGGCTGCCCGCTGCCGACCAATGCGCTGAAAATGGAGCTGAGTCCGCTCTGGCTCCCCGGCAGCACGATGACGTCTCTCGGTGTCGGCGGGGTGACCCCCACCGGGGTCGAGGCGCCGAGTTCGTGCGCGAACCAGGACTGCAGCTCCGGCAGCCCTGCCACGGGCGGACGGGACAGGGCGGCATCACCCCGGGCCGCCCTGGTCAGGGCCGCACGCACCTGGCGCTCCGGCAGGAGCTCCCGGTCCGGGTACCCTGCGTGGAAGGCAATGACATTGTTCGATGCGCCGCGCATCGTCGTGGAGGCCGGGCGAAGGGGCGCCTGCGGCGATCGGAGGGCCGCGCTCTGCCAGCCGTAGTCCGACGGGCGTGCGGTCCGGACGGCCCGCACGAAGGTCCCGACCCCGGGCCGGCTCTCGATCAGGCCCTGCGCCGTGAGGGTCTGCAGGGCCTTCTGCACCGTCACGGGGCTGGCCCGGTACTCGGCAACCAGGGACCGCGTGGACGGCAGCCGGGACCCCGGCGCGGCCCCGGCCAACCATTCCCTGAGTCGCGCCGCGATCCGGGAACTGCTATCGTTATTCATGAGATACAATAGTAGCGCTACTACACTTGTTTTGCCAGTGATACCGTCCCGTTCCGGCACCGGCCTGTGGTGGGGCCTCCTCGGGGTAGCGGCGTTCTCGTTCACCGTTCCCTTCACCCGAGTGGCGGTCGGCGGCCTGTCGCCCCTGTTCATCGGGTCGGCCCGCGCCGTCGTGGCGGCCGTGCTGGCCGCCTTCGCCCTCGCGCTCACCCGGCAGCGCTTTCCTCACGGCGTGCAGTGGGCGCGGCTCGCCGTGGTCGCCGGAGGGATCGTTGTCGGCTTCCCGCTGCTCACCTCGTTCGCGCTGACCACCGCGCCCGCCAGTCACGGGGCCGTCGTCATCGCCCTGCTCCCCGCCGCGACGGCAACGGCCGCGGTGCTCCGCGGGCGCGAGCGTCCACCGGTGGCGTTCTGGGCCGTCACGGCCGTGGGCGCCCTGGCGGCCATCGCTTTCGCCTTCGCGCAGTCCGGTGGCTTCGGGCAACCGCACTGGGCGGACCTGCTGCTCCTCGGCGCCGTCGCGGCCGCGGCCATCGGATACGCCGAAGGTGGCCTGCTCGCCCGCGAACTCGGCGCGTGGCAGACCGTATCCTGGGCGCTTGTCCTCGCAGCGCCGCTGATGGTGTTCCTGACGGCGCTCTCCATGGCCCAGGGGCCACCGTCAGGCACCCCGGTCCAGTGGGCCGCTTTTGCCTACCTCGGCCTCGTCAGCATGTTCCTTGGCTTCTTCGCCTGGTACCGCGGCCTCGCCCTCGGCCCCATGGCCCAGGTGAGCCAGATCCAACTCATCCAACCCGTGCTGAGCATCTGCTGGGCCGGACTGCTGCTCGGCGAGACCCTGACCTGGACCACCATCATCGGCGGCCTCGCCGTCATCCTGTGCGCCGGCATCGCGGTCCGCGTCCGGCTCACCCCACCGCCCCCGACACGGAATCCCTGACGATTCACAGACCATGAACACAGACCATGAACACAGACCACGAACATCCTTCATCCAAAGGAAGAGCCCCATGTACATCCCAGCGCACTTCGAAGCCGGCCCCGACTCCGTCCACGACCTCCTCACCCGGCCGGCCGCAGCCAACCTGGTCACCATGACCTCGCGGGGCCTGCTCGCCACCTTCCTGCCCTTCATCTACGATCCCTCGATCGGCGACCACGGCGCGCTGCACGGGCACCTCGCCCGAAACAACACCCAGTGGTCAGAGCCCGCGATCGGAGAGTCACTCGTCATCATCCAGGGCGCGGACGCCTACATCTCGCCCTCCTGGTACGCATCGAAGGCCGAACACGGACGCGTCGTACCGACGTGGAACTACTCCACCGCCCACGTGTACGGCCGGCTCGCCGTCCATGACGACCCCGCCTGGCTCGGCAATCATGTCAGGCGGCTGACCGACCTCAACGAGGCCCATTTTGAGCGACCCTGGTCCGTGGACGATGCGCCGGAGCGCTATGTCTCCGGTCAGCTGCGCGCCATCGTCGGCGTCGAACTGCTCATCACCAGGATCGACGTGAAAGCCAAACTCAGCCAGAACCGCCCCGACACCGACATCGACGGCATCGTGGCCGGCCTTGACACCCACGGGCAGGCAGGATGCGCCGCCGACGTGGCGCGAGCGAGACACGAAGCCCCGATCACCGGGTCCTGGAACCGCTGAGGCGCGAGCCGCCCGGCGTGCTTCACGACCGGCTGAACAACGACTGCGGCAGCACCACGGCGCGCAGGCGGGCTGCCGCCGTCGCCGAGTTCTCCAGCCCGGCCACGACGGATTCGAGCTGCTCGGCCAGGAGGTCGACGTCGACCGCGGACGTCCGCTCCAGTGTCGCCGTCCCGGCCCCGGACGACGAAGCCCCGGTCGAAGGGGCCGGTGCGCGCCCGTACACGGCGCGTTCGAACGCGTGCGCCAGCGCCATGACGGCATCCGCGCCGTCCGTCGCCGGCCCGAGCCGTGCCCCGATCATCGCCGCCTGCGCGCGCGGCGTCCTGGCCGGGTCGGGACGGACCCCGTAGTCCACGGCCGAATCCCGCACCTCGCGCCAGGCGATCACGGCCGGGTCGGGACGGGACGCACCGCCGGCGCCGCGCACCAGGGCCAGCCGCCGCCGTCGAACGAGCGCCCGGCACACGCACGGACCGGCCAGCGCCACGAACGCCAGCACCAGGGCCATCCCCCATCCGGCACCGCGCTCCGCCGCCGGGGTCGCCCCGGCCGCGGCCGCCGGGGCGGCGGACGCGCCGGGCGCGGGCGTCGCCGGCGCCGTGGGCTGCTGCCGGGACGGGTTGAACAGGTCGTTGTTGTTGGCCGAGGGCGCCGACGAGACGGGCACCTGCGCGTACGCGGGAACCTGGCCGCGCGTCGGCGTCGGCTCGAACGGCACCCAGCCGACGCCCTCGAAGTACAGTTCGGGCCAGGCGTGCGCATTGTGCCCGTTGACCATGTACCCGGTCAGCGGGTGCCCGTTCAGGTCGTCGGTGCGGCCCGTGAGCGAGCCGGGCGCGTAGCCGATGGCGATCCGGGACGGGATGCCCAGCACGCGTGCCATGACGGCCATGGCCGAGGAAAAGTGCACGCAATACCCGGCCTTGACCTGCAGGAACTTGGCGATGACGTCCATGCCGGCGCCGTCATAGCCCTGTTGCAGCGGCGTCTTCTCGCTGTAGGTGAAGTCGGTCGCGCGCAGGTAGTCCTGCAGCGCCAGGGCCTTGTCGAACGCCGTGTCCAGGCCCTTCGTGACCGAGCGCGCCGTGTCGGTGATGATGGAGGGCAGGTTGCCCGGCAGCTTCGTGAACACCGGGTCCAGGCCGCGCCGCGGACTACCGGTGGCGCGCAGGATCTCCGGCGTGAGCTCGGGCCTGACGCTCGTGACGAGGTAGGACTGGTTCATGGTGGTGACGGTCGACCCCATGACGGTCAGCGTCTCCGGGTCCCACGTCCACGGCCCCTTGAGGCCCAAGATGCGCGACGGCGCGTACGGCGCCGGCAGCCAGTTGCTGATCAGGTAGTCGGTGTAGATCCTCGTCTGGGTTGTCACCACCGGCACGCCTGCAACCGGGCCATAGGCGTTGCGGATGTCCTCCGGATCGCCCTGGCGGTCCTTCGTGCGCGGGTCCGGCTTCCAGGTGTGGCCGGAGAAGTCCTCCAGGGTGGACGTGCGCAGGTAGACGGGGGTGGCCGAATCGGTGTCGTAGAACACCTGGGCGCCGCTGCCCTGGTTGCGCAGGTCGTTGCCGAGGGACACCATCGGGTCGATGCCGGCGACGTTGCCGGGCTGTCCGAGGCGGCTGCCCTGCGGGAACGCCCCGGTGCTGAAGCCCGGGATGGCCAGCGGGATCGCGACCGTGGCCGCGACGACGACGACCGTGAGCCACGCGGCCCGGGCCCGGGTGCCGCTGGGGGCCACATTGCCGCTGGGCCGCGGCTTCCCGCCCGGGGCGTACCAGTGGCAACAGCCCAGCAGGATCAGGTAGCCGACGCCGGCGGCGACGAACCCGGGCACGCCGACGCTTTCGGGCTTGATGATGGCCGGGACGAACAGGATGAGCAGGATGCCCAGCCCGCCCGCGGCCGGCAGCGCGGCGGCCAGGGCCAGGATGTCGATGAGCAGGGCGGCCAACCCGAGCCCGGCGCAGATGATGAACGCGATGCCGTCGTCGAGCGGGATGGGTGCCGAACGGACCAGGATCGTCTGGCCGGACTGTTCCAGCAGGGCACCCATGTCCTCGAACGTCTTGACCGTGGGGATGACCCCGAGCACGGACGAGTCGGCGAAGAACAGCAGCACGAGCCCGGCCCACAGGGCGGCGAACCCGGCCAGCGGGGCCAGCGGCGCCACTCGCGGGAAGCGCCGGGTGGCGGCGGCGGCGGCCAGCACGACCGCCACGGTGAAGGCGGCGCGCGGCATCCAGGCGACCCCCAGCACCACGCCGTTGAGCCCGATCGAGGGGCCCATGACGGCGGCGAAGACGGCCAGGGCGAGCACCCAGCGGGACGTGGCCGTGTGTCTCATGCGAGGCCCTCCCCGACCAAGGACGCCCCGTCCAGTTCCATCCAGGCGTCGGCCAGGGCCGTGTCGGCGCCGACCGCCACGGCCTGCCAGCCGGCGCGCCGCAGCACGGCCAGCTCGGGTCCGGCCGCGGCGGGGTCGTCGCACACCACGAGGGCGAAGGCCCCCTCGGCGGCGTCGGCGGCCTCGGCCAGCACGGCCGCGTCGTCGGGTCCGAGCCGCCCGGTGATGGCCACGATCGGCCCCCGCCGCCGGCTCTGCAACAGCCTGTCGACCAGGTTCTCGTCATATCCGTGCTCGCCCTGTGCCGGGGCCGTCAGTTCGAGCGCGGCCAGCGACTGGGCCACGGCGACCACCCCGCCCGGCCCGGCATAGTTCTCCAGGCCCGGCTCGGGGGCCGAGGTGGAGGACAGGAACGCCGGCCGGCCATGCTCGTCGAGGACCCGCAGCAGGAAGCCGCGCTCCAGCACGTGCGTGGCCACGGACACGGCCGCCACGACGGCCCATTCGAAGTTCGCGTTGCTGCGCAGCTGGCCGGCCACCCCGTGCCGGACCTGTCCGCCGAGCCCGGTGCGCGGCACGGCGCCGAACGCGCCCAGCCGCCGGTCCAGCAGGAGCACGGCCTCCGGGGTCGTCACGGACTCCTCCTGGCGCACCATGAGCCGGCCGGTGCGCGCCGTCGCCGGCCAGTGCACGCGGCGCAGCGGGTCGCCGTACCGGTAGTCACGGGTCATGACGTCGTCGTCGCTGGGGTTGGCGCGCTGCCGTGTGGCACGGCTGCCGTCGGTGCCGCGGCCGCCGGTGAGCGACGCGGCCGGAAGCACGACGGCGGCCGGCGCCACCGTGAGCACGTCGCCGTCGTCGAGGGTGCGCAGCTGGAACGCGACGTCGAACGGGTCGCTGAAGCGGGCGCGCAGCGGCCCGATGACGTACTGTCCCCGCCGGGTCGGCCTGATCGTGTACGTGTAGCGGCTGCGCAGGCTGCGCGGGGTCACGGGCGCCGGGTAGGGGAACGTCGGTGCCCGCACGATGTTCGCCGGCAGGTCCTCGTGCAGCACCGCCTGCCCGCCACCCGGGGTGGTGCCGTGCACGTCCAAGGTGACCGCCGCCGTCGACCCCGTCTCCACCAGGGCCGGTGCGAACGAGCGCCTGACCGTGAAACCGGGATGGAACAGCCGCACCCCGGCACCGGCCAGCGGCGGCAGCACGAGCAGGAATACGCTCACGGTGAGCAGGTCGCGGCGGCCCAGGATGGCGGCCAGCAGCAGCGCGAGGGCGCCGGCGGCGATCATCAACCAGCCCCGGGGCCGGAGGAAGTTCTGCGGCAGCCAGCCCAACGCGATCGCCTCCTAGCGGGACCCGGACGAATGCGCGGACCCGGCCGTGGCCGGGACGGGGATGGAGGCCAGCACGCCGGCCAGCACGTCGTGCACCGTGGCACCCAGGCTGGCCGCGCGCCGTTCCAGGATGAGCCGGTGCGCCAGGACCGGCTCGGCCAGGTCGCGCAGGTCGTCGGGCAGCACGAAGTCACGGCCGGCCAGGGCGGCGTGCGCCTTTGCCGCGCGCAGCAGCTGCAACAGGGCGCGCGGGCTGGCGCCGAGGCGCAGTTGTTCGTGCACGCGCGTGGCGTGGCCGATCGCCACCGCATACTCCTTCACGGCCGCCGATGCGTACACGTCCGCGACGCGGGTCAGCATGGCGGCGACGCCGGAGGCGTCCACCACCGGGATCAGCCCGTCCAGCGGGCTCGTCGATTGGTGCGTCTCCAGCATGGCCAACTCCGCCGTCACATCCGGGTAGCCCATGGAGATGCGGGCCATGAACCGGTCGCGTTGGGCCTCCGGCAGCGGATAGGTGCCCTCCATCTCGATCGGGTTCTGCGTGGCCACCACCATGAACGGCTCGCTGAGCCGGTAGGAGGTGCCGTCCACCGTGACCTGGTGCTCCTCCATGCATTCGAGCAGTGCCGACTGCGTCTTCGCCGAGGCGCGGTTGATCTCGTCACCGATCACGATGTTGGCGAAGACGGCGCCCGGGCGGAACTCGAACGTGGCGGAGGCCTGGTTGAACATGGACACGCCCGTGATGTCCGACGGCAGCAGGTCCGGGGTGAACTGGATGCGGCTGACCGTGCAGTCGATGGTCCTGGCCAGCGCCTTGGCGAGCATGGTCTTGCCCACGCCCGGCACATCCTCCACGAGCAGGTGGCCCTGGGCCAGGAACACCGTCAGGGCCAGCCGGACGGCCTCCGGCTTGCCGTCGATCACGGTGTTCACGCCGGCCATGACGGCCCCGCACAGCTGGTCGAAGCCCTCGCCGTCCAGCGGCCGGCCGTCATAACGTCGCATGTGACCCACGTTACTGGAAAACAACGGGATTGCGGGGCAAAGATAGAGTGGACAACCATGTGCACCCCCGCCGTCCCCCTCCCGTACCGGCATCTCGGAGCACCGGCCGGAAAGTTCGCGCCGGCCCCCGAGCCGCTGCCGGTGCCCGTGTACGACAACCACACGCACTTCGACTTCGGCGAACACGCCGTTCCGCTGGCCGACGCGCTGGACGCGGCGCAGGCCGCCGGCGTGGCCGGCGCCGTCCAGGTCGGCTGCGACCTGGCGTCGTCGCGCTTCACCGTAGCCGCCGTCGACGCCGACCCGCGGGTGCTCGGCGCCGTCGCCATCCACCCGAACGACGCCCCCGCGCTGGCGGCCGCCGGCGCCCTCGAGGCCGCCCTGGCGCAGATCGACGCACTGGCCGCCCACCCGCGCATCCGCGCCATCGGCGAAACGGGCCTGGATTTCTTCCGCACCGGCGCGGACGGCATCGCCGACCAGCGGCACTCGTTTCGCCGGCACATCGACATCGCCAAGCGCCGCGGCCTGGCGCTGCAGATCCACGACCGCGACGCGCACGCCGACGTGGTGCGGACGCTGGCGGAGGAGGGGGCCCCGGACACGGTCGTGTTCCACTGCTACTCCGGGGACGCGGACCTGGCCCGCACCTGCAATGCCAACGGCTGGTACATGTCGTTCTCGGGGACCGTGACGTTCAAGAACGCGCGGAACCTGCGCGACTCGCTGGCCTTGGCCGATCCGGCGCTGCTGCTGGTGGAAACCGATGCGCCGTTCCTCACGCCCCACCCGTTCCGGGGCCGGTCGAACGCCAGCTACATGGTGCCGTACACGGTGCGGGCCATGGCGGAATTGCTGGGCCGCGACGTGGCCGGCCTCGCGTCGCAACTCAATGCGAACACGCATGCCGTCTACGGGTCCTGGGCCTGATTTCCGGTGGCCGTCTTGTCACCAAGGTAACGATTGGGTTACGCTGGGTGACTATTAGCCGGGGTCGGGGAAGGCCCTCGGATAACGCACTCCCGTTCATGGCGCCATGCTCCCGGCGCCGGGAGGCGTGGCAGCGCACGTGCCGAGGGCCAGGAATTGGGGTCCTGCCGCATGGTTTTCATGCGCGATTCCCCGTGCCCGGATGTACTAGTAGTTACGGCTTCCAGTGGCACAATTCTTCACGACAAATGGCAAACTGAGTGTGATCAAGATCGGCGGGCAGGCCCTGATCCTGCTGGCCCTGGTTCTTGGACTGGTCTCGTACATCGGGGCCAACAAATCCGTCACCATCAACGTGGACGGCAAGGCAAGCTCGGTGTCGACATTTGGCGGCACGGTCCGGGACGTCCTGGACAAGGCGCATGTGAGCGTCCGGGCCGCGGACCACGTCAGCCCCGCGCTGGCGGATTCGGTGAAGAACGGCACCGTCATCACGGTGAACACCACCAAGGACGTCAATGTCTCCGTCGACGGCGCCGTGCGCACCGTCCAGACCACGTCCAACAAGGTCGGGGACCTGATCGGCGACCTCGGCATCGCGGCCAGCTCGCAGATCTCGGCCCCGGCCGACATGCTGCTGGCCTCCTCCACGTCCACCATCAGCATCAGCACGCCCAAGCATGTCACCGTGCTCGTCGACGGCGCCAAGCGCGTCGAGACGACGACGGCGGCCAGCGTGGGCGACCTGCTCACCTCCCTGAACGTGAAGGTCGGCGCCACCGACCTGGTGTCCGTGCCGCGCGGCGCGGACGTCGTCGAGGACATGGTCGTCAAGGTGTCCCGCGTCAACCGCGCCGGCACCGCGACCGGCACCTCCAGCATTCCCTTCGAGACGGTCAAGACCGTCGACAACTCGATGTACACGGACCAGCAGACGACCACCACGGCCGGCGTCGCCGGCACGCTGGAAACGAAGTTCGCCGTCGTGACCATTGATGGCAAGGAGGTCAGCCGCACACAGACCGGCACCACGGTGCTGACCGCGCCCGTGGCCGCCCAGGTCACCGTCGGCGGCAAGGCCCGCCCGGCCCCGAAGACCGACGCACCGGGCGCCAACACCGGCGCGGCCGCCCCGGCCATGGCCAACGAGGCCATGTGGGACCGGATCGCCCAGTGCGAGTCCGGCGGCAACTGGTCCATCAACACCGGCAACGGCTACTACGGCGGACTGCAGTTCGACATCTCGTCCTGGCTGGCCAACGGCGGCGGCCAGTACGCGCCCCGGGCCGACCTGGCCACGAAGGCCCAGCAGATAGCCGTCGCCAACACCTACTACGCCAAGGCCGGCCTGGGCCCCTGGGGCTGCGCCGGCGCCGCGTAAGGACTCGCCAGTAAATTAGCCAGCGTTTCATGGTTGGGGGCCCTATCGTTGTGTTATGGCCATTGACGCAGAGGTTGAGACG
>NZ_RWKQ01000010.1:100248-100684 GCF_003946885.1 Specibacter cremeus | reverse complement strand
CGACGCCGTGCGGCTGCGCCCGGACGACGATGAGACGACGGTCACCGCCGCCCAGGTGCGGGAGGTGGTGGCACGGTTGCGCGAGGCCGGGCACTGGGTGGACGGCGACCCCGAGATCCTGCTCGTCTTTGATGCCGGATACGAGCTGGCCCGGCTGGCGTTCCTGCTCGATGATCTGCCGGTGCAGGTGCTGGGCCGGATGCGTGCGGACCGGGTGCTGTGTTTCCCGGCGCCGCCGCCGGGCCGCACCGGGCGCCCGAGGCGCCACGGCGCCGAGTTCCGGTTCGCCGACCCGGCAAGCTGGCCCGAACCGGAGACCGTCACGAGCACCGGCACCGACCGCTACGGCCAGGCAGTGGCCGCCGCCTGGCCCGGGCTGCACCCGAAGCTCACCCACCGCGGCGCCTGGGCCGGGCAGCCGGGCCCGCCGCCGATC
>NZ_RWKQ01000010.1:0-100149 GCF_003946885.1 Specibacter cremeus | reverse complement strand
GCCGCCCGCCCGGCTCCAAAAACAGACACCAGGCAGTCATCCACCCCGTCGGCAAGCAACGGCAGGAGGTTAAATAGCAAGCTCAGGAGTTACGGGTCCCTGAAGGAAACGCCTACATGCTGGGCAGCCCAGAGAACGCCCGGCGCCTGCCGTCGGCCATCGACAACCTGGAGGCCGGCCACGGCCGTAAGACCCACAGGATCCCAGGTGGCAAGGTACGCTCAAGTTTCATAAGATTCACAAGTTTCATAGGTTTCATAGAGGTTCACAGGAGGTCGGGTGCAGAATCCCTTTCGGGCAACCGCGGGAGCGCCACCGCCCCAAGTCATCGGTCGTATAGGGGTGCTCGACGAGTTCGACTATGGACTCACCCTTGGCTCTGGCGCACCTAGCCTATTGACGATTTTCACGGGTGCACGAGGTATCGGCAAGACGGTGATGCTCGGTGAGGCCGGTGCCGTCGCCGAGTCGCACGGGTGGGTGGTCATCTCTGAAACCGCGACCGCAGGTTTCATGGGCCGCATCGGTGCCCAGATGCAGCGTCACCTGCAAGAACTGGGGGAGGGGCCCGCGCGCCGGCGAATCACGGGTGTTTCTGCGGCGGGGTTCAGCATCACCACCCAGCTCCCGCCTGAGCAACAGGTCGGCTGGCGAGAAACGGGAGAGGCACTGCTTCGGCTCTTGGCGTCCAACGGTACCGGGCTTGTGGTCGCTGTCGATGAGATTCATGCTGCCGACCGTGCGGAGATTTCGCAACTGGCCGCCGTCATCCAGCACTTCATCACGGACAGTCTGCCGATCGGAATGCTCTTTGCAGGTTTGCCGGCCGCCGTCTCGGATCTGCTCAACGAGGGCGTTGCCACGTTCTTGCGGCGTGCGGACCGGATCGACTTGCATGCGGTGGCCGTCGGCGAAGTCGAAAGGTCGTTTGCCGAACTCTTTGCCCAAGGAGGGTTCGAGGTTTCGTCCGCGCTCCTAACTCAAGCGGCGGCGGCCACTGATGGGTACCCGTTCCTGATACAGCTGGTTGGGTACTTCTTATGGCGAGAAGCTGAGAAGTCCTCGGGTGTTGTTGACCAAGCGGCGACGACCAACGCCATCACGGCCGCTCTGAGGCGCAACGAGCGGGTTGTTCTCGAGGCGGCGCTGTCGACTGCGTCTGGCCGTGACGTGGACTTCCTCTGCGCCATGGCCCAAGATGAAGGTTCCTCGATAATAGGCGACGTGGCCGAACGAACTGGCATGTCCCCGAGTGCAGCAAGCAACTATCGCCGCCGACTGATCGAAGAGGGCTTGATCCAACCGGCCGGGTACGGGCGAGTCGCATTCGCTATCCCTGGTCTTCGCCAGCACATGCGCGCTGCACAGTGACGTGACTTTGCGGAAGGGTGCAGAATCGCTCCGACCCTGCCGAGCTGACGGCCTCGGCCCACCCCGTGCCACACTGGAAACGATCTGTCCCTGACGTGAGGAAACACGTTGAAGGACCTGCTCGCCGCCTTCGCCTGACCGCTGTGGCCGTCCCGGCGGGTTACCTGCGCCAGCGGCTCGACGCCGGGCTGAGCGATGACGCGACCGTGCTGGATACGGTGCGTTCAGCTGCCTCCTTCCGTGCCGCCGGCGGACGTCCGGGAGCGGCTGGCCTGCTTCCACTTCCGCGGCGCCACCATGGACAAGCCGGCGGGGGCGCCATCCGGTGGCGAACGGTTCCGGTTGGCGTTGGCGCGCATCCTGCTCGCCGACCCGGCTCCGCAGCTGTTGTTGCTGGACGAGCCGACGAACAATCTGGACTTGGACTCGGTGGCCCAGCTCGTCACGGCGCTGGCCGGCTACCGGGGCGCGTTCGTCGTCGTCAGCCACGACGATGCGTTCCTGCCCGAGCTGGGACCGCTGCGCGAGTGGTCGCTGGGCCGGTTCCAGGACAGGGTGGGTGCCGGTGGCTGGGCCCACGACGGCGAGGGCCTCGATGCGAGCTTGCGACCGGTGGGTGCCGTTGGGGACTACGTGTCCACGTCCACTTCCACGTCCACCAGATCGTCGTAGAAGGCAATGAAGCCGGCCAGATCGGCGGCGTCCGTGAATGGCGTCTCGTAGCTCCACGCCACGTCGACGGATGGGTCCGAGGCCAGCGCCCAGTAGCTGGCCCGGCCCTTGTACTGGCAGATCGTGGTGGAATCCGTGCGAACCAGCGTGTCGAAGTCGACGTCGTCCGGCGGCAGGTAGATGCGTGTCTGCAGGCTTGTTTCAAAGACCAGCTTCGGCGACACGCTTTCGGCAAGGCGCAGCCCGTCCTTGTGGATGCGAACATGCTCGCTGCCTTGCCTGACGTCGACGCGGTGGAACGGGTCGCGCGGGTGGCCAATGACCGGTTCGTCCTCCTCGAGCCAGTCGAAGGCGTCGAAATCGAACAGGATGTGGCCGGCCAGGTCGGGGTCGTCAAGGCGGAAAGCCCCGTCGGCTGCCTGGTTGTCCCCGGCGGCGACATCCAGTGACGTGCCGGGGGACATGTGCACGGCGAACGGGATTCCGGCGTGCAGGACGAAGCCCGCCGGCGGTGGCGGCGGCTCACCGGGCGACGGCGCCAGGGTTGCGACGACGTCGTCCACCGGCACGGCGTAGTTGAGAAGCACGCGGCGCGGTTCCCAGACGAGGACGGCGCGCCGCGAGTCGAGGACGACGGCGGGACCCAGCAGGGCCCTGATCCTTTTGGCGGTCGGTTCGAAGCGCAATTCGCGAAGGTGTGAGTTCAACACGGTGGAGAGCTTGGTGGCCATGGTGCAAGCGTAGGCTGATTTCGCCCCGGTGTACCCTTACGTGCATGCCCGAGATTCCATACCCGCTGGTGACCGAACGGCTCGTGCTGCGGCGCTTCACGGCCGACGACCTGGACGCGTACTACGCGTACCAGAAGCTGCCGGACACGGCCCGGTTCCTGCTCAACGAGGCCCGCAGCTACACGGAATGCATGGCCAGGATCGCCCGTTTTGTCGACGCGCCCTTTGCCGGGCCGGGGGACTGGGCCACTTTCGCCGTCGAGTGGCGCCATGCCCCCGGGTTCATTGGCGAGATCGCGTTGAAGTGGGGCGTCGGTGGCCGGGAGGCCGCCGACGGGCAGCCCGTGGAGCGGGTGGGGGAAATCGGCTGGACGGTGGCCCCGGGGGTTCGCGGCCGCGGCGTGGCCACGGAGGCGGCCCGCGCCGTGTTGGATCTGGCCTTCGGCGGGTTGGGGTTCCGCCGCATCGAGGCCCGGCTGGACGCCCGCAACGACGCGTCGGCCGCGATCTGCCAACGGCTCGGCATGAAGCTGGAGGCCGTCATGACGGACAACATGTACCTCAAGGGCGAATGGACGTCCGAGGCCGTGTACGCGATCATCCGGGAGGCCGCCCGGGCGGAGGTGTGACCGCTGCATCACCGTCTGTGTCAGAGGCGGCTCCTATGATTCGAGCAGGGGGAAGGAGTGATTAGGAGCAAGCCATGGAGAACCTCAAGCGCACGACGTGGTTCGGCGCCGTGCCCGAAGACCACGATGCCGAGACACCGGATGGCGCGCCGCCGCGGTACCGGCCGGACCCGGAACCCGAACGCGCCTGGACCCGGGCCGAGCAGGTGGTGCTGCTGGACGTGTACGCGAACGGCGCGGACATCGACGACATCGAGGAGCGGCTGGGCTTCGACCGGCGGGACGTCGCCGTCCGGCTGGTGCGCCTGCTCTTCGAGTTCGACGGGGAGATCGACTGCGCAGCCGCGGCCCCGCGCTTCGGGGAAACGTACTCGCTGCGCGACGACGGTGCCCTCGACGCCATGTTCCAGGCCGGGTGCCAGCTGGAGGAGATGGCCACCACGCTCGGGCGCACCCCGCTGGGCGTGGGCTGGCGGCTGATCGACACCCGCCGGCCTGCCGTCCCGCCCGAGGTCTGGCACCGGCTGCAGCAGTGACCCTCAGGCCGTGGCCATGCCGAGCAACCAGTATGCGGAGCCAGCCACGGCCACTGCGATGACCACGGCGAACGCCGCCAGCCACAGCACGGCCGGGATGGAGGTGGAACGGGCCAGGATGAACGCGTCCGAGGTTGCGAGCCGGTTCCGGTGCCGGGCATGGACGGCGGCCACCTTGAACCAGTCGCGGACGGAACCCACCAGCAGGGCGGCACCCAGGGCCAGGACGATGTAGCCAACGGCCGGCGGCGGGGCGAACACCACCAGCGCCTGCGCGATCGCCGCACTGCACAGGGCCACGGCAATCCCGGCCAGATTGCGCAGGAAGACCAACGTGACGAGCAGCACCAGTGCGCCGATCGACAGCGCCGCGCCGGCCCAGCCGGCGGAGACGGACCACACCAGCGCGGCGCCAACCACGGCCGGCGCCGGGTAGCCCCAGAAACCAGACCATACCGCGCCTCGTCCGCCCCGGCCGCTGCTGGTCAACTGGCCGGAATGATCCAACGCGATCCGCAGTCCGTGCACCACCCGCCCGGTCATCAGCGCGGCGAACGCGTGCCCGAGCTCGTGGACAAAGGTCACGTACAGGCCGAACCACCGCCACGTGGCCCGGGGGATGGTCAGCACCACCACGGCCGCGAGGACGCCGAGCAGAACCGGAGTCGAGACGTGCAGGCCGTCCTGCCGGGCGAAGCCCGCCACCAGGGCGTGCCACCACGCGGCGGCGGCCGCTTCGGGTTGCCCCGCCACATTCATCACGTGGGAAGCCTACGCGACGGGCCTGTGACGCGCCGCTACTCCTCCTCGCTGCCCGGGGCGTCGCTCGGATCATTACGGGACCAGCGGCGCGTGACGCCCAGCCGGCGCAGAACCCGCAGTGGGGTGCGGGCGGCGTCTCCGTTCCGGGAGTTCTTGTGTGGACTGCAGATGGCGCAGCCCTTCTGCCGCTTGTGGGATGAGTGGGCCATGGACCTTCCTTCCGTGACCTGCCCGAGGGCAAGAGAGCCACGTTAGCCGCTGCCATCGAATCGGGCAAGGAATGAGGCCGCGCGCCACCACGGCTGGCGACGCAGGCCGGCCATGCCCCTGCGCCCTGCGTGAAAGTGATTGCACGGGACCGGGCCCACGGCGTTGGCTGGACCCATCGCGAACATCCTCATCCTCGGTGGCACCGGCTGGCTGGGTCGAACGCTTGCCGGCCACGCCCTCGCCGCCGGTCACGCCGTCACCTGCCTGGCCCGCGGCGAATCCGGCGCGTTCGCGCCACGGGCCCGTGCCGTCGTCGTCGATCGCGACGAACCCGGCGCCTATGGTGACGTTGCCGGCCCGTGGGACCTCGTCGTCGAGCTCACCAGTCGACCCGCGCACGCCCGCGGCGCGCTCGGGGCGGTGTCCGCCGCGCACTGGACGTTCGTGTCCTCGTGCTCCGTGTACGCGGACCACTCGGTCCCGGGAGGGGACGAGTACACGGCCCTGCTGCCGGCGAATGCCGGATCGGAGGACTATGGCGAGGCGAAGTCCGCCTGCGAGCGTCTCACGCGTGAGGCGTTCGGCGGTGCCTTGGTGGTGCGCCCCGGCCTGATCGGCGGCCCCGGCGATCCGTCAGGCCGGACCACGTACTGGCCGCTGCGCTTCGCCGACCCACGCGAGCCGGTACTCGTCCCGGTCGCCGACCAGCATGTGCAGCTGATCGACGTGCGCGACCTGGCCGCGTTCATCCTCGCCGCCGGGCGGGCCGGGGCGTCGGGTGCTGTGAACGTGGTCGGCGCCGCCGTGCCGCTGGCCGAGGCGCTGTCGGTCGCCGGGCGGCGTCGGGCCGGACCCCGCGCGTGGTCGACTACCCGCCGGCGCGGATGGACGACGACGGCGTGGCGCCCTGGAGCGGTCCGCGCTCGCTGCCGCTGGTGTTGCCGTTGGGTGACGACTACGCCGGGTTCGCGCAGCGCTCGGACGCGCTGGCCCTGGCGTTGGGCCTGGCCCGGCGGCCGCTGCTGGACACGTTCCGCGACATCATTGCCGCCGAGGCGCCACTGGGCAACCGGGTGCTCGGCGCCGGGCTGAGCCCGGAGGAGGAGGCTGCGTTGGTGGAGGCGGTGCGGTAGCGGACATGCCAAGACACTAGTGGTACAATATTCGGTACCACTAGGAGGTTTGTCATGGCCATCACGGCATCGGAGGCGCGTGCCCGTCTTTTCCCCTTGATTGAACAGGTCAATAGTGATCACGCGCCGGTGGAGATCATTTCCAAGAAGGGCAGTGCCGTCCTCATGTCCCTGGCCGACTATGAGGCGTTGGAGGAGACCGCCTACCTGTTGCGCACGCCGGCCAATGCGGCACACCTCTTGGAGAGCATCGCCCAGCACCGAGCCGGCACCGTTGCCACCCATGAACTGGCCGAATGATCACGGCGTTCACCCCCAACGGCTGGGCTGACTACCAGTATTGGATCAAGACGGACAAGGCCATGCTCCGGCGCATCAACAGCCTGATCGCCGACTGTCTCAGGACGCCGTTCGAGGGCATCGGGAAACCGGAGCCGCTCAAGCACCAGCTGGCCGGATATTGGTCGCGGCGCATCACCGACGAACACCGGCTGATCTACACCGTCGATGACGACCAATTGGTCATCATCACCGCGAGACACCACTATTAGCCGGGGACTTGTCGCGACGAATACCGGGGACAGGTTCATTTCCAGCGCGGTATTGGGCCGTAAAGGACGAGGAATATGCGGTACTGGGGTATCTATCTTGCCGGGTGGGTTTCGCTGGGGACGTGGCCGCCTGGAGTGGGCCGCGCTTGCTGGCGCTGGGAAACCGAGTCTTGGGCGCCGGGTTGAGCCCGGAGGAGAAGGCCTCGCTCGTGGCGGCCATCGACCCGACGTCCTATTTGTCGGGCACACCGGCCAATGCGGACCATCCGGTGGAGGGCATCGTCCAGCACCGGGCCGGGATCGTAGGCTGACACGAACTGAACGAATGCCCCAGGCGCCGGTAGTTTATTTCTGCGTAACGTTGGGTGCCGGCGTTGCGCCACTCGACAAGTGGCGCAACGCCACGGGTCAAACGCTGCGCAGAAGAGCGGGGGTCTCGACGGGCTCGACCACCGGGGTCTCGACGGGCTCGACCACCGGGGTCTCGACGGGCTCGACCACCGGGATTTCGACAGGCTCAATCACCGACCACCTCCGTCGCCCCGAGCGCATCGGCCAGGAACGCGTAGTCCCACGCCCGCGTCTTCCAGCCCTCGTACCGGCCGGACGCGCCGCCGTGGCCCGCATCCATCTCGATCTTGAGCACGACCGGCGCCCCGGACGTCGACGAAGCACGCAATGCCTGCACCCACTTGGCCGGTTCCACATACAGCACCCGGGTGTCGTTGAAGCTGGTCACGGCGGCGATCCTCGGGTACGGCGCCGCGTGGACGTTCTCGTACGGCGAGTACGACTTCATGTACGCGTACACGTCGGGGTCCGTGATCGGGTTGCCCCATTCCTCCCACTCCAGCGCCGACAACGGCAATTCCGGGTCCAGAATGGTGGTCAGCGCGTCCACGAACGGCACCTGGGCCAGGATCGCCGCGTACTTCTGCGGCGCCAGGTTCGCCACGGCGCCCATCAGCAGCCCGCCGGCCGACCCGCCCAGGGCGCCGATCCGGGCCGGGTCCACCCAGCCGGAGCCGGCCAGCCAGTCCGTGGCCGCGACGAAGTCCGTGAACGTGTTCTTCTTGGCCAGCTTCTTCCCGTCGTCGTACCAGCGCCGGCCCAGCTCGCCGCCGCCACGCACGTGCGCGATCACGTACACGATGCCGCGGTCCAGCAGCGACAGCCGGGCGATGCCGAACTCCGGGTCCATGCTGACCTCGTACGACCCGTACCCGTACACCAGCCCGGCGTTCGAGCCGTCCCGGGCCAGCCCCGCGCGGTGCAGCACCGACAGCGGCACCCGTGTGCCGTCGTCGGCCGTCGCCCATTCGCGGGTCGCCACGTAGCCGGACGGGTCGTAGCCGCCGAGCACGGGGGTCTCCTTGCGCAGGAACAGCTCGCCGGCGGTACCCTCTGCCGGCAGCGCGTAGTCGTAGACGCGCGGCGGCGTGAAATACGACGTGTAGATCAGGCGGATCAGCGGCGCCTCGTAGTCGGTGCCGCCCATGGAGGCCGTGTACAGTTCTTCGCCGAAGACGGGTCCGACGGCGGTGCCCTGGTCCGCGGTGCCCAAGCCTGCCAGCGGGGTCACCTGGACGCGCTCGATGGTGTCCTTGCGCAGCGAGACGACCAGGTGGGTCTTGGTGACCGTGGCGCCGTTGATGCGCACGTCGTCGCTGTGCCCCACGACCGTGCGCCACGCCTGCTCGGTCAATGGCTTGGCAAATTCGGCGGGGTCCGCCAGGGAGACCATCGAGTTCACGGCGTCCCGGTTGTGCGTGAGCAGGATCGTCTCGGCGCCGTCCAACAGGAACGGTTCGGCGTCGTAGAGCACGCGTTCGCTGCGCGGGATCAGCGTGACAAGTCCGGCATCAGGGTGGGCGAAGTCCAGCAGCCGGGTCTCGCTGTACTCGGAGCAGCCGATGCCCACGACCAGGTGGCGGCGGTCGGCGGACAGCTCGAAGCCCGTCCACATGGCGACGTCGTCCTCCTGGTGCACGAGAGCGTCGTCGTCCACCGGGGTGCCGAGCACGTGCGCCTTGAGCTGGAACGGGCGCCACGACTCGTCCGCGACCATGTAGTACAGGGTGCCGCCGTCGGGGGAGAAGGCCAGGCCGTAGAACGCCTTTTCGATGACGTCGGGGAGCAGCGCGCCGGTGCGCAGGTCCTTGACCCGCACGGTGAAGACCTCGTCGCCGGCGTTGTCCACGGCGTACGCGTACAGGTTCCCGTCACGCGTGACGGCGGCGCCGCCCAACGCGAAGAACGGGTGGCCCTCCGCCTCGGCGTTGCCGTCGAGGATGACCTGCTCGCCGGGCACATCAACGCCGGGGTCAATGACCGGGGGGCTCCAGTGGGCCAGCCCGTCGCCCGTGGCGGGCACCCGGCAGTGGATGCCGTAGGCCCGGCCCTCCACCATGCGCGAGTAGTACCACCAGCCGTCCTTGCGGTTCGGCACCGACAGGTCGGTCTCCTGCGTGCGGTTCTTGATCTCGTTGAAGATGGCCTGGCGCAGCGGTTCCTGGCCCGCGGTGACGGCGTCCGTGTAGGCCTGTTCCGCGTTGAGGTGGGCCAGCACCGCCGGGTTGTCCTTCTCGCGCAGCCACTCGTAGTCGTCGGTGAACGTGTCACCGTGCTGGGTGCGGTTGACGGGGATCTTCTTGGCGGCGGGCGGCTGGGGGACGGCTGGCTGTGCGGCGGAGGTCATGGGTCCACTGTATTGAATGCCGTGGGCGGTTGTGGACGCGTCCGGGGTGTCGGATCCGGCCCGCCATTGAATCCTACACACCGATGGAATGCGTGTTCCGGGGCCCGCGGGCCCTCAAACGAGCGCTGTTTCGGCCGGGTGAGCCCTGGATTGGTCCCCGCCCCGCGACGCGTTGCGGTTGACCGGTGTCACACACCGTGGAATATTTATAGAACGAACGGTCGGTAATTGGCCGTGGGGCCCGATCGATCAGGGTCGAATCCAGCAGGGTCGAATCCAGCAAAGGGGATGTCCATGGCCGCAGGATCACCGCAGGCTTTTCTCGTGGGCGGGGTGCGCACCCCCGTGGGCCGCTACGGCGGGGCGCTGAGCTCCGTCCGCCCGGACGACCTGGCCGCGCTCGCCGTCAGGGAGGCCGTCACGCGCGCCGGCATCGACCCGGCCGACGTCGACGAGGTCATCCTCGGCAACGCCAACGGCGCGGGCGAGGAAAACCGCAACGTGGCGCGCATGGCGTGGCTGCTCGCCGGGTTCCCGGACACTGTCCCCGGCATCACCGTCAACCGGCTGTGCGCGTCCGGCATGAGCGCCATCACCCAGGCGTCGCACATGGTCAAGGCGGGCGCCGCGGACCTGGTCGTGGCCGGCGGCGTCGAATCCATGTCCCGCGCGCCCTGGGTCATGGCCAAGCCGGAGAAGGCGTTCGCGAAGCCTGGCGCCAGCTACGACACGTCCATCGGCTGGCGCTTCCCCAACCCGCACTTCCTGTCCGGCGAATTCGCCCGCGACGGCAAGATGACGTACTCCATGCCGGAAACCGCCGAGGAGGTCGCCCGCGTCTTCAACACCTCGCGCGAGGACTGCGACGCGTTCGCCGTCCGCTCGCACGAGCGTGCCCTGGCCGCCATCGCGGCCGGCCGGTTCGCGGGCGAGATCGTGCCCGTCACGGTCCGGGGCCGCAAGGGTGACACCATCGTGGACACCGACGAGGGCCCGCGCCCCGGCACCACCCTGGACGTGCTCGCCAGCCTGCGCCCCGTCGTCAAGGGCGGCACGGTCGTCACGGCCGGCAACGCGTCCACGTTGAACGACGGCGCCTCGGCCATCCTCGTCGCCTCCGAACGCGCCGTCGAGAAGTACGGCCTCACCCCCCGCGCCCGCATCCTTGACGGCGCCGCGGCCGGCCTCGCCCCCGAAATCATGGGCATGGGCCCGGTCCCCGCCAGCCGCAAGGTCCTCGAACGGTGCGGCATCGACGTCGGCCAACTCGCCGCCGTCGAACTCAATGAGGCGTTCGCCTCGCAATCGCTGGCATGCATGCGCGAGCTCGGCCTCGACACCGGCACAGTGAACAACGACGGCGGCGCCATCGCGCTCGGCCACCCGCTCGGCTCGTCCGGCTCACGCATCGTCATCACGCTGCTGGGCCGGCTCGAGCGCGAGGCCCACGGCGGCCTTGGGCTCGCCACGATGTGCGTGGGCGTGGGCCAGGGCGCGGCGCTGCTGGTGGAGGGACTGTGATGGCGCCGGATTCAAAGCACGACGCCGGCGCGCGCCTCGATCCCGCCGCGTTCGCCACCCTGCTGGTCACCGAGGCGGACGACCGGGTCGCCGTGCAGTTGAACCGGCCGGCCGTGCGCAACGCCATCGACGCGGCCATGGTCGACGAGCTGCACCGGGTCTGCGCGTACCTGGAGGCCACACCCAAGGTGTTGATCCTCTCCGGGGTCCCCGCCGACGAGGCGGCCGGCACGAAGGGGATCTTCGCCTCCGGCGCGGACATCGCCGAGCTGCGCGAACGACGCCGCGACGACGCGCTCGCGGGCATCAACTCGTCCCTGTTCGACCGCATCGCGAAGCTGCCCATGCCCGTCATCGCCGCACTGGACGGGTATGCGCTCGGCGGCGGCGCCGAACTGGCCTATGCGGCGGACTTCCGGATCGGCACGCGCGCGCTGCGCATGGGCCAGCCCGAGGCCGGCCTGGGCATCATGGCCGCGGCCGGCGCCACGTGGCGGTTGAAGGAACTCGTGGGGGAGCCGGTCGCCAAGGAGATCCTGCTGGCCGGGCGCATCCTCACCGGCGAGGGCTGCCTGTCCGTCGGGCTGATCACGGAGCTCGTGGAATCGGCCGACCTGATGGCCACGGCCCACGAGCTCGCCGACAAGATCGCCGCCCAGGACCCGCTCGCCGTGCGCACCACCAAGGAGGTGTTCCACGCCCCGCGCGAGGCGCACCCGGACGTGGACAACCGGGCCCAGGCGGTGCTGTTTGAATCGCCGGCCAAGTTCGAGCGCATGCAGGCGTTCCTGGATCGTAAAAAGAAGTGACCGGAAGAGGAAATGACCATGGCTGAAACTCCCGGCGTGCTGCCGTCCCGCATCGGTGTCCTCGGCGGCGGCCGCATGGGCGCCGGCATCGCGCACGCGTTCCTCATCAAGGGCTGCGACGTCCTGATCGTGGAGCGCGACGACGACGCCGCCGTCGGGGCCCGCTCCCGCGTCGAGTCGGCGCTGCTGGCGTCGATCGCCCGGGGGCTGAACGGGCCGGCGGAAAGCCACCTGGGCCGGCTGGCCGTCTCCACGTCCTACGCCGACTTCGCGGACCGCGATCTGGTGGTGGAGGCCGTGCCCGAGGTCTGGGACCTGAAGGTCGCCTCGCTCACGGCCGTGGAACGCGAATTGCGCCCCGGCGCCGTGCTCGCATCCAACACGTCCTCGCTGTCACTGTCCGGCCTGGCCGCCGCATTGACCCGGCCGGAGGACTTCCTCGGCCTGCACTTCTTCAACCCCGTGCCCGCCTCGGCGCTCATCGAGGTCGTCATCGCCGAGCGCACACGCCCCGACCTGGCGGCCGCCGCGCAGGGCTGGACGACGGCGTTGGGCAAGACCGCCGTCGTCGTCAAGGACGCGCCGGGGTTCGCCTCCTCACGGCTGGGCGTGGCGATCGCGCTCGAGGCCATGCGCATGGTCGAGGAGGGCGTGGCCGGCGCCGAGGACATCGACAACGCCATGGTCCTCGGCTACCGGCACCCCACCGGTCCGCTGCGCACCACCGACATCGTGGGGCTCGATGTGCGCCTGGGCATCGCCGAATACCTTGCCTCGACGCTGGGGGAGCGGTTCGAGCCGCCGCAGATCCTGCGCGACAAGGTGGCCCGCGGCGAACTGGGCCGGAAGAGCGGCAAGGGCTTCTTCGACTGGGCCTGAGCGTCCGGGGTCAGGCGCGCGCCAGCCCCAGCCTTTCCACGAACGGGAGGAAGTCCCGATCGGAGAACAAGAGGCTGTGCCCGTGCTCAATGCAGAACGAGGCAATGATCACGTCCGCCGTCTTTCGCACCGTGACGCCCTGCTTGCGCAGCTCGCGGTAATTTTCCGCCGCCCGAACCGCCGCGTCCGGCCCGAGTAACGGAAATACCGTCAACGAGAGCAGCGCGTTGCGGGCCTTGGCAAAGTCCCGATCCGATCGAAACCCCTGGAGGACCTCGGTCACGATCAGATCACCGACGGCGATCGGCTCGGCGGCCAGAAGCGAGTAGAGGCGTCCGGTTTCCGTTGAATCACGGCCATTGAAGAAGTCAATCCAGACGCTGGAATCGACGACGATCACGGGTTCACGAGGCGTCGCGCCGCATTGCGTCGAGGTCGCCGTCCCAGCGCAGCTGGCCCCGCAAGGCCCGCAGCTCGGTTTGGCGCCCGAGGCGAACCAGCAGCTCCAGGCCCCGCGTGACCGTCTCCTTCTTCGTCGCCGCACCGGTTACGGCCTGGGCCTCGGTAAGCAGGGCGTCGTCGATGTCAATGTTCGTGCGCATCATGACCTCCTGATGTGTATTATACCGCCGGAACGTACACACGAGTTTGGTCCGGTCGCCGCCTCCCCAGTCCTCGTCACCACGCCGTCGCGAGGAGTTCACCGAGCAGTTCGCCGGCGTCCATCGGCAGCCCGCGTGCGGTGAACCAGTCGCACATGTTCTTGCAGTCACGGGCCAGCAGGTCGCTCGCCTGCAGGTTCCCGGCCAGGTCCACGAGCTGCGGCAGGTCGATCACGACGAGCCGGTCGCCGGCGGCCAGCACGTTGTAGGGGGACAGGTCGCCGTGCGCGAAGCCCATCCGGGCAAACGCGTGCATGGCGTCCACGAGCTGGTCCCGGTAGCCGGCCAGGCGGTCCGGGTCGGGGTGGAGTTGCTGCAGCCGCGGCGCGGCCGCGCCCGGATGGTCCGGGTCCTCGATGAACTCCATCATGATCTCGGTGCCCGAATTCTGCACCGGATACGGGACCGGGACGCCGTGCTCCCACGCCATGCGCAGGTACGTCCACTCGGCCGAGGCCCACTGCATGGCCTCGAACGCGCGGCCGTACGTGCTGCCCTTGGAGATGGCGCGGGCGTCGCGGGAACGCCGGACGCTGCGCCCCTCATTGTAGATGGACGACCGGTGGAACAGCCGGTGCTCGTCCGTGCGGTAGCGCTTGGCCGCGAACAGGGTCCGGCGTTTGCCGGCGGCGCGCTCGATGAGGTACACGTCAGCCTCCTTGCCGGTCTTCAGGACGCCGAGGTCGGTGTCGACGGCGCCGGCGTCCTCGATGATGTACGGCGGGTAGGGCTGCGGCCCGCGCATGAGCTTCTCCAGCTCCGGCCAGGCGGACCAGCGCTGGCCGGGCTCAAGGGTTTCGTCGAGGACGTTCCAGTCCGGGGGACGGTCGAAAGATTCGTGGTGCTGGTGGTCAGCGGGGAACTTCATGGGTGGTACGACTCCTGAGGAGGAACTGACGGGTGTTTTGGGCGTTGAAAGCTGCAATGACACTCATTGGGTCCTCCTTCGGGTCGTTCCACGGGCGCTCCACGGATGATGCGGGCGCGGATTCCATCGCACCACATGACGGCTGTGGCCGTCAATGGGGTCCGGTGTCAGTCCTTGGCGGCGGCGAGGGCCGCGGCCGCGCCGGCGCGCAGGAACGCCAGGTCCGAGTCGACGGCAAGCAGGTGAACCCCCGCCAGGGCGGCCAGCCGCGGGTTGCCGCTGTAGAGCCCGGTCATCTTGCCCAGGCCTCGCGCCGCGCTCAGGGCGGCGTCGATCGCGGCCAAGGTTGCCGGGCCGGCGGCCCCGCCGGGCGCGCCGATGGACAGCGAGAGGTCGTAGGGCCCGACGAAGATCCCGTCTACCCCGTCGACGGCCGCGATCGCCTCCGCGTGGGCCAGGCCGGCGGCGCTTTCCACCATGGGCAGGCACAGCACGTCCTCGCCGGCTGCGCTTGCGCGGAACGACTCGCGGGAAGCCCCCGAGCTGCGGACGCCGCGCGGTGGAACCCGGCACGCGGCGGCGATGTGGGCGGCCTGCTCGGCCGATTCGACCATGGGGACGATGACGCCGGCCGCGCCGGCGTCGAGGGCCCGGCCGATGTCCGCTGTGCCGTGCCCGGCCGTCCTGACCAGTCCGGGGAGGCCCATGAGGTCGCAGGTGCGCAGCAGGGCCGGCAGGTCGGCGCCGCCGATGTTGCCATGCTGGGCGTCGATCCCCACCCAGTCGAAGCCCACGGGGCCGAGCGCCTCCAGGGCGTAGGAGTCGGCGAACGTCAGCCACGCACCGAAGAGCGTGCCGCGTGCGGCCGCCGCCCGAAGAGCATTCGTTGTCACGCTGTTCCTCCGTCCACTGATTGCGGCCGAGCCTACATGACGCGACCCGTTCCCGGTCCGCAACCCGGTCATGTACGCTGTCTTTATTACTGAACGCACGGTCGGTATTTCAAGCGTGGCGCGAGACGCGTCCCGCGGCCGGTCCGGTGCGTCGGCGACGGCTTGAAGGGACGGGTCAGACGATGACCACTGCAACGGCAATTGAAACTGTTCCCAGCTACGTCCAGGACTCCTGGTGGACACCGGATCCCGCGGCCCGCGGCGTGGACGCCCGGGACGCGAGTACGGGCGAACTGCTGGCGAGGGTCTCCACGGACGGACTGGACCTTGCCGCCGTCGTCCATCATGCCCGCACCACCGGCCAACGCGAGCTGGGCAGGCTCACCATCCACCGGCGCGCGCTCATCCTCAAGGAACTGGCCCAATACCTCAACGACCGGCGCGAGCCGCTGTACGAGGTGTCCGCGCGCACCGGGGCGACCCGCACCGACTCCATGGTCGACATCGACGGCGGCATCGGCGTGCTGTTCACGTTCAGCTCCAAGGCCCGGCGCGAACTGCCCAACGCCAACGTGGTCATCGACGGCGCCGCCGAGGTCCTCTCGCGTGACGGGTCGTTCCTGGGCGAGCACATCTACACCCGCATCCCGGGTGTCGCCGTGCAGATCAACGCGTTCAACTTCCCCGTGTGGGGCATGCTGGAGAAGTTCGCGCCGGCGTTCATCGCGGGCGTGCCCACCATCGTCAAGCCGGCCACGCCCAGCGGCTACCTGGCCGCCGCCATGGTGCGCGAGATCATCGACTCCGGCCTGCTGCCGGCCGGGTCGCTGCAGCTGATCTCCGGCTCGGCACGCACCCTGCTCGACGAACTCGACTACCGCGACATGGTCTCCTTCACCGGCTCCGCGGCGACCGCCCGCACGCTCAAGAGCCACCCGAACGTGGTGTTCGGCGGCGTCCGGTTCACCTCCGAGACCGACTCCCTGAACGCCGCCATCCTCGGCCCGGACGCCGTCCCCGGCACGCCGGAGTTCGACGCGTTCATCCGCTCCGTGGTCACCGAGATGACCGTCAAGGCCGGGCAGAAATGCACCAGCATCCGCCGCACCATCGTGCCGAACGGGCTGCGCCAGGCCGTCATCGACGCCATCGGCGCGCGCATCCGCGACCGCGTCGTCGTCGGGGACCCGCGCGCCGAGGGCGTGACCATGGGCGCGCTCGCCTCGCTCGAGCAGCTCGCCGATGTGCGCGCGGCCGTGCAGGCCATGATCGACGCCGGCGGCGAGCTCGCGTACGGGTCCCTGGACGCGCCCCCGGTGACGCGCGCGGACGGCTCCGTGGCCGCCGTCGTCGATGGCGCGTTCATGGCGCCGGTGCTGCTGAGCTGGGCCGACGCCGAGGCGCCGGAGGTGCATTCGCTCGAGGCGTTCGGGCCGGTGTCCAGCGTGATCGGCTATGAGACGCACGACGGCGATGTCGCCGACGCCGTCAGGCTCGCCGCGCTGGGGTCGGGTTCGCTCGTGGCCACCGTGTGCACGAACGACCCCGCCGTCGCCTCGCAGCTGGTGACGGGCATTGCCGCGCACCACGGCCGCGTGCTGGTGCTCAACCGGGAGGACGCGCGGTCCTCGACCGGTCATGGCTCACCCGTGCCACACCTGGTGCACGGGGGGCCGGGCCGGGCCGGCGGCGGCGAGGAACTCGGCGGCATCCGCTCCGTCAAGCACCACATGCAGCGGACCGCCATCCAAGGCTCGCCCAACATGCTCACCGCGGTCACGGGGGTGTGGCACACCGGCGCCGACCGCGTCATTGCCGGCGACCCGGAATTCGGGGCAGTGGCCGGCACCGTCCACCCGTTCCGCAAGTCGCTCGCGGAGCTGCGCATCGGTGACGCCTATGCGTCCGGCCTGCGCCAGGTCACGCTGGCGGACATCACGGCCTTTGCCAACACCACGGGCGACACGTTCTACGCCCATACGAACGCCGCGGCGGCCGAGGCGAACCCGTTCTTCCCGGGCATCGTGGCCCACGGCTACCTGCTGGTGTCCTGGGCGGCCGGGCTGTTCGTGGAGCCGGCGCCGGGGCCCGTGCTGGCGAACTACGGGCTGGAGAACCTGCGCTTCATCACGCCCGTGGCCGCGGGGGATTCGATCCGGGTGACGTTGACGGCCAAGAAAATCACCCCGCGCGTCACCGACGAGTACGGCGAGGTGTGCTGGGACGCCATCCTGCACAACCAGAACGGCGAGATCGTGGCGACGTACGACGTGCTCACGCTCGTGGAGAAGGAGGACACGCTCTACGCGTGACTCTCGCGGAACCGGTGCCGCGCCCCCCTACGGCGCCGGCCGGCAATCGACGATGAATTTCATCAGCGCGGTCGCGTCGGCGTCCAGGTACAGGGTGATCAGGTGCTCGTTGAACTCGAGCCGGCGCAGGTATGGGATGGAGATGGCGTCCCGCCCTGCCATCATCAACTGGCCGTTCATCATGAGCCGGGACGTCCGTTTGTTGCCATCGAAATAGAACTGGTGCCGGGTTCCAAAGCAAAAGTACGCCACGGCCCGTTCGACGGGGTGTTCCAGTGCTGACAGGAGATTTGTTCCCTGCCGGTATTCGGTGCGGAGGGCCGCTCCGGAGTCCTCGCAGCCGGTCGCTGTGAAGACGCCGTATTCGCCCAGGTTCACCGTGCCGCCACCGCGGGCCCGACCCTCCCCGCGAAAGTGCCCGGCCTCGATTGCCTCATGCGGTGCGACGATGCCGTGCAGGCGGTCGGAGATTTCCTTGCCGACCGTGTAGCCGCCGTCCCGCACCAGATCACGCACCGTTCGAGTCGATTCGGCCAGTGCCAGCACCTGGCGCTCGTCCTCGAGCCTGTGGCCGCCCACGGTCACGCCGTCCAGCAACGTTTGGACCTCGGGAAGGGTGTACGGGTTCCCTTCCAAAGCGGCCGCGTCCCAGACATGGCCGGCGAGTTGGCCCTCGAACCGGGCCACGGCCCGGGGAACGGGCATGGTGGGCAGCAGGTTCCAGTCGATCGCGGCGGAATCCCAGCTGAATCCCACTCGTGCCAGACGCTGGGCAGCTGACGGTTCCAGACCCTTTTGCGGTGATGCCGACTTCCTGGCACGGCCGGGCCGTTTCTTGTATCGATCGGGGTCAACGCCCCAGCCAGGCGGGTGGGTCATGCGGCACGTTCCCAATCCGTGGTGAGGGCCTCCGCCTGCCGCACGCACGCGTTCAAGCCAAAGCAGTCGATGATGACTTGGATCGGATCGGCCCACACGATGCCGCCGTCGTTCCAGGCCCCCGATTCGCTGAACCCGTCAAACGGCAGCACTATGACGTCCTGCGAACCGGTGTCGGTGTGGTTGACCGTGGCGGACAGGCGTGCGGCTTCTTCCGCATACAGGACTACCGGACCCGCCCCCGCCGACGCTCCGATCCTTGCCGCCGCCGGAGCGCCGCTGACAGCCCAGCCCTTGCGGGTGGCGGCGGCCGCCGAGAACAGCCGCAGCGGCTCCCAGGCGGTGGCGAATCGGATGGCGCCGGGACGGCACGGCGGCGGTGCCGCGGCGCCGGCCTCGCGCGCCAACGATCTCGGTCTTGGCGCGCCGTCCGGGCTGGCCCAGCGCATGAGCGTTTTCACCCACGCCTCGTCGTCGGCGCCGGCGGGAGCGCCGCCGAGGATGCTGCGAGCCGCGCGAACCGCGGCCGGGTCGCACAGCGGTGCCGGCGTGTCCGGGAGCTGGAGCCCGGCGGCCGACAGGATTCGGGCTGCCGTGCCCATGGTTGGATCCATGACGCCCTGCTCGATGCGCGTGATCGTGGACGCGGATACGCCGGCACGTTGCGCCAACTCCCGGCGGCTCAGCTGTGATGTCCGCAAGGCGATCCGAACAATATTTTGCATATACGCAATTATGTTCCTTGATTTGCGGATACGCAATGGGAGATCGTCAATCGGCCCGGCGCATACCGGGCCATCGGCGTCTGCGCGGCGTAAAATATTCGGGGTAGGAGGTGGCGCCATGACCCTGGCACTAATGAAAGCCACAACCATCCTGCCCGTCGATGACGCAGCCCGCGCCCGCACGTTTTATGCGGACCAGCTCGGGCTTCCCCGCATCGGCACGGCATCCGATGGAAGCGATTGTTTCGGCACCGAAGGCGGCCCCATGCTGCAGTTGATGCCCGTCAGTGACGGTGTGCATTCCGAGCACACGGCCATCAGTTTCGAGGTCGATGACATCGAAGGCGCGGTCCGGGACATGGAGGCCCATGGCATCCGGTTCCAGGACTACGACCTGCCGGATTTGAAGACCGATCATCACATCTGCACGACCGATTCCGAAAAATGTGCCTGGTTTATGGACACGGAGAACAACATCCTGTGTGTCCATGAGAGCCTCGGCGCACGCGTGGAGTACACCCTGTAGGGGCTCCCGCGTTTTTTCATGCACGACGACGGCGCCCGGTTGGCCTTGAAGGTCACCGGGCGCCGTTGTCGTGTTGGGCTCACCCGCTGGGCGCCCTGTCCTCCACAGATTAGAACACATATCGTGGATAGATCTGTGGATATCTCGGTCGATGATCAGCTAAAACACTGGGTAGAACGGGATTCATCGACAGAATTGATGAAACAATTTTGTTCGATACTATTGACACGATTTTGCGCATCAATGAGAATAGGTGTATGAGTATCCCGGTGATCGACCCCGGGGGTCGCGACTGTGACGGGCCGGCAATCGCCGGCCTGGCGGTCCTGGACGCCGCCGTCCGGGCGGTTCGGGTGGGGCGGTTCCGATCACCATGATCCCCGCCGCCACCGACACCGAGGAGTGCCCGCCGCCGCTGCTGGATGAGAACGGGGTCCGCGAGGCGCTGGAGGACGTCCTGCGGGAGGTCGATCCTCGCGGCCCCACCCCACCCGAGTTCGCGGACCGGCTGGCCGCGGCCCGCGACGCGTACGACGCCACGGTGGCGGCCCTGGGGGACCTGCGCCGGGTCGAGGACGCGGTGGCGGCGCTGAGGGTGGACTTGGTGGAGCGGCTGGATGCCGCCGGCCACGCGGAAGCCTACGCCGAGGGGCTGGACCCGTGGCAGGCCAAACTGGCCGGGGTCGGCACCCGCAGCGAACTCGCCGCCGTGCTGCACCTGCCGGCGCAGACCGCCGCGGCCTTGACCGACCGGTGCACGGCGCTGGTCCGGGAACGGCCCCGGCTGCACGCCGCCTTGCGGGAGGGCCGGATGGACTGGGCCCAGACCGTGGCCGTCCTGGACCAGGTCCGTCTGGCCGGGTGCCGCGGGCCGGAACGGGTCGCCGACGTGGACGCGCTGGAAGCGCACCTGATGCGGGTGGCCGCCTCCGGGGTGACGGCCGCGAAACTGGACCGGCTGGCCAGGGTCGAACGCGCCCGCCGCTTCCCCGAGACCGTGGAGGCCGCCGCGCGCCGCGCCCGGGCGACTCGCCGGCTGAGCCTGCGCACCCTGGACGACGGCATGTCCTATCTCGGGCTCTGCGTCCCCTCGGCCACGGCCGAGGCCATCCACAACCGGCATACCGCGATCGCCCGGGCCCTGGCGCACCCGGACGAGAAACGCACCCTGGCCCAGCGCCGCGCCGACTCGGCCACCCAGGCCCTGCTGGGCCAGGGCGTGCCCCGGCGCATCGGCGGCGACCCGGCCCCGTTCGATCCCGGGCACCTGGCCCACAACGGGAAAGAGACCGTCTCCGAGAACGCCGCCTCCCCGGACCCGGCCACCGACCCGGGTCCCGGGGAGGGCTGGTTCACGGACCCGGACGCCGAAGAGGCCGCCCCGGCAGATCACCGCCGGTTCGGGCCCGAACCGTTCTGGGCCACCGACCCCGCCGGCGGCAGGGAACCGTGGGAGCAACGGTTCGACGAACACACGAAGGGCGAGGACGCCGGCGGCGGCAGCGTGGTCGCCACCGGCGACGGCACCGTGGTCGACCCGGACCTGGGACCGCTGCCGCGAGCCGACATCCTGGTCACCGTGCCGCTGCTGACCCTGCTCGGGGCAGGCGAGGAGCCCGGCCGGATCGGTGGCGGCGGGCCGATCCCGGCCTCGATCGCGCGCCGGCTGGCCGCCGAGGCGCCGAGCTTCCTACGCGTCCTCACCGACCCCGTCACCGGGGAGGTGCTGGACCTGCACCCGGACCGCTACCGGGTCTCCACCGTGATGCGGGCCTGGTTGCGGGCCCGGGACGGCACCTGCGCGTTCAAGGGGTGCTCGGCCGCGGCCACCGTCACCGAGATCGACCACATTGTCGCCTGGGAGGACGGCGGGGCGACCGTCATCGAGAATTTGCACTGTCTGTGCACAGCCCACCACCTACTCAAACACCTGGCCGACCGCAAGGACAACCACGGCCACCGCCCGCCCGGCGCCGCCGACCAACCCGCCATCCGCGCCTGGACCCCGGACCCTGCACCGGGAGGGCACACGAAACCCGGCTGGACCGCACCCTCCGGACGGCACTACCCGCCAGACCCGCCCGAAACCAGCCCGCCCCTGGTCCCGGGCTGGGTGCTGGACGCCCTCAACCACCAAGACCAGGACGAGGCCGGCACCCCGCCGGTGGCGGGCGAAGACGACGTGAACCAGGTCAATGTCACCGAACACGACGACGACATCCTCGGCCGCATTCGCCACGCGACCATCGACGGCATCGACGTCAGCGTCCTCGAGGACACCATCATCGAGTACCGCCCCGGCGGCACTGTCGAGGTGGAACCTGGTCGGTAGATCTACCGGTGCAGGCCGTGGAAGGCCAACGCGACCACGTCGTCGGCCAATTTGACGGCTGATAGCACACCGCCGGGCTTGTACCACTCGACGATCGAGTTGATCGTGCCAAACAGCAGCCGGGTGATGGTACCGGGGTCGATGTCGGAACGCATCGAGCCGGACTCCTGCGCGGCGGCGACCAATTGCGCCACATTCCGGTCGAACGCGCGGCGGCGCACCAGGGCGTCGCGTTCCATCTGGGTGTTCCCGCGCAGCCGCAACAGCAGCGTCACGAACGGCAACCGCTCGACCAGGACGCCGATCGTGCCCCTGACTACGAACTCAAGGCGGGCGTCGGGCGCGCCGTGCGTGGCGCCGTCGTCCGTCAGCACCTCCTCCAACCCGCCCAGGGCCTCCTCCAGTGCCAGCCGGAGCAGTTCCTCCTTGGACGGCACGTGGTGATAGATGGCCGACTTCGAAATGCCCAGGTTCTCCGCCAGGATGCCCATCGACGTGGCCTCGTAGCCGTGCCGGTTGAAGACCTCCACCGCGATGCGCAGCACCGATTGCTGGTCGTAACCGGGGCGGCCGCGCTTCACGGGGGTCTTCTGGGAGGTGGGCATGGGTCCTAGTTTCTCACGGGGTCCGGGTCGGGGATTTCGACAGGCTCAATCACCGAGGATTTCGACAAGCTCAATCACCGACAGGCTCGGTCTCGACAGGCTCGACCACCGACCGGCTCAATCACCGGCGGTCGTAGATGCGCCGCAGCTTGCCGCTGGAGCGTTCCAGCGACCCGGGTTCCGCAAGGTGCACGGCGCAGCTCGAGCCGATGTGGATCTTGATCTGCGATTTCAGCTCCGCGGCGGCGGCGGCGCGGGCTTCCGCGGACGTGTTCTCGCGCGGTTCGATGTGGATGGTCAGCGAGTCCATGCGGCCGGACCGGGTGAGCTCCAGCTGGAAATGCGGGCTCAGCACCGGGATGCGCAGCGCGATCTCCTCGATCTGCGACGGGAACATGTTCACGCCGCGCAGGATGATCATGTCGTCGCTGCGCCCCGTGATCCGGCCCATGCGCCGGTGTGCCGGGCGCGCCGTGCCGGGCAGCAGCCGGGTCAGGTCCTTGGTGCGGTACCGGATGATCGGCAGCGCCTCCTTCGTCAGGGCCGTGAACACGAGCTCACCGGGCTCGCCGTCGGGCATGACCGTCGTATGGTCGAACGGGTCGATGATCTCGGGCCGGAAGTGGTCCTCCCAGATCGTGTTGCCGTCCTGGGTCTCCACGCTTTCACCGGCGACGCCCGGGCCCATGACCTCGGAGAGCCCGTAGATGTCACAGGCCTTGATGCCCAGGCCCGCCTCGAGTTCGTGCCGCATCTCCTCCGTCCACGGCTCCGCACCGAGCACGCCGAACTTCAGCGACGTGGCACGCGGGTCGATGCCGCGCTGCGCCATGGCGTCCATGAGCGTGAGCAGGTAGGACGGCGTGCACATGATGACGTCCGGCTCGAAGTCCTGGATCAGCTGGATCTGCTTCTCGGTCTGCCCGCCGGACATCGGGATGACGGTGGTGCCCAGCGCCTCGGCGCCGTAGTGGGCGCCCAGCCCGCCGGTGAACAGCCCGTAACCGTAGGCGACGTGCACCTTCATGCCGGGGCGCACGCCGGAGAGCCGCATGCACCGGGCCACGAGCGAGGCCCACACGTCCAGGTCGTGCTTCGTGTAGCCGACGACGGTGGGCCGGCCGGTGGTGCCGGAGCTGGCGTGGATGCGCGCGATCTTCTCCTGCGGCACGGCGAACATGCCGAACGGGTACTCCTGCCGCAGGTCCTCCTTCGTCGTGTACGGGAATTTCGCCAGATCGGCCAGCTCCCTGAGGTCGCTCGGGTGGACGCCGGCGTCGTCGAACTTCCGCGTGTACAGCGGAACGCGCTCATACGCGTAGGCGACCGTCTGCCGGAGTCGGGCCAGTTGCAGGGCCTCCAGCTCGTCGCGGCTCATCAGTTCCGCGGCGTCCGGCTGCGACGGGTCCTGTGGTGTCGGTTCGGTCGTCATCGAAGGGTCTCCCTTAGTGGTTCTTGTGGCTCTTGTTGCGAATGGTCCGGCTGCGCCCGCGAAACTCGGCCACGACTTCGGTCCTGCCATCCTCGCCCGGCAGCAGGACTTGGACGTCGTAGATGCCGCTGCGGCCCTGCTGGCTGCGCCGGTTCGCGACCGCCGTGATGCGCTGGCCGGCGTGTGTGGCCCGCAGGAAGTCGGCGTCCGCGCCGGAGGCGACGGTGATGGTGCTGCCGTCCCCGTCGACCGGGTTGCAGGCGAGCGCGAACGCGGTGTCCGCGAACGCGAAGATCATGCCGCCGTGCGTGATCCCGAACCCGTTCATCATCTCCGGGCGCAGCGTCATGGCGACCGTCGCATGGCCGTCGGCCAGCCGGAGGACCTCCAGCCCCAGCCACTCGGAGGCCGGATCGTTGGCCAGCATGGGATGCGGCTCACCCGTTTCCGTCGCACTCATGTGTCGCCCTTCACTTTTCCAACCGAATGTTCATTAGGTAATACCGTCCGGGGGTGTTCTGTCAACACGGGGGAGTGATTGACGGCACTGTGCCCCGGCGATATCCTGAACGAACGGTCGGTAATTAATGCGAAGGAGCAATCATGGGCCAGAACGTGCCGGACCAGGCTGCCAGACCCGCGGACGCATCTGACGATGATGTTGCGGGGGAGGCATATTTCGATGCCGTCATCGCCCAGGATTCGCGCATCGAGCCGCGCGACTGGATGCCTGCGGCGTACCGCAAGACGCTGCTGCGCCAGGTCTCCCAGCATGCGCATTCGGAGATCATCGGCATGCAGCCGGAGGCGAACTGGATCACGCGGGCACCGAGCCTGAAACGCAAGTCCATCCTGATGGCCAAGGTGCAGGACGAGGCCGGCCACGGGCTGTACCTCTACTCCGCGGCGGAGACGCTGGGCATGTCCCGGGACGAGATGACGGAGCAGCTGATCGCCGGCAAGGCCCGCTACTCGTCGATCTTCAACTACCCCACGGTGTCGTGGGCGGACATGGGCGCCATCGGCTGGCTCGTGGACGGCGCCGCGATCTGCAACCAGGTGCCGCTGTGCCGCGCCTCCTACGGCCCGTACGGCCGGGCGATGGTGCGCATCTGCAAGGAGGAATCGTTCCACCAGCGGCAGGGCTTCGAGATCCTGCTCGAACTCGCCAACGGCACCCCCGGGCAGAAGCAGATGGCCCAGGACGCGATCAACCGCTGGTACGCGCCGTCGCTGATGATGTTCGGCCCGCCCGATGACGACTCGCCCAACTCCAAGCAGTCCATGGCCTGGAACATCAAGCGGTTCAGCAACGACGAGCTGCGGTCCCGCTTCGTCGGCATGATCGCCGAACAGGTCAAGGTCCTGGGCCTGACCCTGCCGGACCCGGAGGTGCGCTTCAACGACGAGACGCAGAAATGGGAGCACGGCCCGCTCGACTGGGACGAGTTCAAGGACGTCCTGGCCGGGCGCGGGCCCTGCAACGCCCAGCGCATGGAACGCCGCCGCGCCGCCCACGAGGACGGCGCCTGGGTGCGCGAGGCCGCAACGGCCTACCAGGCAAAGCAGGCTGCGAAGCAGCGCGCCCGCATGGAGGTGGCCGCATGAGTGAGGAAGCGAAGGAACCGATGGACAGCACGACGCCGGCACGCACCGACACCGACCAGGTCGCCGCCGCGCCGGCGGACGGTGGCGGCTGGGCACTGTGGGAGGTATTCGTCCGCTCCAGCCGCGGCCTGAGCCACGTGCACGCCGGCTCGCTGCACGCCCCCGACGCCGCCATGGCCTTGCGCAACGCCCGCGACCTGTACACGCGCCGCAACGAGGGAGTGTCCATCTGGGTGGTCCCGGCCGACGCCATCGCCGCCTCCGATCCCGACGCGAAGGGATCGTTCTTCGAGTCCCCGCAGGGCAAGGACTACCGGCACGCCACCTACTACACGAAGAGCGAAGGGGTGAAACACCTGTGATCCCCACCGGCTCCCAACCCTCGCAAGCTCGGGTCGGGTCCCTCGCCGTCGGGGCCCCAGAACAGTCCGCATCCGCCACGCGCATCACGCCCGGCAACGCCCTCCGTCCCGAGGACATCGCGCTCGCCGCGGCCCGCGGGGCGGCGAAACCGTCGCAGGACGTGGCCGAATACGCGCTGCGCCTCGGCGACGACGGGCTCATCCTGGCCCAGCGCCTGGGCCACTGGATCTCCCGGGCCCCCGAGCTCGAGGAGGATGTGGCGCTCGGCAACATCGGCCTCGACCAGCTCGGCCACGCCCGCTCCTTCCTCACCTACGCCGGCAGCGCCTGGGGCAAGACCGAGGACGACCTGGCCTACTTCCGCCGGGAGCACGAGTTCCGCTCCGCCCACCTGTTCGAGCAGCCCAACGGCGACTTCGCCGTCACCATCGCCCGGCAGTTCGTGGCCAGCCACTACCAGTTCGAGCTGTACCGCCGGCTCGTTCATTCCACCGATGAGACGCTGGCGGCCATCGCGGCGAAGGCCGTCAAGGAGGTCGACTACCACCGCGACCACAGCGTCCAGTGGGTGTTGCGGCTGGCCGGCGGCACGGACGAGTCCCGCCGGCGCATGATCGCCGGGCTGGCCCTCATCTGGCCCTACGTGGGCGAGCTGTTCGTGGACGACGCGCTGACCGCCCGACTCGGGGACGCCGCCGTCGTGCCTTCCACGCTGCGGGCAGACTTCGACGCCGTGACCGGCGCCGTCCTCGCCGAGGCGGAACTGGACGTGCCCGCCGTGCCGCCGGCCGTCGGCGGCGGCCGGGAAGGGCGGCACTCGGAGCACCTGGGGCCGCTGCTGGCGGAGATGCAGGTGCTGGCGCGCGAATTCCCGGGGGCGAGCTGGTGACCGCCGTGCTGAGCGAGGTGGACGAGGTGGCGTGGGCCGTCGCGTCCACCGTCGCCGACCCCGAGATCCCGGTCCTGTCCATCGCGGACCTGGGCATCCTGCGCGACGTGCACACGTACGACGACGGCGGGCCGCTGCCGGCTGTGAGCGTCACCATCACGCCGACCTATTCGGGCTGCCCGGCCATGGACGCCATCCGCGAAGACCTGGGGCACGCGTTCACGGCGGCCGGCTACGGCACGGTCGGCGTGAACATGGTGCTCGCCCCGGCCTGGACCACCGACTGGATGACGGCGGACGGCAAGGCCAAACTGGCCGAGTACGGCATCGCCGCGCCCGCGGCCCGGGCCGGCGGCAAGGTCACACTGGCGTTGAGCGTCAAGTGCCCGCGCTGCGATTCGCTGAACACGCGGGAGATCACCCGGTTCGGCTCCACGTCCTGCAAGGCGCTGTACACGTGCCGGGACTGCCTGGAACCCTTCGACTACTTCAAGGTGCACTGATGAGCGTTCCCGTCGATGCCGCCGCCCGCCGCCGGGCCGCGTTCCACCACCTCGAGGTCTCCGCCGTGCGGCGGCTGACCGAGGACGCCATCGAGGTCACGTTCGGCGTGCCCGCCGAGCTGGCCGGCCACTACGACTACCTGCCCGGGCAGTACGTGGCGTTGCGCATGAACATGCCCGACGACGCCGGGGTGGAGCGGGAGGTGCGGCGCAGCTACTCCATCTGCGCGGCGCCCATGGCGTTCGAGGACGGCAGCTCCGAGATCAAGGTCGCCATCAAACGCGACCTCGGCGGCGAGTTCTCCACCTGGGCGAACGCCGAATTGACCGCGGGCATGAGCATGGACGTCATGAGCCCCATGGGCGCGTTCATCTCCAAGCACGGACGGAACGGGGACGCCGGCATGCACAACGTGCTCGCCAGCATGAACCACCCGGAGGAGCTGGCCGGCCGGGCCGGCACGTTCGTGGCCATCGCCGCCGGGTCCGGCATCACGCCCGTCATGGCCATCGCCCGGACGCTGCTGGCCGGCAACCAGGACACCCGGCTCGACCTGATCTACGCGAACAAGGCGTCCATGGACGTCATGTTCCTGGAGGAACTGGCCGACCTGAAGGACAGGTACCCGGCCCGGCTGGCATTGCACCATGTGCTGTCCCGCGAGCAGCGCATCGCCCCGCTGCTCAGCGGCCGGATCGACGCCGCCAAGCTCGAGACGCTGCTCAATACGGCCATCCACACCGACGACGTCGACGAGTGGTTCCTGTGCGGCCCGTTCGAACTCGTCCAGCTGTGCCGCGACGTGCTGGCCGCCCGCGGCGTGCCGAAGGACAGGATCCGCTTCGAGCTGTTCTCGACCGGCCTCCCGGACCGCCCGGAGGGGCAGGCCGGCCGCGTCGTCGTGGCCGACGAGTCGGCGGAGTCGTACAAGATCACGTTCACGCTGGACGGGCTCAAGGGCGAGGTCGCCAGCCCCACGCACGCCCGCGAGTCCATCCTCAACGCCGCGCTGCGGGTGCGCCCCGACGTGCCGTTCGCGTGCGCCGGCGGCGTGTGCGGCACCTGCCGGGCCAAGCTGGTCTCCGGCTCCGTGGACATGGAGGAGAACTACGCGCTGGAACCGGACGAGCTGGAAAAGGGGTACGTGCTCACCTGCCAGGCGCACCCCACGACGCCGGCCGTCACCGTGGATTACGACGTGTGATCCGGTGGTCGAGCCTGTCGNGCTTGTCGAGACCCGACGGTGGTCGAGCTTGTCGAGACCCGACGGTGGTCGAGCTTGTCGAGACCCGACGAGCTCAATCACCGACAAGCTCGACCACCGACCTCTTCTAGGAGCAGCCATGATTGACCTTTCCATCGCCGATTCCGTCGCCGAGGTGGTGCTGGACGCACCGCAGAAACTCAACGCACTCGATGAGCGTGCGTTGGGCGAGCTGGCGGCCGCGTACGACGACGCCGCTGCCGCCGCCGCCGCCGGCAGCGTCCGGGCGCTGCTGCTGAGAGGAACGGGACGGGCGTTCTGCGCTGGGCGGGACATCGCCGGGATCGAGGGTGCGAACGGCTCCGCTGACCCGGGGGCGCGCGCCTACCTGGAGGACCTGCTCGCCCCGCTGCTGCGCAGCATGTCCGGGTTTCCGGCACCCACGTTCGCGGCCGCCCAGGGTGCCTGCCTCGGCGTGGGGTTGGGGCTGCTGATCGCCACGGACGTCGTGTACGTGGCGGAGAACGCGAAGATCGGCTCCCCGTTCGCGAACCTGGGCGCCACGCTCGATTCCGGCGGGCACTGGCTGTTCACCGAACGGCTGGGCCCGCACCGGACCCTCGACCTGATCTACACGGCCGAGCTGATGAGCGGGGCGGAGGCCGTGCGGTCCGGCCTGTTCAGCCGGGCACTGCCCGCCGAAACCCTGCTCGAGACCACCCGGGCGGCGGCCGTGAAGGCCGCGACCGGCCCCACCCGGGCGTTCAACGCCAGCAAGGGCCTTGTCGCGGCGATCCGGGACCGCCGGCTGGGACTGTGGGACGCCGTCGTCCGTGAAAACCAGGCCCAGGCAGACCTGTCCGGCACGGCCGACTATGCCGAGGGATTTGCGGCGTTCAAGGCCAAGCGGAAGCCGGACTTCACGGGTCGCTGAGCATGGGTTCGAGTCCCACCTCGGGCACGGTGTTTGTGCCGGTCAGAAGAGGTTATTAAGCGATTTACCCGCTGTGGACAGTGACCGCACTATCTATGCAGTGGCTTGGGTGGTCATCCAGCGCTGGCTTGGGGCTGTGGCGGTGGCCGCTCCTGTTCTGCCCGGCTGGCTGGTCCAGTCGTTGCTTCCTTCACTTGTTCATCGGTGGCCGGGCAGCTTGCGAAATGAGCGGATCTGGGCGTCGTCGTGCCGTGTACCCGATCATCGGAATTTTCGTCCGTGACGGCCGACCGGCCCCAGTGATGACCCGCTCCGGGGGTTCTCTGGTGACGTTTGTGGGGGAGTGGGCTGCGTCACGACACCGGCTTGGGCCGAGTGTGGTCATGACCTGGGTGTCCCCGCACGGCCGGCGGGTACCACTTCGCCCCGCTCACGGAGGTGCATCCGCCACGCGTACTGCATCCGTTCCGTGAGGTCCGTGGGCCGAGCGGGACGGTAGTGTCCACGCCGGGTGGCCTGCTCTTGCATATTCGGGCCGAGTGCGAGGACTTCGGTTTCGAGTTCGAACGGCTGCTATTGGACGCCCTCGGCGACGCGATCACGATGGCCGACGAGGTGAGCGGCTTCCGCTGCTTCGATTCGCACGACCTACTCGGTTTCGTGGACGGAATGTCGAACCCCACCGGTGGCGACGTGTGCGGCGCCGCTACACACGCCAGTTGTGGGTGATCGAGCGGATGATCCAACGGATGTTCGTCGGTGAACGGGAGGGCAGCCATGACCGCCTCCTTGACGTATCCACCGCGGCGACTGGGACCGTCCTCTTCGCCCCAACCGGCAAGTTCCTGGAGTCCGTGGCCGGCTGAACGCCGCCGACTCCTGAAAAGGACAGTGAACACGTTGAGGAGTGTCTTGTGAACGCACGTTATTGTTCATTGATTCCGGGCCGGTGTGCCGGGTAACCCTTGCTGCCGTCCAGCACACCGGCATCCTTGGCGGCCCGGGTCAGCCTGTGATGGCGGGATCCAGTCCTTCTTCGATTGCGTCGGGGCTCTGCGAGGAATCAATGAACTGCGGGGGTGAGAGCTTGTAGGCCCCGTAGTACAGGGCGGCCGCCAGGACCATGGTGATCACGGGTGTCAGTTGGGAGATGACCGGCAGGGCCGTCTGCTCCGTCAATGCGATTCCAATGCCCGACGCCAGCACCCAGGCAATGGCTCCCGGGCTGATGGCCTTCAGCCTGGCGGGCCGGATGTCCGGGACAAGGTGCGTCTTCTTCCAGTTCAGCGCGATGTAGACCAGGGCGATGGCCACCCAGGCGGTGACGAAGACGCCCTGCCAGGCCAGCGCCTTGAGCAGGTAGCTGAGGACGTCGGTGAGCATGAGCAGGAATGCCAAGACTCCACAGACAATGACCCACACGAAGCGGGGCAGATTGAGGCGGAACACCCTGCTGGCAAAGGCGGAAAGGTTTTCTGATGCCAGGAAGTAGTTCGCTGAGTTGATGCGTGTCTGCGATACGAGGATGACCAGGACGCCGCCGAGACCCAGGGAGGAGATGAATGCCTGGACCACCCCGGTTTCGGACGCTGCTAGTTTCCAGGCGCTCATAATGTAGATGCCAATCAGGCCGTTCAGGCCAAAGGTGAAGGCATAGAAGACCCAACCGAAAGTCACGGTTCCGAGGAACTTTTTGTCTTTTTGCTGGCCCAGGCGTGCATAGTCGAATGTGTACATCATCATGATGTACACGCCCATGTAGATAAGGTACGAGGTCAGCCATCCCGGCAGCGTTGACGCGGCCGCAGCGTGGCCGAGCCAGTCTGTCGGCACGCCCCGGATGAGGGTGGCGGCGATAATCACGGCGATGAGGCCGGCCACATAAAACGGGAGGAGAAAGCCATTGAGTTTGTCCAGCCAGTTCTGTACGCTACCCATGGCCAGGGGGATGGCGTAGAGGACGACGACGGCGTACCAGAGCACCATGGTGCCGCCGAAGAACTCGTGGAAGGCGACGGCGATGATCGACCCTTCAAAGACCGCATAGTAGATGGCCGTGGCCGCGAAGATCAGGGAGGCAAGGGCCGAGCCAACCAACCCGAAGAGTGTTCGGGAGAACAGGCTCACGGTCAGCCCGGTCCTTGCCGCGTAGCGGGACAGGGCAAGGTTGATGGCGCCGTACGTGGCGACGGTCAGTGCCATGCCGATCACGGTGTTGACGACACCGACGGCCCCGGCCGATGCGACTGCCACGTAGATCCAGAACATGGCCGAGAAAAGCGCCCACCAGGCCATCGTGAGGGACCATTTACCGGCACGTTTTGTAGCGGGTAGGACATAATTTGAGTACGACAAAGTTCCACCTCTTAGGTGTTGCAAATAAATGAACGGAACCGGCGACCGATGCCGCCGGCAATTTGCCCTAGTTGCCCCAAAGCCGATGGCGGAGGGCCTTGAGGTCGGCCCGCGCACGGAGCGCGTCTTTCATGGTGACCGCACGGAACCGTGTTTGTGTTCCGGGGGCGCTACGGGCCAGCAGATCCATGTCGGCACTGATGACCGTTGCCACCATGGCGTAGCCACCCCCGGAAACGGCGTCCCGGTGCAGGGCGATGGGTTCATTGCCGCCGGGAATCTGGATGGAACCCACCGCGTACCCGGCATCGACGATGTTGGAGGGGTCGGAGCCGGCGCCGAAGGGTTGTTGGCGCGGTTTCCATTCGATGGCGGGGCCCGAGTAGCGCAGGCCCGTCCTGTCGGCCACCGGTGTGAGGGTCCAGGTGGAGGACAGCAGTGTGTTCATTCCTGCCTCGGTGAGCCGGTGGTCGTAGAGGCCGCAGACCACGCGGATGTCCAGCTCCCGGGTGTAGGTGGGCCGCAACGCCGGATCGATGCCGCCCAGGCCCTTGTTTCCCGCGGCGGAAGGACCAACCGGCACTACATCGCCGGCTTCAAGCTTGCGGCCCTTGAATCCGCCCAGCGACCCGAGGGTGTAGGTCGAGCGGCTGCCCAGCACGAGCGGGACATCGATGCCGCCGCGCACGGCGATGTAGAACCGTGTCCCGCCCTGCAGGAAACCGAACGAAACCTCGTCTCCCGCGGCCAGCTCAAGCCTGGTCCATTGTTCCCTGTTCTCGCCGTTGACCTTGACGTCCACAGGTGCACCACCGACAGCAATGACGGCGGCCTCCGTGGTCCGGAAGCGCGGCCCGAGGTACGTGCATTCGAGGACCGCTTCCGCGGCGGTGTTGCCCGCCACGGCGTTGGCCAGCTCGGCCGACCACTGGTCCATCGAACCGCCCTGGGGAATGCCGACGTTGTAGTAGCCAAGCCGGCCACGGTCCTGGACCGTGGTGGAGAGCCCGGGTTCCAAAATTTCAAACGACATTGAGGCGCTCCAGAATCTCTTGGTTGTACCGCTGCGGATCTTCCAGCGCTTCGGCGAGGTCAAAGGTCACAGGGGCCTGGCGGTAGACGAAGGTGCCGTCCTCGACCTGCCGTTGGATCCGCTCATACTCGTCTTGGTCAATGGGCCGGAAGGTGACGATGTCGCCGGGTTTGAAGAAGATCATGAAGTCCGTGAAGTCCTCAAGCCGCTGCGCGGGGTCGAAGATGGGAGCTGCGGCGAGGCCGAACATCTGGTAGCCGCCGGCACCCCGGACCGAGTAAATGCAGGCGAAACAGCCGCCGTGTCCGACCGTCAAGGGTGGTGTGTCGGTCCGAGGGCTCAGATACTTGGGGACCTCCAGCTGCTGCTCCCGGGGAACCATCTGGAACATGAAGGGCAGGCCCGCCACGAAGCCGACCATGGACACCAGCCACGGGCTGCCGTGGTGGCGGCTGATGAATTCCGCCGCGGAGGCCAGTCCGTTGCTCTCGGCGGCGAAGTCGAGATCTGTGCCGTCCGGGCTCTGGTGTCCGCTGCGGAACCGTGCCCCCGTCTCGCGGGTGAAAGGATCGTCGTACCAAACGGGAACCTCCACGATTCGGGTTTCAAGGGTCTGGTGTTCCGCGGCGTCGACCTCCACCTCGATGGCTCGGGCCACGGCTTCGAGTTCCTCCGGGTCTAGAACGTCCGGATTGAACCGGATCAGCAGGGAGGCGTTGGCCGGGCAGACGTCGGAGATCCCGGACAGTGCCCGGGCCGAGAGCATGCCGGCCATGGAGTTGGCCTTGAAGTTCGCGGCCAGGCTCATCGCTTCGTCGATCTCGATGAACAGAAATTCATCGCCGCCCCAGGTGTAGCGGGCCTTTCCCTTCAGCCGCTCGCTCTCGGCGCTGTGCGCACTCATGCTGGCAGACCAAGCAGTTCGGGCGCGGTTTCGATGAACTTGGAATGGTGTTCGACGGCGCGTAGCTCGGGCCGCTGGCTCAGGGCCATGAGCAACGGAATCGTTGTCGTGACACCCTCGACGGTGATCTCATCGAGGGCGCGTCCCGAACGGACGATGGCCTGGTCGCGGGTCTCGTCCCAGACGATCAGCTTGGCCAGAAGAGAGTCGTAGAAGGGCGCCACGGTGGAGCCGCTGACGAAGCCGGAGTCGACGCGGATGCCCGGGCCGCCGGGCCAGTCGAGGCGCTTGATCACCCCGGGGCTCGGCATGAAACCGTTGGCCGGGTCTTCGGCGTTGATGCGGAATTCGAAGGCATGGCCGCGGAAGACGATATCTTCCTGCCTTAGTCTCAGTTCCGCGCCGTCGGCCACCAGCAGCTGTTCCCGGACCAGGTCCAGGCCCGTGATCATTTCGGTCACGGGATGCTCCACCTGGAGGCGGGTGTTCATCTCGATGAAGGCAACCTCGTGGTTGCGCGGGTCGTAGAGGAATTCGATAGTGCCGAGCCCGGAGTAGCCGCACTTCTGCCCGAGGTGCACGGAAGACTCCAGCATCTGCCGGCGCACCTCCTCGGGGAGGTCCGGGGCGGGCGCCTCCTCCATGACTTTCTGCTGCCGGCGTTGCATGGAGCAGTCGCGGTCCCCCAAGTGGATGACGTTGTGCCCGTCGCCCAGAATCTGGACCTCAACGTGCCGGGCACGTTCGACAAAGCGTTCCAGATAGACCGCGGAGCTGCCGAAGGCGGCGGCCGCCTCGGCCTGGGCGACCTCGACGGTGGCGAGTAGCTCCGCCTCCGTCACGATGAGACGGATGCCGCGGCCGCCACCGCCCGCGGCGGCCTTGACCACCAACGGATAGCCGATGTCCCGGGCGATCGTCACAATGTCTGCGCCCTCGGGGACGGCGCCGTCGGTGCCGCGCAGCGTCGGGACGCCGGCGTCCATGGCTGCCTGTCGGGCGCGGGCCTTATCGCCCATGAGTTCGATCGATTCCGGGGCCGGACCCACCCAGATCAGCCCGGCATCGCGCACGGCCCGGGCGAAAACCGCATTCTCGGACAGGAACCCATAACCGGGGTGGACGGCATCGCAGCCGTGGTCTAGGGCCGCCTTGAGCACTGCCTCGTGGTCGAGGTAGCTGCGGCTCGCTGGCGCCGGGCCGACGACGGCGCATTCGTCGGCGAGTTGGGCGGCGAAGGAATGGGCGTCGGGTTCACTGGCCACGACAACCGTAGTGATGCCGAGTTCGCGTGCCGTACGGATGATGCGGACGGCGATTTCGCCGCGGTTGGCAATCAGCAGTTTCTTCACGGTCCCACCTCGATGACAGCGATCACGTCGCCGGGGTTGACGGCACCGAAATCTTCGACCGCAAAGCTGGTCAGGGTGCCGGCGACGTCGGAGCGGATTTCGCTGAACTGCTTCATGATTTCGATGACGCCGATGGTCTGGCCGGACTCGACGCGGTCGCCTTCGGAAATATAGGCGTCCTTGCCGGGACCGGGCTTTCGGTAGAACAGGCCGGGGAGTGGGGAAACGATGTTATGGGACACAGTGGACCTTTCGCAGTGGTTGTCTCAGGTGCAGCGGGTTAGGAACCGGCGGCCTGCCGGACGGCCGCAGCTACGGCTGGGGAATTCGGGGCGTCGGAGTGTACGCAGATGCTGTCGAAGTCAATGGTGATCAGGGAGCCATCGGAGGCTTCGACAACGCCTTCGCTGCGCACCCTGCGCACGCGTTCGGCCGCCGCGGCGGGATCCGTGGGTTCGGGGCGCCGCTGGATGAGCAGCTGCCCCTCGGGGCCGTAGTTCAGATCCACGTACAGTTCGCCGAGGAAGGGAACGCCCATCTCCTGGCACACGCTTTGGTGTGCGGTGCCAGCCAATCCATAGATGGGCACGTCGTAGAGTTTGGCGACGTTGGCTGCACCCCTCATCAGCTCGGGGTCGCGCGCCAGCATTCCGTACAGGGATCCGTGGGGTTTGATGTGGTTCAGTTCCAGTCCCACCTTGTTCAGGAAACCGGTCAGGGCACCCACCTGGTAGAGGATCAGGGACTCGACCTCCGCCGGCGTCAGTTTCATCTCCCGGCGGCCAAAGCCCACGATGTCCGGCAGTCCCGGATGGGCGCCGACCTTCACGCCGTGGTCCTTGGCGGCCTGCACCGTCACCTCCATGGTGTCCGGGTCTCCGGAATGGAATCCACACGCGACGTTTGCGACGTCGATGATCTGCATGAGCTCCAGATCGTTCCCAAAGGTGTGCAGCCCCAAGGCTTCACCCATGTCCGAGTTGATCTCAATTCCGCTCGTGACGCCGTTCACATTGTCTTGTTGCATGTGTGAAACCCTACGGAGACTTCAGGTCACATCCCAGTGTGCGTTTGCCCACTACATTGGTGTCTAATTGTCGTAGTTGCACACTGGGATGCGATCCAGACCAGGCCGTCAAGAGGGAGAGCATGAAAGTCGCCGATTTGCTGGCCGAGGATACTTTGCAGTTGCGTTTGCACACACCCTCTTCGAGGCAACGATTGGCCCGATCCATCAGCTTCTGCGCCCAGGCAGAGTTCCTGGACCCAACACCCTTTCTCAGCGCCAGCTGCCTCCTGATCACCAATGGCATCGGATTCAACTTTTCGGACGACCGCATCTGGGACGCCTACGTCGAGCGGCTTGCGGACGTTCCGGTGGCCGCCCTCGCGTTCGTCACCGGCGCCGCCCACCGGCTGATCCCACCGGGCCTGGTCAGAGCCGCCACGAACCATAACGTCCCACTCCTGGAAGTACCGCACGTTGTGCCCGCACTCCAAGTACAGCGTTTCGTCACCAGCGTCTTGGAGGCGGAACGCTTCGCACTGACCAAACAGTCGTGGGCACTGGCCGACCGGTGCGCAAGAATCGCCGGGGCCGGGGGCGCCTTGCGCGGGTTGCTGGCCGAGATTGCCGACGCCACCAAAGGCCAAGTCGCGATCTTCGATGCCATCGGCGACGTGGTGGCTTCCTGGCCGAAGGGCTCGGGCTGGACCCACGAAGACCTACGCCGGGCCGCTGCGGGAACCCAGGCTTCGTCCTTCGAACTGCCCATGGGCGGGACGGAGACCTTCCATCTTGTTGCCCGCGGGGGACTCTCCCGCGAGCCGCTGACAACGCTGCTCGGTCCAGCCTCATCCATCCTCGCCGTTCAACTCAACAACGTGCTCAAGGCCTCGGGGCAAAAAGCGGCACGAATGACGGCACTGCTGCAACAATTCGGCGATTGGGAGGGAGTCGCCACCGACGAACTCACCCGGACCTTTCGGGCGGCGGGGCTCGACCCCCAGGCGGCGACGTATCTGGTGGTCGCCCGCCCAGGTCCCGACGACTCAACCCATCCGTGGAAAATCCGTCTGGCGGTTCAGGAGTTGTTCAGCCGTGTCCAGATGCACTCCTGGCAAGGCAACCTCTTCGCCTTTGCCCAATCCAGCTCGCTCACCGGGGAGCCCCCGGAGTCGATCACACAACAGTTGCTGGAATCATGCCGCCAAGTGGCCGGGACGGTGCCGATTATCGTCAAAGGACCGGCCGACAGTGTGGACGAATTGCGGCTGGGCGTCGCGGACGCACGACACAAGGTCTTACACGTTTCGGAGCCGGTGATTCCAGCGCCGCTCAATCTCCAATCACTGATCGCGGCCACCGCCGGCGGCGGCGCCCGCGCGGCAGCCCACAAGCTCCTTGCTCCAGTGCTCGCGTACGACCATGACCACGACAGCGCGCTCCTGCAGACCCTGAAAACCTATCTGAAACACAACGCACAGCCGTCCCAAACATCCCGAGACCTCTATATTCACCGCAACACCCTGAGCAAACGCCTGCGACTGCTCTCGGAGCTAATGCGGCTGCCCCTGGACACCCTGGACGGACAGGCAACCTGTCTAATGGCCCTGAGAATTACGGACCTCTAGACCCAGACCCTGACCTGCGCCGCAAGGTGACGGCCGGGCAGAACAAGGGCCAAGCGCGCGACACCTGCGGGTGAGTCAGAACGGGGTGTCGCGCATCGAGCACGGTGATATTGAACGTGCCCAGGTAGGACACCCTGCGGAAGTATGTCGAGGCCGTCGGCGAACGGCTTCGCGTGGTGGTTGAGTTCGGGTACGAGCGCATCCACATGGCCTAAGGCCGCCGACGTGCAGCGGGAACTACCGGTGGCCGCGAAGCGACTGGTGATGGCCATGCTGCGGTGCCCTGGACGGGTGTGGACATTATCCACACTTTTGCCGTTGGACTGGGCCGGGCTGCGGCTTTCGGGCCCCGGATTCCGCACGTTTCCGCGGGTGCCCAGTGTTTGTGCGGGTGAATATCCGGTTCGGGCCCGGTCACGCGGCGCCGGGAATCGTTGCCTCCTCCTCGACCACCACGGTGTTGATCATGTTGCTGATTTCGTCGGCCGACAAGGCGACATGGACCGCCCAGTAGTAGATGATGGCACTGAAAACCGCCGTGGCCAGGATGTCCCAATAGAGCGGGAACCAGGGGTGCGCCAGCGGCCCGAAATCGCTGAGAAACACGATCAGGCCCATGCCGACCAGGTAGACGGGCAGCCACTGGGCGGCCTTCCAGTCCATCTGGGGTTTGGTCGGGTTCAGGTTGAACAGCCGGTTGCCGACAAGGATCACGTAGCCGATCAGGATGGCAAGTCCCAGCTTCCAGTCCGTGCTCCAACCCGACCACAGGATCAGCAGGTTGGCGACGACAAACGCCAAGGGTGACATGACCGTGGCCGCGGGGAGTCGGTACGGGCGGTCTTCATGGGGCAGCCTGTTGCGGAACACGCCCAGGGCCAGCGGGGCGCCGGCGTACATGAGCACGCTTGCGCTGGTGATCAGGCCGACGATCGACTGCCACGTCGGGAAGGGCAGGAAGCAGATGCAGCCGATGATGAACGCCGTGATCAGCCCAACCCAGGGGACGCCGGCCTTGTTGGTCCGTTCAAACACCACGGGGACGTAGCCGTTGCGGCTGAGCCCGTAGGACACCCGGGACGATGCCGTGATGTAGATCAGCGCGGTTCCCCCGGGGGAGATGATGGCGTCGATGTAGAGAACCGCGGCCAGCCAGCCAAAGCCCGCCAGGGTGGCGATGTCAGCAAAGGGGCCCGTCATGGCGGTGTACAGGCCGTTCTTCCAGGTGGTGCCGAGCTGCGACGCCGGCAGTGCCACCAGGAAGGCGAACTGCAGCAATAGATAGATGAACACGCCAATGATGGTCGATCCGATGACGGCCCGCGGAATGTCCTTTTTCGGGTTGCTGCTTTCACCGGCCAGCTGGTCGGCCTGCTCAAAGCCCAGCAGCGCGAACACGATGCCGCCGGTGGAAACGGCGGACAGGATGCCCTTGACCCCGTCCGGATCAAAGCCGTTGGCGGCCGTGAAATTGCCCGGATGGAAGTTGAAGACCGCGAGCATGAAGATGGTCAGCAGCGGCACGCCGACCTTCCACCACGTGGCGGCACTGTTGACGTTGGCCAGCTTCTTGATGCTCAGGAAATTGATGGCCGTGACGGCTGCCATGAGCAGGATGGCGACCGTCAGGCCGCTGCCGGTCAGCGTGGGCTGCGGCCCGGCCGCGGTCTGCTTGATCACCAGCCAGGACTTGGCAAATGTGTAGTGGCCCGCATAGTTGATCATCGCCTGGACCTCGATGGGGGCGACCGTCGCGGCCTGCAGCCAGGAGAACCAGCCGAACGACGCGCCCACGGCGCCACCGAACGCGTAGTGCGGGAAACGGGCGGTGCCGCCCGAAACCGGGTACATGCCGCCCAGCTCGGCGTGCGGCAGGGCCAGAATCAAGATGCAAATGCCGCCAACCACCCAGGAGATGATGACGGCGGGGCCGGCAATCTGCAGGGCGTCCTTGGCCCCGAAAAGCCACCCCGATCCGATGATGGAACCGGTTGAGGCCCAGAGAAGCCCGATAAACCCGATTTCACGTTTCAAACCGGGTTTGGTGCTTTTGGGCGGAACAGGTACCTGCACGTTTGTCATGATGTGCTCCCATGCTCTCAATCCTCCGCACCAGAATGCGCCCGGTCCGGAAGAACGTCAATGGGGCACGGATTCACCGGGTGTCCAGGTCCTCGAAGATCAGGAACGTCTGGGTGTCCAGCACGCCGGGCATGGATTGCAGCTGGTCGAAGATGACCCGGCGCAGGCCCACGTTGTCCTCGGCCCGGACCAGCAGGATGACATCGAAGTCCCCGCCCACCAGGGCGATGTGCTGCACTTCCGGGATCCGTGAGAGGTCCTCCTTCAGCTGGCGCCACGAGTGCTGGCTGACCTTCAGGGTGACGTAGGCGGAGGACCGCAACCCCGCCTTCACGGGGTCCACCACGGCCGTGAACCGTGTCAGCACCCCATCGCCGGTGAGCCGGGCAATCCGCGAATAGGCGTGCGCCCGGGAGATGTGCACGTTCGCCGCCACCGTGGTCACCGACATGCGCCCGTCGCGGGTCAGCTCGGCGATGATGCGCCGGTCCGTCTCGTCCAACGGCACCGGCTGGTGGTCGCTCATGCGGGTTCCCTTCCGGACGGTTCGTGCAACTGTCGCCGTAACGTGGCTCACACAGCATTTCTGTCTTCAAGACTACGGAAACTGGTTCCAAAATTCCAGATTTTGCCGAAGGTCTGGATACAAAACGAGCACCGAATCCATACTGAAGTGACGGAACATCTTTCAACTTTGGAGGGGCGCAGGCTCATGACGGAACACCCCGAGCGGTCGGCCCAGGCGGGCGGACGCGGCACCACCTTCCTGCTGCCGTCGGTCGACGTCGTGCAGCTCATCACCGCCGACGGCGCTGCCGCACCGGCGGGCGACCACAAGGCCGACTACCCGATGCCCAATCTGGAAACCCTGTTGGCCGGTTACGAACAACTCGTGATCGGGCGCCGCGTCAACGATCAGGCCGGGGCGCTCGTCCGGCAGGGGCGGCTGGCCGTATACCCGTCGTCGCACGGCCAGGAGGCGTGCGAGGTGGCCGCCGCCATGTGCCTGCAACCGCGCGACTGGCTGTTCCCCACGTACCGCGACATGGTCGCCGTGCTGGCCCGCGGCGTCGACCCGCTCGAGGCGTTCGCGTCGCTGCGCGGGGACTGGCACAGCGGCTACGACCCGCACGAACACAACGTCGCCACGCAATCGACACCGCTGGCCACCCAGCTGCTGCACGCCGTCGGCGTGGCGCACGCGGCGAAACTGCGCGGCGAGGACACCGTGGCGTTGGCCATCTGCGGCGACGGCGCCACCAGCGAGGGCGACTTCCACGAGGCACTGAACTTCGCCGCCGTGTTCCACGTCCCGGTCGTCTTCCTCGTCCAGAACAACCAGTACGCCATCTCGACCCCCCTGGTCCACCAGAGCGTGGCGCCGTCGCTGGCGCACAAGGCGATCGGCTACGGCATGGCCGGCGAACGCGTGGACGGCAACGACCTGGCCGCGTTGCTGGCCGTGCTCGGGCAGGCGGCCGAGCGCGCACGCAACGGCGGCGGCCCGGCGCTCGTCGAGGCGCACACGTACCGCATGCAATCGCACACGAACGCCGACGACGCCACCCGCTACCGGTCCGACGGCGAGGTGGCGCAGTGGGTGCTCCGGGATCCGCTGGTGCGGCTGGAGAAATACCTGTCCGACGCCGGAGCGCTGGGCGCCGCCGACAAGGACCGGATCGCGGCGGCCGCCGAGACGCTCGCGAAGACGCTGCGCGACGGCCTGAACGCCACCACCACCCCCGACCCGCAGGACCTCTTCCGGTTCGTCTACAGCACCCCGACACCGCAACTGGACGAACAAGGCCGGTCCCTGGCCGCCGAACTGGCCGCCACCCCCACAGGAGCCACATCATGACCACCGTGTCCCAGACGCCGCACGGCGTGACATCCCGCAACGAGTTCGCCGAGCTGCACGGCGTCCAGACGCTCACGTTCGCGAAGGCGCTGACGCTGGCCATGGCGGATGCCATGGCCGCCGACCCGTCCGTCGTCGTGTTCGGGGAGGACGTCGGCACGCTCGGCGGCGTCTTCCGCGTCACCGACGGGCTGACCCGCACGTTCGGCGAGGACCGCTGCTTCGACACGCCGCTGGCCGAATCCGGCATCGTCGGCATGGCGACCGGCATGGCCATGAACGGCATGCGCCCGGTCGTCGAAATGCAGTTCGACTCGTTCGCGTACCCGGCGTTCGAGCAGATCACCAGCCACGTGGCCAAGATGGGCAATCGCACCCGCGGCCGGGTCCGGCTGCCACTGGTGATCCGGGTCCCCTACGCGGGCGGGATCGGCGGCGTCGAGCACCACTGCGACTCCTCCGAGGCCTACTACGTGCACACGCCCGGGCTGACCGTCCTCACGCCGTCGACCGTGGCCGACGCGTACACCATGCTGCGCGACGCCATCGCGTCACCGGACCCCGTCGTGTTCCTGGAACCGAAGAAGCTGTACTTCGCCAAGGACACGGTGGACCTGGACGCCCTGCGCGCCCGGCACACGGCCGCGGCGCCGTCGACGATCGGCCGGGCCGTCATCGCCCGGGACGGCACCGACGCGACCCTGATCGCCTACGGCCCGTCCGTCGCCCCCGCGCTCGCGGCCGCCGCGACGGCCGAGGCGGAGGGCCGGTCGCTGCAGGTCATCGACGTGCGCTCGCTGGTGCCGTTCGACGATACGACCGTGTGCGCGGCCGTGCGCCGCACCGGGCGGGCCGTGGTCGTCGCCGAGGCGCCCGGTTTCGCGTCCATGGCGTCCGAGATCGCCGCTCGAATCCAGGAACGCTGCTTCCATTCGCTCGCCGCGCCCGTGCTGCGCGTGACCGGCTTCGACATCCCCTACCCGGCGCCGAACCTGGAGAAGTACCACCTGCCGGGCGTGGACCGCATCCTCGACGCCGTGGACGAGCTGCAGTGGGAGGACGCATGAGCCTGCAAGTCTTCATGTTGCCGGACCTGGGCGAGGGACTCACCGAGGCCGAGCTCGTCACGTGGCTGGTCGGGGTCGGCGACGCCGTCCACGTGGACCAGCCCGTTGCCGAGCTGGAGACCGCAAAGTCCGTGGTCGAAGTGCCGTCCCCGTTCGAGGGCGTCGTGGCCACGTTGCACGGGGCCGAGGGGGAGACCCTGGCCGTCGGGAAGCCGCTGATCTCCATCCGGGCCGAGACCCCGGTGGTCGAGCCCGTCGAGACCCAGACCCCGGTGGTCGAGCCCGTCGAGACCGATTTCGACAAGCTCAATCACCGCGAGCCCGTCGAGACCGATTTCGACAAGCTCAATCACCGCGAGTCCGGTCACGTGCTGATCGGCTACGGCACCTCGGGCGAGGCGGGGCCCGGCCGCACGCGGGCGCCGCGGAAGCCCGTCCCGGCGGCACCGGCCAACCATGCGCCGGAACCCGCCGCGCCCCTGGTGGTCTCGCCGATCGTGCGCAAGCTCGCCCACGATCACGGCCTGGCCCTGGCGGCCATCCGCGGCACGGGGCCCGACGGACTGATCCTGCGCAGCGACGTCGACGCCGCCATCCGCGCAACCGAACGCGAGCCGGGCACCCGGGGCGGGGACGTCGTCGTCGTCCATCCACCCACGGGAATCGACCAACGCACCGGGCTGGGCGTGCGCGCCCGCACCCCGTTGACCGGCATGCAACGGGCAGCGGTCGCCGCGTTCTCGCGCAGCCGGCGGGAGATCCCGGAGGCCACCGTCTGGGTCGACGTGGATGCCACGAAACTGCTCAACCTGCGCCGCAAGCTCAAGGAGCGCGACGGCACCGCACCCGGTCTGCTGGCGTTCGTGGCGCGCTTCGCGACGGCCGGACTGGCCCGGTACCCGCAGCTCAACCGGCAGTTCACGGACACCGCCGACGGCGGCGAGCTCACCGAGTTCGACGGCGTGAATCTCGGCTTCGCCGCCCAGACCGATCGGGGCCTGGTGGTGCCCGTGCTGCGCGGCGTGCAGGGGTTGGGTGCCCGGGAACTGGACGCGCGGATCCGCGAGCTGGCCGGGACGGCGCGTGCGGGCAAGGCCGGCCCGGCGCTGCTGTCCGGCGGCACGTTTACCATCAACAACTACGGCGTGTTCGGCGTCGACGGGTCGGCCGCCATCATCAACCACCCCGAGGCCGCCATGCTCGGCCTGGGCCGCATCATGCCCCGGCCGTGGGTGGTCGGCGGCCGGCTGCGCGTGCGCCAGGTGGCCGAGTTGACGCTCGCGTTCGACCACCGGGTCTGCGACGGTGAGGTGGCGGCCGGGTTCCTGCGCTTCGTCGCCGACGCGATGGAGAACCCCACGGCGATGCTGGCAGAATTGTAGTGCCGCCGGGCGGTAGGGTTCTGGCATGGAATGGCGTGATCTGGGTGGCAACACGTATGTGCTCGGCAGCCAGGGCGTGCCCGGCGTCCGGCTGAACACCGGGCTGGTCGTCGGCGCCGAGCGGGCCATGGTCGTCGACACCGGGTGCGGGCCGCGGCACGGGGCGCAGATCCTGACCGCCGTGCGCGAGCTGACGGAGCTGCCGCTGGTGGTTGCCACCACGCACGCGCACTGGGACCACTTCTTCGGCAATGCCGTGTTCAGGCACGACGGCGCCACCGAGTTCTGGGCGCACGCCGCCGCCGCGCGGGCGATGGCCGCCACGGGTGAGTCGCAGCGTGCCTTCGTTGGCGGCACCGAACCGGAGATGGCTGCCGGCACCGGGGCGCTCACGGAGATCGTGCCGCCGACGGCGCTCGTCGAGGACCGGCCGGTGCTCGTGGACCTGGGCGGGGTGAGCGTGACGCTGTTCTGGCTGGGCCGGGCGCACACCGACGGCGACCTGCTCGTCGGCACGCCCTCCACGCTGTTCGCCGGTGACATCGTCGAGGAGGGCGCCGACCCGTCGTTCGAGGATTCGTTCCCCGCCGACTGGGCGGATGTGCTGCGCCAGCTGGTGGGGTTGCGCGACCGCTACGACTTCCTGGTCCCGGGCCACGGGAAGCCGGCCTCGAGCGGGTTCGTGGCCGGCATGGCCGACACCATGACCCATGCCGTCCGGCAGGCGTCCGACGCGCTGGCCGACATGCCGGACCTGGCCACGAAGGCCATCCCGATGCTGCCCTACGGGCCGGACGAGGCGCGGCTGTTCCTGTCCCGATTGCGGGCGACACAGCACTGACCCCCGGTGGTCGAGCTTGTCAGACCCGGGGTTTCGACAGGCTCAACCACCGATGGTCGAGCTTGACAGACCGGGGTTTCGACAGGCTCAACCACCGGTGGTCGAGCTTGTCGAGACCCGGGCGCTACAGTGGTGCGAGTGAGCAATCCCGCCCCTCCCACGATGCGAGCCATCGCCGTCCCGGTCTTCGGGCCGACACTGCTGTTCGGGGTCGCGCAGGGCGCCATCCTGCCGGTGATTCCCCTAACGGCCCGGGACATGGGTGCGTCCCTGGCCGCGGCCGCCCTGGTCGTGACGCTCATGGGGCTCGGCTCGCTGGTCAGCAACATCCCCGCCTCGCTGCTGACGGCCCGGTTCGGCGAGCGCATGGGGCTCGTGGGCGCCTCGGTGCTGACACTCGTGGCGTTGCTGTTGTGCATCCTTGCCCACGACCTGTGGCTCTTCGCGCTTGGCGTGCTGCTGATCGGTGCGGCCAGCGCCGAGTTCAACCTGGCCCGGCAGAGCTACCTGACGGCCGCCGTCCCGCCCACGCTGCGCGCCCGGGCCATGTCGACGCTGGGCGGGGTGGGCCGGATCGGCATCTTCGCCGGACCGTTCGTGGGCGCCCTGGCCATCCACCTGGCCGGGCTGGCCGGCGCGTACTGGGTGGCCGCCGTCGCCGTGGCCGCGGCCGGCGTGGTGGTGTGGACGCTGCCCGACCTGGAGTCCCGACCGGGCCGCGCGGGGGCGGCGGCGGGGCCGGCTCCCACGGTACGGCACCTGCTGGGCAGCTACGGCCGGCTGTTCGCGACCCTGGGCGTGGGTGTGGTCCTGGTCAGTGCCGTCAGGTCCGCCCGGCAAGTGGTGATTCCCCTGTGGGCCGACAACCTGGGCCTGGACGCCACAACCACATCACTGATCTACGGGCTCTCCGGCGCCGTCGACATGCTCGTGTTCTACCCGGCCGGGAAGGTCATGGACCAGAAGGGCCGCAGTGCCGTGGCCGTGCCATCCATGGCGTTGATGGGGCTCGGCCTGCTGGCCATGCCGTTCACGCACGGGGCGGGTTCGTTGTTGCTCGTCGCGCTGCTGGTGGGCCTCGGCAACGGGATCGGTTCGGGGCTCATCATGACGCTCGGCGCGGACCATTCACCCGCGCTGGGGCGGCCCCAGTTCCTGGGTATCTGGCGGTTCCTGTCCGACGTCGGCAACTCCGGCGGGCCGGCCCTGTTGTCCGCCATCACGGCCGTGGCGACGCTGTCGGTGGGGATCGGGGCCACCGGGGCGCTCGGCCTCGTCGCGGCCGCCGTGCTCTGGTACTGGATCCCGCGCAGCGCGCCGGCGGCGCGCACCTAGACGACGCCGCTGGCACCCAGCCACGATCCGACCAGGAACGTGGCGAGCAGGGCCACGGCGCCGCCGACGACCACCCGGACCGTGGCTCGCGGAACCGGCGCCCCGCCGATCCGCGCGCCCGTCGCCCCGGTCAGCGCCAGCGCGACCAGCACCACGAGGAACGTCACGGGAACACGCCACTGCGGGGGCGGCAGCAGGATGGCCAGCATGGGCAGGATCGCCCCGATGACGAAGCTGACGGCGGAGGCCAGGGCCGCGTGCCACGGGCTCACGATGTCGTCCGGGTCGATGTTCAGCTCGGCCGACAGGTGCGCGGCCAGGTCGTCGTGGGCGGTGAGCTCCGCGGCGACCAGGGCGGCCGTCTCGGTGGAGAGTCCCTTCGCCTCATACAGGGCGGTGAGTTCCGCCAACTCCTCCTCGGGCATGTGCGCCAGCTCCCAGCGCTCCTTCTCGATCAGCGACCTCTGGCTGTCGCTCTGGCTGCTGACCGAGACGTATTCCCCCAGGGCCATGGACACGGCGCCGCCGACAAGGGCGGCCAGGCCCGCGGTCAGGATGGTCGGGAGGTGGCCGGTGGCGCCGGCCACGCCGACAACGACGGCGGCCACGGAGACGATCCCGTCGTTGGCGCCCAGCACCCCGGCGCGCAGCCAGTTCAGCCGCACTGCCAATCCTCCGTTGTGCGGCTCGTCGTCGTGGAACGGGGACTCGGCGGGCCCGTCAGCGTCCATGGGACCAGCGAACCACAGTTGCGGGCCCTCGGCTAGCGGGCCCGGCGTCGTGCCTGCGAACCGAGCAGCAGCGCGCCGAACATGGTCAGCGCGTAGCCGCACGCGGCGATCAGCGCGGCGCCGGCCAGGAAATAGGTGATCCGGCTCGTCTGCGGGTGGGCGGCCACGGACGCCACCGCCGTGTATGCGCCGACGATGGTCAGCACGGCCAAGCCGGCGGCCCCGATGGTCCACCACGCGGAAGACGCCCAGTGTTCGCGCGGGCCAGCCCACACGTTCCAGGCGTTGCCGGTGCGCATCACGGCCAGCGCGGCCAGCGCGCCCCAGAACGCGACGACAAAGAACGCCGCCAACACGTCGGCGGGCCGGTGCCACTGGTTGACCAGCGTCGAGACGCCCGACACGACCGCGTACGTGCCGCCCAGGAATCCGGCGGCCGGCCGCCATCGCGGCGACACCACCAGGAACACGGCGACGGCGGCCGAGGCGGCCAGCGTGCTGTGCCCGGACGGCAGCGAGTTCAGCGACAGGGTGTCCACACCCAGGTCCGGCCGGTTGGGCAGCGCGGCCTTGATCAACTGGGTGCTCAGGTTCGCCGCGCCCATGGCAAGCAGGGCGATGCCGGCCGCCTTCCAGCGGCGGCGCGCCAGCGTGACGAACAGCACGACGAAGGCGGCGATCACCACGCTCGTGAGCGGTAGGGCATCCAGCCATTGAGACGCCTGGACGCCGAGATAGTGGCGTGCCACGGCGGCCTCGGTCAGCGCGGACTCGTCGATGAACTGGCCCTCGGTGCGGTTCACGAACAGCTGGTACGTGGCCACGACCCCGGCCAGGGCGATCAGCGCGGCAAGGATGAACGGCAACGCGTGGGGGGCGGCGGCCCGGCGGCGTGCATGCCCGGATCGGCTCCCGTACGTAGTCATCCCGTCTAGGTTGCCACACAAACTTGGGAAGAACCCTAGAGTGGGGCGCATGGACTCCGTTCCCGCGCTCGACGACCTGCTGGCCCGCGCCCATGTGGTGACCGTTCCGATGCGGGTGACGTTCCGCGGGGTCCTGGACCGCGAGGTGTTGCTGCTGGACGGCCCGGCCGGGTGGGCCGAGTTCTCCCCGTTCGTCGAGTACGACGACGCCGAGTCCTCCCGTTGGCTGGCCGGTGCCATCGAGGCGGGCTGGGACGGATTCCCCGCCCCCGTCCGGGATGTGGTGCCCGTCAACGCGACCGTGCCCGCCGTGCCGGCCGCCCGGGTGCCGGAGGTGCTCGCCGCCTTCGACGCCGTCCACACCGTGAAGATCAAGGTGGCCGAGCCCGGCCAGTCGCTGGCCGACGACGCCGCCCGGGTGGGGGCCGTACGGCACCTGCTGCCGGAGGCGCGCATTCGCATCGACGCCAACGGCGGCTGGGACGTGCCGCAGGCCGTGAAGGCGGTGCGCATGTTGTCCGTTTTCGGACTCGAATACGCCGAACAGCCCGTGCCCGGCGTCGACGGGCTCGCCGCCGTGCGCCGCGCCCTGGACGGTTCCGTGCTGGTCGCGGCGGACGAAAGCGTGCGCAAGGCCACCGACCCGCTCGCCGTGGCCCGGGCCGGCGCCGCGGACCTGATCATCGTGAAGGCCGCACCCCTGGGTGGGGTGCGCCGGGCGCTGGCGATCGTCGCGGAGGCGGGGCTGCCCGCCGTCGTCAGTTCCGCGCTGGACACCTCAGTGGGCATACGGGCCGGCGTGGCACTGGCCGCGGCGCTGCCCGAACTGCCCTACGCGTGCGGGCTTGGGACGGTCTCGCTCATGGCCGGGGACGTCGTCGCCGAGTCGCTGGTGGCAGTCGACGGCGGCATCCGGGTCCGCGACATCGTCGCCGATCCGGGGCTGCTGGCGCGGCACGCCGCCCCGCCCGGCCGGCGCCAATGGTGGCTGGACCGGCTCGCCCGGTGCCACGCCGTGCTGGCCGCCGGGAACGACGTCGAGCGCCCGTCCTGAGTCCCTGTTTCTGGGCTGGCGGTCCGTGTAATGTCGGGACTAAGCCGCCTCACTGTCTCGTGGCGGCGCACCTGCCGGGCGGCAGGGAACCGTGAGGGAGGGCGCGATCCATGTTGCACATCGATATCCCGGGCAAGGCCGAGATCCAGGCCCTTGCGGCCGCGAGGGACGGGCTGGCCGTCACGATCTACCTGCCGACGAGCCCGGTCCCTGCGGACACCGAGAAGAGCCGGATCGACCTGAAGAACCTGGTGGCGGAGGCCGCCACCCAATGGACCGCCTCCGGGGGCGAGGCGCGCGCGTTCGAGCCGATCAGCACCGCCATCGCCGAACTGGTTGACGACCGGGTGTTCTGGTCGCACCAGTCGAACACGCTGGCGATCTTCGCCACGACAGGCTCGCTGGCCACGTTCCGGCTGCCGAACCGGCTCAGCCGGCACGTCCAGGTCGCGGACCGGTTCAAGGTCAAGCCGCTGATGCGGGCCACGACGTTCCCGCAGGCCTCGTATGTGCTGGCCCTGGCGCAGAACTCGGTCCGCCTGATCGAGGTCGCCGCCGACGCCGAACCGCAGGAGGTCCAGCTCCCGGACATGCCGGCCGACGCCGCGGAATCCGTGGGCCTGGACGCCGTCACGCGCCGGGACCCGTCCGGACGGCTGCACGGCTCCGAGGGGCAGAAGGTGCGTCTGCGCCAGTACGCGCGCGCCGTCAACCAGGCCATGCGCCCGTTCCTGGCCGGCCAGGCGCTGCCGTTGATCCTCGCGGCCACGGAGCCGCTGGCCGGCATCTTCCGGTCCGTGAACACCTACCCCCACCTGGCCGCCGAGGGGATCGCCGGCAACCCGGAGGAGACCAGCAACGGCGACCTGGCCGCGGCCGCGCGGCTCGTCCTGAACGGGCTGTACGCCGGTGAACTGGCCGCGCTGACGGAGGAGTTCGAGCGGTTGCGCACCGCCGGGCGGGCGGTCAGCGACCTCAGCGACGTGGCCCGGGCCGCGACGTTCGGGGCGGTTGGGACGTTGTTCGTGGACATCGATCACAGCGTGCCCGGCACCGTCGACGCGGACAGTGGCGTCATCACCGTGGACGGCACGGCCGACGCCAACAACTACGGCGTGGTCGATGAGGTGCTGCGCCGGTCGTTCCTGGCCGACGCCCGGATCCTGGCCGTGCGCGCCGAGGACGTGCCCGGCGGGGGACCGGTGGCGGCCATGCTGCGCTTCGCCGTCTGAGGGTGCCCAGACTACGAGGTGGGTTGCCGGTTGATGAATGCCGCCATGCCGGGCACCGTGAAGGCGATGACGCCGTGCTCTGGTGCGTACACGAGGCCCTTGGCAATCAGGTTTGCCCGGATCGGGCCAAAGCTGGTTGCGCGGCGGCCGAGCCGGTTGGCGATCTCACCCGAGGAACTGCCGTCGTCGCCGTCTTCGGCCATCGCGCGCAGGTACTTTTGTTCGGCGCGGGTTGCACGGTCCCATCGAACGCGGAAGAACCCGGTGTCGAGCGCGCCCCTGCCGGTGGCCACGCCGACGCGGGCGTCGTCGTACGTGATGCGCGAACCGCTGGCGGCGTTCCACGTGTCTTGCCCGAACTGCTGGAGAAAATACGGGTAGCCGGCGCTTTCCTCGACAACAAGTCCCACGGCCGCCCCGTCCCAGGCGACACCGTCGTCTGCTGCGGGCTTGGTCAGCGCATCCGCGGCCACCGAGCCGCGAAGTTCTTTGACCAAGTGGTAGTTGAACCGCTCGGCGTATGACTTCGCCTCGGTCAGCACCCGTGGAAGACTTGGCAGGCCGGCCACGGCAAAAAGCACGTGCCAGTCGTCCTGCGCTGCCGCGTGGGCAATGGCACAAAGAGCCACCAGTTCCGCTGGGTCAAGGTCCTGCGCCTCGTCGATCAAGATAGCCAGTCCGACGCCCTCTTCGTCGGCGGCGGCAGCCAAGTCGTGGACGAGCTTGCGCAGATCAGTTTCGAGGACGCCGGTGTCAGCGCCGCCACCGGGGGCGCCGGCCACATCGACCCCGAAGTTCCACGTTCCTGCAGGGTCATAGGATGCCTTGAAGCTGAGCGCGGTCTTGAGGGCACTTGCAAGGCGACGTCCCGCGGAGGGACGGGCGAGGTCAGCCAAGGGAGCGTGCAGTGTCTCGCCCAGCGCCTGCCGCAGTGACTTTCCGGCGCCGGCCTCCACTTGGGCCACAATCCACCCACGGTCAGCGGCCGCTCGCCGGAAGTCCGAAAGCAGAACCGTCTTGCCGACGCCGCGTAGCCCGTACAAGACGAACGGCTGGGCAGACCTGCCTATTTCCACGCGGTCCAACGCGACCTGCCAATCGGTGCGTGGTTGGTCTCGTCCGACCAACGCCGCCGGTTTACGGCCGGCCCCAGGCGAGTAGGGGTTGAGAACCGGATCCAACGCTTCCTCAATTCTACGAATATCTAGGTATATATAGCAGAATACTAGGCTTGTCTATACTTTTGTAGATGCCCGGGTGATTAGATGGAGGCGTGACTTTTCTGAGCTCCATGGACGCCGCCCGACGCGTGGTTGACGCGCTGGAATCGGCCGGCGTCCGCAACGTCGTCGTCGCCCCCGGTTCGCGCAGCGCCCCCATGGTCTACGCCCTGGCCGAGGCGCAGGGGGACGGCCGGCTGGACGTCGATGTTCGCGTCGACGAGCGCGTGGCCGGGTTCACGGCCCTCGGCATGGCGCTTGGCGCGGGAGCCCCGGCGGCCGTGCTGACCACCTCGGGCACGGCAGTGGGGAACCTGCTGCCGGCCGTCATGGAGGCCAACCATGCGGGCAAGCCGCTGATCGTGCTATCCGCGGACCGGCCGGAGGAGCTGCGCGGAACGGGCGCCAACCAGACCACCAGCCAGTTGGATCTCTTCGGCGAGCACGTCCGTTTCGCCACCGACATCGCGGCCGGCACGGACCCGTCCGGCGCCGTCGCCACGGCGTTGAGTGCCGCGCAGGGCCGGCTGCCGGGGATCCCGGCCGGACCCGTGCAGTTGAACCTGGCGTTTCGCGAGCCGCTCACCCCGGAGCTGGACGGGAGCGGGTGGCTCACCCGCCCGGGAACCGAGGCGGTGGCCGAGCCTAGGCCGGTGGTCGAGCTTGTCGAGCCTGTCGAGACCCAGGCCTCGACAAGCTCGACCACCGATCACCTGCCGTCCAACGAGCACCGGACCGTGGTCGTGGCCGGGCACGACGCCGGTCCCGCGGCGGAGTACTTTGCCCGTCTGCTGGGCCTGCCGCTGCTGGCCGAGCCGTCGTCGAACGCCCGCTTCGGGCCCAACGCAATCGGCCCGTACCGGCTGCTGCTGGACCACTTCGGCCCCGTCACGGCACGGCCCATCGAGCGGGTGGTCGTGTTTGGCCGGCCCACGCTGTCCCGGCCGGTCGCCCGACTACTGGCCTGCCCCGAGCTGGAACGGGCCCTGTACGTGCCGCGTCCCGTCGCCTGGTTCGAGCCGGGCCGGCGCCCCGAGCTGGTGCTGACCCAGTGGGAGCAGCTCGTCGGCTTTGCCGGTCGCGGTCCGGACGGCTGGCTGGCCGCGTGGCAGGAGCGGGCGGCGATCGCCGAGCGAGAACTGGAGGCGGTGCTCGCGGATGGCACGGACGCCACCGGTGTGGCGCTGGCGCGCGACCTGTGGCTCGCCGGCAGGAACCATCCGGGCACCAATCTGGTACTCGGTTCGTCGAATCCGGTCCGCGACGTCGACTTGGCCGGCCGGCCCGGCGCGGGCCACCACTACGCCCGGGTGTTCGCCAACCGCGGTCTGGCCGGGATCGACGGAACCGTGGCCACGGCCACGGGCATAGCGCTGGCCACGGGCCGCCCGACGCGCGTGCTGCTCGGCGACCTGACCCTGCTCCACGACGCCGGTGCGCTGCTCACCGGGCCCGGGGAACGCGCCGCGGATCTGCAGGTCGTCGTGCTCAACGACGACGGCGGCGGCATCTTCACGACCCTTGAGCACGGGCGGCTCGGCGAGACACCCGTGTACCGGGCCGCCGTCGAACGCTTCTTCGGCACGCCCCACCAGGTCAACCTGTCCGCACTGGCGGTCGCGTACGGTTGGGCGCACCGGGCCGTCACGCCGGGGGCGGAGCTCAGTGCCATCCTTGACGCACCCGTCACGGGCCGCAGCATCGTCGAGGTGCGTGCGAAACGCACCGACCTGCGTGCCCTCCACGCCCGCCTCGCGGAGGCGTTGGCCCCGTAACGAGAACCGGTGGTCGAGCTTGTCGAAATCATCGGTCTCGACAAGCTCGACCACCGGTTCGGTGATTGAGCCTGTCAGTAATCAACCGGAGTCTCGACAGGCTCGACCACCGGGGGACAAGCTCGACCACCGGGGATCAGAGGACGCGGGAGAGGAATTCCTTGGTCCGGCGGTGTTGCGGGTTGGCGATGATCTCGCGGGGGTTGCCGCTTTCGACGACGACGCCGCCGTCCATGAACGTCAACGTGTCGCCGACCTCGCGGGCGAAACCGATCTCGTGGGTGACCACGATCATGGTCATGCCCGACTTCGCCAGGTCCTTCATGACGTTCAGCACGTCGCCGACGAGTTCCGGGTCCAGCGCGGACGTGGGCTCGTCGAACAGCATGAGCTCCGGTTCCATGGCCAGCGCCCGGGCGATCGCCACGCGCTGCTGCTGACCACCGGAGAGCTGCGACGGGTAGTGGTTGGCGTGGTCGCTCAGCCCCACCATTTCCAGCAGTTCCAGCGCCCGGACGCGCGCGGCCGCCTTGGACTGCCGTTTCACCTGGGTAGGTGCCTCGATGATGTTGTACAGCGCCGTCTTGTGCGGGAACAGGTTGAAGCGCTGGAACACCATGCCGATCTCCCGGCGCTGGGCCGCGATCTGCTTGGCGTTCAGGTCGTGGAGCCTGCCGTTGACCTCCCGGTAGCCGATCAGCTCGTCGCGGACGCTGATGCGCCCGGCGCTGATGGTCTCAAGCAGGTTCACGCAGCGCAGCAGCGTCGACTTGCCCGACCCGGACGGGCCGATGATCACCGAGACCTCGCCCTCCTTGATGGTCATGTCGATGCCGCGCAACACGTGGTGTTCGCCGAAGTACTTGTGCACGCCCTCGATCCGCACCAGCGGCTGGACGAGGGTGCCCTGTTGCGCTGCCTGCTTGGCTGTCTCGGTCATAGCTTGCCCGTCGTTTCAGTGTTTCCGTCGGTCGGTTTCGGGTCGCCTGCGTGCGCCGCGGCTACTGCGGCCGTGGCCTTGACGGGGGCCTTGGTCACATTGTCCACGCCCTTGCCGAAGTGCCGTTCGATGTAGTACTGGCCCACCATCAGCACCGACGTGATGAACAGGTACCACGCGGCGGCGACCATGAGCAGGGGGATGGGCTGGAACGTCCGGCTCGCAAGTGTGTTCGTCACGAACGTCAGGTCCAGCGTGAATGGTACGGCCAGCACCAGCGACGTTGTTTTCAGCATGCCGATCGTCTCGTTGCCGGTCGGTGGGACGATCACGCGCATGGCCTGCGGCAGGATGATCCGCCACATGATCTTGGACCTGCGCATGCCCAGCGCCTCGGCGGCCTCCATCTGGCCCGTGTCCACGGACTTCAGGCCGGCGCGGAAGATCTCTGCCAGGTAGGCGGATTCGTTCAGGCCCAGTCCCACGATCGCCGCCACCGTGTACGTGATGACCTTTTGCGTATCCAGGGCGAACCACGCGGGACCGAAGGGGACGCCCACGACGATTTGCGGATACAGGACAGCCACCGAACCCCAGAAGAGCAGCTGGGTGTAGACGGGAGTGCCCCGGAAGAACCACACCCACGTCCATGAAACGTACCGGAACAGCGGATTGTCGGACTGTCGCATAAACGCCAGCAGGATGGCCAGCACGATGGCGATGATCATCGATGTGACCGTCAGGATCAGGGTCCACCCGACACCTTGGACCACCAGGACGTCGAACAGGTAGGTCCGGAAAACGTCCCAATGGAAGTTCTGGTTGGTCACCACTGATTGTCCGGCGATGGCCAGGGCCAGGAAGATGATGACGGCGCCCGCCCACCGGCCCGGGTGCCGGACCGGAACCGCGCGGATCAGTTCCGGCTCGGCATCCCTGCCGGCCGCGGGTGCGCTGGTGGCTGTCCTGCTCAACTGCCGGCCGCCGGGTTCATGACGGCCTTCGGCAGGGCGCCTTCGGAGTTGTTCCAGTCCTTGAGGATCTTGCCGTAGGTTCCGTCCTGGATGAGCTTGTTCATGACCTTCTCGATGACTTGGGCGAACTGGGTGTCAGCTTTGGCAATGGCGATGCCTTGCTGCGCCGAGTCGTAGACGGCACCGAGCGTCTCCAGTTGGCCGTTGGTCTTGGCCAATGCGTTGCGGGTGATCGGCGAGTCAGCGCTCATCGCGTCGATGGTGCCTCCCACGAGCCGGGTGGTGACATCGGTCTGGTTCTTCAGCGACACGATCGTGATGGCGGGCTTGCCCGCCTTGACGCAGGCAGCCGACCGGCCCGACACATCCGGGTTCTCCTCAACGGTGCCCGTCTGCACGCCGACCGTCTTGCCGCACAGGTCGTCGAGGCTGATCTTCTTCGGGTTGCCCTTCTGCACCGCCCAGAGCACGCCGGCATTGAAGTAGCTGACGAAGTTCACGGCCTTGGAACGTTCCGGGTTGATCGTGAAGGATGAAATGCCCAGATCGTAGAGGCTGCCGAGCTTGGGCAGGATCGTGGAGAAGTCCGCGGTATGGACCGCTGCCTTCTTGCCCAAGGTGGCGGCGATGGCCTTCGCCAAGTCGACATCGTAGCCGATGGGGGTCTGGCCGTCGGTGGCCAGGAATTCAGCAGGCTCGTACGACGTGTCAGAGCCGACGTCGAGCGTGGCCTTGGACTTGAGCGCCGCCGGGAGCATGGCGATGAGGGCGTCGTCCTTGGCGACGGATGACGGGTCGAAGGTGGCGGACTCGGTTGAGCCCGCGCCGGCCCCTGTCTGTTGCGATGCATTGGTGCAGCCGGTCAGTGCCAGTGCGCCCACGGCGGCGACGGCCGCGAGCCGGACGGTCAGCCTTGTCGAGATATGCATTTCCTACCCTTTGGTTTGAACGGGAGTGGTTGAAAGCCAAGTGTATAACCGCTGTGATTTGCATCACGGTAAACTACGTTTCACTATTGAACAACTTTTGCGGGAGATGTTCAAGGCCCCGTTTCCACCCCCAGTCTGGGATGCCGGATTCTGTCGCGGGGTGTCCGGGGTGCCGTGCGGCGTCAGCCGCGCAGCCCCAGCGCCTGCAGCATGGGACGGAACTTGGCCCACGTCTCGGCCAGCTCGGCGGCCGGATCGGACGCGGCCACGATGCCGGCCCCGGCATACAACCGCACGGTGGTGGGGTCCTCGATGACGGCGCCGCGCAGCGCGATGCCCCACTCGCCGTTGCCCGCGCCGTCCAGCCAGCCGACCGGCCCGGCGTAGGGGCCACGATCCATGTGCTCAAGCTCCAGGATGAGTTTCCCCGCGGATTCCCGCGGTGTACCGCACACGGCGGCCGTGGGATGCAGCGCCTCGACGAGGGCCAGCGAGGTCGGCAGGTGCCCGTCGTTGTCCGCCAGGCGGGCATGGACGTCGGAGGCCAGGTGCCACACATTGGGCAGTTCCAGGATGAACGGTTCGGGTGGGAAGGACAGGTCCGTGGCGAACGGCGCCAGCTGCCGGGTGAGCGACCTGACGGCGAAGTCGTGCTCACGCCGCTGCTTGTCGGAACCGGCCAGCACGGTGGCGGCGAAGTCGGGCACGCCGTCGGGCGCGTCCTCGCGATCCAGGGTGCCGGCGAGCACGCGCGCCTTCGCCATGTCGCCGTCCACCTTGATCAGCATCTCGGGTGTGGCGCCGACGAGCCCGTCGACCCCGTACGTCCAGCACTCGCTGTATTGGGCGCTCAATCGTTGCAGAATCGATACCCGGCAGACCGGTGCGGCCAGCCGGGCAACCACGTCGCGGGCCAGCACGATCTTCTCCAGCCCGGCGTGGTCCAGCCCGCCCGTCGCGATCGCGGCCACGCCGGCGGCCACGGACTCCTTCCAGGCCGCCTCATCCAGCGCACCCGCTTCCACCACACCGGTGACGGTCCGCGCGGAGCCGGGCCCCGCCGTCGTGAATTCACCGGAAGCGGGGGCGAGGAAGGCACGCAGCTGGCGGTGCGCGTCGCCGGCCGTCGGCGCGGCGCCGTTCATGGTGAGCTGGGTCAGCCACGCGGTGCCGTCGCGGAAGCCGACCAGCAGGGACGGGACGATGAGCGTGGACGCGTGCGCGCTCGTCTTGGAGAACGCGAACGACCCGAACGCGGCGGCGCCCGTGCCCGGCAGCCGCAACGGGTCGGTGACACGGGCGGCGGCCAGCACGTCCCGCCACCACTGCTCGGCGTCGGCGAATCGGTCCGGGCCGGTGCCGGTGAAGCGGGCGGCCTCGCCCAGGCCCACCAGGCCCTGGCCGCGGCGGATCCAGCACAGCGGCTCGGCTGTGCCATCCATGCTGTCTCCTGCTCGGGCAAGGACATCGGCCGGTCCGGTGAGGGAAAGTCCGCCCAATGCCGCGGCATCCAGGACCGTGGTGAGGGCGCGCAGGGTTGCAGTCATGATGGATCAAGATTACTCGCCCGCACCCACTGCCCGCGGGGTGTCCTGGCCCACAGGGGCGCGGGTGTTTGGGACGCCGACGGCAAAGTTTGAGACACTGGGGACGTGAACCGTGCATCCTTGGAGAAGCGTCCGGACGAAGTCGCCGCCATGTTCGACGACGTCGCCGCGAAATACGACATCGTCAACGACATCCTGTCCATGGGACAGACGCGCCGGTGGCGCCGGGTCGTCGTCGATGCCGTGGGCGCCGTGCCCGGCCAGCGCGTGCTGGACCTGGCCGCCGGAACGGGCACCTCGAGCGAACCGTACGCGGACGCCGGCATCTCCGTCGTCGCCTGCGACTTCTCCGTCGGCATGCTCAAGGTCGGCAAGCGCCGCCGCCCGGACATCGACTTCATCGCCGGTGACGCCACCAACCTGCCGTTCGCGGACAACTCCTTCGACGCCTCCACCATCTCCTTCGGCCTGCGCAACGTCATCGACCCGAAGAAGGCGCTGGCCGAGATGCTGCGCGTGACGAAGCCCGGCGGCAAGCTGGTGGTGGCCGAGTTCTCGCATCCCACGTTCGCGCCGTGGCGGACCGTCTACACCGAATACCTGATGCGGGCGCTGCCGGCCATCGCCACGAAGGTGGCCTCCAACCCGGACGCGTACGTGTACCTGGCCGAGTCCATCCGGGCGTGGCCGAACCAGGACGCGCTGTCCGCATGGCTCACCGGGGCCGGCTGGACGGACGTGGCGTACCGCAATCTCAGCGGCGGCATCGTGGCTGTGCACCGCGCTGTCAAGCCCGGTGCGGCTAAGCCCAGTGCCGTGAAACCGGCGCTCTAGCTGACGTGAAAGTCCTCGTAGTCGGGGCCGGCCCGGCCGGATCCACCGCCGCCTATTACCTGGCCAGTGCCGGGATCGACGTCACGGTCCTGGAGAAGACCGCATTCCCGCGCGAGAAGGTGTGCGGTGACGGCCTGACCCCGCGCGCCGTGCGCGAGATGCGGCTCATGGGCCTGCCGCACGAGGCCGCCGACGGCTGGCGGCGCAACAAGGGCCTGCGGCTGATCGCCGGCGGGCGAACCGTCGAGGTGCCGTGGCCGTCGCTGGGCGCGTTCCCCGACTACGGGCTGATCCGCACCCGGCTCGGCTTCGACGAGGCGCTGGCCCGGCACGCGCAGGCCGCCGGTGCCAGGATCCTGGAACGGCACTCCGTGACGAGTGCGTTGACGGACGACGCCGGTCGCGTCGTGGGTGCCCGGGCGGCACTGGTGGACGGGGCCGGGCGCAAGACCGGTGAAACGGTCGACTTCCACGCCGACCTGGTGCTGGCCGCGGATGGCAACTCGACGCGCACGGCCGTCTCGCTCGGGCACGAGAAGCGCGACGACCGTCCGCTCGGCGTGGCCTACCGGACGTACTTCGCCTCGCCCCGGCACGACGACGACTGGATGGAGGGCTGGCTGGAACTGCCCGATAAATCAGGCAACCCGCTGCCCGGCTACGGTTGGGTGTTCGGCGTGGGCGACGGCACCGCCAACGTGGGCCTGGGCATCCTGAACTCGTCGAAGGAGTTCGGCAAGCTCGACTACCGCCAGGTGCTGCGCGACTGGACGGCGGCCATGCCGGCCGAGTGGGGCTTCGCGCCGGAGAACCAGGTGGGGCCCATCCGTGGCGCGGCACTGCCCATGGGCTTCAACCGCACCCCGCACGCCTCGCCCGGACTGCTGCTGCTCGGCGACGCCGGCGGCATGGTCAGCCCCTTCAACGGGGAAGGCATCTCCTACGCCATGGAGTCGGGACGGTACGCGGCCGAGTTCATCGAACGCGCCGCGGCGGCCGGTTCCGCCCGCGCCGCCGACCACGCACTGGCCGGCTACGCGGACCATGTGCGCGCCGCGTGGGGCGGCCACTTCACGCTGGGCAGCGTGTTCGCCGGGCTGATCGGCAAGCCGCAGGTCATGAAGGTGGCGCTGCGCACCGGCATGCCCATCCCGGTGCTGATGCGCTTCGTGGTGCGCCTGATGGCCAACCTCGCCGAACCCGGCGGAGCGGGATTTGAGGATAGAGTAATTCATCTATTGGAGCGGCTCGTCCCTGCCGCAACCAACCAGGGCAGCACCGCAGGTCAACCGTCCACGCCGACAGTAAAGTGTTAATTCGTGACTTCTTCCGCAGACCACAGCTGGACCCATGCCGGCCACGGCCTTCCGCCCTCCACCGACCCGAACCCCAGCACCATGGCCATCGCCACCGGCCTGCAGCTGCCCAAGGGATTCTCCGCCATTGCCGAGGACTCGGAGCTGGGTCCGTCGATCGCCATGAGCCTGGCCAGGGTGGAGAAGGAACTGCGCCTGGCCATCGCCAATTCCGACCCGTTGGCCGATGCGACGAGCCGGCACCTGGTCGAGGCCGGTGGGAAGCGCATCCGCCCGTTGCTGACCCTGCTGGCCGCCCACCTCGGTGACGCGAGCAACCCGGAGGTGGTGCGTGCCGCCGTCGTTGTTGAGCTGACGCACCTGGCCACGCTGTACCACGACGACGTCATGGATTCGGCACCCTTCCGTCGCGGCGCCCCGACCGCGCACGAGGTGTGGGGGAATTCGGTGGCGATCCTGACCGGCGACCTGATCTTCGCCCGGGCGTCCATCCTGGTCTCCGAGCTCGGTGCGCGGGCGCTGGGCATCCAGGCGCGAACGTTCGAGCGGCTGTGCCTGGGCCAGTTGCACGAGACCGTGGGGCCGCGCCCGGACGAGGACCCGGTGGAGCACTACCTGTCCGTGATCGCGGACAAGACCGGGTCCCTGGTGGCGGCGTCCGGCCAGTTGGGCGCCATCTTCGCCGGGGTGGAGGACGGGCTCGTGGACGTGCTGATCGAGTACGGCGAGAAGGTCGGCGTCGCGTTCCAGCTGGCCGACGACGTCATCGACGTGACCGGGTTGAAGCAGGTGTCCGGCAAGTCCCCGGGAACCGACCTGCGCGAGGGCGTGCCGACGCTGCCCGTGCTGCTGCTGCGCAAGGCCGCGGCGGACGGCGACGCATCCGCGGCCCGCGTGCTGGCCCTGGTGGATGGCGACTTGACCAGCGACGAGGCCCTGGCTGAGGCCGTGGCCGCGCTGCGCGAGCATCCCGTCACGGCGGAGTCGTGGGCCGTGGCCCGGCAGTGGGCGGCCGACGCGGCCGCCGCCCTGGCGCCACTGCCCGAGGGCATGGTCAAGACGGCGCTCGCCAGCTTCGCCGAGGCGGTCGTCGCCCGCGACGTGTAACGGCCCCGGTGATCGAGCTTGTCGGTGATCGAGCTTGTCGGTGATCGAGCTTGTCGAGATCCCGGGGTTTCGGCAGGCTCAACCAGCGGCTGGTCCGGTGATCGAGCTTGTTGAGATCCCGGGGTTTCGGCTGGTGTCCCATGTGGTTCAGCCGGGGAGTCTGTCCCGGCGAATCCCGGACCTCGCCGAGTCAGTCATCAGGTCGAACATGGTCGCCGCTCTCCGCTTCCGCCAAGTCCGCCAGGATGCCGTCCTCAATGCTGACCATGACGCTGCTGTCGCGAGCGTCGAAAAAGTGGATGGTGACCCGCCGGCCGTTCACGGTCCAGATACACGGCGGGGTCTTTTCGCCGTGCCACGGCTCGGTGGGCTCGCCGTACAGCGTCGTCAGGAGAAATCTGACCTCGTCATAGCCGCGGCGAGTGTCCGGATTGCGCGGTGTCGGCGCGTTGTATACGTGCACGCAAACGCCCATGAACCGCTCGCGGTAGCTGTCCCACGAGCCGAAGACGCCGCCGTGCAGGGCCGTCTCCATCCGGAAGAGCGTCGTCGGGCCGCCAGCCGGCTGCTCGACCGCGCCCTTGGACACAAGTTTGAGGCGCTGGAACAACTCGACGCGGTCGGCTTCCGTCCGGGGCCACGGCCCCTCGACCAGGTTCTTCACCAGTACCACGACCGCTGCGGGGTCTGGCAGCAGATCGGCCCGGGGGTTCTCGGTGGACATGGGGCTACGCTATCGTCTCAGGCCGCACGGGACCCCCGGGGTCTCGACAGGCTCGACCCCCGGGGTCTCGACAGGCTCGACCCCCGGGGTCTCGACAGGCTCGACCACCGGGGTCTCGACAGGCTCGACCACCGGGGTCTCGGCAGGCTCGACCCCCGGCTAGTCCTTGTCTTCGTCTTCCTCCGTGAACACCCAGTCGAGCATGTCCAGCACGAACTCGCTGAACGTGCCCTCCTCGCAGATCCAGTTGCCCTTGGCGTTGTTGCGCCGCCACACGATCGGATCCGGGACGTCCAGCTGGTCGGCGCGCAGGCCCCACGTGTAGGCCTCGTCCGCGTCCTCGAGGAACAGCAGGTAGCCGTCCTCGATCTCCAGCTCCTCCGGATCCCAGAAGTAGTAGTAGGCTTCCATGAGCTCCTCGCAGTTGGCGAGGGCCAGGAAGAAATCGCGCATGGCCAGCGGGATGCTGACCTGCTGCTCGACGAGGATCGCGTCCAGTTCGTCGGCGGCGATGCCGTCCGCCTCCTGCCACGGCTCATCCAGGTACAGCTGTACCAGGGCCTTGAACTTGTCCACGAACACGTCGCTCATCTGACTCTCCCCGGTAGGTTGCGGCTCGCCTTCAATCCTAGTCGCGGCGGAAGGCCCGGCGGCGCCGGGACAAGATCCAGGACCGGGCGGCCAGCGGCGAATGCCAGCCGAAGCGCAGGGCCAGCATCCGCAACATGAACACGGCGACCACCACCACCGGCCCCGTCACCAGGTTCAGCCAGCCCAGCGACCACAACCCGGCCGTCAGCACGGCACCCACCATGGCCGGGATCGCGTACAGATCGTGCGGGTCGAACAGGCGGGGCACCTCGTTGGCGGTGATGTCGCGCAGGACGCCGCCGCCCACCGCCGTGGTGACGCCCAGCAGCACGGCCGCCACCGGGTTCATGCCGGCTTCGAGCGCCTTGCGCGTGCCGGTGAGGCAGAACAAGGCCAGCCCGCTGGCGTCGAACGTCAACAGCAGCCGGCTGCCGCGCTCCACGCTGCGCGGCAGGAAATACACCAGCGCCGCAGCCAGCAGCGGCGGCAGCAGGTACAACGGGTTGGAGAACGCGGCGGGTGGCCCGGCCGCGAGGATCACATCGCGGACCACCCCGCCGCCCAGCCCCACCATGGAACCGAGCAGCAGCGACCCGATCATGTCGAAGCCCTTACGGGCGGCCAGCAGCGAGCCGGACACGGCAAAGAAGAACACGCCGACAAGGTCGAGCAGCACGGCAAGGTCAAGGTTCACGGTGCGATCCCCTGTAAGGTCGACGACGGCGCGGGCTAGAAGCCTAGCAGCCTCCCCAAACTCGCTTCGCTCGTTTGGGGCCCCTCGGCCGTTAGGCTTGGTGCCATGACTTCCGTCACGGGGTCCGCCGGGCCGCTGATACACATCAAGGATTTCAGGATGCGGTTCGGCGACCAAACGGTCATCGACGACCTGTCCTTCGACGTCATGCGAGGGGAGACGTTCGGGTTCCTCGGCAGCAATGGCAGTGGCAAGACCACCACCATCCGGGCGCTGCTGGGCATCTACCGCCCCACGGCCGGGACGCTGCACGTGGGCGGCCGCGTGTTCAGCGACGACTACGGCGCCCGGCTCGGCTACCTGCCGGAGGAGCGCGGGCTGTACAAGAAGGAATCCGTGCTCGACGTCATGACCTACTTCGGCCGGCTCAAGGGGCTGGCCAAGCCCGCGGCCCGCGCGTTCTCCCTCGACTACCTCGACCGGGTCGAGCTGGCTGGCAAGGCCGACACCCGGCTGGACAAGCTTTCCGCCGGCGAACAGCAGAAGATCCAGCTCGGCGTGACCATCATGAACGACCCCGAGCTGCTGATCCTGGACGAGCCCACGAAGGGATTCGACCCCGTCAACCGGCGCCTGCTCATGGACCTCATCGAGGAACGCAAGACCGCCGGCGCCACCGTCATGATGGTGACGCACCAGATGGAGGAGGTCGAACGGCTCTGCGACCGGATCGTGCTGCTCAAGGACGGCCGGGCGGAGGCGTACGGCACCATCGACGAGGTGCAGAACCAGTACGGCGGGCGCACCGTGCGCCTGCGCCACACCGGCCGCGTCCCGGACTCGCCGCTCTACCGTGTCATCACCCGGGAGACGAACTACGCCGAACTGGTGCTGGCCGACGACGTCGACGAGGCGGACGTACTGCGCTCGCTGGTGTCCGCCGGCGTGGCCGTGCGCGGATTCACGGCATCCAAGCGCAGCATGGAGGACATCTTCATCCAGGTGTACGGGGCCGCCGCGCTGGACGGGAAGGCGGCATAGCCATGGCCCGGCACAATCTTGGCACGGTGGTCGAATTCGAGTTCGTCCGCACCGTGAAGAAGCGGAGGTTCTGGATCGCCACGCTGGCCATTCCCGTGCTGTTGGCCGTCGTGTTCGGGCTGGTGTTCCTGAGCAGTTCCGCCACGAAGAACACGGCCTCGGAACAGAAGAACGATCGCATCCCGTTCAGCTACACGGACGCCTCCGGGCTGGTGAACCCCGCCGTCGCCGCCGCGCTGGGCGGCACCGTGGAGACCGACCCGGCGACCGCCGTCGCACGCGTGCGCGACGGCAGGCTGCAGGCTTTCTTCGCCTACCCGGCGCACCCGGCCACCGAACCGGTACGCGTGTACGGGGCCGACCAGGGCATCTTCAAGAACGGCGCGTACACGGCCGTGGCCACCCAGGTGCTGGCCCTGTCCGCGGAGAAGGCGATCGGTTCGCCGGCGCTGTCCGCCGCCGTGCAGGGCAACATCCAAACCGACGCCGCCACATTCAGGGATGGGCAGGAATCGGGCGGCATCGGCACCCTGGTGCCGCCACTGTTCTTCCTCGTGATCTTCTACGTGGTCATCATCCTGCTGGCCAACCAGATGCTCAACTCGACACTGGAGGAGAAGGAGAACCGGGTCACCGAGATGATCCTGACCACGCTCAACCCGACCACGCTGGTGGTGGGGAAGGTCATCTCACTGTTCCTCGTGGGCCTGGTGCAGATGCTCGTGTTCGCCACCCCGATCGCGTTCGGTTACACGTTCTTCCGGGACAAGTTGAACCTGCCGGCGTTCGACCTGTCCCACCTGACCTTCCAATTCTGGCCCATGCTCGTCGGCGCACTGCTGCTGGTGGGCGGGTTCGTGCTGTTCACCGGCGTGCTGGTGGGGATCGGCGCCGTCATGCCCACGGCCAAGGAGGCCGGCACCGTGTTCGGGCCCATGATGGCGCTGATCTTCGTGCCGTTCTACGCGGTGGCACTGGTGGTCAGTGACCCGCAGGCGCTGATCGTGCAGATCTTCACGTATTTCCCGCTGTCCGCGCCGGTCACGGCCATGCTGCGCAACGCGTTCGGTTCGCTCAGCCCGGCCGCCGCCGTGATCGTCATCGTGGAACTGTTCGGATTCGGGTTCCTTGCGCTGCGCGTGGCCGTGTACCTGTTCCGCTACGGCTCCATCGAGTATTCGCGCAAACTGTCGCTGCGGAACGCATTCTCGCGGAAAGGCTGACGCCATGGAGCTTACGGGCAGCGGGCTGCAACGGCGTGTGCTGTGGGTGGCCATCCTCGCCTCCTTCGTGGCCTTCCTGGACGGCGCCATCGTCAACGTCGCCCTGCCCGCCATGACGGCCGAACTGGGCGGGGGACTGGCCACGGCGCAATGGGTCGTCGACGCGTACCTGCTCACCCTGGGCTCGTTGATCCTGCTTGCCGGGTCCATCTCCGATTCGTTCGGCCGCATCCGGATCCTGCGCGCCGGCCTGCTACTCTTCGGGGCTGCGTCGCTGGCCTGCGCCCTGGCCCCCACCGGCCTGCTGCTCATCGCCGCCCGGGCCGTGCAAGGGGCGGGCGCCGCGCTGCTGGTGCCCAGCTCGCTGGCCCTGATCACGGCGACGTTCAGCGGCCCGGCCCAGGCCAAGGCGATCGGGACGTGGACGGGCTGGACCGGGACTGCCTTCATCGCCGGCCCGCTGATCGGCGGCCTGCTGGTCGAGTTCGGCAGCTGGCGGTACGTGTTCGCCATCAACGTCATCCCGATCGCCGGGACGCTGGTGCTGCTGTCCCCGCTCAGGCTGGAGAGTCCCGACGCCACCCCGCGACCGCGCATCGATGTCCCCGGCGCGGCGCTGGCCGCGGCCGGCCTGGGCGGCACGGTGTTCGCGCTGATCGAGCAGCAGCGGCTGGGCTGGGCGAGTCCCGCCGTGTTCGCACCCTTCGTCCTGGGCGTCGCCGCCTTGGCCGTCTTCCTGTGGTGGGAGGCACGGACACCGCAGCCCATGATGCCGCTGCACCTGTTCCGGGCCCGCAACTTCGGCGTGGGCAACCTGGCCACCGTGGCCGTCTACGCCGGCGTCTCGCTGGGGCCGCTCATGGTGGTGTTGTTCCTGCAGGAGGTGGCCGGGTTCACCGCCGCCGAGGCGGGATTGGCCACGCTGCCGGTCGCCTTGCTGTCGCTGCTGCTGGCGGGGGTGTTCGGCGGGCTCGCGGGGCGGCACGGTCCGCGGTGGTTCATGGCGGCGGGACCCGTGGTGGCCGGGTGCGGCTACCTGTACATGGGCCTGTTCACCGGCGCCCCGTTCAACTTCTGGACCCAGCTGCTCCCCGGGCTGCTCCTGTTCGGACTGGGCTTGGCCATCACGGTGGCCCCGCTGACCGCGGCCATCCTCGGGGCCGTGCCGGCGGCGCAGAGCGGGATCGGATCGGCCATCAACAACGCCGTCGCCCGCGTTGCCGGGCTGGTCGCCGTGGCCCTGGCCGGCATCATCGTCGGCAGCGGCGGTGTCCTTGACACCGACTCGTTCCGCCGCATCGTCCAGGTCGTGGCGTTGCTGCTCATCGCCGGCGGCGTCATCTCCGCGGTGGGGATCAGCAACGCGGACGCGTCCAGCACGCAGGCCACGGCCGACGCCGTGGCGAATTGCCAGGACCGGCCCGCCGGGGCCGGTGTCCGGCCACACGAGTGAGCACCGTTCCCGGCAACGGCTATCCGGCGGAGAGCAGGGCATCCCAGGCGAAGCTGGCCAACCAGTGGCTGGACATGAACTCCTCGGTCATGACGGACTCCATGCCGGCGGCCAGCAGCGGCCCCAACGCGTCCCCCAGAACGTCGACGACGGCGCCCGTGGCAGCCGTGTCCGCGGCGGCGCAGAGGGCCTTGCGGATGCGGATGATCTGCCCGGCCCGGGTCAGGTTCAGACCGTTCAGGTGGGCCAGGTAACCGTCGGATTCGTCCGTGACGGTGGCCTTGGCCAGGATGCGGGCATCCACGGCCAGGCCCGGCAGGAACCCGGCAAACCAGGCGGCAAACGCCTCTGCGCCAAGTATGCGGGCCATGAGGTCTGCTTCGCTGAGGCCGGGGGAGAGGAAGTCCTGGCCGCTCATTTCCCACTGGCCCGGCCATCCGGCGTCGTTGTTGAACCAGCCCAGGGCCGCCTTCTCGCAGACCGCCGCGGCCTCGACCCGGCCCAGCACGCGGAATGCGTCCAGCATCATGCCCAGGCCGAAGGCGGCGTTGGTGTGCAGTCCGTGGCGGACAGGGAACTCGGCCTTGGCGGTCCAGCCGGCCACCAGCGACGCGACGACGTCCACGAGAGGGACCAGGGACGCGCCCCAGCCGCGGATCTGCCCATCCCTTGACGTGCCGGCGGCGGCGGCCAGGCGCGCCAGCCAACCCCAGCCGTACGGGCGCTCCCAGCTGGGGTTGGCCAGCAGGTAGGCGCCTTCCACGGCCAGGTTGTCCGCCGTCAGGTTGGCGTCCAGGGCGGCACGCAGGGCCGCGTCCCGGCCGGCGTCGAGCCCGTGCTCCAGCAGGCTCACGCCCAGCCAGGTCATGTGTACGCAAGAGTGCCAGTCGAAGGACGTGTGGAAGGCCGGGTGCAGCTCCTGCGGGCTCGGCCGGTCCTGGAGCGACGTCTCCACGTGGTGGGAGGCGTAGGGGTAGGGCCGGGACAGGTTGTCCAGGACGATGTCCGCGTACCGGTTGGCCAGTGCGTCCATCTGGGCGGCGTCGAATGCCGTGGCGTTCATGGGGTCTCCTTGCAGTTCTCGAATGCCGGCTAGTGGAAGGCCAGGAAGTACATCAGGACAATGTTGGCGCCCAGCAGCGGAACCCCCGTGGCCATCTGGGCCTTGATCACGCCGTACTTGTTCTTCATCTCCAGCAGCGCGGCCGGGACCAGATTGAAGTTGGCGGCCATGGGCGTGCAGAGCGTTCCGCAGAAGCCGGCCAGCATGCCGATCGCGAAGACGATGGCGGGGTTGCCGTGGAATGTCTGCACCAGCACCGGCCAGCCGATGGCGGCGGTCATGATCGGGAAGGCGGCAAAACCGTTGCCCATCAGCACGGTGAACAGGAACATGCCCACGCAGTAGACCACCACCGCGGCCAGCAGCGATCCGGCGGGCAGCACGCCCTTGGCCAGGATGCCGACGGCGGTCCCCACGCCGGCCTTGGTGAACAGGATGCCCAGCGTGGAGAGCATTTGCGGCAGCAGCGCGGCCCAGCCGATGGATTCCAGGATGCGGCGGCCCTCGAACACGGGGGCCAGCTTCTGCTTGGGGCGCAGGATCAGCACGGCGACGACGGCGGCCGCCACGGCGCCGATGGCCAGCGCCACCAGCGTGGTGTTGGCGGGGTCGATGAGGGGTTTCCCGCCGATGGCCAGCACCGGTGCCAGCAGTACGACGACGACGGTCACCACGGGGATGGTCAGCGCCGGAATGAACAGCTTGTTGCCGAACTTGGCGGCGAATTCGGTGCGCTTTTCCACGCTGGTGGTCTTGGACTTGCCGTCCCCGAGCATGCCGGTGCTGGCCAGCGCCACCAGAACCAGAACGGCGATGCCCAGAATCCACGCCGGAGCGGTCTTGGCCTGGACCCAGGTGCCGTAGAAGAAGCACAGGCCCAGCAGGCCCCAGAAGGCGGAACTGCCCCAGCGCTTGGGGTGGGTGGTCTCGCGGGCGATCAGGAACGCCCAGGCCACGAAGAGGATGCCAATCAGCCAGAAGACGGCTTCAACCTTGATCATGCGTTGCCTCCGGTGGTGGCGGTCTGTGCGTGCTTCTCTTCTTCCAGGGCGGCCTTGACGTCATTGTCCAGCTGGCGGTCAAGGCGCAGCAGGCGGAACCCGTGGATCAGGAAGGCGATGACGGCCGTGGGGATGGCCCAGATGGCCAGTTCCAGCGGCTCCAGGTGCAGGCCGTAGGTGGTGTCCACAAAGGTGGTGATCAGCAGGATGGAGCCGACGGCCACAAAGATGTCCTCGCCGAAGAAGACGCCCACGTTGTCCGCCGCGGCCGAGTGGCCCTTGATCTTTTCCTTGACCCTTTCCGGGACACTGCCGTAGCGGCGCAGCGCGGCGCCCTCGGCCATCGGGAATACCAGCGGGCGCACGGTCTGCGCATGCCCGCCGATGCTGGTCAGGCCCAGGGCGGCGGTGGCCTGGCGGACCAGCAGGTAGCCCAGCAGCACGCGGCCGGCGGTCAGCTTGGCCAGCTTGGAGATCAGCGTCTTGGCCTGCTCCTGCAGGCCGAAGCGCTCAATGATGCCGATCACCGGCAGCACCACCACAAAGATGGTCACTGAGCGGCTGCTGGCAAAGCCGGAGCCGAAGGCGTTGAGGATTTCCACCGGTGAAAGACCGCCCAGCAGGGCCGTGACGATGCCGGAGACTGTGACAACAATCAGTGGGTTCAGGCGGATGGCGAAGCCAACAATCACCAGCAAGACCCCGATGAGTACGAGCATGATTATCCATTCCCGCGTGGACCAGGACTGGTCTGCGGACGTGTGTGGTTGTTCAGGCACGGCCAACGGCCTGGGATGGAGTGGGTATCCCCGGACAGTGGTGCCCATCACTGTGAGTCACAGCATATACTTTTGTTCAACAATCTGGCAAGACTTGGGGGGCGCCAATGGCGGCGGCCTTCGCCGTCGTCCACGGTCGGACCGGAGTCGGACCAGTCTAGTGGGCCGTTGGGGCCGGCCTTTGGGCGGCCATTGCCTCCAGCAGCTGGGCCTCGGCGCGGTCAAGGTAGCCCCGCATGAACTCCGCCGCAGTGGCATTGTCCCCGGCCGCCACCAGCTCGATCAGCTGCAGGTTGTCGGCCACATAGGGCTCATGGAAGGCCGGGTCGGACCCCATGGCGTGGAACACCAGCCGCATCTCGGCCAGCACCTGGGCCATGAGCGCGTCCAGCCGCTCGCTGGCCGCCCGGGCCACCACGGCGCGGTGGAATTCCTGGTTGGCGGCGGCCATGCGGTCGATGTCCCCGCGGGACCGGGCCAGCTGGCCCTCGGCAACGATTGCTCGCAGATCGTCCACGGACGACGGCGCCTGCCACATGATGGCCGCCGGCTCCAGGTAGCGGCGTACCCGGTAGATTTCACGGACGTCCTCAGCGGTAGGCTGGGCGACGAACACGCCCCGGTTGGGGATGCGTGTGATGATGTGTTCGGCATGCAGGGCTGTGAAGGCCTCGCGGAGCGTATTGCGGCTGACGCCCAGCGCCTCCCCCAAGGCCTGCTCGGACAGCTTGGTGCCCGGAGTCAATTGGCCGGCCGAGATCCGCTGGCGCAGCTGGGTCGCCACCCACAGGCCCGTGTGTGCATGGGTTGCACCCTTGGCCAGCCGGCGCAATTCCTCCAGTACCGCCTCAAACGTCATGGCTCAAGCGTAGGCTGTGGCGGGCCGCGACCACGCAGCCGCCGGGTGGCACATGCCACCTGGACGTGATTTCTAGTCGATGGTGCCGAGCACGGTGCCCAGTACAACGGCGGCGCCGGCGACCGCCTGCGGCTCGCCGAGCACGCCGTCGCGGTGGGCGCAAACGGTGGTCTCCATCTTCATGGCCTCCAGCACCAGCACCGGCTCGCCAGCGGAAACGGATGCGCCGGGCTCGGCCAGCCACTTCACCACGGAACCGGCCATGGTGGCGCGCAGCTCGGCCAGGTCGGCGGCACCGGCGGCACCGGCGGCACCGGCGGCACCGTCGTCGTCGTCGTCGGAGAACGACGCCGGCATGGCCCCTGCGCGCAGGCCGTCCAGCAGTCCGGCGGGCAGGCCCAGGGTCATGCGCTTGCCGTCGAGTTCGATGCTGATGGTGCGGCGTTCGCCCGCCGGCGCCTTGACGCTGAATTCCGGATCCGCAGCCAGGCGCTCGGTGAACTCGCTCTCGATCCACGTGGTGTAGACGCCCATGGCGTCCGGGTTGGTGAAATCGGCGTCCCGGACCACGGCCCGGTGGAAGGGCAGCACCGTGGCCAGGCCGTCGATGCGGAACTCGGCCAGGGCGCGGCGGGCGCGGCGCAGCGCCTGCTCGCGGTTGGCGCCCGTCACCACCAGCTTGGCCAGCAGGGAATCGAAGGTGCCGGGCACCACGGAGCCGGTGCGCACGCCCGAATCCACGCGGATGCCGGGGCCGGTGGGCACAGTGAATCCGGCCACGGTGCCGGGCGAGGGCAGGAACCCGCGGGCCACGTCCTCGGCGTTGATGCGGAATTCGAACGAGTGCCCGCTCGGCTGCGGGTCTGCGGTCCACGGCAGTGGCTCGCCGGCGGCGATGGAGAGCTGGGCGGCCACGAGGTCGATGCGGGACGTTTCCTCGGTGATGGGGTGCTCCACCTGCAGGCGGGTGTTGACCTCCAGGAAGGACACGGTGCCGTCGGCGGCCACCAGGTACTCCACGGTGCCGGCGCCGGTGTAGCCGGCCTCGCGGCAGATGGCCTTGGCGGAGGTGTGGATGCTCTCCAGCTGGGCGTCGGTCAGGAAGGGCGCCGGGGCCTCCTCCACCAGCTTCTGGTGGCGGCGCTGCAGGGAGCAGTCGCGGGTGCCGACGACAATGACGTTGCCGTGCGTGTCGGCCAGCACCTGGGCCTCCACGTGGCGGGGGCGGTGCAGGAACTTCTCCACAAAGCACTCGTCGCGGCCGAAGGCGGCTTTGGATTCGCGCACGGCGGAGGCAAAGGCCTCCTCGATGGCGTCCATCTCCCACACCACCTTCAGGCCGCGCCCGCCGCCGCCAAAGGCGGCCTTGATGGCCACGGGCAGCCCGTGGACCGCGGCAAAGTCGCGCACCTCGGCGGCGGAGGCCACCGGCCCGTCGCTGCCCGGGGCCAACGGGGCTCCGGCGCGGACGGCGATCTCGCGGGCGCTGACCTTGTTGCCCAGCGTGCGGATGGCGTCCGGGGACGGCCCGATCCACGTCAGCCCGGCGTCCATGACAGCCTGGGCAAAACCCGCGTTCTCGGACAGGAAGCCATAGCCGGGGTGCACGGCGTCGGCGCCGGAACGGGCCGCTATGGCCAGCACCTTTTCGACATTCAAATACGTTTCCGCGGGGCTGTTGCCGCCCAGTGCGTAGGCCTCGGTGACGGCGTCAACATGCAGCGCATCGGCGTCGACGTCGGCATAGACGCCCACCGTTTCCAGGCCGACGTCGTCGCAGGAGCGGGCGATCCGGACGGCGATTTCGCCGCGGTTGGCAATGAGGACCGTGTACATGGGTGATGCCTTGGTCAAAAAAGTGCAAGAACCAGAGCTAGAGAACAGGCGCGGCGGAAGCGTCCGGGACAAAGCGGACCCGGGCGCCGGGCGGCAGCTGGGCCGCCTTGTCGAGATCGGCCGCGGCCACCACGCCGATCACCGGGTAGCCGCCGGTCACCGGATGGTCGGACAGGAACAGCACAGGCTGGCCCGACGGCGGCACCTGGAGGGCGCCGCGGACGGTGCCCTCGCTGGCGAGCTCGCCGTCGCGGCTGCGTTCCAGCGCCGTGCCGGATAGGCGCAGGCCGATCCGGTTGGACTGCGGGGTGACGGTCCACTCCCGCCCGGCGAAACCGGTGACGACGGCGTCGTCGAACCAGTCTTGGCGCGGTCCGGGCACCATGCGCAGCACGGTGACCTCCGGGGCATCGGCGGCGGGCAGCTCCGGGTTGCCCACCACGGACCACGGCGGCGCCGCGATGACGCCCAGCAAGCTGCCGGCGGCCAAGGGGGCGGGGCCGATGCCGGACATGGTGTCCGTGGAGCGGCTGCCGAGGACCAGCGGCGCATCCAGCCCGCCGCGCACGGCCACATAGCTGCGCAGGCCCCGATGCGGGGTGCCGAGTTCCAGGGTTTCGCCGGCCAGCAGGGCGAACGGCGCCAGCATGGGCACCTCGCGCTCACCGCCGTCGGGGTCGGTGATGGTGAGGTTCAGGGGCGCGCCGGCCACGGCCAGCACCTGGTCCGCCAGCGCGGCAAGGGCCAGGCCGCCGTGCAGCACCTCGATGCCCGCGGCGGCTGCGGGATTGCCCGCCAGCCGGTTGGCCTGGCGCAGCGCGCCGCTGTCCATCGCACCGGAGGCGGTGACGCCCAGGTCCGCGCTGCCCGGGCGGCCCAGATCCTGGATGGTGGTCTGGAGCCCGGAACGGACGACGACGAGGCCGGGGGCGGGGCCCACAGCAGCAGCGCCGGCCGCGGGGGCGCCTTTCGTAGCAGATGTTGAAGCGGGGGCCAGCGCCGTCGCTCGCACGGCGTTGAACTGCACGCGGTTGCCGGGCCGGATCAGCGCCGGGCTGCTGCGGTCCAGGTCCCAGAGGACGGCGTCGGTGCGGCCAATGAGCTGCCAGCCGCCGGGCGTCTGGCGCGGGTAGACGGCCGAGTAGGCCCCGCCCAGGGCGACGGCACCGGCCGGCACGGCTGTGCGCGGCGTCGCACGGCGCGGCACCTCCAGCCGGGCGTCGCCGCCGGCCAGGTAGGTGAAACCGGGGGCGAAGCCGCCAAAGGCTGCGGTCCACACGGAACCGGTGTGGGCTGCCACCACACCCTCCGCCCCCAGGCCGGTGAGCTCGCCCACGGCGGCGAGGTCCTCGCCGTCGTACACCACCTCGATGGTGACCAGGGCGGCGTCAATCTCGGGGCGCTGGCCAAGGTCCAGCGTGCGCACATGCGCGGCAATCCTGCGGGCGTCCTCGCTGGACGCGGCGGTGACCAGGACGGTGGAGGCCGCGGCTACCACGTCGATCTGCCCCGCCAGCGGGTGCGCCTGCAGGGCCGCCTGCAGGCTGAGCACCGCGGCCAGCGAGTCCAGTTCCACCAGGATGGCGCGGTCCCCAGCGGGGAGGATGGCGCGGACGCCGGCGTCGGTCATGGCCGGCACTTACGCGAAGCTTTCAATGCTGACGCCCTCGGCACGCAGCGCGGTGTGGACGGCCTGTGCCATCGCCACGGCGCCGGGGGTGTCCCCGTGCAGGCAGATACTCTCGGCCACGACCTCGATGACGGTGCCGTCGATGGCGGTGATGGTCCCCTGGGTCACCAGCTGCAGGACGTGCTCGACGACGGCGTCAGTGCTGTGCAGGACGGCGCCGGGTTCGCGCCGGGAGACAAGGGTGCCGTCGGCATTGTAGGCACGGTCGGCAAAGGCCTCCGCCACCGTGCGCAGGCCGGCGGCGCGGGCGGCGCGCTGGATCTCCGAGCCCGGCAGCACCATCAGCGGCAGCGCGGGGTCCACGGCCAGCACGGCGTCGACGACGGCCCGGGCCTGGACGGCGTGGTGCACGATGGTGTTGTAGAGGGCGCCGTGCGGCTTGACGTATGTGACGGAGGTGCCGGCGGAGCGGGCCAGGCCCTGGAGGGCGCCGATCTGGTAGATGACGTCGTCCGTGAGCTCCCGCGGGGCCATGTCCATGAAACGGCGGCCGAATCCTGCCAGATCCCGATAGCCCGGGTGGGCGCCCACCGTGACACCGGCGGCGGCCGCGGCGGCGCAGGTGGCGCGGATGCCGCTCGGGTCCCCGGCGTGGAAGCCGCAGGCCACATTGACGCTGGATACGCTGGCGATGATGACGGCGTCGTCGCCAAACGTCCAGTTGCCGAAGGACTCCCCGACGTCGCTGTTTAGGTCAATGGTGGCCATTGTGATCCCAGTCTCTAGCGGTGGTGTCCCTCCAGAATGACGCATTAATCCAAATTGTTCAACAATATTCATGGGCGGGAAGTGAGCGCCGTTCTGCGCACAACAGGGTGCGAACAGTGCGCAGCAGGGCAAGGTGCGCCACTTTCGCCTCGAAGTGTGCGCGGGACGGCAAGCCGGACCGGTACATTGGGCCACATACGGTATTGGCGGAAGGGTATGCAATGACCGACACGGAAATGCCGGTCCTGATCGCCTGCGCCCACGGCACGAATAACCCGGACGGCAGGCAAAGGATCAATCGGGTCAGGGCTCAGCTACGCGAAATGCGCCCCGGCCTCGACGTGCGGGAGGCCTACGTGGACGTGCAGGAGCCGGCCCTGCCCGACGTCGTGGCGGCGCTCACGGTCGATGAAACGGCCGTCGTCGTGCCGCTGCTGCTGACCGTGGGGTACCACGTCAACAAGGACATCGCCGACGCCGTGGCGAGCCGGCCCGGGCTCGCGGCCGCCCGGCCGCTGGGCCCCGATCCGCGCCTGGCCAAGCTTTTGCACGAACGCCTCGGGGCGCTGCCGGACGGGTGGGGCGTGGTGCTGGCCGCCGCCGGGTCGAGCGAGGCGGCGGCCGCCGAGCAGATTGAGGTGCTCGCTGCCGACCTGGCCGTGCTGCGCAAGGAACACATCATGGCCGCGTACGGGGCCAGCGCGGCGCCGTCGGTGCCGGATGCCGTGGCGGCGCTGCGGCAACGCGGCGCAACCGGGGTGGCCGTGGCGGCCTACCTGCTGGCCCCCGGCTACTTCCACGACCAGCTGGCCGCGGCCGGCGCCGACCTGGTCGCGGAGCCGCTGCTGCCCGCCACGCTGGTGGCCGAGCTGGCGCTGGAACGCTACGACGCCGTCGTCCATTCCCCTTCATGGGGGTAGCCGCAACCGTGTGACGAAATATTGCCGCCTGTGACCTGGCGTTGCGCGCGCCATGCGGCGCCGCGCGGCGCCCACCTAATCTCGATGCATGACCCAGACAGCAGTGGCCGAAACGACCGACCCGACCGCGGCGCCGCAGCGGCCCGTCCGCGCCCGCCCGGCGGCCAAGCCGCACGGTCAGTGGAAGGTCGACGGCACGGCGCCGCTGAACGGCAACGAGGCCTGGAAGCAGGAGGACGACGGGCTCAGCGTCCGCCACCGCATCGAGACGATCTACGCCCAAGAGGGTTTCGACTCGATCACCGACGACGACCTGCACGGCCGGTTCCGCTGGTGGGGGCTGTACACGCAGCGCAAGCAGGGGATCGACGGCGGCAAGACGGCCACGCTGGAACCGCACGAGCTCGAGGACCGCTACATGATGCTGCGCGTGCGCATCGACGGCGGCGTGCTCACCACGGAGCAGCTGCGCGTCATCGCCGGCATCTCCACGGAATTCGGCCGCGACACGGCGGATTTGACCGACCGGCAGAACATCCAGCTGCACTGGATCCGCATCGAGGACGTGCCGGAGATCTGGCGCCGCCTGGAGGCCGTGGGCCTGTCCACCACCGAGGCCTGCGGCGACGTGCCGCGCGTCATCCTCGGCTCGCCGGTGGCCGGCATCGCGAAGGATGAGATCCTCGACCCGACCGGCTTCATCCGCGAGCTGCATGAGCGTTTCATCGGCAACCCGGCGTTCTCCAACCTGCCCCGCAAGTACAAGACGTCCATTACCGGTCACCCCAGCCAGGACACCGTGCATGAGATCAACGACGTCTCCTTCGTGGGCGTGCGCCACCCCGAGCTGGGCCCCGGCTACGACCTGTGGGTCGGCGGCGGGCTGTCGACGGCGCCGCGGCTGGCCGAGCGCGTGGGCGTGTTCGTGCCACCGGAGCACGGCGTGGCCGTGTGGGAGGGTGTGACGAGCATCTTCCGCGACTACGGGTACCGGCGCATGCGCAACAAGGCCCGGCTGAAGTTCCTCATCGCCGACTGGGGCACCGAGAAGTTCCGCCAGGTCCTGCAGGACGAATACCTGGGCTTCACGCTGCCGGACGGCATCGCCCCGCCGCGCGCCACCGCCCCGGGCGACCACATCGGCGTGCACGAGCAGAAGGACGGCAAGTTTTTCATCGGTCTCAGCCCCACCGTCGGCCGGCTCTCCGGCACGACGCTGGCGAAACTGGCCGACATTCTCGAAACCCACGGCTCGTTCCGTTTGCGCACCACCCCGCACCAGAAGGTGCTGGCCCTGGACATCGCCGGCGAGGACGTCGAATCGGTCATCACCGAACTGGACGGGATCGGCCTGTCCGCCCGCCCGTCGATCTTCCGCCGCAGCACCATCGCCTGCACCGGCATCGAGTTCTGCAAGCTGGCGATCGTGAACACGAAGGACACGGCCGCCGCCACGATCGACGAGCTGGAGGTCCGCCTCGCCGACCTGGTCGATTCCGGCACGCTGACCAGCCCGATCGGCCTGTACATCAACGGCTGCCCCAACTCGTGCGCCCGCATCCAGACCGCCGACATCGGCCTGAAGGGCATGATGCTGCCAACGGACGACGGCGGCACCACCCCCGGTTTCCAGGTGCACCTGGGCGGCGGGCTGGCCTCGCACGAACGCGACGAGGCCGGGCTGGGCCGCACGGTCCGCGGCCTGAAGGTCACCGTGGACAACCTCACCGACTACGTGGAGCGCGTCATCCGCGGCTACGTCGCCGACCGTGCCGACGGGGAGACGTTCGCCGAGTGGTCGCACCGCGTCGACGAGGGGCTGCTGCAATGAGCGAGACCCCGGTGGTCGAGCCTGTCGAGACCCCGGTGGTCGAGCACGTCGAGACCCAGGTTTCGACGGGCTCAACCACCGTTCGCACCCGCGACGAGCTGCGCGTCCTGGCGGCGGCCGGTGCGGCGGAACTCGGCTGGGACGCGCCCGCCGCCGACGTCATCGGCTGGGTGGCGCGCAACTTCGAAACGCAAGCCACCGCCGTCGCCTGTTCCATGGCCGATTCCGTCCTGCCGGCGCTCGTCGCCGACCAGCTGCCCGGCGTGGACGTGCTGTTCCTGGACACCGGCTACCACTTCGACGAAACCTATGCCACACGTGACGAGGTGGCGGCGAACCTGCGCGTTACCATCGTCGACGTGCTGCCCGAACACACCGTCGCGCAGCAGGATTCGCTGCTCGGCAAAGATTTGTTCGCCCGCGACCCCGCCCAGTGCTGCGCACTGCGCAAGGTGGCGCCGCTCAGCAATGCGCTGGCCGGGTACGAGCTGTGGTTCACCGGCGTGCGCCGGGACGAGGCCCCCACCCGGACCAACACGCCGCTGGTCACGTGGGACGCGAAGAACGGGCTGGTCAAGGTCAACCCGGTGGCGGCGTGGACGTACGACGAGTTGATGGCCTACGCCGAGGACAACCTGCTGCCCGTCAACCCCCTACTGGGCCAGGGCTACCCGTCCATCGGCTGCGCCCCCTGCACGCAGAAAGTGGCCCCCGGCGCGGACCCCCGCTCCGGTCGTTGGGCCGGAACCTCCAAGACAGAATGCGGACTACACGTATGAGCACCCAGACAATTGACGAATCGGTGGTTGAGTCGGTGGTCGAGCTTGTCGAGACCCCTGACCTTGTCGAGACCCAGACCCACGGCCTGACCAGCCTGGACCTGCTCGAGGCCGAGGCCATCCACATCATCCGCGAGGTGGTGGCCGAGTTCGAGCGCCCGGCGCTGCTGTTCTCCGGCGGCAAGGACTCCGTGCTGATGCTGCACCTGGCCACGAAGGCGTTCTGGCCGGGCAAGGTGCCGTTCCCGGTGCTGCACGTGGACACCGGCCATAACTTCCCGGAGGTCATCGAGTTCCGCGACCGCACGGTGGCACGTCTGGGGCTGCGGCTGGAGGTGGGCTCCGTGCAGGAGTTCATCGACCGCGGCGAGCTGGCCGAGCGCGCCGACGGCACCCGCAACCCGTTGCAGACCGTGCCGCTGCTGGACGCGATCGCCCGGAACCGGTTCGACGCCGTGTTCGGCGGCGGCCGCCGGGACGAGGACAAGGCCCGGGCGAAGGAGCGCATCCTCTCGCTGCGCGACGAGTTCGGCCAGTGGGACCCCCGCAACCAGCGCCCCGAGCTGTGGAACCTGTACAACGGCCGGCACACCGTGGGCCAGCATGTGCGGGCCTTCCCGATCAGCAACTGGACCGAGCTGGACGTGTGGCGGTACATCGCCCGCGAAAACATCGAGCTGCCGCCGCTGTACTACGCCCACGACCGCGAGGTGTTCGCCCGCGACGGCATGTGGCGCGCAGTGGGCGAGGTCTCGCAGCCACGCCCCGAGGAGGAAGTGATCGTCAAGCAGGTCCGCTACCGCACGGTGGGGGACATGTCCTGCACCGGGGCCGTCGCCTCCGACGCGGCGACCGTCCATGACGTGGTCCGCGAAGTGGCCGCGTCCACGCTGACCGAACGCGGCGCCACGCGCGCCGACGACAGGATTTCCGAGGCGGCCATGGAAGACCGCAAGAAGGACGGGTACTTCTGATGAGCACTCCCAATGCACCGGCGGTCGAGCTTGTCGAGACCCAGGTCTCGACAAGCTCGACCACCGGCACAGGCTCAACCACGGCCGGTACGCTGTTTCGCTTCGCCACGGCCGGGTCCGTGGACGACGGCAAGTCGACGCTGGTGGGCCGGCTGCTGCACGATTCCAAGGCGATCCTGGCCGACACGCTCGACGCCGTCGCCCGCACCTCCGCGGACCGCGGCTTCGGCGGCGACTCGGCGAGCGGGCAGAAGATCGACCTGGCGCTGCTGACCGACGGCCTGCGGGCCGAACGCGAGCAGGGCATCACGATCGATGTGGCCTACCGCTACTTCGCCACGGACCGGCGCTCGTTCATCCTGGCCGACTGCCCCGGCCACGTGCAGTACACCAAGAACACGGTGACCGGCGCGTCCACGGCGGACGCCGTCGTCGTCCTCATCGACGCCCGCAAGGGCGTGCTGGAGCAGACCCGCCGGCACCTGTCCGTGCTGCGCCTGCTGCGCGTGCCCAACGTTGTGGTGGCCGTGAACAAGATCGACCTGGTCGACTACAGCGAGGCCGTGTTTGCGGCGATCCGGGCCGACGTGCAGGCGGTGGGCACCGAGCTGGGACTGGACGGCGTCGCCGTCGTGCCCGTGTCCGCGCTGGAGGGCGACAACGTGGTGGACCGCTCCGCGCACACCCCCTGGTACACGGGGCCCACGCTGCTGACGCTGTTGGAGACGCTGCCCACCACGGACGAGCTGGAGCGCGGGCTGGAGCCGTTCCGGTTCCCGGTGCAGCTGGTGATCCGGCCGCAGGGTGCGCTGGCGCCGGAGCTCGCCGCGGACGACGGCGGTGCCGCCTTCCGTGATTACCGCGCCTATGCGGGGCAGGTGGCGTCGGGGTCCGTGTCCGTGGGGGACGCGGTCACCGTGCTGCCGTCGGGGCGTTCCACGGTTGTGACGGGCATTGACTTCGCCGGCCGGTCGCTGGAGACGGCCGTGGCGCCGCAGTCGGTGTCGCTGCGCCTGGCCGACGAGATCGACATCGCCCGCGGCGACCTGGTCGCGGCCCGCGGCACGTTCGGCGAGCCGTCGCAGGACGTGTACGCCGAGCTGTGCTGGCTGTCGACGAAGCCGCTGCGCGAGGGCGCCAAGGTACTGGTGAAGCAGGGCAGCAAGACCGTGCAGGCGCTGGTCCGTGCCGTCACCGGCAAGCTGGACCTGGATACGTTCGCCGAGGCGCCGGCGTCCGGGCTGGACCTGAACGACATCGGCTCGGCGCAGCTGCGCCTGGCCTCCCCGCTGCCCGTGGAGACGTATGCGCGGCATCGCCGCACCGGGGCGTTCCTGGTGATCGATCCGCAGGACGGCAACACGCTGGCCGCGGGGCTTGTCAAGGACCACCCGGGCGACCACGAGGACGAGCGCTACGTCATCTGACGCGCCGGTGGTCGAGTTCGTCGAGACCCCGGACCCGCCGGGGTGCTCGTGTCGCCCTCGTCCAGGATGCGCTCCGCTTCGGCCAGGTCCGCTAGGTGTGGGTGCCCAGTCGGCGGGAAATCTCGCGGGCGCAGCGGCTCACCTCGGGTATCCACTGCCTGGCAACGTCTTCGATCCGCATCGCCCGTTCCTCGGCCGTCTCCGCATCCTTGGTCCGGCTCCGAGTGCCTCCGGGAAAGGCTCGGTTGGGAACTGTCAACGTCACGCTGGCCACGGGGTAGCGCCCCCGATCGAGGACGGCGACGGCGACGGAGGAGAATCCCTCCGTGATCTCGTCCTGTTCCCACGCATATCCGAGTGTCCGTGCCCTTGACAGCAGGTTCTGCAGCGCCGGCAACGATTGCGGCCCCTTCTCGTTTCGGGCCGTGAAAGCCTCGGAACCGGGAAACAGTGCGGCCACTTGGGCGCGATCCATTTGCGCCATCATCGCCCGGCCGCTGGCCGTCAAGTGGGCCGGCAGCCGGATGCCGGTGTCCGTTACCAGCGGCCTTTGCCGCGGCGCGCGTTCGACGATGACGTAGATGACGTCCCTGCCGTGCATCACCGCGAGATGGGCCGTACGCTTGGTCCTGCTCACCAACTGGGTCAGCGGATACCGAGCAATGCGCTGCAGCGGAGCCTGCCTCGAGTATCCCGTCCCCAGTTCGTGGGCCGTCACGCCGAGCGCGTACTTGCGCTCCTCGGGCAGGTGCACGAGAAAGCCGTCGTCGATCAGGGTCGTGATCAGCTGGTAGGTCGTGGACCGGGGCAGCCCGACGTCACGCGCGATCACCGACGCGCCAACCGGGGCAGCCTGTTCGGCCACGAACCTGAGTATCGCAAGCACCTGTGCGGCGGCGGGGGCCTTGGAGCGCGCCAGCGGGCTATTCATGCTGCAAGAATACGCCGCCCCGCAGTCCGGTATTCCGGACGGGGTGCACGAGTTCCTGCCGGTGTGCTGGCCGGTTCATCGTGTTTCTTGCAACCGTGTTGAGGGCGCTGGCGTCTGGTCGGCGGCTGGCGGGTACGGAGATCTGGCCTCCGGGGCCATGACCCGGTAGCCATGCCGGTGGCTGTAGCCGTGGATTTCCCGTGTGTCGAGCGCTGCCATGAAGTCCAGGATGGGCAACGTGATGATCTGGCCCGGGACAAGGACGGGAAATCCCGGCGGGTACGGGGTGACGAATCCGGCGGAGACGATTTCCTCTCCCGCCTTGACGCGGCGGACGATCTCGCTCCCGGCGAGGTAGGCCGTCGCGTCATTCCGGTAGGTGTCGAAATGAGCGGCGCGGATGTCCCCATCCGGCGTATCGGCCCCGCTGCGGTAGCGTGCCGCAAAACGGCTGAAATCCGGCAGCGGGGGAGGGGAACTGGTCAGGGCCCTCACGCGAGACCTGTCTGCCTCCTGGTCGGCCGGGCTCAGGGACGCGCGATCCCGTTCGAAGGTTTCCGCGAGTTTGACCAATACCTCGATGAGGTACGCCACCGAACTGCGTGAGGTTCCGATGTTGGTCATGAGCAGGACGCTGTTGCGCGACGTCTTGTTCACCTGAATGCCGAACCGGTCCATGAGGTGGACGTGTTTGAACGTGTCCCCATCAATTCCCGTCAGTCCAATGTCCAGCGTGAGCCTGCACGGATCGACGACGAATTCGTCATTGCGCCAGACATCGTCCATCGCCGCCAATCCTCCCCGCAGGGGGGCAGCCAGGCGGCCGCGCCGGTACTCGGCAGGGATGAGATCGCGGGTGGTCAGGACCTTGAAGTACTTTCTCAGCAGGGGATGTCGGGCGACCGTCTGGGCTATGCTGACGGCCAGGTCGGCCTGGCGCTGGATGAGTTCGTATCCTTCGAGTTCGGCTTGGCGGCGCCCGATATCCAAGGATGCGAGGATCTGGTAGTTCGGGGAGGTGGAGGTGTGCGTCATGTAGGCCTCCCTGAAGGCGTCTTCGTTGCGCAGGGAGAAATCCTGGTCGTAGACGTGGATCATGGAGCCCTGCCGAAGTGATGTCAGGGTTTTGTGCGTGGACTGGGTTGCGTAGACACGCAGCCGGGCTTTGGCCGGGTCCGGCACCAGCCGGGCGGCCAGCCATTTTTCGTCCGAGACAGGCTGTCCGGTCTCCTGGTCATGGAGGGCCCGCGCTTGTTCGGCGTGCCGTTGCGCATAGGCGGCTTGCTGGAAGTCCTGTTCCATTTTCCGGGACGCGGCCATGGCGGTGCGTCGGCGGTAGAGCGGGTGGAATCCCGCGAAGGCGAACCACGCTTCGTCCCAGAGGAAGACCAGGTCGGGCTTTATGGCAAGGCATTCTGACATGACGCGTTCGACGTCATAGACAATTCCGTCGAACGTGCAGTTGGTCAAAGTGATCATCTTGACCTCGTGCAGGCGGCCGGCGCGGCGGTAGTCCAGCAGTGTCTGCTTGATGCTGCGGAGGGGGACTGCTCCGTAGAACGACTGCTCGTTGAGCGGGTAGGCATCCAGGTAGGCGACCCGGGCCCCCGCCAGCATCATGGCGTAGTGATGGGACTTGTGGCAGTTGCGGTCCACCAGGACGACGTCGCCGGGGGCGATGATCGATTGATGAACGATCTTGTTCGCCGTCGACGTTCCGTTGGTGACGAAGTATGTTTTTTGGGCGCCGAAGGCCCGGGCCGCCAACTTCTGCGCATCTCTGATCGGGCCGTGCGGATCCAGGAGCGAATCGAGGCCGCCGGAGGTGGCCGAGGTTTCCGCGAGCAGCAGGTTCAGACCATAGAACTCCACCATGTCTTTGATCCATTTGGAGTTCACCACCGACCCGCCTCGCGACACGGGCAGGGCGTGGAATACGCCGGCAGGCCGTTTGCTGTAGTGCTGCAGCGCAGTGAAGAACGGGGTTTCGAAGCGACCGGCCACGCCGCGGAGCAGGGACAGGTGGATTTCCAGTCCGTCCTGCCGGGCGAAGATGCGGCGAAAGTGGCTGGTTAGCGACCCAGCGACCTTTTCGATCGCGACGCCGGCGACCAGGTAGAGATCGAGTTCAGGGCGTAGTTCGCAAAGTTTCTTCGCGAGACGGAGGATGCGTTGGACAGGATGCCGCGGCTCGGGGCCATCGCCCGTGAAGGCGTCCAAGTAACGGCGCAGGTCATGTCCAAGGCGCTGCCGGGACGTCTGGGCGAAGCCAGGACGGATGACGCAGGCCTGAATCTCCGGGTTGAGCAGCACGGCAATGAGGGCGTCCTCGAAGCTGGGAACGATATTGACGTCATAGACAAACTCGTCATCGTTGCGGCGCCTGCCGAGCAGGTCACGCTTAAAGGCTTCTTGGTTCACTGGGGACAGGTCATCGATGACCAGGACTTCGAACCGCCGCCGGGAATCCGTCGCAGTGGCCGGGTGTGGCACCGTTTCCCAGGCCTCGGGTGCCACCGGGGGATCGGGATTGACGGCGGCAGCATCGCCCAGGCCGTCCCGGACGGCGTCAATCAGTTCGGCGGCCAATCCGAAGTCCTTGGCCGTCAGGCTCATGCGCAGATCCGCCATGTGCGAAAGCCCGGGGGAGGCGAAGTACAGCTCGATGGAGTCAAGGATGTCCAGCAGCCGGAAGGATTCGGCCAGCAAGACGTCCAGGCCGTTTTCCTTCGTCGCAGCGGTCAGTTGCTTGGTGGTGTAGGCCAGAAAATCCCAACTGTCGGTGCGAAGGCGCCATGCGCTGCTTGGCGTACCCACGGCGGGGCGCGTGGCTGCAGCGTGGATGCGTTGCAGTGGTCCGCTTTCGGCGGCGGGGCTTGGGGCGACGGCGGCGTTCATGAAGTCCTTCGAGCGGTTCATCAAGTCGGGTTCGAGATGGTGGCCGGGTTGGACAGCTTGGGGAAGCTGCTAAACCCGGCCACGCACCGGATTAGCTGTGTTCCTGCATGGGGATGCGCACGCCGCGTTCCCGGGCCACCTCGACCGCCCGGTGGTAGCCGGCGTCGACGTGGCGGATGACGCCCATGCCGGGGTCGTTGGTGAGCAGGCGTTCGAGTTTCTCGGCGNTCGGCGACGGAGACCTGGCCGGCGTGGATGGAGCGGCCGATGCCGACGCCGCCGCCGTGGTGGATGGACACCCAGGTGGCGCCCGAGGAGGTGTTGAGCAGGGCGTTGAGCAGCGGCCAGTCGGCGATCGCGTCGGACCCGTCGGCCATGGCCTCGGTCTCCCGGTAGGGGGAGGCGACGGAGCCCGAGTCGAGGTGGTCGCGGCCGATCACGATCGGGGCCTTGACCCTGCCCTCGGCGACGAGCCGGTTGAACAGCGCCCCGGCCTGGGCCCGCTCGCCGTAGCCGAGCCAGCAGATGCGGGCCGGCAGGCCCTCGAACTCGACGTGTTCGGCCGCGGCGTCCAGCCAGCGGTGCAGGTGGTCGTTGGCCGGGAACAGGTCCTTCAGCGCCGCGTCGGTGACGGCGATGTCCTCCGGGTCGCCGGAGAGGGCGACCCAGCGGAACGGGCCCAGGCCCTCGCAGAACAGCGGGCGGATGTAGGCCGGGACGAAGCCGGGGAAGGCGAAGGCACGGGTGTAGCCGCCCTTCCGCGCCTCGTCGCGGATTGAGTTGCCGTAGTCGAAGACCTCGGCGCCGGCGTCCTGGAATTCCACCATGGCCGCCACCTGGACGGCCATCGCGTTCTGCGCCTTCTTCGTGAAGCCGGCCGGGTCGTCGGCGGCCGCCCGCGCCCACTCCCCGACGCCGTACTCCGGCGGCAGGTAGGAGAGCGGGTCGTGCGCGCTCGTCTGGTCCGTGACGATGTCGACGGTGAACTCGCCGGCCCGGTGGCGGGCCAGGATTTCCGGGAACACCTCGGCGGCGTTCCCGACGATCCCCACGGACAGGGCCCGCTGCTCGGCCTTGGCGGCGAGCACCGTGGCGAGGGCGACGTCGAGGTCGGTCTCCACGACGTCCAGGTAGCGCTTGCCCGCGCGGCGGCGAAGTCGTTCCTCGGACACGTCCACGATCAGGCAGGCTCCGCCGTTGAGCGTCACGGCCAGCGGCTGGGCCNAACGTCTCGAACGTGCCCTGCAGGATGCCCTGGGTGCCGATGTAGATCCAGGACCCGGCCGTCATCTGGCCGTACATCATCAGCCCCTCGGCCTCGAGCCGGCGGAACTCCGGCCACGTGGCCCAGTCCCCGACCAGGTTGGAGTTGGCCAGCAGCACCCGCGGCGCCCACGCGTGCGTGCGGAACACGCCCACCGGCTTGCCGGACTGCACCAGCAGGGTTTCGTCGTCCTCGAGCGTCTTCAGCGTGGCCACGATCGCGTCATACGCCTCCCAGGACCGGGCGGCCCGCCCGGTGCCGCCGTAGACGACCAGGTCCTCCGGGCGTTCGGCGACCTCCGGGTCGAGATTGTTCATCAGCATCCGCAGCGGCGCCTCGGTCTGCCACGACTTGGCGGACAAGTCGGTGCCGCGGGCGGCACGAATCGTGCGGGCGCCGGTGGTGAAAGCGGTGGATGTCATGGTGGTTCCTTTGCGTGCCGTTCGTACGGGGGTGCTTCTAAGTAAGCGGCATTTTCACCGCCCCGGCCAGAGACACGGCCTGGAACTCGTCCGGTATCCCGGACATCCCGACCGCGCCCCCAGCCCCGAGCATCTTGGTCTCGTCAGGGACTTCGCAGGCCTGGATGGCCGCGGCGTCGTGGTGGGTGGGGTGCTTCGTCTATGTGCGACGACTACACGAGGTGCTCCTGCCGCGTTTCGGGGGCCCACGCTATCGTCACCACGGCCCCGAGCGCGAGGACTCCGGCCAGCCAAAACATCGAGAGGGGGATTCCCCAGGCGGCCAGGCTCAGGGGGAGGAAGAATGTTCCGACGGCAGAGGCGATGCGGCTGACGGCGTTGACGAAGCCGACCCCGGAAGCCCGAATTTCGGTGGGGAACAGCTCGGGCGGGTAGACCTGCGTGATGTTGGATGCTCCGGACATGACGAAGGTGTAGATCGCAAACGGGACCATGATGAAAAGCGCTGGCATATTGGCCATGGCACCGAGTGCGGCGAGGGAAACCGCCAAGATCCAGAAGGTCCAGATCGTGAAGGCGCGTCGAGGCATTCGCTGGACGAACCAGAGCCCCACGACCCCGCCAGCAAGGAGGAACAGGTTGATGACCAGGTTCTGGAGGTCGGCGTCGTCGATTTTCAGCCCCGCGAGGATGGTGGGCACGAAGGTGTAGATGGCAAAGTATGGCAGCACCTGGGCGCTGTAGAAGAGCGAGCCGAATGCTGTCCGCTTCCACATTTTCTTGCTGAACAGATCCCGGTAGTTCCCGGAGCCGGGCGCAATTTCGTATTCCGCCGGATCGAGCTCGGCATTGAGATGCTTTCGGACAATCGCCCGCGCCTCGTCAATCCGGCCCTTGCTGATCAGCCAGCCGGGGGATTCCGGAGTCCCGATGCGGACGATCAGCACGATCGCGGCCGGAATCACGCCACTGGCGAGCAGCCATCGCCAGGCGTCCGGCCCGGTGTTGGCGTAAGTGCTCAGCACGTTGGCCACCACATAACCGACCGTCCAGAGGACGGTGAGGGAAGCCAGCATGAGGCCCCGGTGCTTTCTGGGGGCGAATTCGGACAGCAGCGTCGGGCCGACGGCATAGTCGGCCCCGAGACCGAACCCGATGAGAAGGCGGAGGACGAACAGCACTTCGATGTTCGGTGCCCAGAACTGGGCCACAGAGGCGGCCGCGATCAGGGCGAAATTGAGGACGTAAACCCGCTGGCGGCCGATGATGTCGCCGACGCGCCCCAGGCAGAGGCTGCCGAAGAACAAGCCGATGAGCGCCGAGCTGGCGATCATGCCCTGCCAGAAGCCGTCCAGGTGCATCTGGCTCGAAATGGCGGGCAGAACCCCGCTGATGATGCCAAGGGCGAATCCGTCGGAGAAATTGGCCCCAAAAGTCATCGCAGTGACCTTGAGGTGGAAACGGCTCAGGGGGACTTCGCCCAAGTTCTTATAGAGACCGTTGGTCTTGGTGTTCGACACGATCAGCTCCCGGAAACGGTGGTTGTGGTGATGTACTGGATGGCGTTGGCCAGGTAGTCGCTGAGCGACCGGTCGCCCAGGTCGTCGGTCCCGAGGAGGGGCACGGCCTCGCGGAAGCATCGGCCCAAATCGGTATCAGGCCGCGGTTCCCGCTTCTGCAGGGTCAGGGCCCGGACCCCGGCGATGAGCTCACAGGCGAGGACGACGGATGCCGCTTCAAGACACTGCCCCAGCTGGTCGACGGCCTGGGTGGAGAAGCTGGCATGGTCTTCGGTTCCGCGGGAGATCACGACAGAAGCGAGCGACGACGGTTGGGCGGCAGTGCGCAGTCTGGACAGCGCGGCGGCCGCGTTGTACTCCAAGAGCATGATTCCGCTGCTGCCGGGCTCCCCGACGGAGAGGAAGGGTGAGAAACCGGTCATGGCCGGATTGGAGAGGTCGTTCAGGCGGGCCAATGACAGGTGCGCCGCGCTCGACAGTGCCAGCTTTGTATGGTCGACCGCCAGGGCCAGTTCAATGGTGTGGAAATTGGCGTTGTGGAAGACGTCGCGACTTTCGATGCTCACGAAGGGGTTCTCGGCAGCTGAATTCAGCTCGGTCTCCACGGCGCGCGTCTGCAGCTCGATCGCGTGGGCCAGTGCGCCGGCGACCTGCGGCAGTGCGCGGAACCCGTAGGAGTCCTGAACGCGCTCGCTTTCCCAGCGCTCGTCGGACAGCAGACGATTCATGGTCCGCGCGACGGCCAGCTGTCCCGGGTGCGGGTGCGCGTCGTTGGCCGCGGGAGCGAAGGGCTCCATCGAGCCGTGGACTGCCATGAGGGACATGGCGCCCACTCGCGCATAGCGCTCGAGCCACTCTTCGAGCCGGGCCGTGAGCAGACCGCCCTTGGCGATGGTCATGGCGTTCGTGGAGATGAGAGGCAGCGCGTCCCCCTCGTGCGGTTGCCACGTGGTGTGGGCAGTCCCATCGTCAAGCTGGGCCTCCCCCATCAGGCCGAGCGCGATCTCTCCGAATGCGCTGAGGTCGCCGGTCCCAATGGACCCGTGGGCGTGGACTCTGGGGAGCGTTCCCCCATTCAGCGTCGCCACGAAGGCGTCGACGATGTCCTGATGCATTCCGGAGCCGCCCAGCAGCAGTTGGTTCAGTCTCACGATCATGGCGGCGCGGACTTCGGCCGACGGGAGCCAGGGGCCCGATCCCGTGCCATGGCTGCGGAGGAGTCTCACATCGGTGCCCTGCCGGTCGCCTTCGACCGCGATGCTCCGATTTGCGCCGACCCCGGTGGTGCGGCCATAGACGGGGCGGTTCGTTGCCGCGCTGGCGATGGCGGCGTGTGACTGGGCAACGCGTTCCACGGCAGCCGTATCCACGTCGATAGGCGCCTGCGTCCGCACCAGATCTGCCAGTCGGTGGCAGGTCAAGCCGGTGCCTTCCAGTCTTGTCGCCTCCCGGGCGAGCGTCTGATGATTGTTCATCCTGATATGTCCTTGCTTGTTTTGGTGGCTAGATAATTCGAAGAAGCGGCCATAAAAATGGAATGCATGCCAATCCGAATAGCGCACCTGATTGAGGAAAGGCGAACTGGACAGAAGGTGGCTGGTCGATTTTCGTTAGTGCGCCCCGTTTGGAGTGATATTCACCCCGAATTTGCCGGTTGGTGTACGCGGTCATTCAATTGTGAACTGCGTCATGTAGCAATTGAACACTGTGCGCGGCACCGGTGGAACCCTCTGCGCGGGTTAGCTGTCTCAGAGATGAGACTGCGGAGGCGACTTCAGCTGCCGGCGCGAGCTGCGCCGAGGCGTCTGGCCAGCTCTTGGGCGCATTCGGTGACCTGCGCTGCGTACCGCTGGCCCAGGAGTTCGATCTGCAGCTGCGGATGTCGCGGTGAGACCGGAGCCGAGTGCCCTTTCAGGCTCGGCCCCTCCTGTTGGATGAGGGTGTGGGCGGGAACCGTGAGCGCGACGCTGGCGACCGGATGATTTGCCCGATCCAAGACCGGCGCCGCGATGGAATAGAGGCCTTTAGTGACCTCTTCCGCCTCCCAGGCGTAACCCGTCTGGCGCATCCGGTGCAGCAGATCAATCAGCTCGGGGACCGATGTGGGGCCCCGTTCCTGGCGGCGAGCCAGGATGGGCCGGTCCGCATAGATGGCCGATACCTGCGCGGGCGTCATCCAGGCCATCATGGCCCTGCCACTGGCGGTGAGATGCGCCGGGAGTCGGACGTCCTTGTCTGTCACGAGCGACGGCTGGCGCGGGGCTCGATGCTCGATGATGTAGATCACCTCGTGGCCGTGCATCACACTGAGATGCGCGGTGTTCCTGGACCGCTTGACGAGGGTGGAGATGGGGTGTTGGGCGATCCGCTGCAGGGGAACCTGGCGTGCGTATCCCGTTCCCAGCTCGTAGGCCACCGCTCCCAAGGCGTATCGGTGCTCCTCCGGCAGGTGGGTGACGAAACCCTCCCTGACCAACGCGGTCAACAGGTGATAGGTCGTCGAGCGCGGCAGCCCAACCTCGCGGGCGATCGTCGAGGCCTGCACCGGCCCCACCTGCGTGCCGATGTACTGGAGGACGGCCAGGACCTCGTAGGCCGACGGCACTTGCGGCGACGTGCGGGAGGTGGCCATGGCCCCATTATCCTCCACCGGGTGGCCCCCCGACGGTGCCTCGAAGGGCCACCACCAGGCGCAGCGCAGACGACGGCGGCCGCTCGCCTCCGCGGGGAAGGCGACCGGCCGCCGTCGTGCCTTTCCGGCGGCGCGGGCGAGCTCTCCTGCCACGTGCCCCCGTTGACGCCCGCACGGCGGCCGTCAGATCACGCGGTGCCCGGCACGCCAGACGGCGTGGGTCAGCGGCATTCCCGGCCGGTAGGCCAGATGCATCCTGACCGCGCCCCGGCAGACCACGCCACACCGGGGGAATCCGCCCCGTCACGAAAGGTCCCGCACCCCGCCCCGGCTTTATCCGACCAGCAGCCCGTCGTCGAAGGACTTGAGCACGCGTTCCAGCCGGTCCAGGCGCTCGACGCCGAACAGGTCGTCCGGGCCCGTGGGCGCCAGTTCGCTGTACGGGGATGCGTACAAGGCGCCGATGGGCACGTGGCCGTTCTCGCTCAGCTGGGTGGTGAGCACGCCGAGGAAGTCCAGCTGGGCCGCGTTCAGGGTCGAGTTGGAGATGAACTCGGACAGCGCGTCCTCGACGGCTGCGCGGTCCAGCCCGACCAGGGAACGGACGAAATGCGCCAGACCCTCTGAACGTGCCCTCGCCAGGTCCTCGTCGGACCCGGCCCCGCTTTCCTGCAGGATCCGCTCCAGCTCGGCGAGGTCCAGGGCGGTCAGCGGCTTGTTGCGGCGCAGGCGCTGGATCGTGGCGAGATCCAAATGGGCGCGCAGGTACGCCTGGGCCTTCAGCCGGTACCGCTTGAAGTCATTGACCCCCGAATGGACGCCGTTCAGCGACACTTCCTGCAGGTCCCCGAGTTCGTCCGCGAAGTTGGTGTAGACAACGTTGCGGCGCTTCTTCTCGATCAGGTGCACCAGGCCCCGCAGCTTCCGGCGCACGGATTCCAGCCACTCGACGGACACGGACTCCCATTCATGGTCGTCCGCGATCTGTTCCAGCAGCGTCAGCTGCGGCGCGATGGCCGGGTTGTTCGGCTGGTCCGCCAGGGCGGCGGCAATGTCCTGGATCCGCCGCCGCCACGTGTCCAGCGCGCCCGGATCCTCCAACGCCGCCAGTTGCGCGTTGAGCACGATCAGGTCGAAGCGCCTGGCTTCCTCGCTCTCCACCGGTGCGCCCAGGCCGGCGATGCGCGCCAGGCCCGTTTCCAGTACGGACACATCCGCCTCGGTCAGCGAATCCCAACTCGATGGCACAGCGTACTTCTCCGCGGCCTGCCGGTGCGGCTTGACGAGGAAGTTCTCGAACGGCAGCCGCGAGACCTGGCCGGACACGGTGGAAATCAGGTCCGAGACCAGCGATGAGGCACCGGCCAGGCGGGCGGAGCGGATCAGCTTCGCCCGGGCCGCGAACGTCGCCTCGGCCAGGGACCGGCCGAGCGAGCCCTCGTTGCCCGGCATGTCCGCGTTGAAGAACTCGGCGTTGCGGCACAGGTCGAAGATGAAGAAGTCCCGCTTGTCCTGGCCCGGGCCGTACAGGTCGGGGCACAGCCGTGTGCCGCGTCCCACCATCTGCCAGAACTTGGTCTTGGACCGCACCATCTTGAAGAACACCAGGTTCACGACCTCCGGCACGTCGATGCCGGTGTCCAGCATGTCCACGGAGACGGCGATGTGCGGATCGTCCTCCCGGCGCATGAACGACTCGATCAGGCTGGACGCATAGTTCACCTGGTAGGTGATGACCTGCGCGAAGTGCCCCTTCAAATGCGGGTAGTTCTTGTCGAACTGGGCGGCGATGAAGTTGGCATGGTTGTTGTTCTTGGCGAAGATGATGGTCTTGCCCAGCCGGTCCCCGCCGGCCACCTTGTGCCCGCGCGTCATGAGCACTTCCAGCGCCTTGTTCACGGTGTCGGTGTTGAAGAGCCAGCTGTTGACCACGGCGGGGTCGACGGCGTCGGGGATGTCGCCGTCGTCGTTCCATTCCAGGTCATCCCACTGGTCCTTTTCCGCCTCACTCAGGTCGTCGTAGCGGATGCCCTCGTACGGGAACTTGAGCGGGACCGGGACCACGCGCGGCGGAACCAGGTACCCGGCGTCGATGGCCTCGTCGAGTTCGTAGGCGAACGTGGGCACGTTGTCCTCGATGTCGAACAGGGCATACGTGTTGCGGTCCACCTCGGCCTGCGGCGTGGCGGTCAGGCCCACCAGCAGCGCGTCGAAGTAGTCGAAGATCGTCCGGTACTTCTGGTAGATCGACCGGTGTGCCTCATCCACGATGACCAGGTCGTAGTAGCCGACGCCGAACGGCCGGTTGTGTTCCTTCGTCCCGGATCCCTGCTGCTGGATCAGGTTCATGATCGTGGGGTAGGTGGCGACGTGGATGCGGCTCTCCGCCTCGGCGTCGCGGCCCAGGATGGCCGGCGCACTGCCGGGCAGGTGGGTCTTGAACGCCTTGGCGGCCTGCTCCACGAGGGCCACCCGGTCGGCGAGGAAGAGCACGCGCTTGGCCCAGTTGGCGTTCATCAGCAGTTGGGAAAGTGCGACGACGGTGCGCGTCTTCCCCGTGCCGGTCGCCATGACGATGAGGTGCTTGCGCGACTCTTTCTCGAGCGACTCGGTGACGGCGCGGATGGCGGCGTGCTGGTAGCCGCGCTCCACGATGGCGTTGTCGATGGGTTCCGCGGCCAGCGCCCGGCGCGTGTGCCGGCGGGCGATCATCAGCTCCAGCTGGTCACGGGTGTGGAAGCCCTGGACTCGGCGCTCGGGGTACATGGCGTCGTCCCACAGCCAGTGCTCGTAGCCGTTGGAGTAGTAGATGACCGGGCGCCTGTTGAAGCGTTGCTCCAGGCAGTCGGCATAGAGCTTGGCCTGTTGCTTGCCGTTGTGCGGGTCCTTGGTGGTGCGCTTGGCTTCGACGACGGCTAGCGGCAGCCCGTCCGCGCCCCACAGGACGTAGTCTACTTTTCCGATGCCGGCGGCGTTGGGCATGCCGGAAACCTCGAATTCGCGGTCCTCTGGGCGGTCGAGCGCCCAGCCGGCCTCGTGCAGGTCCGCGTCGATCAGGTAGGCGCGGGTCAGGGCCTCGTCGTAGTCGTGGTGGTCCGGGATCGCTTCGTTGCGGGGCTTGGCGGCCCGGACCTGGGCCTGGAGCTCGGCGACTTGCCGTTGCAGCTCCGCGGATTCCTGCTCGGCCTGTGCCAGGGCCTTGTCCTTGGTTGCCAGCTCCTCGGCGAGTTTGTTGACCTGTTCGGCCGATTGGGGCTTGGGTGCGGGTTGGCCGGCCTTGAGTCTTGGTTCCAACAGTGCGGCGTTGAATCGCAGCCCGTCCGGCGGGAGGTTGGCGGGATTGACCGTGTAGGTGCGGGCCAGCCAGTAGCACACGTGGAACAGTTCGGTGACGGCCTGTTGGGCCGCCATGGCGGACGGGTCCGCCTTGTCATGGACGGCCCGGTTGCCGGCCTTGCGGATGGCGGTGAGCTTGTTCAGGATCGTGGAACCGACCGCGGCCTTGAATTCCGGCTGGTTGGTCAGCGCGTTCAGGTCCGGCTGGTAGGGGACCGGGATGGACGGCTCAGCCTGGTAGATCCAATCCACCAGGTGCTCGGCGGTGTGGCGGGCGTAAAACATGGATGTGCGCGGGTCGATGCGCGCGAACTGTTCGGCCCTCCGGGCCCGCTGCGCCAGCTGCGGCCACTCCGCACGCATGAATGCGAAGTTGCTCTCTACTTCCCCCAACGTTGCTCCCGTTCATTCGACCCTGAGACCTTGGATTCATTGAACCACGGCGGGCGGACAGGACCCAGATGACTACCCAATCACCAACGGGAGTTTCTTCAGCATGGAAATCAGATCGTCGGCAACGTGTTGGGCAGCCTCGCCTTGCCCGTCGGCCATCGACCTCCCCGACTCGAACGCCGCAACAACGCCTGTCCGGGTGGAGTCCACGATCTGGGCCGCGTCGTCGGCGGACAGGCCAAAGCGACTACCGAGGGCAGCCAGTTTGATTACGCTGATGCGGTCCAGGCTGTACTCGCCGCCGACGCTCATCGAACTGTCGATGCGCGAGGTCCCGTCCCAATAGGCGGCGTAGCTGGCCAAGTCGTACAGCGGGGCCAGGCGCACGCTGTTGCCGTCGAGCAGGAACGAGTAGTTTTTGGCGTGCGCATCGGTGCACCCCGCCACGATGTTGAACACGAAGGCGCGGTAGAACTTCCTTCCCACCTCGCGGCGTTCGGACTCAAACGGGAACGTACGAACCAGCGAGGCGATGTCGGCAGCACCCGGACCGCCGTCCCGGTGCTGGTATTTCTTCGACGGTGAGACCGCCAACGCCTGACACAGGTCTTCCTGGTGTGTTCGCCGCCAGCCGTCCTTGGCCAGCACGCGGTCGTACCGTTTGGTGACAAAGACGTCCCACTTGCCGAAGCGCACCAGCTCAGACTGTGCGACGTCATTTCCCAGGGCCCTTGCTGCGTGCATGGTCATTTGTTCCACGACGTCCAGCCTGCTGAAGGGCCCGGTCGCGGGCTTGAGGATGTGGGTGGTCGGGGTTGCATCCTCCGGGACGCCCCACGCCCCGTCCGGCAGCTGGTGGAGGGCGATTTTCGGTTGGGCGCCGGCGAGGCTGAAGCGCCCGGCGGCATCCGAGTACGGCGTACCTTCGGCGTATTCATCGACCACATGGTCCAGCATGAGGGCCACTTGAGTGTCGGTGACCGCCCGTACGTTTTTCCGGGACAGGGTCTCGTCGGTGGGGTTCACGCCTGGTCGCACTATTTGAACCGCTCCGGCCACATCGGAGCCTATCTGCTCCAACATCGCAAACGGACTGTTGACCGACACTCCGAAGCGCCGCGCGATAGCACGAAGCGCCTCCTCGTTGTCCGGCAAGAGACCCTGCAGAAACGGCAAGATGCTCCGCTTCTTGTGAACTGCCACCGACAATGGCATGGACAACGACAGGGGCGTGGGATCGGGGAGTTTCCGGTACGGCTCGTCGTACCGGAAGGTCAGGTTTCCGCTTGGTGTTTGCTCAACGGCCCCGCAAAGTGTGCCGTCCAAATAGAGGTTCAACGCCTGGGTACTCACCACCGCACCGCACCCGTCTCGCGGTTGCGGATGGCGATCTCATAGCCCAGGGCCTGGAAGACATCCATGAACTTCCACGTTTCCACCGTGGATTTCCCGGCCTCCAAGTCAATGAGGAACGTTCTGGACACGCCGGCCCGGTTGGCAAGTTCTGCCTGCGTCCAGCCGTGATCTTCGCGCAATTCACGCACCAGCGGGCCTGCCTCGCGGACGGTGAACATTGACACTCCTGTCGTCGTACGGCAACTTTCTACATTGTCGCCGTATGGCAACTTTAGCATTTGTCGTCGTACGGCGACAGGGGAGGGGCGATCGCCCCTGTCCAGGCGCTCAATGCGGTGGAGGACGCAGGTGCAGCAGGAATGTTCCGAGCCGGCCTGTCCCGGGCCGAGTTCGAACGCCGCAATCGTCGTGACCGCAAGTGGAGAACCTTCGGCTGATCAGTCGAGTCAGCAATCAGGTCAAAGACGCACCGCGTTCCGCTGGCCGCGGTCAACTTGGCGTCCGACGTGATCAGACGCCCGCCGAGCCGCTCGGCAAGCGCAACGTGGGCGCCGTCATACGGAGTGACGTTCTCGCGCAGCTCCCACATGCAACCCAGTAGCGGGGCCAGGGCCATCCTCCGTATCGGAAACGCCGCAAGATGCCGAAGCGCCACGGGCGCTGCCGCGCGCACCACTTCGCTGTGTCGTGCGGGTCCGCGCAACGCGGAGACAACTTCGGCGTCCACGTGTGCAAGGGCGAACAAGGCGTCGCCGGAAGACAGACGCGGTGCCACCGCATCGCGACGCGGGTCATCGGCCGCGTAGAAGACGGCGAGCACGGAGGCGTTTATCACGGCCAGGCTCACGAGGCGTCTCGCACCTCCCGAACGGCCGAGGTCGCATCGTCAAGCGTGATGCCACTGCCACTCGGTGGCTGGTAGGCCCCGACGTAGTCGGCGAGTCGCGCCACCTGGGCGACCTCCGTTAGGCGATCCACCACGAACGTGGATAGCGACTGCCGATTTGCCGCGGCGGCCTCGGTGAGCGCGGTGTAGACGTCGTCAGGCACGTCGCGGAGATTCATTCGCTTCGTGGTGCCACTTTGGCACCAGATTCGCGTTGAAGTACGGCTGCGTCAATGGACAAAAGGGAACTCGTTCATTCAGTGCAGGGCTGCTCGAAGAAGTCCTCGTCGCTGTGAATCACCCAAGGCTGGACTGCGTGGAGAGTGCCCACAAATGCCCGGCTCGATCTGCTCCGCCGGGGCCAACGGCGTATCAGGAAGTGGCTCAGGGACGACGTCGGGCTGGCCCGTTGCGTCCGACGGTCACCTCGGCGCGCACCAGCAGTGGCGCGGCACTACATCATTCCGACGACCTGTTTCTTGAGGCCGTTGCCCCAGTTGAACGATTTGATCGCGTCGTGCTGGAGTCGGCCAACGACGATTCCCGGCGCAATGCCAATGTCGGCAGCGAGGGTCTCGACATCCCTCAGAGACACCGTGTGGACCAGCCTGCCGACGAAGCCCGGCGGTATCAAGGCTGTTGCGGCGTATGCGTCCGCGGCCATTTCCCGGGGATCGTCCTTGGTGTCCGCAGGACCCTGCAGCAGGAGGTCCTCGTGCGGATCCTCGAGGACGTGATGCACCTCATGCATCAGGCTGAACCAGAACTCATCGTCGCGCTTGCCGCGACCGGACAACTGGATCACGGGATGGTTCTTGATCCAGCGAGTCACGCCGTGGGCGCGACAGCCGGGGACCTCCGGTACGAACACCACGGCGACGCCGACTGATCGGAGCCTCTCCGTGACTTGATGCTGGTAGTCCGCCGGGTCGCCGGTGCTGAGCTGCGGCAGGGACGCCGCCATTTCGCGAAAACGAGCCGCGTCGTAGGCCGGAAGGCCGGCCTGCGCGTCCTTGAATTCAAGCTCGCCAACGCGTAGCCACGCGGACACGGCCTGCCAGTCGACGTCGTGGACCAACTGCTGCCGGAATGCGGCGGCGGGTCGTTGGAAACGCGCGAAGAGTGCGTCCTTGGTTGCCACGCCATAGAACGCGAGCACTTCGGCAACCATGGCGCCGGGATTTTTCATCGTGTTGTGGATGAAGCCCTGGGCCCTCAAGTACGTGGTCACCTTCGGGGAAATGTCAGCGGCGCTCTCCGCGAGCCGCTGTTCTTGCGCGATGCGGGCCTTGTCGGCCCGGTACTGGGATTCGATCTTCATCCACCAGCGGGCCGAGTAGCCCGTCACCAGGGCGAGCTTGGCCGCAATCTCGGGAGACAGGGAGGCCCCGGCCAGTAGGGTGTTGACATGCTTCCGGCTGACCCCAAGATCATCGGCCAGTCCTTGCTGCGTTGTTCCGGTTTCCTCCAACCAGTCCCGCAAGAACTCGCCCGGGGGAACTGCGTAGTCCGTTTCGGCGCTCATGGCTCTCAATCCCTAATGGTAGTCGTCTATCTTCTCGATCTGGACGGCCGTGATCTCGGCCGCCGCCCCATTGCCCAAGGGCGTGACGAAAATGCGGAAGTTCCCGGAAACCTCGCCCGCCCACTGGGGTGCGAGATTGCCCACGAGGGGATGCCAGTGTCCAGGTCCTTCCTGCAGCTCAGCCATGTTCTCCGCCGCCTGGAGCTCCTTCATGCGCAGCCGGAGCTTCTTGACCCACTGGTCGCTGTAGGTTTTGCGCATCACCTTGTCCTCGGTGAGTTGTCTTTCCAGCTTGTTGCTGGAGAAACTGAGGTCCATATCATGTAACCAGACTGGTTACATGATATGCGTGCCGGATGGCTTCCGTCCAGCGCCCGAGTTCGGTCATGGCACTTCTCCTTGATTGCGTCTGCCCCAGATTGGATGGGGGCCGACCAGGCTCCGGTGTCCCTTGCATGGTCAATTCATGCTGAAGTGCGCCAGTGTCTTCTCCACGAGGCGTTCGCGGCGGTCCAGGATGTGCTGCTCCGTCCATGCGGTCTGCGAAACCACGTCGTCGTTGATCGACAGGTTGTTCTTCAGGCCGACGGCCAGCCCGTTCCCGTCGGTGACGGACAGCTTCTGCGCGAACGGCTTGTTGCTGAGGTTCGAGTTGAAGCGCGTGATGGTCAGGTTGCCGAGCGTGTGGACCAGATTCGCCTGCACCGCCTTGGCGGACTCCGCATCGCCGCCCATGGCGTCCACCCACGCAGCCGGGATGTTGGCGCCCTGCGGGAAGATGTGCTCCACTGACCAGGCCCGACGCGTCCTGTCGGCCATGGCCCACAGGTTCACCCGGGTTTCGTCGGTCATGGTGGACTCCGCCAAGGACGCGAGGATGAACCGGGCCATGTCGCGGGAATCCTCGTACAGGTGCCCGCGCAGCTTTTCGCGGAAATGGTCGTCGGAGGTGGACAGCGCGGTGAGCCGATCTCGCAGGAGGCCGTGCACGGAGCCGGTCCCGTCCTCGCCCAGTTCCCGGGTGATCGCCATGAACGTGCGCTGCAGTTCGTAGGTGGCCGGCAGGCCGGTGACATTGCGCCGTACGAAGAAGGCGACCAGCAGCCGGCAGATGTCCGCCAGATCCCGGGTGGAGAGTTCCAGCCGTTGCTGGTTCGTCATGAGGTACATCAGCAGGAGGTACGACGGCGACCCCTGGGCCCGCCGCACGCTCGCCAATGCCCGGTCGAGCACGGTGGCTTCCTCGTCTGTGTCGAGGGCGATCCTGCTGTAGATCTCGGCGGCGTTGATCAACCGCGCCATGAGCCCGTCGGAGCCGTGCTCGATCAGCTTCTCGTAGATCCTGATCAGGTTGGATTTGGTGGCAACCGCCTCATTGACGATCCCCTCCAGCTCCGGCTTGAACGCGTTGTAGTACTGGCGGAAGAACCGCTCCTGCTGGGAATAATCGTCCCCCAGCAGTTCGATGACGCGGCGCCAATCGCCGAAGACCTGGTCGACGGCGTCGGCGTCCTGGCCGTGCGTGGTGGCGAGCAGCTTGTTCTTGATCAGGTCGATGGGCGTCAGCTGTGCTCCCCGGTTGTTCAGCGATTCGAACAGGACGTAGGCGTCGGAGTGCGTCTTGACCTCGATCTTGACCAGGACTGCGGCGGAGACCAGCTCCACGAACTCGAAGAGGCGTTCGGCCACGCTCACGCCGGGTTCGCCGGCACGCACGGCCAGCTGCTCCCGGAAGTAGCGGAAGGCCTTCATGATCCGCCGGTTGCCCAGGTTGGCCGGATTGGGCCGTGCCGGGATGACGCCGGCGGCGGCCAGGACGGCCTCGTAGTCGGCGTTGTTGTTGCTTTGGCGTTGCGGGCTCAGGCGCACATGGTTCTTCGGGGACTTGAGAACGAGTTTGCGCTTGAGGTTGGACAACTCGGTGTTGTCGTCAAGGTCAAACGTGTCCGCGTGCTCGGCCAGGCTGGCGTACAGGGCGGCGAGGAGGATGGAGAGTGTGGTCACGCGCTGCTGGCCGTCCACCAGTTCCAGGGTGGCGACGTCCGTGGCGTCCCGCTGCTGGTTGATGCAGATGATCGAGCCCAGGAAGTAGCCGCCCGGGGAGTCGAGGACATCGTCCAGCAGATTCTCCCAATTCGGTTTGTTCCACGTGTACTCACGCTGGTACGGCGGGATCAGGTAGACGATCTTGTTGTCCACGCCGAGCAGGCTGGAGACGGCACAGGCCTTGACGGAATCGATCACGGGTGGTGCTCCTGGAATCTAGAGTTGGCCGCTGAAGGCGCGGTGTTGGAGGGAGGCGAAGAAGGTGTCCAGCTCGGCCAGCTGGGCGCGGTGCTGCTCCTTCAAGCGTTCGACGGCGGCCACTCGCGTTGCGAAGGTACGCTGGAGTTCCAGCGGGGGGTTGAGAATCTGAATCAGTTCGATTCCCTGAGCGGATAGTCGCTTGGTTCCGTGTGCAGACGTTTCAATGAGGCTAAGAACGTGCTGCTTTTGAGCAACGAGAGCGGCAAGCAGGAACTCAGGGTTGAAATCCATCTTGAGTCGGATCGCCTTGAGATCTTGATTGATCGTCGCCTCGCTCGTCAACATGGCCACTGGGAACGAATGAACCAAGATCATTCCTCGAACCACGAAAACGATTGGTAACTGGTCAGGTGGTGGTGGGGATCCAGGGTTGGCCGGTGGCGAGTCGGGTGAGTGCGTCGAGTGCCTTGATGCCGTGTT
>NZ_RWKQ01000001.1:138027-156038 GCF_003946885.1 Specibacter cremeus | reverse complement strand
CCGCCGCCCACAGCCACAAAACCGTTACCGGACGCAACTACCTACAAATCTGACGCACACCCCCGGGGACGTGCGGCCACCGGCTTCCGTCGGGGTCGTCACGTAGACTGAACACGCCACTTTCAGGCAGCCACAGATTGGGAGCAATTTCGTGCCATCGATTCTTGAGCGGGTCCTTCGGACGGGCGACCGGCGGACGTTGAAGCGGCTGAACGTCTACGCGGACGCCATCGATTCACTGGAGGAGTCATTCAAGGCGTTCACGGACGCCGAACTCCGGGAAGAGACCGACCGGCTCAAGGAACGCCACCAGGACGGGGAGACCCTCGAGTCGCTGCTGCCGGAGGCGTTCGCCGCCGTCCGTGAGGCGTCCTCGCGAACGCTTGGCATGCGGCATTTCCGCGTGCAGATGATGGGCGGGGCGGCCCTGCACCTGGGCAATATCGCCGAGATGAAGACCGGCGAGGGCAAGACCCTGGTCGCCACGGCACCGGCCTACCTGAACGCGCTGACCGGCAAGGGCGTGCACGTGGTCACGGTCAACGACTACCTTGCCGAGTACCAGTCCGACCTGATGGGCCGCGTCTACCGGTTCCTGGGCCTGACCAGCGGCTGCATCCTGTCCAACCAGGACCCCGCCACCCGCCGCGGCCAATACGGGGCGGACATCACGTACGGCACGAACAACGAGTTCGGCTTCGACTACCTGCGCGACAACATGGCGTGGACCAGCGACGAACTGGTCCAGCGCGGCCACCACTTCGCCATCGTCGACGAGGTCGACTCGATCCTCATCGACGAGGCCCGCACACCGCTGATCATCTCCGGCCCGGCCTCCGGCGACGCCAACCGCTGGTATGGCGAATTCGCCAAGGTGGTGCTGCGCCTGCACCCCGAGTCCGACTACGAGGTCGACGAGAAGAAGCGCACCGTCGGCGTGCTCGAGCCCGGCATTGAAAAGGTCGAGGACTATCTGGGCATCCGCAACCTGTACGAGTCGGCGAACACGCCGCTGATCGGCTTCCTGAACAACGCCATCAAGGCCAAGGAACTGTTCAAGCGCGACAAGGATTACGTCGTGCTCAATGGCGAGGTGCTGATCGTCGACGAGCACACCGGGCGCATCCTGGCCGGACGGCGCTACAACGAGGGCATGCACCAGGCCATCGAGGCGAAGGAGGGGGTGGAGATCAAGGCGGAGAACCAGACGCTGGCCACCGTCACCTTGCAGAACTACTTCCGCCTGTACGAGAAGCTCTCCGGCATGACGGGCACGGCCGAGACCGAGGCCGCCGAGTTCATGGGAACCTACAAGCTGGGCGTGGTGCCGATCCCGACCAACATGCCGATGCAGCGCGTGGACCAGTCCGATCTCGTCTACAAGAACGAGATCGTCAAGTTCGATGCGGTCGTCGAGGACATCGCCACCCGGCACGAGGGCGGACAGCCCGTGCTGGTCGGCACGACCAGTGTCGAGAAGAGCGAATACCTCTCCAAGAAGCTGGCCGAGCGGGGCATCCGGCACGAGGTGCTGAACGCCAAGAACCACGCGCGGGAGGCCGCCATCGTTGCGCAGGCCGGACGCAAGGGCGCCGTCACGGTCGCCACGAACATGGCCGGCCGCGGCACCGACATCATGCTGGGCGGCAACGCCGAGTTCAACGCGGTGGCCGCGCTGGCCGCGCGCGGCCTGGACCCGGAGGAGACGCCGGAGGAGTACGAGGCCGCCTGGGTCGAGGCGTTCGAGGAGGCCAAGCGGGCCGTCGCGGACGAACACAACGAGGTGCTGGCGTCCGGCGGCCTGTATGTGCTGGGCACCGAGCGGCACGAATCGCGCCGCATCGACAACCAGCTGCGCGGCCGCTCCGGGCGCCAGGGCGACCCGGGCGAGTCCCGCTTCTACCTGTCGCTGACCGACGACCTGATGCGCCTGTTCAACTCCGGTGCGGCCGAGCGGCTCATGTCGCGCTCCGTCATGCCCGACGACGTGGCGCTCGAGTCGAAGCTCGTCTCCAAGGCCATCGCCTCCGCCCAGGGGCAGGTCGAGGGCCGCAACGCCGAGCAGCGCAAGAATGTACTCAAGTACGACGACGTCATGAACCGCCAGCGCGAGGCCATCTACGACGACCGGCGGCGCATCCTCCATGGCGACGACCTGCACGAGAAGGTGCAGTTCTTCCTCGAGGACACCATCAACGAGTTCATCGACGCGGCCACGAGCACGGGCACTCAGGGTAACTGGGACTTCGAGGCGCTCTGGACGAACCTGGGTACGCTGTACCCGGTGTCCGTCACGGTGGACGACATCGCCGAGGAAGTGGGCGGCGAAGGCCGGATCACCCCGGAGATCCTGAAGACCGAGCTGCTCTCCGATGCCAGGCTGGCATACCAGGAGCGCGAGGCGTCGCTCGGCTCGGAAACCATGCGTGAGCTGGAACGCCGGGTCGTGTTGTCCGTCGTGGGCCGCAAGTGGCAGGAACACCTGTACGAGATGGACTACCTGAAGGAAGGCATCGGCCTGCGCGCCATGGCCCAGCGCGACCCGCTGGTCGAGTACCAGCGCGAGGGTTTCGAGATGTTCCAGGCGATGATGGCCGGCATCCGCGAAGAGAGCGTCGGGTTCCTGTTCAACCTGGACGTCCAGGTCGAGAACGCCCCGCCGGTCGGCGTCGTCGAGGACCAGCCGGCCGCGCTCATGGAGCGGCTGGCCGGCGGCAACCATGGGGCCCCGACGGTCACCGCCCCCGGCCTGCAGGCGCCCGAGCGCCCGGCCCAGCTGCAGTTCACCGCCCCGGACGCCCAGGGCATGGCCGAGACGCACGTGGAACGCCGCTCCTCCGGCGACGGCCTGCCGCCGTCGGCCAAGCGCCCGGCCGGCAAGAATGTGAAGAACGCGAAGAAGAAGAAGCGCCGCTAACCGATCTGCAGCGCCGTCACCCGCCACCTGCCGTTTGCCTGTTCCAGCCGCAGGGCCATGGCCCGGACCCGGAGCGTGTCGGCCACCACGAGTGACGTCTCGTAGATGCCGGGGGCGACGTGGCTGGCGTGCACGGAATGCACGGTCGGCTGCTGTCGCAATTGGCGCACCCCGTCCCGTCCGGCGCAACTGAGCTTGCGCTCGGCCGCGTGGTAGGCGGCGGCCGTGAGCTGGGCGCGCACGGCCAGCGCCTCGAAACTGTGCGGATCCAGCCACCGGGCCAGCTGTTGGACGGAGCGGGACCCGTTGAGCACCTCCAACGCGGCCAGGCCCAGCCGGCGCGCCATTTCGGCGACGAGCTCATGCTCGCCCCGGACCGCCTCGAGCGGGGTCGGCGCCGCCAATGGTTGCGTCGCGGCGCCGTCGGACCGGGCGCCGGACCGGTGCCGGACGGGCATCTTCAACACCGGTGCCGGCGGCCCGTCGGTGGCGGGAAGCGGCGCCGGTCGGCTCGTGATGGGCGTCAGCGGCGCCTCGGTTGCCTGTGCGGTCATGGGAGACTCCTTTGGCTTGGTGCGCTCTGCCGAGAAGGCGCACTGCGGTGGATAAGGGCTGTGGTGGATGGGTCGCTACTTGTTCGGTGAGTGCAGGATCTGCCCGGGCACGATGGCGTCGGGGTCGTCGCCGATGATGGCCCGGTTCGCCCGGTACCACTGGGGCCACGCCTGTGAGACTTCCAGATCGGTGGCGTAGGGGCCCAGCTCCTGCGCTGCGATGCTCCACAGGGAGTCGCCCGCGTGGACGACGACGGTGTGCCCAAGCCGGGTGCCGCCGTCGCCGGGCCGCGTGGGCGCGGCCACGATGGGGCCGGGATCGGATGCCGGCGGTCTGGGAAGCCACGACGGCTTGGCGGCGGGCAGCGGCTGCCAAGTGGGGTCTACGATGGGGTCCACGGACGGCGTCCCGGCCGGCGCCTGCCGGGATGGGACCGGTTGGGCTTGGGAGACGACGGCGTGCCACCGCGGATCGATGGGCCCGCCGGGTGCGGCCGTGGCGAGCGGCGCCGACACCAGGTTCAGGCCCAGGACCACGAGGACCAGGCGCCGCATGAAGGCCGGCGACCATTGCCCCGATACGGCGGCCAGGCGGTGCCGGCCCGTTCGCTCGGCCAGGGCGGCGATGACGGCGCACGCCATGGCGGCGAACCACCACAGGGCGATGGCCACTCCGGCGCCGGCGGCGAGGGCCCCGACGGCCTCATCCAGCCCAAGCGTTCGTCCGGGGCCCGCCGCCTCCCAGTTCCGCAGCAGCGACGTGCCCGTGTACAGCAGCGACGCGGCCAGCAGCAGGACCGCCGCCGTCATCGCGGCGTCCGCACGTGTCTGCCTGTTCATGATCGCTCCTCACATCTTTTAATAGTGTTTGATGTGTTTTGATGTCTTGAGAATCAGTTTGAACGTGTTATGCGGTCCTGTCTAGGGGTGGGGGGGAGATTGTGCAGGACGGGGAGCGGCCGCCGCGGCACCGCAACTTGACCCGACCTGCAGAGCACACCTAGCGTGTGCGCATGCGATGGGACGCACTGTTCGGGGACCTGGACGCCCAGTGGCATGCCGTTGAGCAGCGTGAGCTGGAGGCCGAGGTCAATGAGCTGGCCCGGATTGAACTGGCCCAGTCAACGCTTGCCGACGCGCTGCGTGGCTCGCTGGGCGGCGCGATCGCCGCAACGCTGCGCAGCGGCGCCGTGCTGCATGGGGAGTTGCTGCGCGTGGCGCCCGAGTGGCTGCTGCTGGGATCGGCCGGCCGCTGCCTGGTGGTGCCGATGGCGGCACTGGCACAGGTGCGTGGCGCGGGCGGCGTCCTCGCCGCCGACCCTGCACGCATCCCCTACACGCTGCCCGCGGCGCTGCGGCTCCTGGCCCGGAACCGTGCTGTGGTCACGATCGAAGTCGACGGCGGCCGGAGCCTGCGCGGGGTCCTGGACCGGGTCGGCGTCGACCACGTCCAGCTGGCCGTCGTCGTGGACGGCGCCACGCGCCGGCATGACAATGTCCGCGGATCCGTACTCATCCCGCTGCGGAACGTGCTGGTCGTGGCATCGGGGTCGGACAACGAGTTCTGACCCAGCGGCTCCCGCTGCTGGCAAGCTCGAGGTCTCAGGAGGATCGGTACGGAAATGCACGCCCGAGGTCAAGCAGCGGTTGAATGTAGCGTTTGTCCTCCCGTCACTGGGCATTTTCGCGGGCGGGTCCTCCGGGAATCGGTCGGTCAAGGAAACACGCTAATCGCGATCCGACGTTCTTCAACGGTGCCTGTCTCGTTGGGTGACCGGCATACGGGACTCTCGGAAATACCTATCCGGACGGACCCCTTGCGGGTGCTTGCGAGGATAGGACGGCGGGCGATCGCTGCCTGTTGCCCAACTCGGAGCAACCGGTCACCCCCGCGTAAGCGCCGCCATTACCCGCGTTTGCGCACTGTCTCGATCCACACCCGCAGCGGCCAGCGCACGATCCAGGCGTTCGCTATGGACACTCAGCACCCCAAACAATAGGTGCTTGATCCCGACGTGATCGGAGTGAAGCTCCCGCGCGGTGCGCTGCGCCGCCTTGAGGACCTCCAGAGACATGCGGGTGAATGGCAACGATTCTGAGTTGTCTTGCGGACCAGCGGAGGCGAAACTCATTATCGCATCACGCACTTCATCCGGCCAGACGCCCAGCGCCGTCTGCACCATGTTTGGATATGCGTGCAAAAGCCCCAATAATAGATGCTCGGGACCGATGTACGAGTCATGCATCATCCACCTTGACTCTGCCTGCGCCATGACCACCGCCCGCCGGGCACCGTCGGTGTAGTTCTGAGACATCTTCGAACCGGTCATGCCCCAAAGCGTAGTCTTCGCGACGCGCCAGCACCACGGGCGCGCCTCCCCGCAGGAGGATGTCCTGTGACCCGGCCGCTAATCGAGCTGCGACTGTATCAGGCGTTCCCGCTACGGGCGCGGAAGTGCTGGGGAGACGACTTTCGACATTTGTACAGTCGTCTTCTGGAGGCTGACATCTCTATTTTGGAATGCAGCGCATTCGCTGCGGTGCTCCGGCTCAGTCGACGCCGGCATGAAAAGAAAGGGCCCATCGTGACGATGGGCCCTTCAATTCTTTCTATGCACCACGCTGCCTAATCGAATGGCGAACCATTGAACAGAGGACCGATCCCGTAGTGCCCCCGTAGTCTACTACCCATGCCCGAAGGATTTCCACACGCCACCATTCCCACGCCAGATCAGGCCGTTGCATGGCTATCGCAACACCGCTATGACAAGTATCTGACCTTGGCGTCCGGTGACCACATGTTGGCCATGCAAATCTACGCATGGAACTCTGAACTATCGTCAGCGATCCTCCGCGACCTGGCCCATGTGGAGGTCTCGGTTCGCAATGCCCTTGACGCCCAGCTGGCACCTGCTTTTCCCGATTGGGCAGCACAACCAGCACCAGGTTGGTTGCACCTGGAAAACGGCACGCAGCGAGTTCGCCTCCGACAGCAGAGACTCAACAGCGACGGGCGGAAACTGCTTCGCAGCGCTCAACGCGATATCGGTGCCGCAGCCACCCACGGGATGGTCATAGCCAGACTATCCTTCGGCTTTTGGCAGTTCCTGATCACACCCAGGGCGCGAGAAAGCACACTCTGGACTCCTTATCTCCACAGGCTTTTCCGCGCGGAACAGCCCGTGCCGACGTCGCGAAGTTTCTGGAGTCCGCCGTCAGCCTACGAAACCGGCTGGCTCACCTCGAACCCGTCGCCAGCGACTCAACCAGCGTCACGAGCCGACTGGCAGACATGAATTCCCTCTTCAAACTCGTTTCACCGGAAGTCCATGACTGGATCACGGACATCAGCGACGTTACAGAAATCATCAACCGCGCACCCGTCACCGGGCTGATATCCATGAGCATCACGCGAACCCCATAGTACGGGCGGGCAAATACTGGCCAGCGTAAAAGTGCCGTCCACCCGCAGATTCCAGCTGCCCCAGCAGCAATCATTGGTTGCTGTCCCAGACAAGGTTCGACATACGGGCAGCTGAATCACGATTGCCTTCACCAGGGCCTGCGGCAGTCGAGAGAAGCTACGCGGCTTGGGCCCGGAGCAAGCCTCGTTCGCTGAAGACCTTCTTGGCGACGAAGGTGGCGTTGAGGGCTTTGGGCATGCCACAGTAGACCGCCGCGTGCAGGAGGGCCTCTACGATTTCGTCTGCAGTGAGCCCGACGTTGAGGGCGGCGTTGATGTGTACCTCAAGCTGGGGTTCGCAGCCACCCAGAGCTGTCAGCATGCCGAGTGTCACGAGTTGGCGGTCGCGCGGAGCGAGCCCAGGTCGCACGTAAATTTCCCCGAAGGCCCAAGCGACGACCTGATGGCCGAGTTCGGGCGAGATGACGGCAAGGGAGTCGATGACCTTCTGGCCGCCAGCGCCGTCGATCGCGGTTAGGGCCTCCATCCCGCGTTCGAACGACGCCTCCCGAGAGTGTGCGGGAAGGGCGGGGGTGTTCTCGATGCTCATGGTCGGACTTCTTTCTGCTGCGTATTCAGCAGCTGTTCGTAGTGGTTGATTTTGTCGTCGAGGGCGAGTGCATTCTGCTGGAGAGCGCGGATGTGTTCCGCAAGCCCGTCGGAGTGGTCCCGGAGGATGGCGATCCGGTCAGAGATGGTGGTGTCTCCTGCCGCTCGGAGTCGGGCGAAGCGTTTCATGTCGTCAATCGACATGCCTGTCTCCCGAAGGCGAAGCAAGAACTCCAGCCACGCCAGGTCGGCGGAGGCGTAGCGACGTTGGTTGCCCGTCGTCCGTCCCACGCGCTCGATCAGGCCGGCCTTTTCGTAGTAGCGGAGGGTGTCGGCAGAGAGCCTGGTGATTTGCGAAACCTGCGTAATTGTCAGGCTGGGCTCCTGCTGAGTGAGCGCTTTTTCCATTCCCATACCGTGAGCCTAAAACTTGGAGTGCACTCCAAGTCAAGGCCATTCAGCAGGTCGCATCTGAGCTCAACGACGAGACGAGGGAATTCCCGCTCAGCGTTCCCCAACTGGTACGGCATCCGCCGCCAGCTTGACGCGTGGCATGTCACTGAACCACCGGGGCGCGGCTTCCGATTTTGATGGCTTGACGCGGCGAGCGACTAATCCCAAGCCTGCTGGGAATCGACGTGTCGCCGGGGCTCCATGGCGTCGTGAAGTACTCGGCCGATGACCAGCACGTCCCCTTCGCGACGACAGATGAGGAAGTGTCGCGGTCGTCGGACAGCCTTTTCAGAGGCGCTGGTGCGACTCTGTGCCAAGTGCCAGGAGAACACGCCGTCCCCCAGTTCGGGTCGGGTGGTATGTCCGATATCGCTGGTGCTCGAAGCCGCGTCGCGGATGGCGGTGGCGATCAGGGCCTCATAGCGCTTGCGTGCTTCCTCACCGAACTGCTCCTCAGACCACGCAAGGATCGCGATGATATCGGCCTGAGCGACGTGGGTTAGGCGGTATCCCGCCATCAACCGGCCAAGTCGGCCCGCGCTGCGCGGCCACCGAGCTGTCCGATGAAGTCATCGAGGTTCTCATCGGCAATGTCGTCATAACGTCCCGTGGCGAGATCCAACCAACCCTTCGAGGCAGCATCACGCAGCGCAGCAACCTTGGCCGCATCCTCCACCTCCCGGCGTTCCAAGAGCCGAAGACCCTCGCGCAGCACCTCGCTGGCATTCTGATAGCGCCCGGACCTCACCCACGATTCAACAAGTTCGTGCTGATGTTGACTCAGGACAACATTCCTCGTCGCCACGGCAACCACCTCCATTGGCAGTATATGCCATCGTGTCGATGTTCGACAGGGGATTCACCATCGGAACGTTGCAGCTGTCCCGCGGAAGGTTCCCCAAACGGGACACGCAAGGCAGCCACCCGATGCCAAACGTGAATTTCCGCACAGATCCTCCTTGGACCCTAGCTCGCGGCGTGGGCCCTCGCCGCCGTGGGCCCACGCGGTCAGGCGTCGTGGCGCGCGCGTTGCCCGGCGAGCAGGTCGGCGGCTGCGGCGTAGCGGCCGGCGATGAACTCCTCGAACTTTGCCTCCTCCACGCGCCATTGGCCGCGGCCGCCGATCTGGATGGCGGGCAACTCGCCGCTGCGCACCAGCGCGTAGCAGGCCGCGGCGGAGATCTGGAGTTGTTCGGCCACATCGGCCAGCGTGAGGAAACGAGGCATGTCACCATCGTCCCACGTTTGGACGTCTTTGTACTGGTTATCCACACTTTGATGAGCTGCGCCCATGGTCCACAATTTCCACAAATCGTCGGAGGGGGCTACATTTTCGGCCGCGCACAGGCCAGACTGGGAGGACTGCGGCCCGGTGCCGCCGTCAACGTTCCCCGGGGGAGGCAGCCATGGTTGCAGATACCGCGGCGCCGGCCGCCCGCTTGGCCAAGCCGTCTTGGAAGGACCCGCGTCTGCTGGTCGGAGTGCTGCTGGTCCTGGCCGCCGTGGCCGGGACCGTCGCACTGGTCAGCGGCGCCGACAAGTCCGTGGACGTGTATGTGGCCCGCGACACCATCGTGGTGGGCCAGCCACTCACGCCGGATTCCTTCGACCGCGTCGGGGTGCGGCTCGGCGATGCGGACGGCAAGTACGTCCGGGCCGGGGCGCAGCTGCCCGAGAACGCCGTGGCCGTGCGCATGGTGCCCAAGGGTGAGCTGGTGGCCCGTTCGAGCGTTGGCGGCGTCGACGGCCTGGATCGCAAGCCCGCGTCGTTGTCCGTCACCGAACCGCTGCCGCGCCAGGTCGTCGTCGGAGCGCACGTGGACGTGTGGGTGGCGTTGCCTGACGACCGCAACGGGTACCAAAAACCCGAACTCATGCTGCCCGGCGTGGAGGTCGCCGAGCTCGATTCCGCCGCCACGGCGCTGGGGACGGGCAAGACGACCCAGCTCATGGTGCTCGTCTCGGATGCCCAGATGCCGCGCATCCTCGGCGCCCTGGCCAACAAGGCCAGGGTCTCCGTCGTATGGAATGCCGCGGCCGCGCAGTGAGGACATATCCGGTGAGGAGGCGGCCATGAGGAGTCTTTCCGTCATTGCGGTGGGGGACACACCCGGACACGTGGTGGACCAGCTGGGCAGGCTGGCCGGTCCGGTCACGGTCGCCCGCCGTGCGGCGGACCTGGCCGAGGTGCTGGCTGCCTGCCAAAGCGGCCTGGCCGATGCGGCCATCGTGGCCGACGGGACCCGAGAGCTCAGCGCCACGCTCGTGGACCGGCTGGCAGCCGTGGGCGTGGCCGTCGTCGTGCTCGCCGACGATCCCGCCGACACCGGCCGGCTGCGCGACATCGGCGCCGTCGTCGTCGGGACGGCCGTCACGGCGGCCGGCCTTGCGGACGCGGTGGCGGTGGCCGTCGCCGCCCGGGCGCACCGGGGACGCGGCGGGTCGCATGGGTGGGGCGTGGACGCCGGAGCCCGGCCCGCGGCGGCCGCGTACGACGGCGGCGCGCCGGGGTCCGACGTCCGGTCGCCGGCCGCCGGGGAACCGGACAGCAGCGTCGACGGTCCCGGCACGAGCGCACGCGTCGGGTACGAGCCGGAGCCGAACGGCACGAAGGCCGAGGATGGTGATCGCCCCGCTGGCGATGCGTCCATCGGGTACGAGCCGCGGGGCGGGCCGGAACGGGTGCGCCGCAACGCGGCACGCCGCTGGTGGCAGCGCCGCACCCCGGGACCGGTCGGTTCGGGACGGGCCGATTCCGGTCCGGGCAGCACGGCTCTGGGCGCCACGGGCCCCCGGGTGCTGGCGGTCTGGGGGCCGGCCGGGGCCCCCGGGCGGACGACCGTCGCGCTGAACCTGGGCGCCGAACTGGCCGCCCGGGGCCATGCGGTCCTGCTCGTGGATGCCGACACGTACGGGGCGAGCATGGCGGCAGGCCTCGGGCTGCTGGACGAGGCGGCCTCACTGGCGCAGGCCTGCCGGCTGGCCGACCAGGGCCTGCTGACCCCGGGCGAATTGGGCCGGATCGCCACCGAGGTCGTGTTTGCCGGCGGCACGCTGCGGCTGCTCACCGGGCTGACCCGGGCGGACCGGTGGCCCGAGATCCGGGCGGCCGCGTTCGACCGCGTGCTGGCCGTCGCCACACAGCTCGCCGACGTCGTCGTGATCGACTGCGGCTTCTGCCTGGAACGGGACGAGGAGCTCAGTTACGACACGATGGCCCCCAGGCGCAATGCGGCCGCCCTGTGCGCGCTCGACGCCGCCACGGAAATCCATGCGGTGGGCACGGCTGATGTCATCGGCATGCCGCGACTGGTCCGCGCCCTGGCCGAGGTGGACGACGTCGTCCCCGGCAAGTCCATCACCGTCGTGTTCAACAAGGTCCGCAAGACGGCCACCGGCCCCGGTCCCCGCCGCGCGCTCGACGCCGCCTGGCAGCGGTTCGGCCCGGCCCACCCCATAGCGCGCCTGCTGCCCTGGGAGCCGGAAACGACCGACCGTGCCCTGTTCGCCGGAAGACTCCTCATGGAGGTGGCGCCGGAGTCGGGGCTGCGTCGGGCCATTGCCGGCCTGGCTTGTGCATCCGTCCAACAAAATTCAAAAACCACTGTGGGAACTTCTAGAGCGACGGTCGATTTTTAGGGATAGGCTCGCCAATGAGGCCGCAATGATGCGGCCTTTCCCATTTTCACGGAGGCGTTTGTCACATGTCGAAGGAATCCCCCACAGTCGACCCGGCCCTGGGCATGCCGGTGGATGAGCAGTTCATCGCCGACTACTACGAGCACCTGGCCATTGAAGACGCCGGCGCCTATGACGCCAGGGTCCTCAGCGACCGGGCCGAGGCCCACAGGGCACTGGCGGCGGTCCGCCACGCCGGTGAGGCCAGGGTCGAGGTGCTGGACGAGGAAGACTGCTCCGTGGTCTACATCGTCACGGACGACATGCCGTTCCTGGTCGATTCCGTCACGGCCGAACTCGTCCACCAGGACGCCGCCATCCGGCTGGTCATCCACCCCATGTTCGTGGTGACCCGGGACCGCGCCGGCGACGCGATCGTCGCCGTCCATCGGGTCCCGGCCCACGTCGGCGTGGCCAGCGGCGACACCTCGGCCATCCCGAACCTGTCCGCCTTCGATATCAACGGCGACACCGCGGCACACCTCGAATCCTGGATCGCCGTGGAGATCGACCGGACCAGCGACGCCGGGAAGGAAGCCCTCATCACCGGCCTGACCAAGATCCTGGCCAACGTCCAGGCCGCCGTCGAGGACTGGCCGGCCATGCGGGAGAAGGCGCTCAGCCGGGCCGAGGTGCTGGCCACGGCGCTGGCCGACGAGTCCATCACGGACCTGCGCGAGGCCGAGGACCTGCTGCACTGGATGGATGCCGGGAACTTCACGTTCCTCGGCTACCGCGAATACGATCTCGTCAAACAGGACGGGGAGGACGTGTTGCTGGCCCGCGAAGGCAGCGGGCTGGGCCTGCTGCGCGACGGCTCCACGCATCCGCAGGTGCAGCACCTGACGACCGTCGGCCAGCTCAAGGCGCGCGAGAAGCGCGTCCTGGTCATCACGAAGGCGAACTCGCGCTCCACCGTGCACCGGGCGGCCTACCTGGACTACATCGGGATCAAGTCCTTCGACGCGAACGGCAACGTCAATGGGGAGCAGCGCTTCATCGGCCTGTTCGCCTCGGCCGTCTACACCGGGTCGGTGCGCAACATCCCGGTCGTGCGCGAGAAGGTCGACGCCGTGCTGCGTCACTTCGGCTTCCCGCCGGACTCGCACTCGGGCAAGGACCTGTTCGCCGTCCTGGAAACCTACCCCCGCGACGAGCTGTTCCAAATCGACACGAGCGACCTGATCGACACGGCCGACGGCATCCTGCGCCTGCAGGAGCGCCGCCGCACCCGGCTGTTCCTGCGCCCGGACGTGTACGGACGCTTCATGTCCGCGCTGATCTACATCCCGCGCGACAGATACACCACCGCCACCCGCCGCCGCATCGAGGACGAGCTGACGCGCACGTTCGGGGCGCTCTCGATCGACTTCGAGGCCCGCATGAGCGAATCGGCGCTGGCCCGGCTGTTCTTCCGCATTCGCCTGCCCAAGACGGGCGCACCGGCACACGCCGACGTCGCCGGCCTCGAGGCGCGCCTCGTCATGGCCGCCCGGTCCTGGCCGGAGGGCGTCACGGAGGTGCTGCGGGACGTGCACCCGCTCGCCGAGGCCGACGCGCTGGCCGACAAGTGGGCCGACGCGTTCCCGGCCACCTACAAGGTCAACTTCGAGGTCGAGGACGCCGTCGAGGACATCCACCGCTTCGAGGAATTCGACGCCGGCCACCGGGCCACGGTGGCCGCCGGCGCGCCGGCGGGCACGTGGGCGCCCGGCATGCACGTCTACCTGCCGGCCGTCACGGATGAGGAACTGGAGGAGGATGCCCGGCTCAAGCTGTACATGGCCCACCCGAAGAGCCTGAGCGCCATCCTGCCGTACTTCCACAACCTCGGCCTGGAAGTGCTCGACGAGCGCCCGTTCGAGATCGTGACCGCCGACAAGCGCGAGTTCTTCCTCTACGACCTGGGCCTGAAATACCCGGCCGGCGTGGACCCGCTCGGCACGGCGCCGCTGCTCGTCACGGCGCTCGGCGCGGCCATGACCGGGGCCAGCGAGTCGGACCTGTTCGACCGGCTTGTGCTGCACGAGGGCATGGACTGGCGCGAGGTCGTCATCCTGCGCGGCTATGCCAAGTACCTGCGCCAGATGGGGAACACGAACTCGTATGGTTTCGTGGCGAACACGCTGCTGGACAACGCCGCGGTCACCCGCGCCCTCGTCGAACTGTTCGAGACCCGCTTCGACCCCGACCTGGCCGGCGATGCGCGCGACGCGCGCACGGCCGACGTGCGCGAGCGGCTGGCCGCCGCGCTCGAGCAGGTCCCCACGCTCGACGGCGACCGTGTGCTGCGCACCCTGGCGAACCTGGTGGAGGCCACGTTGCGCACCAACTACTTCCAGGGCAAGGACTACCTGAGCCTGAAGCTGAGCCCCAACGACATCGAGGGCCTGCCGTTCCCGCGGCCGAAGTACGAGATCTGGGTGTATTCCCCGCGGGTCGAGGGCGTGCACCTGCGCTTCGGCAAGGTGGCCCGCGGCGGCCTGCGCTGGTCCGACCGGCGCGAGGACTTCCGCACCGAGGTGCTGGGCCTGGTCAAGGCACAGACGGTGAAGAACGCCGTCATCGTCCCGACCGGCGCCAAGGGCGGCTTCTTCGCCAAGCAGCTTCCCAACCCGGCGCTCGACCGGGCCGCGTGGCTGGCGGAGGGCATTGAAAGCTACAAGATGTTCATCCGCGGCCTGCTCGACCTCACCGACAACCTCGTCACCGACGCCGACGGCGAGCGGATCGTGCCGCCGTCGCGCGTCGTCCGGCACGACGACGACGACTCGTACCTGGTCGTCGCCGCGGACAAGGGGACGGCGTCGTTCTCCGACATCGCCAACGCCATCTCCGCCGAGTACGGTTTCTGGCTCGGCGACGCGTTCGCGTCGGGCGGGTCGGTCGGCTACGACCACAAGGAGATGGGCATCACGGCCCGCGGCGCCTGGGAGTCCGTGAAGCGGCACTTCAGCGAGTTCGACGTCGACACGCAGGCCGAGGAGTTCTCGGTCGTCGGCATCGGCGACATGTCCGGGGACGTGTTCGGCAACGGCCTGCTGCGCACCCCGCACGCCCGGCTCGTCGCCGCGTTCGACCATCGCGACATCTTCCTGGACCCGACCCCGGACCCGGCCGCCGCGTTCGCCGAGCGCCAGCGCCTGTACGACCTGCCGCGCTCGTCCTGGCAGGACTACGACAAGACGCTGATCAGCGCCGGCGGCGGCGTGTACCCGCGGTCGCTGAAGTCCATCCCGATCACCGAGGAGGTCCGCACGGCCCTGGGCCTGCCCGAGGGCACCGAGCGGATGAGCCCGCCGGAACTGTTGCGCGCGGTGCTGCTCGCCCCGGCCGACCTGCTCTACAACGGCGGCATCGGCACCTACATCAAGGCCAGCACCGAGACGAACGCGGAGGTCGGGGACAAAACGAACGACGGCATCCGCGTCGACGGCCGCGACCTGCGGGTGAAGGTGATCGGCGAGGGCGGCAACCTGGGCATGACCCAGCGCGGCCGCGTCGAGGCGGCCCTGCACGGGGTCATCCTGAACACCGACGCCATCGACAACTCGGCCGGCGTGGACTGCTCCGACCACGAGGTCAACATCAAGATCTTCGTTGACCGGATGGTGGCCGCCCGCAAGCTGGACCCGGCCGAGCGGCCGGCGTTCCTGGCCGCCATGACCGACGAGGTCGGCCGGCTGGTGCTCGAGGACAACGTCGAGCAGAACATCCTGCTGCTCAACGACCGGCAGCGGACCGTCGAGTGGAGCCCCAGCTACGAGCGGTTCATGGACTGGCTGGAGACCAACGCCGACCTGAACCGGGAGCTGGAGGCGCTGCCGACGACGGCGGCCCTGCACGAGCGCCTGCAGACCGGCCAGGGCCTGACGTCCCCGGAGTTGTCGGTGCTGGCCGCCTACGCGAAGATCGAGTTGGCCAACGCGCTGCGCGAGAGCACCCTGGCCGACGACCCGTGGTTCCGCAAGACGCTGCGCGGGTACTTCCCGACCCAGCTTGCCGAGCGGTTCGACGCCGAGTTGGACACGCACCCGCTGCGCCGGGACATCATCGCCACGATCGTCGCCAACGACATGGTCAACGTCGGCGGCATCACGTTCGCCTTCCGGGCCATGGAGGAGTCCTCGGCCACCGAGGCGGTCGTGGCCAAGGCATTCGTGGCGTTGCGCGAGATCTACGACTACGATGCCATGACGCGGGCACTCGGTGAGCTGCCGCCGTCGTTCTCCACCTCTCACTGGTGCGACATCCAGCTGGACATGCGCCGCCTGCTGGACCGTGCCGTCCGCTGGCTGGTTCATGAGGGGCTGGGCCAGCGCCCGATCGCCGACGTGGTCGAGGAGTTCCGTCCCGTCGTGGCGAGGATCGGCGGCCGGCTGGGCGAGTTCCTGCAGGGCGAGGACGCCGATCGCGTGGCCGCCTGGCGCGCCCGCGGCGTCGAATGGGCGGTGCCGGACGAGCTCGGCCGCCGTTGGGCGGAGCTGTTCGAGTCGTTCGCGCTGCTGGACATCGCCAAGACCAGCGAAAGCATCCACGAACCCGTCGAGGACGTGGCCGGCGTCTACTATGCCCTGTATGCGCGCTACGGCGTGGACCAGCTGCTGGAGCGGATCACGGCGCTGCCGCGCAACGACAGGTGGCAGGCGCTGGCCCGCGCCGCACTGCGCGACGACCTGTACTCCACCACGGCCGACATGACGCGGAACATCATGCACAGCACGGCGGCCGGCGGCGACACGTTCGAGCGGATCACCGCCTGGGAGGCGCAGAACCAGGAGCAGCTGGACCGGGCCACCAAGATGTTCGCCGAGGTCAATGCGCTCGAACAGGACGACATGGCGTCCCTGTCGGTAGCATTGAGGCTGCTGCGCTCGATCGTGCGCCGCTAATCCCCAGCTCCTCCCCGTTGATGCCGCGCAAGCGCGGCATCAACGGGGCCCCTCGGAGCTGTGGGCCCACCCGTTTGCCGGACCGAAAGGGACTTCGATGGCCGTCTTCATCGACCTGCTCAAGGACGGGGCAGGTCTCGGGCCCGGCGACGCCGAATGGCTGCACCTGCTGGTCGGCGACTGGCAGCTGGTCTCCGACCTGGCCTTCGCCGATCTGGCCCTGTGGCTGCCGGACCCGGAGAAGCGCTATGTGGCGATCGCGCACGTGCGCCCGTCCACGAGCCACACGCTGTTCCACACCGACTTCGTGGGCGAGGCGATTCGCGCCGACCTGGAACCGCTCGTCACCGCGGCCTGGCGCAGCCAGGGGATTGAGCGTTCCAGCGAGACGAGCGCCTGGCACGTCGACATGGCCATGCGGGTGGAGGCCATCCCGATGGTGCGCAACGGCCGCGTGCTGGCCGTCATCACCAGCCACATGGACCTCTCCAGCTCGCGCATGCCGTCCCGGCTGGAACTGACCTACCGGCAGTGCGCCTACGACCTGCTGAAGATGGGCACGCTGGGCCTGTGGCCGGACTTCGCCTCGCCGACCGGCTCGCGCCGCGGCGCGCCGCGGGTGGGAGACGGGCTGCTCCGGCTCGACGTCGACGGGATCGTCCAGTACGCCAGCCCGAACGGGGTGTCGGCGTTCCGCCGGCTCGGCGACATCGAGTCGCTGGAGGGCCGCTCGCTGGCCGAGGTGACGACGGCGCTGCTCAAGGACCGCCGCATGGTCGACGAGACGCTGCCGCTGGTGGTCACCGGCCGGATGCCCTGGCGGACGGAGATCGAGTCCCGTGGCGTCAGCCTGTCCCTGCGCGCCATCCCGCTGCGCGACGCCACCGAACGCTTCGGCGCCCTCGTGTTGTGCCGGGACGTCTCGGAGCTGCGCCGGCGCGAACAGGAATTGGTCACCAAGGATGCCACGATCCGCGAGATCCACCACCGCGTGAAGAACAACCTGCAGACGGTGGCGGCGCTGCTGCGCATGCAGTCGCGGCGCATGCGCAGCGAGGAGGGCAGGCAGGGCCTGGAACAGGCCATGCGCCGGGTCTCGACCATTGCCCTGGTGCATGAGACGCTGTCGCAGGGGCTGACGCAGCGTGTCGGCTTCGACGAGTTGATCGACCGGCAGTTCCGCCTCTCCGCGGAGGTCGCGTCGCCGTCCCAGCGGGTCGCCACCGAGCGCGAGGGCCTGTTCGGGGAGCTGCCCAGCGACTTCGCGACCCCGCTGGCACTGGTCATCAACGAGCTGGTGACCAACGCCGTCGAGCATGGCCTGCAGGACCGCGAGGGGACGGTCCGGCTCACGGCCGACCGCTCGCGCGACGGCGCCGGCGAGGAAATCCTGACCGTCACCATCTCGGATGACGGCGTGGGGCTGCCGGACGGCGACTGGAGCGAGGGCCTGGGGCTGCAGATCGTGCGCACGCTCGTGACGAGCGAACTGGGCGGCACCATCG
>NZ_RWKQ01000001.1:0-138006 GCF_003946885.1 Specibacter cremeus | reverse complement strand
CCTGGAGCCCGCGCCCGGGCGGGGGAACCGTCGTCGAACTTGTCATGCCGCTCACGCGCGGACGGCACTGACCCCTCCCTTAAGCAACTGGTGGGCAGTTGTTGTCGAAAACCCGCGGATTTTCGACNAACAACTGCCCACCAGTTGGGTGGAAGGGCGGGTGCTAGCTTGCGCGGCGGGCCCGGGCGGCGCGGCGCTTCATGGCGCGCCGCTCATCCTCGCTCAGCCCGCCCCACACGCCGGCGTCCTGGCCGGATTCGATGGCCCACTGCAGGCAGGTGTCAATGACCTGGCAGCGGCGGCATACGCTCTTGGCCTCCTCAATCTGCAACAGGGCCGGTCCTGTGTTCCCGACGGGGAAGAACAGCTCCGGGTCCTTGTCGAGGCAGGCCGCGCGACTACGCCAGTCCATGCTGATCAATCACTCCTCATTGTGGTGGATGAAGCCAGTTTGTGAAACTTTTCACGTTTAGGCCCAAAAGATAAGGGGCCGCTCGCGGGCCCCTCAGGTCACTGAATTAAGCGTGTCATGTTAACTCTGTGTAAACAAGGGGTCGATGCCTGAAACTTGGGCCCTGGCCATGAGCGATGTGTCACACCGCCGGACGGGTCCGTGGCTGTTTCCCGACTATGTCCGGTAGGGTGCCAGTGTGTCAATGCCCCCACAGGAACCCGCCGCCGATCCGTCGTCGAACGGGTCCGGCGACGTGCCCGAGCATTCGTCCGCCGACGCGCCCGCGCCCCGGCGGCCGGTCGGCGTGAGCGTGGCCGCCGCGGTCGTCGCCCTGGAGGCGCTCGCCCTGGCCGGCGTCGCCGTCTGGTACATCGTCGGGCTGCTGACCCAGACGCCCTTGTCGATGGGCGGGGCCATTTTCATGGTCGTCCTGCTGGCCGCCCTGGCCGCCGGGCTCGCCGCCGTCTCCCTCAACCTGTTCCGCGGGTACCGGTGGACCCGGTCCGCCGCGTTCGTGTGGCAGTTGCTCATGCTCTCCATCGCGGTGCCGACCCTGTTCGGCGGGCAGCCACTGCTGGGCATCCTGTTCCTGGTGCCGCCGCTCGTCGTGGCCGTGCTGCTGTTCACGCCCCGCGTCGTGGCTTACACGCTACGCACCGGCGGCGACCACCCGGTGCTCTAGCCCCGCACTCCCTCTCCTACGGCGGCGCCGGGGCCTGGAACCACTCGAGGGCGCCATGGTCGACCAGCACGCACCGTCCGGGCGGTTCCGGCTCGCCCACGTCCAGCCGCACCCCGAACAGATCCGCGTCCTGGGGACGGCGCGGGCGCACCACCACCCCGCAATCCGGCGCCTGTGCCCCCAGCGCCGCCAGGAGCCGCACACCCGGCGGTAGTGGGTTTGTCACGGCGGCCACGATCATGGCACCCCGGTCCAGCCACGCCCGAACGCCGTCCACGCCGGCCGGGTCGAGCCGATCCAGGTCGTCGACCAGGACGACGGCGGCCGATTCGTCGACCGATGCCATGACCCGCGCATCCACACCCCGCCAGTCGGGAACCAGGCGGGCCTCCGCGTTCAGCGCGGCGGTCGAACGCAGGAACGCGGACCGGCCCGACCCCGGCGACCCGACAACCAGCAGCACGCTGCCCGGCCTGATGGGCGTCGTGACGGGGTCCAGGCCGTCCCCGCCGAGGCCCAGCAACAGCCGGCCGGCACTGCGGCCGTCGGCCGGCCACCTGTCGGCCGGCCACCCGCCGGCCGTCGCCGCCGCTGTTGTCATTGTCTCGGCGACGCTGAGGCGGTCCCGCAGGGCGCGGACGACGACGGGCGGTCGGGCACGCCCGGCGGGCACGGCGGACCCGGATCCCGGCGGTGGGTCCGTCCAGGTGCCGAGCTGGACGACGGCGGGCGTGTCACCGTCGCGGCACAGGGGACCCACGGCGGCGGCCCGGCCCCGGAGCGGGGCAAACCCGGGCAGCCGGGGCCAGGCAACCCGCGACTCGGTGCTGGCACCGCGGGGAAAGTAGAGCCGGTTCGGGATGGCGGCCATGCAGGTCGCCCCCGCCAGCTCGCGCTCGCCGCCCACGGCCATCACCACGTTCCGGTCGCCGCGACGCATCAGGTCGGCCAGCGCCTCCTCGGCCCACGGCCACGGACTGTTCCGGAACGCCGCCATCCACCGCCCCCAGCCGCTGACGACGAGCAGCAGGGGCCACGGCCCGGGGTCCACCTCGGGCAACCGCCGCAGCAGCCGGACGGCGGCGCGCAGCGACCCCGGCGCCAGGTGGCTGGCCACGCCCGGAGCGCCCGCATGCCGGGCCAGGCTGCCGTCACCGTCCAGGACATAGGCGAACGGCAGCCCCGCCGGCGCCCCGGCGGATCCCCGCAATGCCGCGGCGGTGACCTGTCCTACGACCATGTCCAGGGTCTCCGGGGCGCCGCTGCCGGCCGGCCCGATGCAGGCCAGGTGGGAATCGTCGGCGGGCCGCCACAGGAGCGGGACGACGGCTTGGTGTTGCGGGTCGTCCAGCAGGCCGAGCACCAGGGCGCCCTCCAGGTCGGGCCCCACGGTTTCGGCCAGGGGGAGCGCCACGGCCGCGGGCAGGGCGTCCGCGATCACGGGGACCGGCACCGCCGGGGGCGGTCCGGCCCGATCGCCCCGCCACGTGTCCCAGACGCCCCACAGGAAGGCGGCGACGGCGCCCACGTCGCCGGCCGGGGCGGCCGGAGAATCCGGTGCGTCGTGGCGCTCGCCGTGGTCCACGGGAAGCGGCGCGGGCACGGCCCCCGCAGGCGTTCCCAGGACGGTGACCGTGCACGAGGCCCCGTCGGCCGGGAGCGTCAGCGTGGCGCCCTGGAACTCCTCCGGCGACTCCCCGGCCCGGGCCAGGAAGGCCCGCCCCGGCGTGGACACCCCGATCGCGGCGGCGGCCGACGTGCCGATGACGTCCTGGGAATCGACGGCCGATTGCACCCGCAGGCACACCGATGAGGTGACATTGGCCCGGATGTCCGCGCCGATGGCGCCCTGCGGCCGCTGTGTCGCCATGACCAGGTGCAGCCCCAGCGACCGGCCCACCGCCGCGCAGCGCATGAGTTCGGCCATGGCGTCCGGGTACTGGTCCACGAGCGCCCGGAACTCGTCGATGACGATGAACAGGTGCGCGATGGACGGGCGTCCGGCGCCGGCCGGGCCGCCGGCCAGGTACTCGTCCAGGTCGGCGGCGTCGGCGCGGCCGAGCAGGCTCTCGCGCGTGCGGATCTCCGCCCGCAGCGACGCCAGCGTCCGGGCCATCCCGTGATCGTCCAGATCCGTTACAAGCGCCGTGCCATGCGGGAACTGGCGCAACGGACCGAGGCCGGCCCCGCCCTTGAAGTCCAGGAACACGAACTGCACGTCCGCCGGTGAATGGGCCAGCGCCAGCGCGCCGACCAGGGTGCGCAGGAATTCGGACTTGCCCGAGCCCGTCGTCCCGCCGACGAGCAGGTGCGGTCCGTCACGGCGAAAGTCGAACATGACGGGCGCGTCCGTGCCGTTGCCCAGGCGGACGGGGGACAGGGACCGGCCGCGGGCGGCGGACCACGCGGCGCCCACCGCCGCGGCGCTCGCCTGTCCGGGGAGGGTGGCCCCGGCCAGCGGAGTGAAATCCCCGCCCGTGGTGCGGGCGGCCGGGGCGACGATGCGTGCATACCTGTCCAGGACCGTGTCCGGCACCCCGTCGGGCTTGAACCCGAGGCCGTCGAGGGTGCCCGTGCGGTCCGTGTTGAGGACGACGACGGCGGCGCCCGGGGTGCGGACGCCGGGATTGAACCGGATGATGGGGCCGCGGTTGGCGGTGCCCCCGGTCACGCACAGTTCATGGACGGCGGTGTCCGGGTCGGCAACCGCCACCGTGCAGGTGGGCAGGAACCGGGCGGCCCACGGCACGCAGCGGGCCGGGGCGCGAAGGACGAACGGGAGTCCCCACGCGTCCAGCTGCATCATGATGAAGTTCCGCAGCGGTTCGGCCGCCCCGGGCGGCCCCAGGATGTCCGCACCCCCCGGGGCCACCTCCAGCATGACCGGGACATGGTCCAGCGGCGGGGCCGTGAACGATGGGTCCGCCGGTTCGACGGTGACGTTGGCGGGCCGGGTGCCGAGCCCCAGCCGCACGGATGCCGCGCCCACGTGTGCAACGGGCCGGGGCGGGGTGGGTCGTGCGGGCAGGTCCGTGGCCGCGGCTCGCAGGCATAGGTCGGCAGCGCCGGGGGCGGCCCGGATCCGCCGTTCGGCGTCGTACCGCGCGGCCGCCCGGACGTCGGCCCTGAAGCGGCGCCGGCGCCCACCCGCCAGCGGCACCACCGCGGCCAGCAGCGACATGGCGCCGAATGCCAGGAACATCCACGACCCCGTCAACCACGCCAACACGCCGCCCATGGCGAGCGGTACGCCCGCCATGGCCACCGTCCCCCACCGGCCGCGCGGGCCGCCGTGGCCGCGATGGACGACGACGGGCCCGGGCTTGGCGGCCGGCGCACCGGTCCCGGGGGAGGGCTCGACACCGCCGGCAAGGCGCAGCGACAGCGTGGAATCGCCGCAGCGGAAGGTATCGCCGACATGGCAGGTGCGGGGGCGGCCACCGGGCGGCACGGACAGGTGCACGGAGTGCTCGCCCACCACGAATGTGCCGTGGTGGCGCGACAGGGCCGGATCGGCGATCGAGACGTCGACGCGGCCACGGCCGACCCGGTATTCGCCGCGCCGCAGCGCAAACAGGAAGCCGGACGCGGGCCCCGAGATGACGGCCAGCAGCAGGGGCGCCCCGGCACCCGTTGGCGGCGGCGGACCCGGCCGGCGGCCGGCGCGGCCAACGGGGCGCCGGCCGGCCACGAGCACGGCGCCGGCGCACAGGGGCGGGACGCCGCATGTGAGATCCGCCACTGCGCGGCCTGCGGCCGAGAACTCGACACCCGGCCAGCGGGCCGCCAGCGCCGCCGCCACGACGGTCCCCGGGCACGGGTGGGCGGACGTCGCGGACACGGTGATCTCGACCGCCTCAAACCCCGGTGCGCCGGGTCCCGGCACCAGCGTCACATCCAGCTGCATAGCCCCTCATCCCACGGGTAGTGGAGTCGAGCGTAGGTGCGCCGGCAGCGCGCGCCAAGACCGTCGTCGTGCGCTGTGCAATGCGTCGGCGGGCCGGCCGGCTGTGCAGGACGAGGGTGGGACAGGGTGCCGCGAGTCATAGGGGCCGCGCGGAAGGAGCAGATAACAGTCGGGTAACCTAAGACCGTAGAGTTGGGACTTCGTGTGCCCGCGCAACAGTGCCCTTCCAAAAATACAGGAGAGTTTGTGAACGCTGACCTCGTCGTCGTCGGCTCGGGTTTCTTCGGCCTGACCATTGCAGAGCGTGCCGCCACCGAGCTGGGTTTGAAGGTCGCCGTCCTGGACCGCCGCCACCACATCGGCGGCAACGCCTACAGTGAGAATGAGGCGCAGACCGGGATCGAGGTACACCGCTACGGCGCGCACCTGTTCCACACCTCGAACGAGCGCGTGTGGGAGTACGTGAACCGCTTCACGAGCTTCACGAACTACCAGCACAAGGTGTACACGTCCCACCAGGGCGAGGTGTACCCGATGCCCATCAACCTGGGCACCATCAACCAGTTCTTCCGCGCGTCCATGGGCCCGGCCGAGGCGCGCGCGCTCATTCAGGAACAGGCCGGCGAACTGGCCGGCACGGACCCGGCGAACCTGAACGACAAGGGCATCTCGCTGATCGGCCGGCCCCTGTACGAGGCATTCATCAAGCACTACACCGGCAAGCAGTGGCAGACGGATCCGAAGGACCTGCCCGCGTCGATCATCTCCCGGCTGCCCGTGCGCTACACGTACGACAACCGCTACTTCAACGACACGCACGAGGGCCTTCCGGCGGACGGTTACACGGCGTGGATCGAGCGGATGGCGGACCACCCGAACATCGAGGTCATCCTGAACACGGACTTCTTCGACGACGGCGAGTTTGGCCGCAATTCCGTGCTGGGCCAGGTCCCGGTCATCTACACCGGCCCCGTGGACAGGTACTTCGACTACGCTGAGGGCGACCTGTCGTGGCGCACCATCGACCTCGAGGAGGAGGTCCTGCCGGTCGGGGATTTCCAGGGCTGCTCGGTGATGAACTACCCCGACGAGGCCGTGCCGTACACGCGCATCCACGAATTCCGCCACTTCCACCCGGAACGCGACTACACGACCGAGGCGACCGTCATCATGCGCGAATTCTCCCGGTTCGCCAACAAGGGCGACGAACCGTACTACCCGGTCAACACGGCCGACGACCGGGCGAAACTGCTGGCGTATCGCGACCTGGCCAAGGGCGAGAAGTCGGTGCTGTTCGGTGGGCGCCTGGGCACCTACAAGTACCTGGACATGCACATGGCCATCGGGTCGGCCCTGAGCATGTTCGACAATCTGATCCAGCCGCACTTCACCGGCGGGGCAAAGCTGGAAAGCGGAGGAGTGGACGCATGAGCGTGGCAATGAAGACCGAAACAGGGCCGGCCGTGGCGGACGCGCGCACGTGGCGCACGCTGCAGCGGGTGATCCTGCCGGCGCAAAGCCAGATGGACACGGCTCCCCTGTACCTGGACACCGGCAGCGCGACGGGCGTCCAACTGCCCACGGCCGTCGATGAGGGCCGGGCCGAGAGGCCCAGGCCCAAGACGGTCAGCGGCCCGCTGAAGGAGGTGCACGTCGAAGACTTCCTGTCCCGGTTCTCCACGTCCGTCCGCAGCGGTGACCGGGTGTCGTTTGGCACCTATTTCAACGCGTTCCCGGCCAGCTATTGGCGGCGCTGGACCACCGTCGATGCCATCCGGCTGTCCGTGCGCACCACCGGGCCGGGTGCCGTGATCGTGTACAAATCCAATGCGCGTGGCGCCCTGCAGCGTGTTGACTCCGCCCGTGTCGACGGCACCGTGACGAGCACGTTCGAGCTGTCGCTGAAGCCGTTCGGCGACGGCGGCTGGTACTGGTTCGACCTGGTGGCCGGTTCGGAGGAGTTAGTCCTTGAGGAGGCGCAGTGGCAGGCCGAGGGCGCGGCGCGGAACCCCGGCTCGGTGACGCTGGAGATCACGACGCTGAACAAGACCGAGTTCTGCATCAACAACCTGCGCCTGCTCGCCGAGAATCCCGACGCGCTTGAGCACGTCCGTGAGCTCATCCTGGTGGACCAGGGCACGGAGAAGGTGGCCGATGCGGACGGATTCGACGAGGTGGCCGCGTTGCTGGCCGGCAAGCTCCGCGTGATCAACCAGGACAACCTGGGCGGTTCCGGCGGCTTCGCCCGGGGGATGTACGAGGCCACGCGCAACGGCAGTGACTACGCGCTGCTGATGGACGATGACGTCGTCGTCGAGCCGGAGAGCATCATCCGCCTGCTGACGTTCGCGGACCTGTGCAAGAAGCCGACCATCGTCGGCGGGCACATGTTCGACCTGTACAACCGCACCGTGTTGCACACGTTCGGCGAGATCGTGAACCCGTACCGGTTCCAGCCAGACCTGCCCAACGAGAACTCTACGCTGGGGCACGACTTCCTCGCCGCCAACCTGCGCCAGACCGGGTGGCTGCACCGGCGCTGCGACGTCGACTACAACGGGTGGTGGATGTGCCTCATCCCCACCGTGGTCATCCGCGAGATCGGCCTCTCGCTGCCGGTGTTCATCAAGTGGGACGACGCCGAATACGGGCTGCGGGCCAAGGCGGCCGGGTACCCAACGGTATCCCTGCCCGGTGCGGCCGTGTGGCACGTGTCGTGGATCGACAAGGACGACCTGGTCGGCTGGCAGGCCTACTTCCACGCAAGAAACCGACTCATCGCGGCCCTGGTGCACAGCCCGTACTCGTATGGCGGGAAGGTCGTGCGCGAGTCGGCATACTTCGACGTGAAGCACCTGATCTCCATGCAGTACGCCACGGCGCGTGGGCGCAACATGGCGTTGAAGGACCTGTTGGCCGGACCAGACCAGCTCCACGACCTGCTGCCCGCCAAGCTGCCGGCGATCCGTTCCATGATGGCCGAATACCCGGACTCCCAGGTCAACTCGGATCCGGACTTCTTCCCGGCGCCGCGCATGGACAAGCCACCGCGGCACGGCCACGGCGTCAGCCGTCCGTCATACGCGACCCTGATCCCGTGGGCCGCGAAGACGGTCGTGAACCAGTTGACCAAACCCGTGGCGGCGTCCTCGCGGCAGCGTCCCCAGGCGAACATCGCCCACCAGGACAACAAATGGTGGCGGCTGTCCCAGTACGATTCCGCCGTCGTGTCCAACGCCGAGGGCACCGGCGCGTCCTGGTACCAGCGCGATCCGAGGCAGCTGCGGCTCATGCTGGCCGAGAGCGCGCGCCTGCACGCGGCCCTGCTGCGCGACTGGCACAAGCTCAGCGCCCAGTACAAGGACGCGCTCGGACGGATCACCTCGTTCGAGGCGTGGGAGCAGACGTTCGCGGCGCACAGCGAGCAGGGCGACGGGGCCGAGGCCGGAAAACAGACCCGGTGAGCACGTCGATGAGCCAAACCACCGATGACGGGCTGGTCCGTCCGGGTGTGGGCGGCGGGCTGGCCGACGTCGTGCGGGCCCGCTTCCTGCTGAAGCTGCTGGTCCGCAAGGAGCTGAAGGTCAGGTACCGCGGTTCCGTGCTGGGCCTGCTGTGGTCTTACGTGAAGCCCGGCGTGCAGTTCATCGTGTTCTACATCGCCCTGGGCGTGTTCCTGGGCCTGGAGAAGAGCCCGCGCAACGAGAACGGCCTGCCGAACTACGCGATCTACCTGTTCTCCGGCATCGTGCTCATCAACTTCTTCACCGAGGCGCTGGGCAACGCGTCCCGGTCCATCGTGGGCAACGGCGGACTGATCAAGAAGATCTACCTGCCGCGGCAGCTGTTCCCGGTGGCCTCCGTGTGGGTGTCGGCCGTGCACTTCTTCCCGCAACTGGTCATCCTCGTGGCCGCCTGCCTGTTCGCCGGCTGGCATCCGTCGGTGTTCCAGCTCGGCGCGGCCGTGCTCGGGTTTGTCATCGTGGCGTTGTTGTCCACTGGGCTCGGACTGCTGTTCGGCGCCGCCAACGTCTACTTCCGCGATTCCGAGAACTTCGTCGACATGCTGCTCATGGTGGCCACGTGGGCGTCGCCCGTCATGTACTCGTGGACCATGGTGCAGGACAAGCTCGGGCCGGTCTGGTTCACCCTCTACCAGGTGAACCCCATCACGGTGGCCGTGGAGACGTTCCACTGGGCCTTCTGGCTTCCGACGACGGACGGCAGCACCCCCGTCCCGCCGCACCTGCTGTCGATCTGGCTGCCCGTGGGCCTGGTCGTCTCCGCCCTGGTCCTGTTGTGGGGCCAGCTGACCTTCCGCCGGCTCGAGGGCCGGTTCGCCCAGGAGCTCTGAGATGACCACAGCCATTGAAGTACGCGGCATCAACAAGCAGTTCGTGCTCCGGCACACACGCTCCATCAAGGAGGCGTTCGTGTGGCTGATGAAGGGCCGCAAGGGCGACCTGTCGGCGAAGTTCCATGCCTTGCGGGACGTGGACCTCACCGTGGCCCAGGGCGAGACGGTCGCCCTGCTGGGCTTCAACGGCTCTGGCAAGTCGACGCTGCTCAAGCATATCTCCGGTGTCATGATCCCGGACTCCGGCACGGTGCGCACGCGCGGGCGCGTCGCCGGGCTGATCGAGGTCGGCGCCGGCTTCCACCACGACCTGTCCGGCCGGGACAACGTGTACCTCAACGGCGCCATCCTGGGCATGACCGAGGCGCAGATCAAGGAACGTTTCGACTCGATCGTGGAGTTCGCCGAGATCGGCGAGTTCATCGACACGGAGGTGAAGTTCTACTCCTCCGGCATGTACCTGCGCCTGGCGTTCTCCGTCGCCGTGCACACCGATCCCGAGGTGTTCCTGGTGGACGAGATCCTGGCCGTGGGCGATGAACCGTTCCAGAAGAAGTGCATCGCCAAGATCCAGGAGCTGGCCGCCGAGGGCAAGACGCTCGTCGTCGTCAGCCACGACCTGGACCTCGTCGCGCGCATCTGCGACCGCGGCGTGCTGCTGGACCACGGCAATGTCATGTTCGACGGCCCGATCGACGAGGCCGTGGCGAGGATGCGCGGACAACGATGATGGCGCCTGCTGTAACGAGGCACGCCAAACAACGGCAGGACATCCAAGGACTTCGAACCCTTGCTGTGGGTCTTGTCATCGCCTACCATCTCTATCCCGGCTTGCTGCCGGGCGGGTTCGTGGGAGTGGACGTCTTCTTCGTCATTTCCGGATTCCTCATCGTCGGCTCACTGGTCCGCGAGGCCTCCCGGATGGATCGCATCTCCCTCGCGGCCTTCTATGCGCGACGTATGCGGCGGTTGTTGCCCGCGGCGACAGCAGTGCTGCTCGCCACTATGGGCGCCACGTTGCTGCTCCTCCCACAAGGCCGCTGGCAGGACGTCGCCCGGGACGTTGTCGCTTCGGCCCTGCAGGTCCAGAACTGGAATCAAGCATTCGGCAGTGTCAGCTACGAGGCCGCTGGAGAGTTGATTTCGCCCGTCCAACACTACTGGTCTTTGGCGGTCGAAGAACAGTTCTATCTGGTTGTCCCGTTTTTGTTGATGGCCGCGACTCTGGCGGCGCGCAAGCTTCAGCGCAGCGTTGGTCGGGCGGCCATGGTGCTGCTGGCGATGGTGATCGTCGCGTCTCTGGTTCACTCCGTGGTGTTCTCCGCAGACCACCACGACGTCGCCTACTTCGCCACGACAACCCGCATGTGGGAATTGGGGCTCGGCGGCGTCGCCGCGCTGGTGCTGCCATCGCTGCGCCCGGGCCTGCTGATGCGTTTGGTGTGCGGCTGGTCCGGGTTGGTCCTGGTGGTCGTGGCGGCGATGTTCTTTACGACGTCGATGGCTTTCCCGGGCTTCATTGCCGCCGTCCCGGTCCTTGGGTCCATCCTGATCCTGGCGGCGGGCACTCAGTCTTCGTTGGGCACCCACGGGATTGGACAGAGTGCTTGGGCGCTGACATCCGTCCTGTCGTGGCGCCCGTTCGTCTATCTCGGCGACATCTCCTATTCGCTGTACCTGTGGCATTGGCCGGTGATCGTGTTCTACGTGATCATCGTGGGACATGGCGTGGGGATCACCGGGGGAGCCGGCATCCTCGTCCTGAGCCTGCTCTTGGCGTCAGCGTCGTACCACCTGATCGAGCAGCCATTTAGAACGAGGAGGCGGGTGCCCCGGACCGGTGCCCGGCACTACCGCCCGTCAAGCGGGCACCGCGCGGCCTTTGTATTCGCCGCGGCGTTGGTCGCCACCAATCTTGCCGCTGCCGCGGTCCCCTGGATGATCGTCGAGGGGAAGACGGAGCAACTCAATGCGGCCAATACGTCGACGGACTACCCGGGGGCGCTGGCATTCGCCGTGACCCGGCCGGCAACCGTCCCGGCGGGCAAGCCCATCCTGCCCGACCCCGCAGTGGCCACCAAGGATGTCCCACTGACCACCAAGGACAGCTGTGCCGTCTACGAGCCTGCCGAACAGAAGCGGTCGTGCTATTACGGCGACTTGAATGGCGGGGAGGCCATGGTGCTTGTCGGGGACTCCCACGCGGCCCAATACGTGGATCCGTTGTCAGCCATCGCGTACGAGCGTGGCTGGAAACTGAAGGCCATGGTTCGCAATGGATGCCCCTGGTCCGCTATTCCGCCGAGTTCCGCCGATGGTCCATTCAATAGTTGTTCCAACCAGAACAAGACAGAACTTCAGACCATTTTGGACATGAGGCCGCGCCTCGTGGTGATTTCCGGAATGACGCCTGAAGGATACCAAAAGGCACTCAAGTGGCACTGGACCAAGGATGCACCATTGGAAGATGGGTATGTCTCGCTGCTGAAGCCCCTGCGCGAGGCCGGCATCAAGGTTAACGTCATTCTCGATATGCCCTACCCGCAGGTGTCCATTCCGGATTGCGTGCAGAAACACGGTGGTGATGCGCCCGGCTGCCAGACGAAGCTCGATCCTCGAAGCGTTCAGACTGATCCGCTCAAGGTGGCAGCCGGACGCGTCCCCGGGACCGGTGTGGTGGACCTTCACGACTATCTCTGCCGAGATGGGATCTGCCCGGCAGTTGTCGGAAACGTGCTGGTCTACCGGGACAATCACCTCACGGCAACGTTCGCCCGGACACTCACCGGTCCACTGAAGCAACGTCTGGCCCTTTAAGATGGCCCTGCCGTGCCACCCGGTCTGGCTTGGCCAAGTCCGGCGCCGGGAGCCGATATTCTAGAACCACGCCGAGCAGTGCGCGCCCGTCGCGCCGCCGGCCAAGCAACCGCGAGAGAAAAGACTACGTACACGTGAAGATCGCCGTTATCGCATTGGGCAAGATCGGCCTGCCGTTGGCCGTCCAGTTCGCCTCCAAGGGCCATGAGGTCGTGGGCGTGGACGTCAACCAGGCCGTGGTGGATCTGGTCAACGCCGGGATCGAACCGTTCCCGGGCGAGGCGCACCTGCAGGAGTTGCTGGCCGAGCTGGTCCCGGCCGGCAAGCTGAGGGCGACGACGGACTACGCCGCGGCCGTGCCGGGCGCCGACGCCGTGGTGCTCGTGGTCCCGCTGTTCGTTGACAAGGACGCGAAACCCGATTTCGGCTGGATGGATGCGGCCACCGCGGAACTGGGTAGGCACCTGACCCCCGGCACCCTGGTCTCCTATGAGACGACCCTGCCGGTCGGCACGACGCGGACGCGGTGGAAGCCGGCGCTGGAGGCCGCCTCCGGCCTGGTGGAGGGCAGGGACTTCCACCTGGTGTTCTCCCCGGAGCGGGTGCTCACCGGGCGCGTGTTCGAGGATCTGCGCAAGTACCCGAAGCTGATCGGCGGCCTGTCGGAGGCGGGTGCCGCGCAGGCGACGGAGTTCTACGAGGCCGTGCTCGATTTCGATGCGCGGTTGGACCTCAAGCGACCCAATGGTGTGTGGGACTTGGGTTCGGCCGAGGCGTCGGAGCTGGCGAAGCTGGCCGAGACCACGTACCGGGACGTCAACATTGGCCTGGCCAACCAGTTCGCCCGGTTCGCCGGGCAGAACGGCATCGATATCTACCGGGTCATCGAGGCGTCGAACTCGCAGCCGTACAGCCACATCCACCAGCCCGGCATCGCCGTCGGCGGGCACTGCATCCCCGTTTACCCGCGCCTGTACCTGTGGAACGACCCCGAGGCGACGGTCGTGCGCGCGGCCCGGGCCGCCAACGCGGAGATGCCCGACTACACGATCGGCCTGCTGGAGGGCGCCCATGGCGACCTGGCCGGGGCACGCGTCGTCGTCCTCGGTGCCGCGTACCGCGGCGGGGTGAAGGAGACGGCGTTCTCCGGCGTCTTCGACGCCGTGGAGGCGATCGGCCGCCGCGGCGGCACCGCGCTGGTCCACGACCCGATGTACGACGACGACGAGCTCGCCACGTTGGGCTTCGCCGCCTATCATCTGGGCGAGCCGGTCGATGCCGCCGTGGTGCAGGCCGACCACGCCGAGTACCGCGCGCTGGGTCCGGCGGACCTGCCGGGCATCAGGACGTTCATCGACGGCCGGCGCGTCAGCGAAGCCGCCAAGTGGGACGGCGTCGCCTACCGCGTCATCGGCAAGGCGTCAGGCGATTTCGACACGCACAATCACCGGTGGTCGAGCCTGTCGAGGCCGAATTCGTGAGGCTCAATCACCGATGGTCGAGCCCCGTCGAGACCGAATTCGACACGCACAATCACTGGTGGTCGAGCCTGTCGAGGCCGAATTCGTGAATCACAGCATCCAGGAGAAGCACATATGAGCAGCATTGCACCCGGCGCCGACGTGTCCGAGGCGGCGGTCCTCGGCGAGGGCACGAAGATCTGGCACCTGGCACAGGTTCGCGAGGACGCCGTCCTGGGCGAGAACTGCATCGTGGGACGGGGCGCGTACATCGGCACCGGCGTCACGATCGGCGACAACACCAAGATCCAGAACTACGCGCTCGTGTACGAGCCCGCGAAGCTGGGCCATGGCGTGTTCATCGGCCCGGCCGTTGTGCTGACGAACGACACGTACCCGCGCGCGGTCAGCCCGGACGGGTCGTTGAAGAGCGCCCATGACTGGACGCCCGTCGGCGTGACGATCGAGGACGGGGCGTCCATCGGAGCCCGTGCGGTCTGCATCGCGCCGTTGACGATCGGCCGGTGGGCGACCGTGGCCGCCGGCGCCGTGGTCACGAAGGACGTCCCGGCGTTCGCGCTGATGGCCGGGGTGCCGGCCAAGCGCCTCGGCTGGGTGGGCAAGGCCGGCTTCCCGCTGACACAGGACGGCGGTTTCTGGGTGTGCCCGGAAACCGGCGCCAAGTATGTTGAAGATGGAAATTCCCTGAAAGAGGCAGAGGACAACGCATGAGCCAGGACTTCATTCCGGCAGCACGACCCATCATCGGTGACGAGGAGCGGGCCGCGGTCGACGCCGTCCTCGCCTCGGGCATGTTGGCGCAGGGCAGGCAGGTGGCCGACTTCGAGATGGAGTTTTCCCAGGTCCTGCTCGACGGGCGTTCCTCCGTCGCCGTCAACTCCGGCACCTCGGGCCTGCACCTGGGCCTGCTGGCCTCCGGCGTCGGCCCCGGCGATGAGGTCATCGTGCCGTCGTTCACGTTCGCCGCGACCGGCAACTCGGTCGCGTTGACGGGCGCCACACCGGTGTTCGCGGACATCGAGCTGGATCACTACACGCTCGACGCCGCGCACGTGGAGTCGTTGATCACGGACAAGACCAAGGGCATCATGCCCGTGCACCTGTACGGGCACCCGTTCGCGGCCGAGGCGTTCACGGCACTGGCGGCCAAGCACGGGCTGGACCTGTACGAGGACGCCGCCCAGGCGCACGGCGCGGCCGTGAACGGCCAGCAGGTGGGCACGTTCGGCAAGTTCGCCATGTTCAGCCTGTACCCGACGAAGAACATGACCTCCGGCGAGGGCGGCATGGTCTCCACGGCCGATCCGACGGTGGAGCGCAACCTGCGCCTGCTGCGCAACCAAGGCATGGAGAAGCAGTACGAGAACGAACTGGTCGGCTTCAACAACCGCATGACGGACCTGCACGCCGCGATCGGCCGGGTCCAGCTGACCAAGGTGCAGGGCTGGACGAAGCAGCGCCAGGACAACGCCGCGTTCCTGGACGCCCACCTCGAGGGTGTGGGCACGCCGAAGGTCGCCGCCGGCGCCGAGCACGTCTACCACCAGTACACCATCCGCGTCCCGGAGGACCGCGACGGCCTGCACGCGGCGCTCAAGGCCGAGTACAACATCGGCTCCGGTGTCTACTACCCGGTCCCGAACCACCGGCTGCCCTCGTTCAACCGCGCCGAGGACCTGCCGCACACGGAGACCGCCGCGCGGGAAGTGCTCTCGCTGCCGGTCCACCCGTCGCTGACGCGGGCGGACCTGGAACGCATCGTCACAGCCGTGAACACGCTCGCCAAGGCCGGTGCCTAGGACGTGGCGAACCTGCGCGTAGGACTCATCGGGCTGGGCATGATGGGCCGCCACCATGCCCGCGTCATCCGCGAGGTCGACGGCCTCGACCTCGTCGCGGTCGCGGACGCCTACGGCGACCCGCACGGCGTGGCCCGCGGGCTGCCCGTGCTGGGCAGCGTCGAGGAACTCATCGCCGCCGGCATCAACATGGCCGTCGCGGCCGTGCCGACCGGCATGCACGAGGAGGTCGGGCTGGCCCTGGCGGCCGCCGGCGTACACACGCTCGTGGAGAAGCCCATCGCGGCCAGCACGGCCGCCGGAGCGCGCCTGGTGGACGCGTTCGCGGCCAAGGGCCTGGTCGGCGCCGTCGGGCACATCGAGCGGTTCAACCCGGCCCTGCAGTCATTGCGCAAGCGCATCGCCAACGGCGAGCTCGGGGAGGTCTACCAGATCGCCACCCGCCGGCAGGGCCCGTTCCCGGCCCGCATCGCCGACGTCGGCGTCGTGAAGGACCTGGGCACTCACGACATCGACCTGACCGCGTGGCTGGCGCAGAGCCGGTTCGTCTCGATCACGGCGCAGACGACGACGCGCAGCGGCCGCCCGCACGAGGACATGGTCGCCGCCACCGGCAAGCTCGCCAACGGCATCATCACCAACCACCTGGTCAACTGGCTCTCGCCCATGAAGGAACGCCTCACCATCGTCACGGGCGAGAAGGGCGCGTTCGTGGCCGACACGGTCACCGCGGATCTGACGTTCTACGAAAACGGCACGGTGGCCACCGAGTGGGATTCCATCGGCGCGTTCCGGGGCGTTTCCGAGGGCAATGTCACCCGGTTGGCGATCGCGAAGCCAGAGCCGCTGCGCACCGAGCATGAGGCGTTCCGCGATGCCGTGCTCGGGCTGCGCCACGACGTCGTCACCATGGCCGAGGGCCAGGACACCCTGGTTGTCGCGGAGGCCGTCATCGAATCGTCGCGCACGGGTGAAAGCGTGAGGATCCCGGCCTAATGGCACGGTCATCGAGGATGAAGGTCGTCGTCGCCACCCGGCTCTACACGCCGGAGGTGGGGGCGGCGGCCTTCCGCTTGAAGGCCCTCGTCGACGGGCTGGTGGAACAGGGCGCCGACGTGGAGGTCGTGACCACCCGGCCGCCCGAGGGATCGGGGGTCTTCCGCCCGCCGTACCGGCTCAGCCGCTGGCCCGTGCTGCGGGACGCCGGCGGCAATGTGCGCGGCTACGTCCAATACCTGAGCTTTGACGTCCCGCTGTTCTTCCGGTTGCTGGCGCGCCGGGCCGACGTGATCGTCTCGGAGCCGCCGCCGACCACCGGCCTGGCCGTCGCGCTCACGTCCGCGCTGCGCCGGCGCCCGTACGTCTACTACGCGGCCGACATCTGGACAGACGCTTTGTCCGCCATGTCGGTCCCCAGCTTCGTGCCGAAAATACTGGGTGCCGTGGAAGGAACCGTCCTGCGTCGGGCAGCTGCAGTCGTCGCCGTCTCGGAACCCTTTGCCGCCAGGGTGGCCGAGTTCGGCGTTGCCGCGGAGCGGATCACCGTGGTGGGCAACGGCGTCGACACAGGTATTTTCACACCGTCCGGGCCGGCCGCGGAGTCGGAGCGTCCCTACTTCGTCTACACCGGCACCATGAGCGAATGGCAGGGCGCCGACGTGTTCATCGAGGCCCTGGCGCTGCTGCACGAAACGCATCCCCACGTCGACGTGAGATTCTTCGGACAGGGCACCGACGAGCCGCACCTACGCGAGGTTGCCGAGGCCATGGCGCCGGACCGGGTACACTTCGGCGGCGTGGTGCCGCCCGCGCAAGCCGCCGCCTGGATCCGGGGGGCCGTGGGAGCCCTGGTCAGCATCAAGCCGGGGCAGGGCTACGACTTCGCCAGACCAACCAAGGTCTATGCCGCTGCCGGTTGCGGCACGCCCGTGCTATATTCCGGGCAGGGTGAGGGTGCGGCCCTGGTTGACGCCGGAGCGCTGGGTATTGCTGCCGCGTACCGTCCAAGAGCTGTCGCCGATGCCATGGCGGACCTGCTTGCCGACGACACGCTGGGCGGCGCTCAGTCGCGGGAGTCTCGGGTTGCTTGGGTGAACGAGAATGGGTCACTGGCCGCGTCCGGCCGGATCGCCGCCTTGAAGGTGCTGGAGGCGCGCTAGGCCGCCGGTGGTCGAGCTTGTCGAGACCCAGGTGGTTTCGACAAGCTCAACCACCGAAGGTGCTACCCGCCGAACGCCTCGAGCAGGGCGTCGACCGTGCGCTGGGCGGCGTGGCCGTCGCCGTACGGCGTGGCGTCCGTAGGCGCGGGTGTGGGGCGCTGCACCGCAGTCGCCAGCTCGGACAGGTCACTATTGACCAAGACGTTCCAGCCCAATTCGACAGTCTCCACCCACTCTGTTTCTGCGCGGATGGTTGTGCACGGTACGCGAAGGAGGAATGCCTCCTTCTGCAGGCCGCCCGAATCCGTGACCATGCCGGCGCTGTTGGCAACGGCGTTGACGAGTTCCGGGTACGCCAGCGGCGCACTGGCCGTTAGCGAGCCGGCGTTCAGGTCGATGCCGTGCTTCTCGGCGAGCGCGCGCAGCCGGGGGTGGGCCAACAGCAGCACCGGCTTGTCGAGTGTCGCCAGCGCGTCGACGATGGCGCCCAGACGAGCTGGATCGTCCGTGTTGTCGGGTCGGTGGATGGTACACACGTAGTACTCGCCGGCGTTCAGGCCCTCTGGCAGGGGCAGGTGCTCCGCGGCCACCTTGTCCCGGACCGCGTACAGCACGTCCGTCATCACATCCCCAACCAGCACCGACTTGTCAGCCAGTCCTTCGACGGCGAGATGGTCCATGCCGACCTGGGAAGGGGAGAGCAGAAGGTCGGAGGCGTGGTCGGTCAGCACGCGGTTGTGTTCCTCCGGCATGCGCCGGTTGAACGAGCGCAGCCCGGCCTCGAGGTGGGCAACGGGAATGTGGATCTTGACCGCGGCCACGGCGGCGGCGAGCGTGGAGTTCGTATCGCCGTACACCAACACGACGTCGGGTGCCGCGTCCTCGAACACCTTCTCCAGGCCGGCCAACATGGCGCCTGTCTGCGCTCCGTGCTTGCCCGAACCGACGGCCAGGTTGTAGTCCGGCTCTGGGATGGCCAGATCGCGGAAGAACACGTCACTCATCAGTTCGTCGTAGTGCTGCCCGGTGTGGACGATCACATGCTCGGCGTGGCCTTCCATGGCTTTCGCAATGGGAGCCAGCTTTACAAACTGGGGGCGTGCCCCGACAACGCTGAGAATTCGCATTCTTTAACCTTATCGCGACCGTACTCCGGGCACGGTACCCGCCCGCTGCCGGACCCGGGTCCGACGCGGGTCGCAGTTGTACTATGGAATACTTGTGGGGTGAGTCGAACCTGGGTTGTCATTCCGATGTATAACGAAGCCACGGTTGTCGGCTCCGTCGTTTCGGGGCTTTTGCAAGACTTCCCCTACGTGGTGTGCGTGGATGACGGAAGCACCGACGGCTCCCAGCGAATTGCCCGCGAGGCGGGCGCCGTCGTCGTCCAACACCCCGTCAACCTGGGTCAAGGCGCCGGCCTTCAGACCGGCATTGAGTATGCGTTGCAGGACCCTGAACTTGATTGCATCGTCACGTTCGACGCCGATGGCCAGCACCAGGTTGAGGACGCATTGGGCATGGCGAAGCGTGTTCGCAGTGGGGAGGCAGACATCGTCCTCGGTTCTCGGTTCTTGGATGACCGGACGAAGGTTGCGCCTCTGAAGCGGCTCGTGCTGAAGACGGCGGCGATCCAATCGAGGCTTTCGACGGGGATGCCGCTGACCGACGCTCACAATGGTCTACGGGCGTTCAATCGGAACGTCGCCGAAAGGATTCACCTGAAACAGAACCGGATGGCGCACGCGTCTGAACTCGTGGGCCAGGTTGCCCGCATGAAGGTCGCCTGGGTTGAACACCCAGTCGACATCGTCTACACCGACTATTCGCGGTCCAAGGGCCAGTCCCTGCTGAACGCCGTCAACATCCTCGTGGACCTGTTCCTAGGCCGCTGATCGTCGTCGCGGCTCACCGGATCGTTCACTTCCCGCAGTCGGCTAAACTTTCATGGTCACCGCCACTCAACTTGGGGGAATCCATGCCCGTCATCATGCCCATCTACGGCACACGTCCGGAGGCCATCAAGATGGCACCCATCATCGCCGCGCTGCAGGCTGCCCCGGAGTTCGAGTGCGTGGTGACCGTGACGGGGCAGCACCGGGAGATGCTGGACCAGGTCAACGAGCTGTTCGGGATCTTCCCGGATCATGACCTGGACATCCTGGAGCCCGGCCAGACCCTGGCGGGCATCATGACCAGGACCATCAACGGCCTGGACGCCCTGTTCGCCGAGTCTGCACCGGATGCGGTGGTGGTGCAGGGAGACACGACGACGTCGACGGCCGCCGCCATCGCCGCCTTCTACCGCGGCATTCCGGTGGTGCACGCCGAGGCGGGGCTCCGGTCGGGAGACCTATTCTCGCCCTTCCCCGAAGAGGCGAACCGGAAGATCACCTCGCAGATCGCCAGCCTGCACCTGGCGCCCACCAGCACCAGCAAGGCGAATCTGATCGCGGAGGGTGTGGCCGAGGAAGACATCGTGGTGACCGGCAATACCGTCATCGACGCCCTGCTGACCACCGTCGGCAAGCGGATACCGTTCACCGATCCGCAGCTGGAAGAGCTGGCCGCCAGTGGCCGGCGGGTCCTGCTGGTCACCACGCACCGGCGGGAAAACCAGGGCGAGGCCATGCGCGGCGTGGGCCGGGCGCTGGCGCGTATTGCCGCCGCGGAGCCGGACCTGGTGATCGTGCTGCCGGCGCACAAGAACCCCGTGGTGCGCGAGGCGGTGCTCCCCGCCCTGGAGGGGCTGCCGAACGTAGTGGTCACCGAGCCGATGGCCTATGGCGAATTCACGCGCCTGCTGTCGCTGGCGCACGTGGTGCTGACCGACTCCGGCGGCGTCCAGGAGGAGGCGCCGAGCCTGGGCAAGCCCGTGCTGGTCATGCGGGAGAACACGGAACGGCCGGAGGCCGTGGTGGCCGGCACGGTTGCGCTCATCGGCACCGACGAGGAGCGGATCGTCACCGAGGTGGAGCGGCTGCTGCACGACGCGGCGCGCTTCGAGGCGATGGCCAACGCCGTGAACCCCTACGGCGACGGGCGGGCCGCGGCCCGGACGGCCGCTGCCATCGCCGAGCTGTTGGGACTCGGGGAGCGACTATCTGATTTTGATCCTTCTTGAAACCGTCAGGCCGACTGAACGCCTGGAACGAAGAGCATGCCGACGGGCGCTATGCGGTTAAAGGTGGTTCGTGGGAAACGGATTTCCCACGAACCACCACTAGTCATGAAACGCGGCAGTCACACCGGGCTGTTCACGAACTGGGCTGTTTTCGAGGCGGGCAGGATGCCCTTGGTGTCGAGGACGCGCTTGCCCTTCAATAGGAGGGGGTCGATTGACTTGACCTCGTCGTGGTCTACGAGCACGACGACCAGATCCGAGCGACTGACGGCTTCGTTCACAGGAAAAAGTTCGACATTCGGCATGTCACGGAATTGGGACGGCAATTCCTCGACGTTTGGCTCCGCAATATTGAGCCGGCGATTTGGCAGTGACTGGGCGAGCGCCGCGGCAATTTCGACGGCGGGCGACTCGCGAAGGTCGTCAATATTTGCTTTGAAGGCCAGACCCAAGACTGCGATTTCAGCACTGCTGGGCAATTCGTTGAGGACTTCTTGGATGCGGTTGCGTACCCAAGCTGGCTTCGAGTCGTTTGTCAGGCGCGCCTGCTTGATCAGATTGGCAGCTTGTGGTGCAGCGGACACGATGAACCATGGATCTACCGCGATGCAGTGGCCTCCGACGCCGGGGCCTGGCTGGAGGATGTTCACGCGAGGGTGATGGTTTGCCAACCGAATTAGTTCCCAAACATCGATATCCAAAGAATCAGAGATCATCGAAAGCTCATTTGCAAATGCGATATTGACGTCCCGATATGAGTTTTCGACAAGCTTGGCCATTTCAGCGGTCTTGGCATCGGTTAATAGGATTTCTCCTTGACAAAACACTCCGTACAAGTCGCGAGCGCGCGCGGCCGCTTCAGGCGTGATGCCACCGACAATGCGATCGTTTGTGACGAGTTCAATCATGACGCGACCCGGCAGGACCCGCTCCGGGCAGTGCGCCAGGAGGATCCGAGGGAGACCGTTCTCACCGTCAAGGCTGAGGTCAGGACGCAGCTCGAGCAGCACGTCGCCCAGATGCTCGGTTGCACCGGGAGGGGAAGTGGACTCCAGGATGATCAGTTCGTCGCCTTGAAGCTGCGGCGCGATGCCCCGTGCCGCTGATTCGATGTAGCGCAGGTCAGCGCTTCGATCAGCGTTGAATGGAGTGGGTACGGCGACGATATATGCGTCAGCCGAAGGGGTGTCGCGCGTAGCCTTCAGTTTTCCCGTACTGACCGCTCCAGCAACATGGATACCCAAGTCAGGCTCGACGAATGGAACTTGCCCGGCGTTGACCGCATCAATTGTTCGTTGGTTGACGTCGACGCCGATTACATCAATGCCATTGGTAGCAAGTATCGCGGCCGTGGGAAGCCCTATGTAGCCAAGGCCGATGACCGCTACAGTATTGATTTTTGTCATTTGATTCATTCCCATCAAATATATCGTCTTCCTTCGGGCTTCCGAAGCGCCTTCCTTTGTTGAGGTGAGCACTCATCATCCGGCCACTGCCCGCATAACGGCCAGTATCGCGTCGACAAGTACATCCACAACAGTGACGATGTGATGCACGAGCCAACATAGACTTGCAAGGGTTCCCCAAGCGGTCGGGCCGTCATCAAGTGCGTCCCCGTGATGAACACCCCCGCGGTTCCTGGGACCTGCAGGCGCGGCCAGTGATCACAACCAGGTAACCATTATCGCATGCTCCAAGCGAGCAACCGCCGCGACCGGCATGTTCTAGCGCTTCGCTGGGGCCAGCTGCTTAGAAACCAGATCTTCCTCCACTTGCGCCGCGCGAGCAGCCCAAGTGTGGCTCTCTCGGGTGGCCAGGACCTGGTTGCGCACGGCCTCATATTCCTCGGGGTGGGCGGCCAGCCGCTCGAGTAGGTCACGCAGGCCGGCGGCCCGGTAGGGCAGCACCCAGCCCACGCCGTTCTCTTGGACGAATTCGCCGGCCAGCGAGCCCTGCGCGGCGATGACGGGTTTCCCCTGCGCGAGGTACTCATACAGCTTCAACGGTGCGGCAAACTCCCGGTAGGGGATGGGTTCCAGGAAGAGCACGCCCAGTGACGCACGGTCATAATGCTGCTGCAGGGCAGCACCGCTGTCATGCACCACGGTCGTCCGGCCACCCAGGAGTGGCTCATATTCGGCGCGGTGTGCTTCCCACTGCTGCGGCCTGGTGCACAGGATCATGGTCGCGTCCGCTGAATCGGCCACCGCGGCCACACATTCGTGCAATCTGTAGTAGGCGCCGAGGCCGCCGACGTAGAACAACCCAAGCTTGCCGTCCGGTACCGGCGATTCCACTACGTCGGAACCGGGGGGGAGGGCCCGGCACTGGCTGACTCTAGTGAGCGGCATCTCGGCTGCCATGCGCATGGAGGGCAGGAAGATGCGGCTCACCAGCGTCCGGTATGCCAATAGGTCCAGCCGGTAGAAAGTCCGTGTGCCGAGGGCAACCACGCGGTGGACGGTGCGCGTGTATTCGGGGAAATTCCAATAGATGTCCCGGTAAAAGACACCTACCGGAATGCCGTGGCGCTTGCAGAAGGCGAAGATCCTGTAGTCAAGGAACGGATGGGTCGGCAGCCGGCTTGGTCCGGTCAACGCCGTGGGAAGCGTCGCCGCCTCGGAATACACGAATTCGAAGCGTGCCCCCTCCTTGACCGCGCGCCGCAATCGGGCGAAGGCAGCTGCACGTTCGCGCGCGTGCCCGGATATCTCCAGAACGTCGTAGCCAAGATCCTCGAACGCCTGCCGCATCTTGACAGGTCGGATGCCGCTTGCCGTCTTGGCGTCGGGATTGAGCAGGAACGGGACGTGGTAGACCATGGCCTTGCGGATGGCCGCGGATTCAGTCATGCAGCCACCGCGTCGGCATACAGCTTAGAATACTGGCCCACGAAGGCGTCGCGGGCGCAGTGATTGACACAGATGGACCGGATATGGTGCGGATCGTAGTCGGCGAACGTCTTGCGCATACTCACCAGAGCTTCTCCAAGTTCGTCCCGCTGCTCCACACCGACCAGAAGCCCGTTGCCCTCCCGCACGGCATTGCGCCCCGCCCATGTGTCCGTGGAGACAAGTGGAAGGCCGCACGCCATGGCCTCCCATAGGACCGTGCCGAATGCCTCGGTCCGGCTTGGCATGACGAATGCGTGGTACCGAGAGAATTCCCCGACGATGCCCGATCGGGGAACCGCGCCCACAAAGTCGACCTGGTCGGAGATGCCCCGTGAGGCGGCCAGATCAATGAGGTCCTGGGTGAACGAGGAGTGGCCGGCGATTCTGAGCCGGACATCCGGATCTCCATGGAAGCGGTCCGCGAACGCATGGATGAGCAGGTCAACGTTCTTGTGCGGATCCATGTAAGAGACGTGACCGAACGTGAACGGGCCATTGGGTGTCGGCCGGACCGTGATGTCCTCGAACTGCGGGCTGAGTAACCCCGGCACGTACTCCCACTTGGACAAGCCATAGGCCTGGTCCAGTGCGGGGGCGAAATCGGGCGCGACAGCGACCAGCGCGGATGCGGCCTTGGCTGCTGCCCGGCCACGAGGGCCGTTCCACCGGCCGGCCAGCAGGGGGAGCGAGGAGATCCGGTGTTCGGTCACTATGAACGGGATCTTGAACTCTTCGGAAAGCGCATGCGTCACCAAGCCGGCCGGGAACATGGTGTGCGCGTGAAGCACGTCCGGCCGGCCGTTGTCGTCGATGTAGCGGTGCAGCAGGGTCCGCCAGGCATTGAGCAGGATCCTCTCGTTGCCGCCCGGAACCTTCGGGAAGGGCAGGACGCGATCCCACAAGTAGGTGTCGAAGCCGGAATCCAGGAAGTGCCGGATGCCCGATTTCCTGCCGCGCAATTGGCTGCGGGAATACACGGCAATGCCGCGCACATTCAGCACCCCCACGCGATGCCCCGCCAGGAGGAACGCCTCGGCCTGTTCGCGAAAGAAGGTGCCGGCCAGGTCGGACTCATTCGCGGGATACCAGGATGGAAGGAAGAGGATGTGCATGCAGGGGTCCTTATGGTTCGGTTTCAGACATGACCGGTCCGTGGTTGGGGACGCTGTCGTAGCGGCGGGCGACCCTGAATGCCAGGGCCACGAAAATGAGCAGCATGGCCGCCATGGCAAGGCCCATCGTGAAGACGGCCTGGAGCATGTTCGCATTCATCGTAACAATGATCGCCAACGGCACCACCATGAAGACGGCCGAGAAAAGAAGCAGCACATGTTGCTTCTCGGTGATGACGAAGATGGTGGAAATAGGTGACGTCACCAGGTTCATGAACAGCCACGGCACTAGCGCCTGCGCGTAGGGTCCGGCCAAGTCCCAGTTGCTGCCGAAGAAGACCGGGAAGACCCACGGAGCAAGAACGTAGACCAGGACGAAGGGGACCGCGCCGAACGCGGCGGACCGGACGACGCTCTTCTTCGCCGCGTCGTACATGTGGCCGGGGCTCACCACCGAGAGTTTCTGGAAGAACACTTGGGCCAGTGCGCTGGAGATCAGGGCCGCCGGAACCTCCACCATCCGCCAGGCCATGGAGAACTGGCCCAGGCTGGCGATCGAGTAGAAGCCGATCAGGAGGTTGATGCCGTTGATGCGCACGGCGTCGATCAGCGCCGTCGGGGCATTCAACAAGGGCATGCGCCGGTACCTGTTCATGACGGACAGGCGTTCGTGCACGGTGGGCGCCGTCGAGGGTGCCAGGTCCGGTGTCTTGCGACGCAAGCCCACGATGGAAACGATCTGCCCCACGATGGTGCCGAGGATTAAGCCGCCGACCCCCAACGCCCGGGTGAGGCCAAGGAGGATCTGCACGACCGCCGTCGCACCACTCTGCAACACGCGGTTGGTGCTGATCTGCTTGTAACGGCTGTGCCGGTTGAGCCAGTAGACCAGCGCAGAGATTTCCCCCAACGTGAACGTGCTCAGGCCCACCAGGACAAGCCAAGGCCCCACCGCGGGTGCGTTCATCAGTGATGCCAGCTGCGGGGCCGCGACCAGACAGACCAGCGAGGCGAGCACCCCGGTGAGGAAGGCGATCCACGTGACGGTGCTCTTGAGCGTCCGTGCGGTGTCATCGTCCTTTGGCAGCATGATGGCCATATCGTAGCGCAGCGTTGCCACGGCACTGACCAGGGCCACGATGGATGAATACACGGCGAACAGGCCGTAGTCCGCCGGCGTGTAGATGCGGCTGAGGATCGGGGTGAGTGCCAGGACCACCAGCTGGGCCGTGGCCGTGCCCGTCATGAGGTGGAGCACGTGAACGAGCATCTCGTTCCGCCCGATGGCCTTGCGCGCGCGTGAGAACCACTGCGGCGAAGAAGCCATGGAAACCTCATGTCGTATCGGTGGGGGTGTGTCTGTGACATTCTACGCGTACGACACGTTGGCTTTTCGCGTCCGAGGCGGCGAGCGCGTGCGAGAGAATGGGCACATGTCTTTTGCCGCTCCCGTCCTCACCCGCAGCCAGTGGCGGGTCCACACGATCACCGAAACGCGGAGCCTGTGGGTGTTCGGTGATCCACGCTGCGACGAGGAGCTGCGGCGTGCGCTGGACGACGGCGGAATCACCGGGGACGTGTTGCGCGGCATCCCCGGCCACTATGCCGCCGTCGTCCACGGCCCGCAGGAACTTGTCCTGGTGGCGGACCCGTTGCGCAGTTTCCCGTTGTTCTACACGGTGGGTGACGGTGGTGTGCGCGTATCCGATGACGCCCTTGAATTGGCCGGAACCGGCGCGGACTATGTAGGCGACGCGGATTCGCGCCTGGAGTTCCTGCACGCCGGGTACGTCGCGGGGCGCAACACCCTCTATGCGGGGGTGCGCCAGGTCCAGGCCGGCGAGTTCGTCACGGTGGGTGCCGGTAATGCCGTCGCAGCCCACGTGTACCGCCGGCTGGAGTACACGGACTCGGCGATCAGGGACCAAGACGGGGTCGACGCAGTCTTTTCTGCGGCCCTCGAGACGACTATGTCCCGCTTCCTTGAGTATGCCGACGGCCGGCAGCTGGTGGTGCCCCTCAGCGGCGGCCTCGACTCGCGGCTGCTCAGCGTGTACCTGCGCGAGGTGGGCTACGAGAATGTGGTGAACTTCACGTACGGCACCGGCCGGACCAGGGAGGTGCTCATCAGCGAGGCCGTGGCGGCCGCGCTAGGCCAGCGCTGGCACTTCTGCGAGTACCGGGAAGATTCCATTCGTCGCGCCTGGGATTCCCCGGAGACCGCGGAATTCATTCGCTATGCGCACGCCGGCGCGTCGCTTCCCCATGTCCAGGACTGGTACGCCGTCCGCTGGCTCCGCCAAGAGGGCCTGGTCGACGACGACGCCATCTTCCTGCCAGGACACACGATCGTGGGCAACATGCACGACGAACCGGTTCTGGACGAGGACTCCACATCACGCGAGCGCATCCGCGACCTCATCTTGGGCTATCACTATGCACTCCAGCCCAACAATAGGGAAGTCACCTCAATTGTGCGGCTGCGCGCCGCCATTGATTCGTTCCTGGACGAGGTGGGCTATGACGGGTCCGTCACCGCACGCCTGGCGGCGCTCGAATACTGGAACGTGCGCGAACGCCAGACGAAATACATCAACAATTCCATGCGCAACTACGAGTTCTTCGGGTACGAGTGGGCGCTGCCTATGCTGGACCGGGAGGTATACCTGGCCTGGGGGGAGTTGCACCCCGATATCACCCGCAATCGGGACTGGTACCGCGGCTACGTCAATCGACGCTACGCCGCGGTGACGGGTGAGGAGCTGGGTACGTTCGCCGCCAGCACCGTCTCCGCCGGCAAGCGCCAGGCCGTGAAATCAGTCCTCCGACGCATCGGCCTCCTTGGCGCGGCCGAACGCACCATTACGGCGCGAACAGTCCAGAATCATCCCATGGGCTTCAATTGGTTTGTCACGGGCAAGTCTCCGGCCGAACTGTACCGATACGTCCTGCGCGGCGGAACGCCGCTGGGCGAATACGCCGACGAATTCCTGATGGACACCTGGAACAGTCATTGCCGGCTCTTTACCCCTGTCCGGTAGTCTGGGTGGACGTGGGGCCGTCACGCCCTTTCGCCCTGACCGCAATGTGTGCAGCGCCCCGCGAGGGCGTATGACATGCGACACCTTCTTCGACGTCACCAGGTAAACAAGTGCAGATATTCGTTCAAGTCGCCCTAGTCCTCGCCGTCATCGGGGTGTCCTTCGCCCTTATGCGCGGTGGTTCCAACGCCAGGCATCTGGCCATTCGACGCATGATGCTGATGCTGTTCGCTCTCTTGGCCGCGTTCTCCATCTTCTTCCCCACCATCTTGACGTTGATCGCCCGTTTCTTCGGTGTTGGTAGAGGCACCGATCTGGTGCTCTACGCTTTGATCGTCAGCGTCTTGGTGTTCATGGCCACCACCTACCAGCGGTTCCGCCAGATGGAGGAGACCGCGACCAAGCTGGCCCGGCGGCTGGCGCTCGACGAGTCAGACAAGAGTCCATTCCAAGCACCGCCGGCCACCAGTGATCAGATCACCGTCAGCGGACCGGAGGATGACGGGAATCCGCAGGCTTCTGGTGACCGCACCGGAAAGACTTCCTAGCACAAGACTCGGCTGGGAGCTGCGGCGCCACCAGAGCCCCGCCAAGGGCTAGGTGGTGGTGCTCGGCATCCCCCAGGTGCCTGCGGAAACCAGGGGGTAGTAGCGCAGCTCGCCGGTGTTCATCAGGGCTGTGACGCCCGAGCCGGAGGTGAACGACGTGGTCCCGCGGAATTGCCGGACCGCGCCCCACCCGTGGCCCACAACCGGCCGGTCTTCGGGGACGAAGCCTCCTCGCCCGGTTCCACGGTACAGCCTCATGTAGCCCGCCCGGTCGACGGCCAGCACGTCCTGGGTGCCATTGCGGTCGAAGTCGATCATGGCAAGCCGTAGTCCACCCCAGCCGTTGCCGATCTGTTGCGGACTGCCGATGCTGGCCCCGTCGGTGTTCGGCCAGTAGAAGAGGTTCCCGACGGCGTTGGTCCCCACGAGTCCTGGGAACCGTTGCCCCGACCACGGCCCGGTAACGAAGTCGACGCCGGACCACCCGCCAGCCGCCAAGGGGTGTTTGTCGGCGAAGCCGCCCGTAGCCCGCCCGTAGAAAACGGCCACGGCCCCGTTGTTCCACTGGGCCAAGACATCGGCCACGCCGTCGGCGTTGTAGTCAACGGCGTGGATTGACTTGATGCCCGTGAACCCGAAGCCGATCTGGTAGGGCGCACCGTACCGGCCGTTGCCTGTCGCCGGTCGGTCCCACAGCCCTCCGGACGCGTCGATGGTGAGGACGTCGGAGGTGGACGCGAGCGGCGCCGACCGGGTGAGCACCTTGCTGCCGGCGATCGTGAAGGCTGACCAGCCGGTCCCCACTTGGGTGGCCCGGCCCAGTCCGGCCGACGTCAAGGAGTAGTGGACCAGTTGGCCGCCCGCCGTCCTGGCCAGCAGGCCGGCCATCCCGACCGACGCGAACCCCGTGGCGGGGAGCAACTGCCCGGGTGAGACCGGGCCGCCGTCGAGCCTGCGGGGGGTCTCCGCGATGAAGGCACCGGCACCGTTCGAGCGGAACAGCGTGAGTCGGTTGACATAGTCCAGTGTGACGATGTCAACCCGGCCATCGCCGTCGGCGTCCACCATGATCGGGTGCATGCCGCCGAAACCGACACCGATTTGCGTGGCCGGACCCAGCCCAGTGCCCGTCGATGCGTACGAGCGCAACGTTCCGTCCGGTTCCCGGGACACGATGGACGGCAACCGGGTTGCCGTCGTCCATCGTCCGGCGGTGATGTCTCTGCCGGCCCACCCGGAGGCGTCCATCGTGATGGGCAGCTCGAAGCCGCCCCGTGCGGCTCCGCGGTAGACGCTCAGGCGCCCCGACGACCACTGGACGAGCAGATCGAGGGTCCCGTCCGCGTCCCAGTCAACCACATGGACCGAGATTGTACCGACAAACCCGGCACCGATCTGGACCGGCATGCCGATGTGACCAGTTGTCACCGGGTACCGCCAGAGGATGCCTCGGGAATCGACGGCGACGACGTCTGCCGCGGCCGGTATCGATGGTGCCGGCGTGGGCTTGGGCGCCGGCTTGGAAGGCGCCGGTGTAGGCGACGGTGACGGCGCCGGTTGTGCTGGGCCGGCATTGATCGTCTCGCCGCCGGCGATGAGGAACGAACCCCAACCGTTGCCGATCTGGCGCGCAGAACCGATGGTGGAGTTGCCCGGCACGGGGTAGTAGAGCAGGGCCCCCGCCTTGGTGCGTGCCACGATTCCGACGCTGCCCGCGCCGGCGAACCCGGTGCCGATGCTCAGGCTTGTCATGGTGTTCCAGCCGTTGCCGACCACCCGAGGCGTTTCCTGGGTGAAGTTGCCACGACCGTCCGACCGGTACAGCCACAGCGCGCCGGCGGAGTCCTGGGCCAGGACGTCCTGGTTCCCGTCGCCGTCGTAGTCGACCATGACCAGGTTCAGTCCGCCCCACCCGTTGCCAATGGTGCGCGGGGCGCCGAGCCCGGCACCGGACGGGTTGGGCCAGAGTGTCAGGGCACCGGTGGCCGAGCGGGCCAGGATTTGCGGGTAGTTGCTGCTGGAGAGCCAGTAGCCGATGGTCAATTGGCTGCCCGCCCAGCCCGATGTGGCCAGGGTGGGGCCGACATCGAACCCGCCCGACGGCGAGCCCAGGTAGACGTTGACCTTGCCATTGGTCCACTGGGCCACGAGGTCGAAAGTGCCGTCGGCGTTCCAGTCGATCACGTTGATCGAGCGCAGCCCGAGCCAGCCGTTGCCGATCTTCCGCCGATCGCCGAACCCGCCCGCCCCGTCGGATGGGTAGTCCCACAGCGTCCCGGACGTGTCGGCTGCCACCACGTCGCCCGGACTGGCGATCGACGGAGCGGGAAGGGAGGCCGACCCTGCGGTGGCGAATTTCTGCAACCCGGCCAGGGTTCCGTTCCAGACATTGGAGTCGCCGGCGAAGGGCCCGTTGTCGCTGTACTGCCACACGCTGTATGTGCTCCAGCCGCCCGGCATCAATGGATTCGTCGTCCCATAGGCGGCGATGTGCAGTGGCTGGTTGGTGAACGCCGTCGAGTTGCCCGTGCAGTCCTGCCACCAGTAGTAGTTCGTGTAGATCATCGGCAGCCGGCCGGTCCGGGCCAGGACCTGGTTGGAGAAGGACTTGATCCACGCGACCATCTGCGCCGCGCTGTACCCATAGCAATGCGGCAGGCCTGAGTAGTCTTCCATGTCAAGGAGGGGTGGCATCGTCTTGCCATCGGCGCTCCAGCCACCGCCGTTGTCGACGAAGAAGTTGGCCTGCGTGACTCCGCCGGATTGGTCGGGGCGGGCGAAATGGTAGGCACCCCGCAGCATGCCGACCTTTGAAGCTCCGGTGTAGTGGGATGAGAATGAGGCGTCTTTGAACGACGTGCCTTCGGTCGCCTTGATGTAGACGAATCGGGCGCCCAGGGCCCACTGACGGCTCCAGTCGACCTGGCTGACGGTGTGGGTCGTAGCGTCGGCCTGCCAGCCGCTCACATCCATTCCCAGGACACCGGCCGGAGTGCCGGAGGCGGACATGGGCTCGGCGGCGGATGACACCGATTTCAGCCGCTTTTCGTTGACGGTTCCGCGCAGGTGGCGTTCCCGGCTGGATATGCCCTTGGACAGGCTCATGCCCATGTAGGCCCCGTACTTCGCCACGTCAGCCGCGTCGGGGGACGCCTGCGGTGCCGCCGGAGCGGTGGCGGCAGGCGTGGACGACGGCGGGGTAGTCGCCAGGGTGCGTGGAGTCGGGCTCGGCGTGACGATGGAATCCGCGGCCGCCGTCGTCCCTGCCGACGCGCTTGGTTGCCCCGGCGGGGGCGGTGTCGTCGTTGCGAACACGGGGGAGATGCCCAAGGTCAAAGCCAGCGACGCCGCAATCAGGCCGGCTGAGGTCCGCGCGACGACGCGCCGTGGCGTATTGTCGCGAAGGGGCGTGGCCCGGTGGGGATGGTGTTGGCTCATGGCAGTGGCTCCGGGTCAGGGCGGCGAAGATGATCTTGCGTGGCGCCACTCCCGTGACATCACGAAATGTGGCCGCCATCGCCCTGCCAGACTACTAGTGTTGTGGCCCGTGCGCCTGATGTGACACGTGTGACTATTGATGTCTGCGGTGATGTTGGCCGCGGTCTGCCAGACCGGCGTAGATGGCTTCGAGTTTTTCCTCGAGAACCACGGCCGAGTGGTGTTCCAATGCCCACTGTCGGCCACGTTCGGCGATCCGTTCGGCCTCCACCGGATCGTCGAGGATGCGCTCCACGAGCGTGGCCGGATCGGCATCCACGGTGTTGAACAACGGCGCCTGGCTGCCATATTCGTGCTTAAGCGTGAAACGGGCCACGAGGGGGCGGGCCTGCGCCATGGCCTCGAGATCGGCCAGACCGAGCGCACCGAACGCGATCTGCCCCACCACGACGTCGGCGCCTGCGAGCTGGGCGCGGAACCGATCCTCGGGCATGTGCGGCAGCAAGGTCACGCCCGCGGCCCGTGCCTGGTCCTTGTGGATTCCCCAATCGAGACCCAGGAGTTCGAGCCCGGGCCGGTCGCGGCGCAGCGACTCCGCGGCGCGGACAAGCTCCACGGCGCCCTTGGAGTCATCCCAGCGGCTGGCGAAGAACACGCGTCGGCCGGTTCGCGGCTGCGTCGGCGCCACGATTGTTCCGGCCGCCGGCGGCAGCGGTGCCGGAAACCAGGTCGCGTCTGGCCGCAGTGCGTGGACGGCGTCCGCCATGTCGGGGGTCGAATACAGCACGGCGTCGGCCGTTGCGATTGAACGACGGACCACGGGACCCAGCACACGGGAGTTCAGGTCCTGTCTCACGTCCGTGCCGTGCAGGTGAAGCACAACGTGATTTCGACCCCAGCCGTAGTAACCGGACACACCGTAGTTGATGTGGAGGATGTCCGGGCGCGGCCGCAGCATGCGGACGGTCACCAAGTCGCACATCCGCCGACCGGCAATCAGAGCTGCGTTGGCCCCTCGCCCGGCGGGCACGCCGCGCAACGACCAGTCGAGTCCCTTGCCACGGGCGATTTCAATGACATTCCGCGAGGTACCAGATATGTCGCCCAGGTGTAGGACGCGCAGTTGCTTTTGATGTCCAGTCATGAGGTTTTCCCAATCTGCTCAGGTAGCACGCACGGTAAGGGACGGGCGCCTTGAAGTAATTGCGGCTAAGGTGTAAGTCGTCCACATCAACGAACCATTCGGCAAGCCGCCGGAGCCATCCGCGACACAACGTCAGAGTCTACTGTGCCGTTCCCTATAGGCTTGAGCCCATGAAGGTTTTGGTTACCGGCGGTGCCGGATACATCGGCTCGCACACCGTGCTTTGCCTGTTGGAGGCCGGGCACGACGTCGTCGTCCTTGACAACCTGGCCAATTCGTCGGCCGAATCGCTGCGCCGCATCGAGGAATTGACCGGCCGGGCCGCGGCGTTCATCGAGGCGGACCTGCTGGACGCCGCCGCCGTCGACCGAGCCTTTGCCGGTGCCGGCATCGACGCCGTCATCCATTTCGCCGGGCTGAAGGCCGTCGGCGAGTCCGTGGCAAAGCCGCTCATGTACTACCAGAACAATGTGGTCGGCACCCTGAACCTGCTGGCAGCCATGGACGCGCACGGCGTCAAGACGCTCGTCTTCAGCTCCTCCGCGACCGTGTACGGTGCCAGCGAGGAGGTGCCGCTGGTCGAGAAGATGCCGCTGGACGCCACGAACCCGTACGGCCGCACGAAGGAGCAGATCGAGGACATCCTCACGGATCTCGGTGCCGCGGACCCCACCTGGCGCATCGCGTTGCTGCGCTACTTCAACCCGGTCGGCGCGCACGAATCCGGCCGCATCGGGGAGGATCCGCGCGGCATCCCGAACAACCTGCTGCCGTTCGTCGCCCAGGTGGCCGTGGGCCGACGCGAGAAGGTCATGGTGTTCGGCAACGACTACCCGACCCCCGACGGCACCGGCGTGCGCGACTACATCCACGTGATGGATCTCGCCGCCGGCCACCTGGCCGCCCTGGACTACCTGCCCGGGCACGACGGCGTCTTCCGCTGGAACCTGGGCACCGGGCGCGGATCCTCCGTGCTGGAGGTCATCCACGCCTTCGGCGAGGCGGCCGGGGCGCCCGTGCCGTTCGAGTTCGCCGCCCGCCGGCCCGGCGACACCGCGGTCAGCTTCGCCGACCCGTCGGCCGCCCTGGCGGACCTGGGCTGGTCGGCACACCGGAACCTGGCCCAGATGTGCCAGGACCACTGGCGCTGGCAGCATGACAACCCGCAGGGGTACGAGGTCTAGCGGGACCGTCGGCCACAGGCGATTTCGACAGGTGATTTCGACAGGCTCAATCACCGGTGGTCGAGCCTGTCAGATCGGACTTGTCGCGGCCGGGGGTTACCCGCAGGCCGTGATGCGGTACAGCTTGGCCGCGCCCTCGTGGTCCACGAGCTCCAGTCCAGGGGTGGTCGCCAACTGTTCGGACGTGGGGAACGTGTGGTGCATGCCGTTGATTTCCCGGGGCCCGAAGTCCAGCACGTAGAACGATCCAAGCGCCTTCACGGCCGCGCACACGGCCGGGTCATGGTTCACGCTTGGCAGGTGCTGGATGAGGGTCTGGTCGTCCGGCCCCGGCGACGAGCTGACCGCCGGCAGGACCACCCGCCGGTTGGCCAGCGCATAGGCCAGCGCGCCCCCGGTCCCAGGGTTGTCGACGATGATCCCGTTGGTCGGTACGTGCTCGGGGACCCGCAACAGCAGCGTGTTCTCATCCGTCGTCAGGAGCGCCGAATCGGAAGTCAGCGCATACTGGGCGCGGGCCTTGCCCTGCGCCGACGCGACGGCATACCCCTGCGCCAGCACGATGACGGCAACCCATCCGACGGCGCCGACGGCCAGGGCCACCCTGCGCCGGCCCACCGGCTGCAGCGCCGTAATGGGCTTGGTCGCCATGGCCAGGCCGAACAGCCACTGGGCCCCGACAGCGGCCACAGGCAGCGCGAAAACGGGCAGCATGGCGGCCAGCCGGTAGCTGTCGTTGTACCAGACACCCGTGAAGAAATTGCGCAGGTCGTCCTTGGCGAAGGCGGAGACGACGATGAACAGGAAGCAGCTGATGGCGAACGCGCCCAGCAGCCAGTACCCGCGGCGCCGGCGGAACACTGCGTAGATGCCGACCAGGGTCAGGGCGGCCACCAGCCAGGGCGTCGGGCGCCCCAACGGGCCGTTGGTCAGGGCCTCGCCAAAGGCCTGTGAAATGGTCTGCACGGGCGGCCAGAAGGAGGCTGCCTTGCTGGGCCGCACCACCCCCCACATGTAGTTGAGCGTCACTACATACGCGGCCACCACCACCACGGCCCCCGCGGCCCAGGGCCACGCCAGCTGCCCGCGCACGGCGTCCCGCACCCGCAGCACCAGCCACGCCACCAGCGGCGCCAGCGCGAACACGCCGAAGGCCATCAGGACGCTGGGGTGTGCCAACGCCAGGCCGGGCAGGCCCGCGGCAATCAGCACGGCGGCGAGCACGGGCCCCGGGCGCGGCTCCACGGACACCTTCACCAGGTCCGCGGCGAGGGCCACGAAGACCGGAAGGACGGTGAGGGCCAGGAAATTCGGGTACAGCACGCCGAATTCCATCAGCAGGTACGGGAACGCGCCGAAGGCGGCCGCCAGGGCTCCGGTGGCCAGGAAGGTCGCCGGCCGCGTGCCGAGGACCCGGCTGGCCAGGTAGATGGACGACGTGGTCCACACCAGGGCCCCGAGCACCATGTTGACCGCATTGACCCCAACCGGGATGGGCACCGTGGTGGCGCCCACCACCAGTGCCACCAGGTCATGCCAGGCGGCCGGGTAGAACATGGACGGTGACACCGGGTCCAGGGTGCCGATGTTCAGCGAGGACCCATTGCCGGTGTTCAGGATGAACCTGATCGCGTTGAGATGGAAGACGTTGTCGTACGTCTGGGAGATGTTCGCCGGGTTGATGAAGATCTTCGCAAACCGGATGCCGAGGATGAGCACGGGCACGGCGAATCCGGCCGCAACGCTGAGCGCCAGGGGGAGTGGTGGCCACGTCCACGGGGCGCCGCCGCGCCCTTCGCGGCGCCGCCGCAGGATGAGCGGCAGCCGGGCGGCCACGGCGATGGCGCAGGCGACGATCGTGACGACCGCCAGGACGCCCAGGGACCAGCGGACGTGGACCTTCTGCGCGAGGATGGCCCCCACCGAGACGAGGGACACGGTCAGCGGTGCGGCGGTGGCCGCCCAGGCCAGCCCGCGCGTGCCCAGGCACCGGGCCAGCAGGGCGCCGGGCACAAAGATGATGAGCACCGCGACCAGGATCGTCGGAACAGTCTGCAACCAAGTCATGAAATTCTGTAATTCTCCTACGGCTCGCTCGCCGATCCCTCGAAGCGAGTTCCCCCGCAGGTCTTTGCCGATTCTAGCAATCGGCCGTCGAGGGTCTCGCTCCCCAGCCGCTCCCCGCCCTCGCAAGCTCGGTCGGGGCCCCTCGCGCCCGTGGGCCCAGGCTCGACCACCGACAACCCGGCCTACCTCACCAATTCCGTGAACGCCACGTCCATCAGCTCGGCGGCGCGCAGGTTCAGCCGGCGCGATTCGTCCAGGTCCCGGTTGAGCACGTCCACGGTGGCGCGCAGCTCGGCCAAGCCCCGCTCGGCCGCCTCCAGGCGCCCACGCAGTTCGGCGACCTCCTCCGGCAGCGTGGCGCCGGCCCGCAGGGCCGCCGCGGTGCCCGGACTGACCCGGTCGACGGCCTTGACGATGAAGCGCTTCGGCGCGCTGTGGTTGCTCATGGGGTTGCCTTTCGGATGATGTACGACAGGGCCGCACCGGCGGGCCCGGGCTCGTCGAGGAAGTTGGCGCGTTCCACGGTCAGGCCGTAGAACGCCAGCCGGCCGGTGAGGTCCCACGTGTCGAAGATCGTCTCCCCGACCGGCTCGAACGGGTCGCGCCGAAAACCGGACTTGGGGTTGCGCATCTGCAGGTAGGCCCGGCCGCCGCGGCCCAGCAGGTGCTTGAGGGCGTACAAGGTCACGTCCCGGCCCAGGTAGTACAGCCCGTCGACCACGTTGCGGGCCACGACCGTGATGGGCGCGTCCGGGCCGGCCAGTTCGGCGGCGCCGCGCACCACGGCGGCCATGTCGCGCACCGAATTCTGGTTGGCCACCGCGAACCGGACCGGCCCGCCGCCCCCGCGGGCGGCGTCGTGCTCCTCCGCCAGCTCCCGGGCGCGGGCGATCGCCGGACGGCTGAAGTCGGTGGCCAGCACCCGGTGCCCGTGCGCGGCCAGGTGGCGGGCGTCGGCACCGAGGCCGCAGCCGAACTCCAGCACCGTAGACCCGGCCGGCAGCTCGACCGCCAACCAGGTGGCCAGCACCGACGGTTCCCCGGTCACGGAGGCGCCAATCCGGGACCGGTGGAAGTCCTCCCAGTCCTCCCGGAACGCGTCGAAGTGGTTCAGCCACCAGAAGTAGCGCCGCCCGGCCGATTCCGGCGTCTCGAAGCGGAACGCCGGATCGGGCGTGCGCCACGTGGGGCCGTAGATGGCGGCCAGCATGGCGTCGGGGTCGGCCGGCGCCGGCAGCGCCCTGTCCCCGGCGGCCACGGTGCCCAGGGGCAGGATCGGCACGTCGGCGGCCCGTTCGCGGGCGTGGAACGTGCCGTGGAACCAGCCGTCGCACACGAAGTAGCTGAAGATGTCCACGTAGTAGCGGTCCGTGTAGGGGCCGGCTGGGGTGCCGCTGCCCGGGAACAGGTCGAACCAGCCTACCTGCGTGAAAGCTGGGAATTGGACAAAATTTTGGGGTGAACCAGCGTGTTGTCCACAATCCCGGCCGAGCTCTGGTGTTATGGCGCATCCCCGGCTAGGCTCGTGCACCACTCGCACTATTGCTTGACACTCAAGTTGCTCGACACTCAATTTGTTGCTTGGCACGCATTTGGCGGCCGCCGGATCACGGGCGGAGGGGAAACGTGGATGCAGTCTCGATGGTCGAGGATGAGGTACGCGAACTCATCCGGCGCCGCGGCCTTGATCCGTTGCGCGAAACGGACGCCGTCCGCGAGCTCGTGGCGGCCGCCGTCAACGACTATGACGAGCGGGCGCTGCTGGGTGCCGTGCCGCCGCTGGTGCACGCCGACGCGGTCCGGCGCAGCGTGTTCGACGCCGTCGCCGGGTTCGGCCCGCTGCAGCCACTGCTCGACGACCCGGCCGTGGAGGAGATCTGGCTCAACGCCCCGGACCGCGTGTTCGTGGCCCGCAACGGCGAATCGGAGCTGACCGACCTGGCCCTGACCGACGGGCAGGTGCGCGACCTCGTCGAGCGGATGCTCAAGAGCTCGGGCCGCCGGCTGGACCTGAGCTCCCCGTTCGTGGACGCCGCGCTGCCGGACGGCTCCCGGCTGCATGTGGCCATCCCCGACATCACGGCCCGGCACTGGTCGGTGAACATCCGCAAGTTCACGGTCCGGGCCAGCCGGTTGGAGCACCTGGTCGAGCTGGGCTCGCTCACCCCGCAGGCGGCCCGGTTCCTGGGCGCGGCCGTCAGCGCCGGGCTGAACATCCTGGTCTCCGGCGCCACCCAGGCCGGCAAGACGACGCTGCTGAACTGCCTGGCCGCCAGCATCGGCTCCCGCGAACGGGTCGTCACGGTCGAGGAGATCTTCGAGCTGCAATTACCGTTGCGTGACGTGGTCGGCATGCAGTGCCGCCAGCCGAACCTCGAGGGGAACGGCGCCATCCCGCTGCGCCGGCTGGTCAAGGAGGCGCTGCGCATGCGCCCGGACCGGTTGATCGTTGGCGAGGTGCGCGAGGCCGAGAGCCTGGACATGCTCATCGCCCTGAACGCGGGCCTGCCGGGGATGGCCAGCGTGCACGCGAACTCGGCGCACGACGCCGTCGTGAAGATCTGCACGCTGCCGCTGCTGGCCGGCGAGAACATCAACTCGGCGTTCGTGCTGCCCACCGTCGCGTCCTGCGTCGACCTGGTGGTGCACTGCGCCCGGCAGCCCACGGGCCGGCGCCGCGTCGAAGAGGTGCTGTCCCTGGGCCGGCGCGTGGAGAACGGCGTCATCGAGTCGTCCATGGTGTTCAACCTCCGCGACGGCCGCCTGGAGGTGGCCGGGTCGACGCTGCCGGCACAGGACAAGTTCGCCGCCGCCGGCTACGACGTGGCCGCGTTGCTGGGGCACCGCTGATGTCCGCCGTCCTGGGGTTGCTCGGCGGCGTCGGCCTGTTCCTCATCTGGGCGGCGTGCTGGCCGGCGCCGCCCGCCCGCCAGCCACCCCACCGTCCCGACCGGCTCACCGAGTTGCTGCTGCGCGCCGGCGTGGAGAAGGTGCGCGGCACGTCGCTGCTGGCCAGCTGCGCCGGGTTGGCGTTGTTCGCGGCACTGCTCGTGCTCGTGCTCACACGCTCGGCCCCCATCGCCGCCTGCTTCGGGCTGTTCGCCGGGTACGTGCCGATCGCGGCGTTGCGCTGGCGGGCACGACGCCGCTCGGCGCTGCTGCGCGAACTGTGGCCCGACGTCGTCGATCACCTGCGCTCGGCCATCCGAGCCGGCCTGTCCCTGCCGGAGGGGCTGATCCAGCTGGGCGAAAAGGGGCCGCCGGAACTGCGCGATGTGTTCACCGACTTCGGCGCCGACTACCGCGCCAGCGGCCGGTTCGACACCGCGCTGGAGCGGCTGAAGGCCCGGCTCGCCGATCCCGTGGCGGACAGGATCGTTGAGGCGCTGCGGCTCACCCGGGACGTCGGCGGGTCCGACCTGGGCCGCCTGCTGGGCACGCTGGCCGACTTCCTGCGCGAGGACGCCCGGACCCGCAGCGAACTGGAGGCGCGCCAGTCGTGGACGGTCAACGCGGCCCGGCTGGCCATTGCGGCGCCGTGGATCGTGCTCATGCTGCTAGCCACGCGGCCGGAGGCGATCGGCGCGTACAACTCCGTGGCCGGCTGGATCGTGCTGGGCGGGGGACTGGCCGTCTCGGTGCTCTGCTACCGGGTCATGCTGCGCATCGGGGCGCTGCCGGTCGAGGAACGGGTGCTGCGATGAGCGCGGCGCAGGCGCTGGCGTTGGGCACCGGGCTGGTGCTCGGACTGGGCCTGTGGCTGGTGTTCGTCCGGCTGCCGGTCATGCGCCGCACCACGTTCGCCCAGCGCGTGGAACCGCAGCTGCGCAGCGTGGCGTCGCAGTCGCGGCTGCTTGAGGCGGAGGCCGCGCGGGGCGCATTGTTCGGACCGTTGGAGCGGATCAGCAGGGTGGTGATGGGCGACGCCGTTCGCCGGCTTGCGCGGTTCAATGTGAGCACCGCCGGGCTCGCCGCCCGGCTGCAGCAGGCCGGGCGGGCGCAGTCGGCGCTGGAATTCCGGGCCGTGCAGCTGGTGTGGGCGGCCGGCGGCTTCGTGCTGGGCCTGTTGCTGGTGCTGTTCTCCGCCGCGGCCGGCCGGTTGAACGTGTTCGGCGCCATCGCCCTGGCCCTCGGGTTGACGCTGTGCGGGTTCCTGCTCCGCGACCACCTGCTCGGCGTCGAGATCAGGCGCCGGCAGGCCGCCATGCTGGCCGAGTTCCCGGCCCTGGCCGAACTGATGGCGCTCGCCGTCGCCGCGGGCGAATCCGCCACCGGCGCGCTGGAACGGGTCTGCCGCCAGTCGCACGGCGAATTGTCCCGCGAATTCACGATGGTCCTCGCGCAGACCCGCAGCGGCACGCCGCTGGTCGAGGCACTGACCGACTTCGCCCGGCGCGTGCGGGTCCCCGCGCTCGTGCGCTTCGTCGACGGGCTGGGCGTGGCCGTCAACCGGGGCACGCCGCTGGCCGACGTGCTCCGCGCCCAGGCGCAGGACGTGCGCGACGTCGGCAAGCGCGAACTCATGGAATCCGCGGGACGCAAGGAAATCGCCATGATGGTTCCGCTCGTGTTCGGCATCCTGCCGCTCACGGTGATCTTTGCCGTGTTCCCCGGCATCGCCGTCCTGGAGCTGGGGTTCTGAATGGCCGCCACCACCGATTTGTACACCGACACCGCAACCCATCCCAAAGGACCGGACAATGAAGTCTTCACCGAGAACACGTTTCACCGCGGCGACCCTGCTGTCGCTGGCCTGGCTGGCGAGCCTGCCCACCCCACCGTCGGCTCGGCGGGCAGGCTCGACAGCCAGACCGCCGGCGGGCAGGCACCGGGGCCGGGCAGGGGAGCGCGGCGACGTGCCCGGCTGGGTCATGATCACGTTGATGAGCGCCGTCCTGGTCGCCGGGCTGCTGGCCGTCGCGCTGCCGGCCCTGAAGGACCTGTTCAACCAGGCCATCTCACAGGTCAGCGTCGGCAAGTAGCCGGGCGCCCGGCCGGTCGCTTGGTTGGCCGCGCGTCCGGCACCTGTGAGCGCGGCGCGGCGGTCGTCGACTTCGTGCTGGTCGCCGGGCTGGTCACGGTCCTGTTCCTGGCCCTCGTCCAACTCGCCCTGCTCCTCCACGTGCGGAACACGGTGGCGGACGCGGCCTCCTCGGCCGCCCGTTACGGGGCGCTGGCGGACCGGACCGCCGCCGAGGCCCGGGAGCGGGCCGACTACCTGGTGCGCGGCGGGCTCGGCCCCGGCTACGCGCACGAGGTGAGCGCCGTCGTCGAACCCGGCGCCGGCGGCAATGTGCTGACCGTGACCATCACGGCGCCCATGCCGCTGATCGGCCTGCTCGGGCCCGCCCGGGCGCTGGAGGTGAGCGGACATGCCGTCATGGCCAAGTGACCGGCGCCGCGACGGGTCACCGGACGCCCAGGAGGGCAGCGCCGTCGTGGAATTCGTGTTCCTGGCCGTGCTGCTCATGGTCCCGGTGGCGTACCTGGTGCTCACGCTCGGCCAGCTGCAGGGCGGGGCCTTCGCCGTGGTGGGTGCCGCCGACCAGGCCGCGAAGGTGTATGTGCGGATGCCGTCCGCGGCGGCCGGGCAGGCGGCGGCCGAACAGGCCGTGGCGCTGGCCGTGGGCGACCTGGGATTCCGGCCGGGCGACGCGCGACTGGCCATCAGCTGCGACCGCGACTGCCAGGAACCCGGGGCGATCGTCACCGCGCACGTGAGCCTGCGCGTGCCGCTGCCGGTTGTGGCGGCGCTGCCCGGCATCGACCTGGCCGCCACGACCGTCGCGGCCGACGCCTCCCAGAAGGTGGGCCGGTTCCGGTGACGGGTTCCGCGAGGGCGACACCGCGTGCATCGGGCCCGGGGGAACCCGACCCGGGGGAACCCGACCCAGGTGAATACGGCCAGGTCATGGTGCTGCTGATCGGCTTCGTGCTGCTGGCGCTGCTGCTCGTGACCGTGGTCGCCGCCGCGTCCAGCCTGTACATCGGGCAGAAGCGGCTGCTGTCCCTGGCGGACGGCGCCGCGCTCGCCGCCGCGGACACGTTCAGGGTCGCCGGCTCCGCGGCCCGCGACCCCACCGCAGCCCTCACCCAGGCCGGCGTCGCCGCGGCCGCCGCCGGCTACCTGGCCACGAACACCGCCGGCCAGGGGCTGGACGGGGTGGCCCTTGCGCCGGGCACGGGCACGCCGGACGGCAGGACCGCCCGGGTGAGCCTGACCGCCGTCGTCCATCCCCTGTTCATCAACTTCCTGGTGCCCGCCGGCGTGACCATTGAAGTGACCGGCTCCGCCCGCTCGCAACTGGTCCAGTAGCCGGCCCGTCCAACGCATGCCGTAGGCTTGAACATCATGGCTGAGATCGACTTTTCCGCAGAGATCAAGGCGCTGCGCGCCACCTACGTGTCCATTGAGCAGGTGTCGGAGGTTGACAAGCTCCTGGAGGACATCGAGGACCTGTCCGACCAGGCCGGCGCCCCCGACCTGTGGGACGACCCCGCGCTGGCGCAGAAGGTGACCTCGCGGCTCAGCCACGCCCAGTCCAAGCTGGAGAAGCTGCGCGGGCTGGCCGCCCGCATCGACGACCTCGAGGTCCTCGTGGAGCTCGCCCAGGAGGAGGGGGACGCCGACACGCTGGCCGAGGCCGCCAAGGAACTGCCGACCCTGCAGAAGGCGCTGAAGGAGCTGGAGGTCGTGACGCTGCTGGCCGGCGAATACGACGAGCGCGAGGCCGTCGTCACCATCCGCTCCGGCGCCGGCGGCGTGGACGCGGCCGACTTCGCCGAGATGCTGCTGCGCATGTACCTGCGCTGGGCCGAACGGCACGGCTACCCGACCGCCGTGCTCGACACGTCCTACGCGGAGGAGGCCGGGCTGAAATCGGCCACGTTCGAGGTCAAGGCCCCCTTCGCCTACGGCACGCTCAGCGTCGAGGCCGGCACGCACCGGCTGGTGCGCATCAGCCCGTTCGACAACCAGGGCCGGCGCCAGACGTCGTTCGCGGCCGTGGAGGTCATCCCGCTGATCGAGCAGACCGACTCCATCGAGATCCCCGACAACGAGATCCGGGTGGACGTGTTCCGCTCCTCCGGCCCCGGCGGGCAGTCCGTGAACACCACCGACTCGGCCGTGCGCCTGACCCACCTCCCCACCGGCACGGTCGTGTCGATGCAGAACGAGAAGTCGCAGATCCAGAACCGGGCCGCCGCCATGCGCGTGCTGCAGTCCCGGCTGCTGCTGCTGAAGAAGCAGGAGGAGGACGCGGCGAAGAAGGCGCTGGCCGGGGACGTGAAGGCGTCCTGGGGCGACCAGATGCGCTCGTACGTGCTCAACCCGTACCAGATGGTCAAGGACCTGCGCACCGAGCACGAGGTCGGCAACACCTCGGCCGTGCTCGACGGGGACATCGACGACTTCATCGACGCCGGCATCCGCTGGCGCGCCGACAACCGCAACGCCGACTCCTGACCCCAGTGTGGGGGTGGGCAGGCCCTAGCCAGTTCGCTCCCGCCGCGACACACCCCGTTCGTCCCCTCGCGCTCAAGCCCCAGCCAATTCGGGAATTGGGTGGGGCTGCGTGGGTAGGGCCTCGGCGCCAGTGGCACGAGCTGGGTGGGGGTTCAGTGCCACGGCAGCGAATCGGGTAAGCGGCGTGCCGTTCTGCGCAGTGTTCGGGGTCGTAAGTCGCGCATGATGCCCCGCTGCGCAAGATAGGGGAGTCAACGCTGCGCAGAACGGTCTTTGCCCCACCTATTTCGCCCGGCACGAGGAACGGACGAAGGGGCGACACACCCCGCGAGTGCCCGGGAAAAGACGGCCCGGATGCCTATAGTCGATAAGCCGGTGGTTTCTTCCCCCAAACCAGCGCCCATGCACCGGCGTGCCGGGCTCCAACCCGTGTGGGCAGTCGAAGAGTCATGATCCGATTTGAAAATGTGACCAAGGCCTATGATCGCAAGAGCAGGCCGGCGCTCGAGCGCGTCACGCTGGAAGTAGACCGTGGCGAGTTCGCCTTCCTGGTCGGCTCGTCCGGTTCCGGAAAGTCCACGTTCCTGAAGCTGGTGCTCAAGGAGACCCGTGCCGATGCGGGCGCCGTGTACGTGGCCGGCCAGAACGTGGCCAATGTGCCCAGCTGGCGGGTGCCGAAGTTCCGCCGCGGCATCGGTGTCGTGTTCCAGGACTTCCGCCTGCTCAACAACAAGACCGTGTTCGCGAACGTCGCCTACGCCATGCAGGTGCTCGGCAAGAGCCGCAGCGCCATCCGCCGCGAGGTCCCGGACGTCCTCAAGCTCGTGGGTCTCGAGGACAAGGAGGGCCGCAAGCCGACCGAGCTCTCCGGCGGCGAGCAGCAGCGCGTGGCCATTGCCCGCGCCATCGTCAACAAGCCCGGCATCCTGCTGGCCGACGAGCCCACGGGAAACCTGGACCCGACCACCTCGGTCGGCATCATGAACATCCTGGACAGGATCAACCAGAACGGCACCACGGTCGTCATGGCCACGCACGACGACGACATCGTCAACACCATGCGCAAGCGCGTCATCGAGCTCGAAGGGGGGCACATCGTCCGTGACGAGGCCCGCGCCCAGTACACGTCGATGATCCCGATCGTGCCCGCCGCGGCGGCCGCCACGGACGACGACGGCGCTCCCCGCTCGCGGCGGGCCCGGCTGAGCCAGGGCGAACCCGACCCGGATGTCCTGCCGCCGCGGATCGAGCGGAAGACCGGGAACGAGGTGGCCCGATGAGGCTCGCGTTCATCCTGAGCGAGATCGGCGGCGGCCTGCGCCGCAACCTGTCCATGGTCATCTCGGTCGTCCTCGTCACGTGCGTGTCGTTGACGTTCGTGGGCACGGCCGCGCTGCTGCAGATGCAGATCACGCAGATGAAGGGCTTCTGGTACGACAAGGTCCAGGTGGCCATCTTCCTGTGCTCGGACACCTCGAACGCGCCGAATTGCGCGTCGGGCCCCGCCACCGCCGAGCAGAAGGCCGGCATCCAGACGCTGTTGAACTCGGCGGCCGTCAAGCCGTACATCAAGTCGTCGGTCTTCGAATCGCAGGCGGACGCGCTCAAGCACTTCAGGGAGCAGTTCGCCAACTCCCCGATCAAGGACACGGTCACGGCCGACCAGCTGCCGTCGTCGTTCCGGATCAGCCTGGTGGACCCGCAGAAATACCAGATCATCAACGAGACGTTCTCGGCGACGCCCGGCGTCGACTCCGTCATCGACCAGCGCAAGCTGCTCGAATCGCTGTTCACGTTCATGAACGCCGCCTCGGTGGTGGCCATCGGCATCGCCGCGCTCATGATCGTCTGCGCGGTGCTGCTCATCGCCACGACCATCAGGCTCTCGGCCCAATCGCGGCAACGCGAGATCGGCATCATGCGACTCGTGGGGGCGTCGAAGACGGTGATCCAGTTGCCCTTTGTGCTCGAGGGGGTCATCGCGGCCGCCGTCGGCGCCCTGCTGGCCTCGGCAGCGGTCTGGGCCATTGCCACGTTCTTCGTCCAGGGCTTCCTGGCCGGACAGTTCAAGGACACGCCGTTCATTGCGGCCAACCAGGCGCTGTACATTGGCCCGTTGCTCCTGATCCTGGGCGTGGCGTTGGCCGCCATCTCCTCGTCCGTGTCGCTGCGCCGCCACTTGAAGGTCTGACCCATCGCCACTCTCGAAGGAGCCTTCCACCCCATGAAGTCGTCATCCCGCTGGGCATCCGCCGCCTTGGCGGCCGTCCTGGCCGTCGGGTTGCTGGGCCTGGCCCCCGCCCACGCCGACAACCTCGACGACCAGGCCGCGGCCCTGCAGGACCAGGCCCACGACGTGGAGGCTTCGCTCGAGTTCGTCGACGCCGGCCTGGCCAAGGCGGCCCACGACCTGGTCATCTACCAGGGCCAGCTGCCGGCCGCGCAGCAGGCCCTGACGGCCGCGCAAGAGCGGGTGGGGGAGGCGACCGCGAAGGTCGACGCGCTGGCCGCCCGCACGGAGCTGGCCCAGCAGAACAAGGACAAGATCACCGCCCAGATCGCCGCCGACGCCAAGGTCGAGGCCAAGACCAAGGAACTGATCGGGCAGATTGCCGCCCAGTCGTACAAGGCCGGCGGCGTCCCCGGAAACCTGTCGCTGTTCCTGGGCATGGGCTCCACCAATGACCTGGCCGGGTCCATCAACCTGGCCGATGCGGCCATGCGCAGCCAGAACGCCGTGTTGGAGAAGCTGGCGACGCAAAAGGCGGGCAACAAGAACGCCCAGGCCCGGCTGGCCGCCGTCGAGGCGGAGATTAGGGCGTTGAAGGCCGAGGCCGACGCGGCGCTCGTCGCCGAGCAGGCCGCCCGCGATGCGGCGGCCGCGAAGAAGGCGTCCGTGGACAAGCTGGTTGCCGACACGAAATCGCTCAACGACCGGCTCGAGGCCCAGCGCCCCCAGATCCAGTCGAAGCTGGCCGCCGTGAAGAAGCAGCAGGACGCCGTGGCCGCCCAGATCGCCGAGCGCCAGCGCAAGGAACGCGAGGCCGCCGAGGCCGCCGCACGGGCCGCCGCGGCGGCCGCCGGCAACAACAACTATGTGCCGCCGCCGCCGGGCAACCCGTCCGCGTTCGGGCTCAGCCACCCGTTCGCGGCCGATATTCCCATCACCTCTGGCTTCGGCTGGCGGCAGACCCCGCCGGGAACCATGGATTTCAACGGCACTGGGTCCTACCTTCACAGCGGAATCGACTTCGGCGCCACCTGCGGGACGCCGGTCTACGCCCCGGCCGACGGCACAGTCGAATTGGCAGGCCAGACCACTCGCGTGATCGGGGGCGGCAACGTGCTGTGGATTTCCCACGGCGTGATCCAGGGCAATGCGCTGATGACCGTCTACTATCACAACAGCTCGGTGTTGGTCTCCGTGGGCCAGCACGTCACGCGCGGCCAGCTGCTGGCCTACACGGGCAGCACCGGGAACTCCACCGGCTGCCACGCCCACTTTGAGACGTGGCTCAACGGCACGCCCGTGGACCCGATGACCCTGCTGTGACCGGTGCCAGCCGCGCTTGCTAGACTGGATCGTCCGTCGATCGAATCATGAAGGAGCGCCGCCGTGCCCAAGGAAAGTGGCCTGAAGGTTGTGGCCACCAATCGCAAGGCCCGGCATGACTACCACATCATGGACACCTACGAGGCCGGGCTGGTCCTCATGGGCACCGAGGTCAAGTCGCTGCGCGAGGGCCGGGCGTCCCTGGTGGACGGGTTCGCCACGTTCTACAGCGACGAGTTGTGGCTTGAGGCCGTCTACATTCCCGAATACCTCAACGGCAGCTGGACGAATCACACGGCGCGTCGCCGGCGCAAACTGTTGCTGCACCGGGACGAGCTGAACAAGATCTCGCACAAGACCCGCGAATCCGGGTTCACGATCGTGCCGCTGCAACTGTACTTCCTGGACGGCCGGGCCAAGGTGGAGATTGCGATCGCCCGCGGCAAGAAGGACTACGACAAGCGGCAGGCGCTGCGCGAGAAGCAGGACAACCGCGAGGCGCTGCGCGTCATGCGTGAGAAGAACCGCGGCTAGATGCCACCGCTCGGCGAATTCCTCGGTTCCTGGTCCCTGGACCCGTGGGCCCTGGCGCTCATCGTCGCCGCCGGCGCCCTGTACGGGCTCGGCCTGGTGCGGGCGGCGCGGGCCGGCCAGTCCTGGCCGTGGTGGCGGGTGCTGGCGTTCTACGGCCTGGGCCTGGGCAGCTACGCGTTCGTGAACTTCGGCTTCCTGGGGACGTATTCGCCGCAATTGCGGTGGGCGTTCTCCATCCGGATCGTCATGATGCTGTTCGTCGTCCCGGCCGGGATGGCGCTGGGCCTGCCGCTCGGCCTGGCCCGGCTGACCATGCGGCCCGGCCGCCTGCGCACCGTGCTGGCCGCCATGGCCCGCCGGCCGATGAAGTTGTTCTCCAATTCGGCCGTGTCGCCCATCGTCGGGGTGGTCATCCTGTCGATGATGCTCACGCCGCTGGCCGGCATCACCCGCCTGGGCGCCGGGTTCGAGGGCATGCTGACGCTGGCCATCCCGCTGCTCGGGCTGCTCATGGTGCTGCCGCTGACCGAGGACAAGCTGCTCCTCGGCACCGCGTTCATCATGCTGGAGTTCGTGTTCGCGTTCATCGAGTTGCTGGCCGACGCGCTGCCCGGCATCCTGTTGCGCCTCAACGGGCACATCCTCGACGGCGCCGCGGCCATCGCCGGGCCGCACCCGGGCTGGTTCCCGTCGCCGCTGCGCGACCAGCAGATCGCCGGCGACTGGCTGTGGTTCGTCGCGGAAATCGTCGACCTGCCCGTGCTCATCCTGCTGTTCGTCCGCTTCTCCCGCACCGACAAGCGCGAGCGCACGGTGCTGGACGAGATGAGCGACGAGGAAATGGACGCCCTCAACGAGGCCCACCTGCACCTGCGCGACTAGGCTGGGCGCAGGGGCACCCGGCACGGGGAGGCGAGGGCATGCGGCGGCGGCACTGGTGGGTCATCGGGGCCATCGGGGCGGCGCTCGTCCTTGTCATCGCCCTGGCCGTCACCGGCTCGCTCGCCGCGCCCCGCGCCGGCACCGCCACGCCGACCAGCGGGGCGCCGGCCACGCCGTCGGCAACGCGAACGACGACGACGCCGCCTCCCAGCGCAACGCACGCGCCGCCGTCGTCCGCCCCGGCAACCACCCCACCGGGCACATCACAGGCCCCGCCCGATGCGGCGCACCGGACCTTGGCGCGGATGCCGCTCGAGCAGCGGGTGGGGCAGCTGTTCATGGTGGCGTCGCCGGTCACCGGGGCGGATGCGAACACGCTGTACGCGCTGGAGCGCCTGCACATCGGGAACGTGTTCCTGAAGGGGCGCAGCAGTGCCGGGACGGCCGGGATCGGGGGCGTCGTGGCCGACCTCACCGCCCATGTCGATGCCACCGCCGGCGCGCTGCCGTTCGTGGCCACCGACCAGGAGGGCGGGCTGGTGCAGGTCATGAGCGGGCCCGGGTTCTCCGTCATCCCGCAGGCCATCCAACAGGGGCAGCAGGACCCCGCCACGCTGCAGGCCGAGGCCACGGCCTGGGGGCAGCAGCTGGCCACCGCCGGCGTGAACGTGAACCTGGCGCCGGTCCTGGACACCGTGCCGGGCCCGGCCTTTGCGCCGAGCAACGCGCCGATCGGGCTGTACGGGCGCGAATACGGGTTCACGCCGACCGACGTGTCAGTGCACGGCCTGGCATTCGCGCGCGGCATGCTGGCCGCCGGCGTGCAACCCACGGCCAAGCATTTCCCCGGGTTGGGTCGTGTCACGGCCAACACGGACACCGCCGCCGGCGTCACCGACGACATCACCACCCGCACCGACCCGTACCTCCAGCCGTTCCGGGACGCCGTTGACGCCGGCGTGAACTGGCTCATGATCTCCAACGCCTACTATCCGCGCATCGACGCCCAACGCATCGCGCCGTTCTCCCCGGTGGTCATCACCGGCATGGTGCGCGGCGACCTGGGCTTCGGCGGGGTCGTCGTCAGCGACGACATCTGCGACGCCGTGCAGGTCTCCCCGGTGCCCGTGGCGCAGCGGGCCGTGCAGTTCATCGGCGCCGGCGGGACCATGGCGCTGTGCACGGACGAATTGCTCGTGGCCGCCATGTACCAGGGCGCTCTGGCCGCGGCCCGCGCCGACCCGGCGTTCGCGGCGAAGGTCGATGCTGCCGCGGTCGTCGTGCTCGAACAGAAGGCCGCCGGCGGGCTGCTGCGGGAACAAAAGTGAGCCCGGATGCGCTATGCTTGATAGTCCGGCGGGTACAACACCCGGCGGGCCTGTTTGACAAAAAAATAGGGGATGATCGGTTTCGACGGTGTTAGTCGAGACAGGGGAAGCGGGCCGAGGATACAGGGTTATCTCGTAAACGCTCTCTGTAAACCAATAAGTGCCAATTCTAAGCGCACTGACTTCGCTCTTGCTGCCTAAGCAGTAAGACAGTCCGTCAGCCCGGGGACGCCTTCGCCCCGGATCCTGGCGTCATCTAGAGGGCCACTGCTTCAAGTCTTCGTCATAACGGCTTGAGGGACTCTTTTATGGCTGAGCCCGGCAACCACATGTTTGCGTGATGGATGGGGCTGAGAAAAACCACAGCAAACTGCGCCCGGAGAAGACCTGGCAACACGACACCGGACGGGAGTTCAATTCTCCCCATCTCCACACCCCTATGGGGCCCGTTCCACGCTCAAGCGGCGTGGGGCGGGCCCTTTTGTGCGCCGTCCTGCGCAGGATAGGGGGACGTATCGTGCGCAGCAGGCCCTTCTGCGCGTCGTTGGGGGGCCTATGCTGCGCAGATCGGCCGGGGCTCAGCATTCGGGAATGGCCTTATGGGTCTCTTATGGATCCAGGGTGTCCACAATGCCGCGGAAACGGCTGCCGACGCCGTCGAACTCGCTCCGCCGCCAGCCAGCGGCCGGACCCGGCAGCGCGGACGTGTCGTGGAACTCACACACCACGAGGTCGAACTCGGGCCACCATTTCTTCGGCCGCGCGGTCTCGTGGAAGTCGCAGATGTAGCAGCGCAATTCAACCCAGACGGGGCGCTTGCCGGTGCGGTTCGCCCGGGACTGGGCCAGCCAGGCCGGCGGATTCCGTTCCAATTCGGCCAGTTCGGCCGCGCTGAGCCTGGCGGGCAGGCCGTGCCGGGTCGCCATCTCCAGTGGGATGTCCAGTGCCTGGGCGGCCTCGCGGCGGCTCAACGGGCGCCGGCCACTCCCGCCGCGTGGGGATCGCGCCCCTGTCCCGGCGGGCCGGCCCGTGTAGTCATTGCTTTCCATCGTCCTTCAAGGATACGTGCCGGGCGGGCCGTAGGATGGGCCGATGGTTGACACCGCATCCCCGCTCCTGGCCGCCTACGACGTCCAACTGCGCCGTCATGTTCCCGTCGCGCCCCCGCCCGGGGAGGTGCACGAGCTGCTCGGGCCCGTCCTGCGGGTGAGTGGCCGGCACGAGGGATTCATCGAGACCGGCCCCGACGTCGGCGTCCACGGGGACGCGCTGGACGCACTGATTGCCGAGCACCGAGACTTCTTCGCCGCGCGCGGCGAACCCGTGGAGTGGAAGACCCGCTCGCACGACGCGCCGGCGGACCTCCCGGACCGGCTGGTGGCGGCCGGCTTCGTCGCCGGCGCCCCCGAGACGGTCATGGTCGCGCCCGTGCAGGCCCTGGTCGGCGCCGACGGCACGGCGGCCGGCCTGCCCGACGGCGTGAGCATCCGGCAGGTGGTCGAGCTTGCCGATTTCGGGCGGATCACGGCCCTGCAGGCCGAGGTGTGGGGTGCCGACCACGGGCCGACCGCCCGGGAAATGCAGGCCGAGGCGGCCGCGGACCCCGCGCACGTCCTCGTGTTCACGGCCGAGGCCGGGGGCGAGGTGGTATCCGCTGCCCGCCTCGTCATCCTGCCGGGCACCGATTTTGCCGGCCTGTGGGGCGGCTCGACCCTGGCGGCGTGGCGCGGCCGGGGCCTCTACCGGGCGCTCGTCGCCGCCCGGGCCGAGGTCGCGGCGGCGCGCGGCGTGAAGTACCTGCAGGTCGACGCGTCCGCTGACAGCGCCCCCATCCTGGCGCGGCTCGGGTTCATCGCGCTGACCACAACGACGCCGTACCAGTGGAGCCCGCCCCGACGATAGCGTGAGCAGGGGTTCAGAATCCGATCCGGGCATGACAGGGTGGAAGATGAACCGTGTGGCAACGAGAGGGCATCATGGCCAAGGAATTCAGGATCGTCGCCGAGACCGAGGTCGACGGCACCCCGGAGCAGGTTTTCGATGCGGTCACACGGCGCAACGCCGGCTGGCTGTGGCCGATGGAGATCGAGCCGCGACGCGGCGGCACCGGCCCGTTCGGCAGCACCGTCACGGTGTGGGAACCGCCGCATAGGTTTGCCAACCACGTGGACGGCGAGGGCGGTTTCTTCAACGACCTCGACTACCAGCTGGACGAACGGGCCGGCGGCAAGACGGGTGTGCACTACGTCCACAGTGGCGTGTTCTTCGAGGACTGGGACCGCAACTACGATGGCGCCCGCCAGCACACGGACTTCTACCAGCACACGCTGGGCCAGTACGTGAAGTTCTTCGCCGGCGCGGACGCCGTCTTCGCCGACGTGCAGGGGCCGGACTCGTCGGGCGCGGCGGATGCGTTCGAGGCCGTCAAGCGGGAATTGGGCGTCGCGTCCGTGGGCCAGTCGCTGCACCTGGCCGTGGCCGGCGTGCCCGCCGAGGAGGCGATCGTGGACTACCTGGCGACGAGTTTCCTTGGACTCCGGACCCCCACGGCGATGTACCGGTTCTTCGGGCGCAACGCGTTCGGCTCCGTCGTCGGCATGACCGTCCACTTGTTTGCCCCGGGTGCCGACGGGGAGGCGGCGGGCGCCGCGTGGCGGGCCTGGCTGGACGGGTTGTACGCGACCTGAGTGCGGTGGGCCGCCCCCGGCGTTAGTCCAGTAAGTGGAGTTAAAGACTTGAGTGGTGGCCAGACAGGCATGGCCACCACTCACCCCCAATGAGCGTGCGTGACGGCTCCCCCCGCCGTCGTTCACACATTCATTAGTATTGCAGGAAATAATGCATTTGTGAACACCTGTCGCGATATGTCCGTAACGGGTGGCAGTTAGCGCGTCACAGGCCGCCGCAAATACGACACCCATACGAGGGCCAGGCCAACGGCGACGCACAGGATGGACAGGTACGAGACGACATAGGCCGGGGTGCCCGTGGCCAGCCGGAGCACCTGCATGGGCAGCAGCAGCGCCATGAGTAAGAAGCCGACCGACAGGCACAGCGCGGCCGCCCTGTCGACGGCCAGCCGGGACCGGAGTCCGCCCCGGAACGTCGGCACCACCAGGCAGGCCGCCACATAGGCCTGGTACACACGCCCCAGGGCGGCGTAGACCATGATCCCCGGTTCGTGAAGGTACATGTTCAGCCCGGTGCTTGACTCGGGCGTCGGCGTACTGAAGAACGCGACCAGGATGCCCGCCGCCAGCACGGCGACGACGGCCAGGCCCACGGGGCCGCGAATCATCCGGACGCCCACGGGCGACTTGTAGGCGGCGGCAATCTTTCCGGCCAGGATGAACAAGAGCACGAGCAGCACCAGCCGCAACAGCAGGTTGGCGATGTTAACCCCGCCCAGCAGCTTGTCCGCCGGCACGTAGATGTCGGGGATGCTCAGGCCCACGGCGACCGTCAGCAGCGCCATGCACCAGAACATGCTCACATTGCGGCCCTTGATCGCCGAGGGCAGCCGCCAGACCAGGGCGCCGAAACAGACGGCGAGTGCGGTCCACTGGAGCACGATGGTCATGCGAGGTTCTCCCAAACAGCTTGTTGCGTTTCGATGTCTTGTTCAACGCGTCGAAGGGTCTTGCCCAACATCTCGAGCCGTTCCACCGCAGTCTCTACAAGTGTACTGTTGGCCACCGACCCCAACGCCGCCTCCCGGGCGAGTGCCGGCCACCCGGCCTCCTCGAGCGTGAACAGGCCGGTGGCCGCGAGCCCATTGGCCAGGCCGACCCCGGCGATCCGTGCGGCCTGCAGGGCCAGCTCCGGTGTCAGCCGGTTGGCGCTGACTTGTGTTGACAGGTTTTGCGGGGCCACGCCGCTGTCCCGGGCCAGTCGCTGGCGCAGGTCGGCCGGACCGACGGCATCGAGCCAACACCGCACGGAGGACGGGTGCGGGGTGGGGGACAGCGGGAAATTCGGCCGCGCGACATGCCCCTCGGCGGCCGCCCGGCGGTTGATGATCTCCTGGAGCAGGTCCGAGTCGGCCACCTGGCTGAGCACCTCGGCCTCCGTCGGCATGGGCGGGACCAGGGCCAGATCGCCGAACTGGTCGAACCCGGACAGCGCGCGGCGCGGATCCACGCCGATCGCCCGGCTGGCGGCCACCACCGTCCCCACGGCGACACGCCCGCGCACCAGTTGCTGGGCGAGCGTCGACTTCTTGATGCCCGTCAACCGGGCGAGCTCGGCCGTGCCGATGTCGCCGCCCGCCTGGCGCAGCCAATGCTGGAACGCCTTCGTGGAGACAGTCATGCCGCGCGATCCGGCCAGACCGGGCAGGGCCTGCGACCGGGCCCCGGGCGGGGCCCCAGACGGGGCAAGAAGATTGTCTGCATGGTGACACCAGACTATAAGGCGTCCGTGCCCGGTGCGGGGGCCTGGGACGCCGGCGGCGTGCGGGCCGTCCCGCCGTCGAGCCTCACAAGAAGCCTTCCTGACGCCGGTGTGACGGGTGATTCCGCCCACACGCGGGTGCCGTCCCGGTCCCGAATTCGCGGGGGGACCGCCAGTCGGCGGCGTTTTACCGCCCGACGGGGACGGGTCGCAAAGATTGCGGGAATATTTGGGAGCAAAACCGGCTTTGACGGGCTAGGATGGGGCGCTGAAATACCCCGCCAAAACAACACGGCCAACGCCACAAGCATTTCAGGAGTTTGAGAACCCGCATGGCAACGGATTACGACGCACCGCGCAACAAAGACGAAGACCACGAGACAGAGTCGCTGAACGCGCTCCAGGTTCAGCGCGGCGGTGCCCAGACGGCGCATATTGACGTCGAGGACGCGGACACGGCCGAGGGCATGGACCTGCCCGGCGCGGACCTGTCCAACGAGGAGCTGGTGGTCCAGGTCATCCCGGCACAGGAGGACGAGTTCACCTGTGCGTCCTGTTTCCTGGTCCGGCACCGCAGCCAGGTCGCGCGCGAGAAGGACGGCCTGTTGTACTGCAAGGACTGCGAGGGCTGATCGGCCCCCACCCGGCGTCAAACGCAGCACCAAGGGAGCAACCATGAATGTCCAGGATCGTGTCCGGGAACTGGTGGACACCTTCGGCTCACGCACGGCGTGCGCCGCGGAGCTGCTGTGCGACCGGCACCCGGCCGAGGCGATCGCGTTCACGGTCATCGAGGCCGATCTGAGCCACGCCGACATCACGTTCGGGACGTTGCGGGACCGCTCGGAACGCCTCGCCGCGGCGCTGGTGGGGCTGGGGGTGAAGCCCGGCGACGCCGTCGCCACGCTCATGGGCAAGTCGGCGGACCTGGTCGTCGCGCTGCTGGGAATCTGGCGCGCGGGGGCCGTCGACGTGCCGCTGTTCACGGCGTTCGCCGCCGACGCCATCAGCTACCGGCTGGCCGCCAGCGGCGCCCGGCTGGTCATCTGCGACGCGGACCAGCGCCGCAAGCTGATGCCGGCCGGGGACGTGCCCACCGACGCCTCCCCGCTGGTCATCGTCGCCAACGGCGAGGCCACAGGCTACGACCTGTCGTTTGCGGATTTGCTGGCCGGTTCCGGTACGGACGACGGCGGCGCCCCCGCCCCGGTCGCGCCCGTCGCCGTCGGTGGTGACGGTGCCCTGGTGCAGTTGTTCACGTCCGGGACCACGGGCCTGCCGAAGGGTGTGCCGATCCCGTTGCGGGCGGTCGCGTCGTTCGTGGGCTACCAGGAATTCGCGCTCGACGTCCAGCCAACCGACGTGTTCTGGAATGCGGCCGACCCCGGCTGGGCCTACGGGCTGTACTTCGCCATCCTGGGCCCCCTGGCCTCGGGGACGCGGAGCCTTCTGCTGCGCGGCGGCTTCAGCCCGGACACCACGTGGGCGGTCATGGACAGGTTCGCCGTCACGAACTTCGCCGCCGCACCGACCGTGTACCGGTCGCTGCGGGCCGGAACCGCCGACGGCGTGGGCCACACGCTCCGCCGCGCCTCCAGCGCCGGGGAACCCCTGACCCCGGACGTCATCGACTGGAGCCGTTCGGCGCTGGGACTTGAGGTGCGCGACCACTACGGCCAGACCGAACACGGCATGGTGGCCGGCAATGCGTGGCGGGCCGACCTGCAGGCGCCGTTGCGCCACGGATCCATGGGCGTCTCGCTGCCCGGCTGGTCCGTTGACGTGCTCTCCGACAATGCCGACACGCCCGCCAACGCGGGCGAGGACGGCCGTGTCGCCATCAACGTGGCCGCCAGCCCATTCTTCTGGTTCCACGGCTACGCGGATGCACCCGAGAAAACCGCGCAGCGCTACACCCCCGACGGCACCTGGTACCTGACCGGCGACGCCGGACGCCGGGACGACGACGGGTTCATCTACTTCTCGTCCCGCGATGACGACGTCATCATCATGTCCGGGTACCGGATCGGGCCCTTCGACGTCGAGTCCGTGCTTGTCACGCACCCCGCCGTCATGGAGGCCGCGGTCATCGGTGCCCCGGACGCGATCCGCGGCGAGGTGCTGGAGGCGTATGTCGTGGTCAGCGAGGGCACGCCCGCCGGCGACGACCTCGTCGCCGAGCTGCAACAACTCGTCAAGACCCGGTTGGCCGCGCACGCCTACCCGCGCCGCGTCCACTTCGTGCCCGAATTGCCCAAGACGCCCAGTGGCAAGGTGCAACGCTACATCCTGCGCCAACGCCGGGCCGAATCGGCGGAAGCGTAGCGGGCATGGGGCGACGCAGCGCAGAGCCCGCCGTGGTGCCGCGTGCCGTCGGGGCGGCGACGTCCGGGGCGGTGCTGACCGTGGGATTCCTGCTCGAGGTGGCCATGCTGGCCGCGTTCTGCTTCTGGGGATTCAGCCGGGACGCGCCCTGGAACGTGGTGCTGGGCATCGGCGTCCCGGCGGTCGTCGTCGTGTTGTGGGGCCTGTTCCTGGCGCCCAAGGCATCGCGTCGCCTGTCCCGGGCCCTGGTGACGGTCACGTCGCTGGCCTTGTTCCTCGCGGCCGCCCTGGCGCTGGCCGTGGCCGGGCACCCCGTACTGGCCTTGATCCTGGCCGTCGCCTCCGTGGGTTATGCGGCGGCCGTGGTCGTGCTGCGTCTCGAGTCTCGAGGCTAGCGCTCGCGTCCTGAGGCTAGCGCTCGCTTCCTACGGCTGCCGCTCGCTTCCTACGGCTGCGCCGCCGGGTGCCCGGCCATGAGTGTGCCGCCGGCGCGGTCCGGTACGGTGCAGCCGTCGTGCGCCCCCGTGGAGGCGACCCACAGCGCGGCGACCACCTCGTCGCTCAGGTCGATGCCGGCGTCGTCGGCCCCCGACAAGACCTCGAGCGGGCCGCCGAACGGGCGCCGGCCCACCACCGTCACCGGTGTGCCGACGCCGATGCCGTGCGCGCCAAGGTAGCGCAGCAGGGCCGGGTCGTGGTCGGAGATGCGGCTGATGCGTCCGCGATGCCCCGGATCCAGGTCGCCGAGCGGGTGCGACGGCGGCATGGTGATGTGGCCCGACGCGTCGGGGATGGGGTCGCCGTGCGGGTCGCGGGTCGGGTTGCCGAGCTTGGTGGCCATGCGGTCGATGAACGTGGCGGACACCGCGTGTTCCAGTTGCTCGGCCTCGTCGTGCACCTGGTCCCACGCGTAACCGAGTTCCTGGACCAGGTAGGTCTCCAGCAGGCGGTGCCGGCGGACCATGGACAGGGCGAGGGCCAGACCCGCCTCGGTCAAGCGGATGGCGCTGTACGGCTGGTGGTCCACCAGGCCCAGGTCCTTGAGCTTGCGCACCATCTCGGAGACGGACGAGTTCGCCACGCCCAGCCGGGTGGCCAGCTGCGAGGACGTGATGGGCTTGTCCTGCCATTCGGTGTAGCCGTAGATGACCTTCACATAGTCTTCGACGCTGGACGAGGCCGGGATCTGCTTCACGGCGTCAACTCTATCGAATGCGGTGGGAACAGGAGGGTTGGTCCGCGAGCGGCAGCGCTACGCCGTGCCGGTGAATGTCAGCCATAGCAATACCGCGTTCAACGCGATGATGAGCACGACGCTGGCGAGGGCCGCGATGCGGAGCGGCAGGCCGTCGCGGTGGACGCCCATGAGGGCCTTGTCGGACGTCAGGCGCAGCAGCGGGACCAACGCCAGCGGGATGCCGAAGCTGAGCACGACCTGGCTGATGATCAGCGCCCACGTGGGGTCGACGCCGGCGCCGAGCAGGAGGAGCGCCGGGATGAGGCTGACCGCTCGGCGTGCCAGCAGTGGGATGCGGACCTTCAGCAGGCCGCTCATGATGGTGGCGCCCGCGTAGCAGCCCACGGAGGTGGAGGCCAGCCCGGAGGCCAGCAGTCCGACGGCGAAGACGACGCCGATGGTCGGGCCCAGCGCGGCGACGATGGCCGCGTGCGCGCCCTCGATGCTGCCGGTGCCCGCCGCGCCGGCCAGTGTCGAGGCGGCCAGCAGCAGCATGCCGAGGTTTACGACGCCGGCCACGGCCAGCGCGATCACCACGTCCCACCGGGTGGCCTTCACAATGTGGGCGAGGTATTGCGGCGTCGACCGCGCGGTGGTGTGCCTGTCGCGGGCCAGCGCCGAGTGCAGGTAGATGGCGTGCGGCATGACCGTCGCGCCGAGCATGCCGGCGGCCAGCAGGATGCTCTCGCCGCCCTGGAAGCGGGGTGCCAGGCCGCCGACGACGCCGGCCGGGTCGGGCGGGCTCAGGACCAGCCCGGCCAGGAACCCCACCGTGATGATGAGCAGCAGGAACATGATCAGGGATTCGAAGCGCCGCTGCCCCCGGGCGTTCTGCACGGCCAGCATGACCATGGACACCACGCCGACGATCAATCCGGCCACGGGAAGGGGCAGGCCGAACAGCAGGTTCAAGGCGATGGCGCCGCCGACCACCTCGGCCACGTCGGTGGCGATGGCCACGACTTCCGCCTGCGCCCAGAACAGCCGGCGCGACGAGGTGCCGAGGCGTTCGCCGAGCAGCTCCGGCAGCGACTTGCCCGTGACGACGCCGAGTTTCGCGGACTGGTATTGGACGACCATGGCCATGAGGTTGGCCGCGACGAGGACCCAGACGAGCAGGTAGCCGAACTTCGCGCCGGAGGTGAGGTTGGCCGCGACGTTGCCGGGATCAACGTACGCGATGGCGGCCACGAACGCCGGGCCGAGAAGGTAGAGCAGGCGTGACTTGTCGCCGCGGCGTCCCGTTGTCCGGGTGCTCGCAACGTCCAGCATCGGCCCACTCCTTCGTGATCCCTAAATCAGATATTTAGGCGTACCGAAATTCTAGCCGCGGGCAGGTGCCCTTGTCGATGGCCTTGTACATGATGGCAGTGTCCAGGTGGATTCATTGAGTCCTCGATAACGGCGGGTGTGGGGCTCCCACACCCGCACTTGGCGAAGAATCAACGCACGGAGCGGGCGCGCCAGGTGCTCGTGAAATACGGCAGGTCAAGCGACTCGCCCGGGGCGTGGCCCAGATGCTCGAACAGGTACCAGCCCAGGTTGCCCAGCACCTTCGCCCGGATCGCGTCCGGGGCGTGCAGGTAGTAGCTGCGCGACTTCACGAGCTCCAGCAGGTCCTCCGGCGTGACCGGCTGGGCCCAGTGCGTCTCATGGTTGACCAGGCCGGTGAACTCCGGCCCCACCGCCGGGCGGAATCCCGGGTTGTGCACGTCCCCGGCATGCATGATGCGCGCCAGCCGGTGCACCCACGGAACCGTGACGTCCAGCTGGTTCCAGACCAGGCCGAGTGTCCCGCCCGGACGCAGCACACGCGCCAGCTCGGTGCTGGCCCTGAGCGGGTCGCACCAATGCCAGGCCTGCGCCACCGTGGCCAGGTCCATGCAGCCATCGGGCAGCTCGATGGATTCGGTCGCGCCGACGATCACCTGCACGTCCGGATGGTTCGCGTGCAGCTGGGCGAGCATGTCGGCGGACGGGTCCAGCGCCGTCACGTCCCACCCCTGTTCCAGCAGCCGGGCGGTGAACTTGCCCGTGCCGGCACCGACGTCGAGCGCCGCCCCGCGGCGAACCAGGCCCTCCGTCAGCCAGGTGACGGAATCGGCCGGGTAGCCGGGACGGACGGCGTCGTAGTGTTCGCCGCCGGACAGGAACGCGGCGCCGAGCTCCCGCCGCTTGTCATCGTCCAGGCTGGGACCGCCCACCGGTAACATGCACGCTCCTCGAATGTCGGCCGCGACTTGGCGCCTCCACTCTACCGCGTGCGGCCCCGTCAGGGGGTCGTGCAGGGCGAGGCGCCGGCGGTGCCGGGCGTGTTCGGGGCCCAGGCGGGGAACTGGCGGGCGTCGTTGACGGGGACCCAGCGGCCGGCGTCGACCACGTAGTCCCACCGGGGACCGTCGGCCAGCAGGGCGGCGAGACCGTCGATCAGCCGCTGGGCGTCCTCCAGCCGGGACCCCACGCCGAAGCTGGCGCGCAGCGACCCGGACGGCAGGCCGAGCCGGCGTAGCAGCGGGTGGGCGCAGAACTTGCCGTCCCGCACGCCCACGCCGTGCTCGGCAGACAGGTAGGCGGCCACGAAGCCGGCGTCGTACCCGGCGACGGAGAAGCTCACCACGCCGATGGTGCCGGCGCCCGGGTAGTCGGCGGAGTCGCTGAACAGTTCGTGCACGCGCACCCCGTCCAGGGCGCGCAGCCCGCCGGCCAGGTGGGCGCGCAGGGCGGCCTCGTGCCCGTGCCAGGCGGCTTGGTCCAGTCCGGCCACGACCTGCACGGCGCGGGCCAGGGTGGCGGCGCCGAGCACGTTGGGGGAGCCGGCCTCGTGCCGGGCCGGGCCGGTGGTCCAGCGGACGGAGTCCAGCCGCGCCTCGGTCACGGCGCCGCCGCCGGCGAGGTGCGGTGTGCCGGCGTCGAGCCAGTCGGCGCGGCCCACGAGCACGCCGCTGCCGAACGGGGCGTACACCTTGTGCCCGGAGAAGGCCAGGTAGTCGATGCCGGCGGCGGCGATGTCGATGCGCCGGTGCGGGGCCAGCTGCGCGGCGTCCACGACGATCCGCGCACCGTGCCTGTGCGCCAGCGCGGCCAGCTCGGCCACGGGCAGCACCTCGCCGGTCACGTTGGACGCACCGGTGACGGCCACGAGCACCACGTTGCCCGCGCGCAGCTGCGTCTCCACGCGGGAGAGCGTCGCCGCGATGGAGCCGGCCGCCACGACGGACCGGTGCGGCAGCCGCTGCCACGGCAGCAGGTTCGCGTGGTGCTCGATGTCCAGGTACAGCACCTCGCCGTGGTCGTTCGACACGCCGCCCACGTGCCCGTTGGCCGCCAGCAGGGACTCGACGCAACCGGCCAGCAGGTTCAGCGAATCGGTCGTGTTGCGCGTGAAGATGACGGCGTCATCGGGGCGGGCGCCGACGAACCCGGCCACGATGCCGCGGGCGTTCTCGTACACGGACGTGCTCACCTGCGAGGCGAACCCGGCGCCGCGATGCACGCTGGCGTAGTACGGCAGGATCTCGGCCAGATGGTCGCCCACCTCGGCCAGCGCCGGCGCCGACGCCCCGTAGTCGAGGTTCGCGTACCGGACGCTGCCACCCTGGACCAGCGGGGCGGCCAACTCGCCGCCGACGACCGGCAGCAGCGGCGCCACCGCGCCGATGGCATCAACGGACGGCTTTTCGAGGATTGCGGAACTCATGACAACACTCCCGTGCAGGAAGGGGGACCGGGCGCACCGGGCCTCCGCGCTTGCCAAGACCGCTCCGGCCTGGCCAGGTCGTCACCCGGGGCACCCCGCCGCGAAAGGAGGGTTGCCGGCCAGCAAACCGGGGTTTTGCGCTGGCACTCGTGACCTATGCCCACCACGCTAACGCACGTCGGCGCGCCCGCCCATTTGTTACACGCCGTGACAGGGGCGCCAGCCGCGGTGGTCGAGTCCGTCGACACCCCGAAAGGAAAGGCACGACGGCGATGGTCGCCGTCGTGCCTTGGCTCACCTGGGTTGATTGTCAGCCGAGCAGGTCGTCCCAGCCCGGGTTGAGATGGCGCAGCACGTCGGCGTGCAGGATCGAGTTGGTGGCCAGCGCGTTGCCGCCGAACGGGCCGTCGACCCCGTCGAGCGACGTGAAGCGCCCGCCGGCCTCCTCGACGATCGGCACCAGCGCGGCCATGTCGTACAGGTTCAGTTCGGGTTCGCAGGCGATGTCGACGCTGCCCTCGGCGACCAGGCAGTACGACCAGAAGTCGCCGTAGGCGCGGGTGCGCCACACGGCGTCGGTCAGGCCGATGAACTCGTCACGGTTGCCGCGCTCGGCCCAGCCGCCCAGCGACGAGTAGGACAGCGAGGCGTCGGCCAGGCGGGCCACGTTGGACACATGCAACCGGGTCGCCGAGGCCAGCGACTTGCCCGTGTACGCGCCCGTGCCCTTCGCCGCCCACCACCGCTTGCCCAGCGCCGGGGCGCTGACGACGCCCATGACGGGCCGGCCCTCGTCGACCAGTGCGATCAGCGTGGCCCACACGGGCACGCCGCGCACGAAGTTCTTCGTCCCGTCGATGGGGTCGATGATCCACCGGCGCGTGCCGTGGCCGCTGCTGCCGAACTCCTCGCCCAGCACGGCGTCGCGGGGGCGCACGCGCGAAAGCTGGCTGCGGATCGACTCCTCGGCCGCCTTGTCGGCATCCGTGACCGGCGTCAGGTCCGGCTTCGTCTCGACCTTGAGGTCCAGGGCCTTGAACCGGGACATGGTCAGTGAGTCGACGGTGTCGGCCAGCACGTGGGCCAGGCGGAGGTCGTCGTTGTAGTTTTGCGCGGCAGTCATGGGATCCACGCTATCGGTTGATCGGCCCGCCGCCGGGCAGGCTGGGCCCTAGTCGACCGCGCCGAGTTCCTTCGCCTCGGCCCGGCCCTCGGTGCGGGTGCCCGTGCCGAGCAGCCGCCGCAGCGACGCCAGCCGGGCCGGCCCGGCCTCGCCCGCCCCGCCGCCTGCCACGAACGGGTCCAACCCGCAGTTCACGGCGTCCGCGTCGTGCTTGCAGCCGCGCTCGCATGCGTCCGTCCCCGGTTGCAGGTCCGGGAACGCGTTCAGGATGCGGTCCGGATCCACATGCGCCAGCCCGAACGACCTGATGCCGGGGGTGTCGATGATCCACGATCCGCGTTCGGCGTCGTGCAGCCGCAGCGCCAGCGCCGACGACGACGTGTGCCGTCCCCGGCCGGTCACGGCGTTGACGCCGCCGGTGGCCCGCTGCGCGCCGGTGAGCGCGTTGACCATCGTGGATTTGCCGACACCCGAGTGGCCGACGAGCACGGAGACCTTGCCGTCCAGGTGCGCCTTGAGAAGGGCGACGGCGCCCCCGGCCAGGTGCGCGGACGCGCCGTCGTCACTGCGTGCGTCGACCCCGGACGCGTCGGCGTCGGCCGTGCGGCTCACCACGACCGTCATCTCCAGATGCTCGTAGTTGGCCAGCAGCCCGGCCGGGTCCTTGATGTCCGCCTTGGTGACGAGCAGGACCGGGGCGATGCCGGCGTCGTACGCGGCGACCAGCGCCCGGTCGATGAAGCCGGTGCGCGGTTCCGGGTTGGCGGCGGCAACGACGATGACGAGCTGGTCGGCGTTGGCGACGACAACCCGCTCCACCGGGTCGGTGTCATCGGCGCTGCGCCGCAGCACGGTGCGCCGCTCCTCGACGCGCACGAGCCGGGCCAGCGTGTCCGGTTCGCCGCTCGTATCGCCGACCAGGGCGACGAAGTCGCCGGCGACGACGGGGGTGCGGCGCAGTTCGCGGGCCCGTGCCGCGATCAGTGTGCGCTCGGTGGCCAGGTCCTCGTCGACGATCGCCGTGTAGCGGCCGCGGTCCACCGTGATGATGCGGCCCACGACCGCGTCCCCATGCGCCGGACGGTCCTTCGTGCGCGGCCTGCTGCCGCGCTTGTTCGGCCGGACGCGCACATCCGACTCGTCCCACTTGCTGTAGTCCCGGGCCATGGTCACCCGGCGGTCTGGCGGGCGGCGGTCTGCGCCACCATGTCCGCCCACAACTGCGGGAACTGTGGCATGGTCTTGGCCGTTGTGGCGATGTCCTCGACCTGCACGCCCGGCACGGCCAGCCCGATCACGGCGCCCGCCGTGGCCATCCGGTGGTCCTCGTAGCTGTGGAACAGCCCGCCGTGCAGTGGAGCGGGGGTGATGATGAGCCCGTCCGCGGTCTCCTCGGCCCGGCCGCCCAACGCGTTGATCTCGGCGACGAGCGCGGCCAGCCGGTCCGTCTCGTGGCCGCGCAGGTGCGCGATGCCGCGCAGCCGCGAGGGTGAATCGGCCAGCGCGCACAGGGCCGCGACCGTCGGGGCCAGCTCGCTCGTGTCGGCCAGGTCCACGCCGTGGATGGCGTCCCCGCCGGTGACGGCCAGGACGCCGTCCTCAAGGGTGACCGTGGCGCCGAACGCGGGCAGGATGGTCCGCCACCTGTCGCCCACCTGGGTGGTGCCGGCCGGCCAATTCGGGATGCGCACGGTGCCGTGGCCGGCCAGCGCGGCGGCCAGGAACGGCCCGGCGTTGGACAGGTCCTGTTCCATGGCCCGGTCGAACGCGGCGATCGGCCCGGGGGAGACGATCCACTCGTTCGGGGTGGCGTCGTCGACCGTGACACCGAGGGAGCGCAGCACCTCGACCGTCATGGCGATGTGGTCGAGGCTGGGCACCGGCCCGCCCTCGTGCACCAGGTGCAGGCCGTCGTCGAAACGCGCCCCGGCGAGCAGCAGGGCGGACACGAACTGCGAGGACCCGCCGGCGTCCACCGTCAGGCGCCCGCCCCGCACGCGGCCTTGCGCATGCATGGTGAAGGGCAGCAATCCGCCGTCGCCGCCGTCCACGCGCACGCCCAGGCCCGCCAGCGCGTCGATGACCGGGCCCATCGGCCGCACGCGGGCGGCCGGGTCGCCGTCGAACGTGACGGGTCCGGCCGCGAGGGCCGCCAGCGGCGGGACGAAGCGCATGACCGTGCCGGCGAGCCCGCAGTTGACGAGGGTGCCGTCGGGACCGGCGCCGGACGGCAGGACGTGGCCTGCCGGGATGGGCGTGACGACCAAATCGGGACCAAAGGGGGAGCCGGCGTCGTGCTCCTCGATCACCGCGCCCAGGGCGCGTAACGCCTCGACCATGAGCGCCGAGTCGCGCGAATGCAGCGGCCCGCGCAGCCGGGACGGGCCGTCGGCCAACGCGGCCAGGACCAGGTACCTGTTGGTCAGCGACTTCGACGCCGGGATGGCGACGGTGGCGTCCAGCGGCGTCGTGGCGAACGGGGCGGGCCAGGGGGCGGCGGTCATCGGCGGCTAGTTTCCCGTCACGTCGTGGGCGAATTCACGGACAACCCTGCCGGCCTTCCCGGCCTTCTTGCCGCCCTGCTTTCCGGCCTGCTTTCCGGCTTTCATGCCGGCATCGACCAGGTGTCCGGCCCGCCAGGCCAGCCCCGGCCGGCCGGCCGTGTCGACGGCCGCGAGCAGGGCGCCGCCGGCCAGCCCGATGTTCTTGGCCAGCTGGCTGCGCCTATGCGCCTTGGCCTCGCGCGTGTCGGTGCCGGCCGACCGGTATTCCACGTACGCGTTCAGTGCCGCCGTCGCCGAGAGCACGACGGCGGCGAGCCGGGAGAACTTGCCGGCCGCCAGCAGCGCACCGGCCCCGATCTGGGCGCCGCCGAGGGCGCGGGCAAGCGTCTGCTCGGATGCCTGCACGGGCAGCGCGGCCGATACACGGCCGAGGACCGGGGCCAGCTGGCGGGCCGTGTCCTCGGCATGGCGCAGCTGGGTCACGCCGGAGAGAATGAACGACGAGGCGAGCATCGGGCGGGCAAGGGCGCGGATCAGAATCATGTCGGTGGCCTCCGTAGGTGTAGAGCCGGCGCGGAAACTGCCAGGGCGCGCGGCCGTGACTTGGTTCAAGTCTCGCACCTCCCGCCGCGGAATGCGGAATAACGGGCGGCGCACGGCCGTTGTGCAGAAGTACGCGAGGAACTTTGGTTGGCGGAAGGATGCCATGGCGACGATGACACTAGACTCGGTCGTAATGAATACTTCAGAGCCTGCCGATGCATTGGGATCTACTGCATTGGGATCTACTGCTTTGGGATCCGTGGCGCCTGAGTCTGCGGAGTTGCCGGTGGACGTTGCGACGGAGACCACGGAGGAGCGCCGGGCCCGTTTTGAGCGGGACGCCATGCAATACGTGGACCAGCTGTATTCGGCCGCCATGCGCATGGCCCGGAACCCCTCGGATGCCGAGGACCTGGTCCAGGAGGCCTACACCAAGGCCTTTTCGGCGTTCCACCAGTACAAGCCCGGCACGAACTTGAAGGCCTGGCTGTACCGGATCCTGACGAACACGTACATCAACCTCTACCGGAAACGGCAGCGCGAGCCGCTGCAGTCCAGCTCGGATGTGATCGAGGACTGGCAGCTGGCCCGGGCGGAGTCGCACACCTCCAGCGGGTTGCGTTCGGCCGAGGCGGTGGCATTGGACCACCTGCCCGATTCCGACGTGAAGAGCGCGCTGCAGGCCATCCCGGAGGAATTCCGGTTGGCCGTGTACTTCGCCGACGTGGAGGGCTTCGCATACAAGGAAATATCAGACATCATGAACACGCCCATCGGCACTGTCATGTCGCGGTTGCACCGCGGACGGAAAATGCTGCGCGACATGCTGGCCGACTATGCGGCCGAGCGTGGATTCGCGAAGGCTGACTCGCAGGGCGCGTCGGGGCGTACGGAAGGTAAGAAGTGACCATGGGCGACTGCCAGAGCCTGGGCGATTGCGACGACTCGCGGATTGCCCGCATCTACGAGTACCTGGACGGGGCGCTGTCACGCGCCGACCTGGCCGACATCAAGGCGCACCTGGACGGCTGCCCCGACTGCTCCCACGAGTATGACCTGGAATGCGTCATCCGCTCGGTCGTGAAGCGCTCCTGCAAGGAGGCCGCACCGGAGAACTTGAAGGCCGCCATCCTGGCCCGCATCCATGAAAGCCGGCCGGCCGAGGTCTAGCGCCCGGGGGTGCACGGGTAGTGGCTGCCACGGCAGAAGAACGACGCGCCCGGGTCCATCGGAATCCCGGCGAACAGCTGCGGAATGGTCACCAGCTGGTAGCCGCGGTCTTGCAGGGCGGTGATCAATTCGTCTTGCCCGTCCACCGTGGCCGCATGGACGTCATGCTGCAGGATCACGGCACCGGGGCGAACCAGGTCAAGCACCCGCGGGACGAAGACGCGCTTGTCCCGGGAGAGCCAGTCCTGCGAGTCCACCGACCAGTTCACGATCGGCATCCCCGCCACGGCCAGGACGGTCCCGTTGCTGGCGCCGTACGGCGGGCGCAGGTAGCCGGGGGTGACCCCTGTTGCGGACTTGATGGCCGCCGTCGCGCCCTGTATCTGCCCGCTGATGCCGGCGGCGGACAGGCTGGTCAGGTAGGGGTGGTTGAAGGTGTGGTTGCCGATCACGTGCCCGGCCGCGGCGACCGCCTTGGCAATCGCCGGATAGCTCAAGACGTTGATGCCCTGTTCGAAGAACGTCGCCAAGACGTCGTGGCGGGCCAGGATGCCCAGCAAGCGGGTGGTCTGCGGGTTGGGCCCGTCGTCGTACGTCAGTGCAACGCAGGGAACCAGATCGCAATTGACATGCCGGGCCGTGGTGCCAACGCCAGGCTTGGGCGGCGTGAACGGGGCGGCCGACGACGAGGCGGCTTGCACTGCGCGCCCTACCGGTGAGAGCAGGGACCCGGTAAGGACGGCCGGCACATGCACCGACGTGGCGGCCGGCAGGGCGATGCCCGTTCGTGGGTCGGCGGACAACGGCACCACCAAGTCTCCGCCGTCGCCAAAAGCCGCTCCCGCGAGCAGTTCCGCCCGATCCGGGCTCCGGTGCGTTGGGGTGGCCGAGCCGGTCGCCGTTTCGGACGGGGCGGCGGTGGACGGGATTGTGGTGGACGGGACGGCCGTGGCCGGGGTCCTTGGTGATCTCGTCGGCGCGGCCGGGACGCCCGCATCGTCCAACGCATCACCGAGCAGCGTCCGCAAGGCGTCGACGCTTCCGGCGGCGACAAGGTCGGGCCCGTGGTGGACGGCCCCGTTCGCCAGGTCGGTGAAGGTCGTCGATGTGGTGATGCCCGTGGCGTTCCCCCGCACCATCCGGGACTCCACCAGACGGGTGCCGAACAGGTTGCCACGGGCCAGGATGGCCTGCTGGTCCAGCTTCAGCCCGTCCTCCAGCGGACCGCGGGCGGTGCCCGGCACGGATGGCTCATACCGGCCGCCGGCAACGCCGTCCAGGATGTGCAGCAGCCCCGCGTCGAGGGCGGCATTATATTTTGTCGCTCCGTCGACATACGTCCAGCGGGCGTCCACCGGGACCTTGCCGGTGGAGCGCAGCGTCACGGTGCGCAGAGCCGTCGCGCCCGCAGAGACCACAGACACGGGCTGTCCCACCACGGCCTTCGGTTTCGCGACGGCCGTTGCCGACGGGCTCGTGCCGCCTTCCACCGGGAGGACGGTGCAGGCGGCGAGTGCCAGCGCGGCGAGGGCGGCCGGAATCAACCGGAGGTGGTGGCCTTTGGTGTACACGCTTGTCCTTCGGACGCCGGGCATCTTGCGAGGTGGGGAGCGAGACCGGCTCCCCTGCCAAGGATACAGCCCGGGGTGGTCCGTCCCGGCAACGCCGAGCCCGGTCAGCCGGCGACGCCGATGACCGTCAGGATGCCGGCGACGGGAAGCGCCACGACCTTCACGAACTCGGCGCCGATGTACGCGATGTGCGTCAGCGTGCCGGTGTTGCCCTGCGCGGGCGCCGCCGTGGCCGGCTGCAACGCCGTCTCGGACAGGGCCCTGGTGCGCTTGCCCATGGCCGGGCGGAGCACGATCATCTGTGCGGCCAGGGCCGCCATGGGCACGACCAGCAGGGTTCCGGCAAGCCCCGAGACGTCCCGTCCGTCAGCAATCCAGGCGACGATGAGGGTGGCGGCCAACACCGCCTCCACCCAGTTGAGCGCCTTGAACACCAGCCGGCCGATGCCCACGCCCAGTGCGTGGGTCATACCCGGGGCACGGAACTTCAGCGGCGTCTCGATGAACGAGATGGCGGCAATCATGCCGAACCACACGAACGGCAGGGCGGTGAGCAGGACGATGGATGTCACGGTGGGGCGGTCGCTTTCGATTGGACGGCAGGGGCTGGGACACGTGGGCGAACCCGGTTCCAGTCTAGCTTTATGACGGATTAATCCGTACTTAATGGCGCGTCCGCCCGGTCCGGGGTCTGAGGAGGATCGGTACGGAAATTCATGCCAGGCGGTCAAGCAGCGGTTGAATGTAGCGTTTGTCCTCCCTTCACCGGCATTTTCGCGGGCGGGTCCTACGGGAATCGGCTGACCGCGAAAACCAAGCGATCGCGATCCGACGTTCTTCAACGGTGCTTGTCCCGTTGGCGAACCGTCCAGCCCGGAACGCAACGAAAAAAGTCTTCGGCTTGTGTCGATCTGGCCTCGCGCCGTTCGACCTGTGGATGAGAAGGTCGAAGGGCGACCTTCCAGAACCAAGGAGTATGCGATGGCCAAGTACATGCTGATCATGCGCGCAACGGACGAGTCGTTGGCGAAGTTTCAAGACGTCGACTTCACGGAGATCATGAACGCGATGGGCAAGTTCAACGACGAGCTGATCCGCGCCGGAGTGTTGCTGGCGGCCGAGGGGCTGGACGATCCCAAGGAGGGCGTCGTTGTCGACTTCACCGGCGAGACGCCGGTGGTCACCGACGGCCCGTACGGGGAGACGAAGGAACTGTTCAGCGGCTACTACATCCTCGACGTCGCCTCGCAGCAGGAAGCCGTCGAATGGGCCAAGCGGGCGCCGTTCATGGCGGGCAGCAAGACCGAGATCCGCCGCGTTCCGACGATCGATGAGTTCCCGCAGGACAACCAGTGGATCCAGAAGGAACGCGCCTGGCGCGAGCAGACCGGGCAGCTATGATGCCGCGGTGAACAGTGCCGGGGCGCGGGGCGCCGTCGAAGCGGTGTGGCGGATGGAGTCCGCCCGCATCGTCGGCGCCCTCGCCCGCTACACGGGCGACTTCTCGCTCGCCGAGGATCTCGCGCAGGAGGCTCTCGCCGAGGCGCTCGTTGCCTGGTCCGTCGACGGGGTGCCCGCCCAGCCGACCGGATGGCTGCTCACCACCGGCCGCCGCCGGGCCATCGACGCCTTCCGGCGGCGGGCCGCGCGCGACGAACGGTATGCCGTCCTCGCCCGCGATCTCGACGCGGAGGAGCCCGGAGCGGACGCCCTGTTCGACCCCGATGCGATCGACGACGACGTGCTCGCGTTGATGTTCATCTCGTGCCATCCCGTGCTGTCGAAGGAGGCGAGGATCGCGTTGACGCTGCGTGTCGTCGGCGGACTGACCAGCGCCGAGATCGCCAAGGCGTTCCTCGTGCCGGGGACGACGATCCAGGCACGCATCACACGTGCCAAGAAGACGCTGGCCGCCGCGCACGTGCCGTTCGCCGTGCCCGAACCGAACGAGCTGGCCGGGCGGCTCGGCTCGGTGCTTCAGGTCGTCTACCTGATCTTCACCGAGGGCTCGTTCGCGTCCGGTGGAGAGGAATGGATTCGCACGGATCTGGCCGACGAGGCGCGCCGGCTGGCTCGCGTGCTGGTGCGGCTCACGCCGGAGCCCGAGGCATTCGGGCTGCTCGCACTGTTGGAACTCACCGCCGCCCGGTTTCCAGCACGGCTCGACGCGTCCGGACGCCCGGTGCTTCTTGAGGACCAGGACCGACGGCTGTGGGACCAGTCGGCGATCCGGCGCGGACGTGCGGCACTCGCACGGGCGGTGGGGGCCGGACGTGGACTGGGCGCGTACGGTCTGCAGGCGTCCATCGCTGAGTGTCATGCGGTGGCGCGCTCGGTTGCCGAGACCGACTGGGCGCGGATCGTCGTCCTTTACGAAGCCCTCGGACGGCTGACGCCGTCGCCCATCATTGAACTCAATCGTGCGGTCGCGGTCGCGATGGCCTCCGGTCCGGCGGGCGGACTGGCACTCGTCGACGCGATCGCGTCACGGGGCGAACTGGCCGGCTCGCACCTGCTCCCCGCGGTCCGCGGCGAGTTGCTCACCCGGCTCGGCCGTCGTGACGAGGCGCGGTCCGCGCTGCTGCAGGCCATTGAGCTGTGCGGGAACGCCGCTGAACGCGTGGCGCTTGAGCGCAAGGTCGACGACGTCAGCCGGCCGTAGGGGTGCCCGCAGCCGGATGACCGCTGACGCTGGCGAGGCGGTTGGCGGCCGGCCGGAGCCCTCAGCCGAGCTGCTCCGTAAGCATGACGATGATCCCCTCCGGGCCGCGGACGTAGCAGAGCCGATAGCTGTCGTCGTAGCGCTCCACCCCACCAACGAGCTCCGCACCACGGGCCTGCAGCCCGGCAACGGCGGCGTCGATGTCATCGACTGCAAACGCGACACGGCGGATGCCCAGGGTGTTCGCCGGCGCGTACCGGTCGCCGCCCCGGGCCGTTGGGCGTGGAACTTCATCAGCTCGAGCCGTTCCTGGCCGTCCAAAGTCTCCACCATCGCGACGTCCACGCGGACGCCTCGAGCCCCACCACACGGTCCACCCAATCGCCCTCGACCGGCCCCTCACCCAGCACCTTGAGCCCGAGCTCGACGAAGAACGCCGTCGCGGCCGCGAGGTCCTCGACCACGATGCCCACGTTCTCCATGCGTTGGATCGTCATGCGCTCGAGGGTAGCAACACGACGACCCCGGCCACACCGTCCCTCGGTCGCCGATCCTTGCGGGACGTCGCATAAGCCGTTCCCTCACTGAATCACGCGACGATGCCCCGCGAGATTGGGGGAATACGCTTTGCTTCGACTCACAGGAAGCGAGGCGAAGACGGCCAAGGCCAGTTTGGAGGCAGCCGGTGGGCCATTCCGTCGAGAGAAGCTCGCCCTAAATCTGAATCCCGGGGAACGGGTGGCCCTCCGCGCGCCGGATGGTCGCAATGCCGTCTACCAGCACTCAGGAGCGCATGCCGCCGGCAGCGACGCGATTCCCTCCACTTTGTCGGATAAGACCCAACCCAAGATTAGTGCCCGTCGAGCGGCCTGCACTGCGGGCTCGTTCCGAACTGCTCCTGGGACGTCATCATCGGCAGGGTTGTCGCAACACTTGTTGCATGGATGCGAGTGAGGCGCGTCGTCGCCGCGGACGGACAAGGCCGATCGAGAAGATTCATGGCGGGCGGGAGTCCGTGCCGCGCATCGCAGTTAGTAACATCAGGTGACGGCGTGCATGGGCACACCGGTTCTCGAAAGGGCGATCGACATGGCGAAGTTCATCTACCTCTACCGTGGCCCGGCCACTCCGATGTCCGACCTCACCCCGGAGCAGGGCGCCGAGCGGATGGCCGCGTTTGGCGCCTGGATGGAGAAGGCCGGCGCGGCGCTCGTCGACGGCGGCAGCCCGTTCGGGTCGAGCGCGTCCGTTCGCGATGACGGCACCGAGGGAACAGCCGGCGACCTGACCGGCTACACGATCGTCGAGGCCGACGATCTCGCTGCGGCGAAGGCGCTCACCGACGGCCTCCCGTTCCTGTCCAACAGTGACGGGAAGTGTGCGGTGGAGATCTTCGAGCTGCTGCCGATGTAGCAGGGACGTGGCGGCATCTTCCTTCCGGCCGTCACACGCAACGGGAGGAATCGGCGGCATTCGTGGCCAGCACAATACGAAGCCGGGAACGTTCCGGCCTGGGACATTGGGCCGTGCGAGTCCGTCATGCGGTGCGGGACCTGCCAGCACATGCGCTCATCGGGACCGGCGGCGTCACAATGACCGACGTCGGTGTCTGGAACCTGGGTTACGCAACGACCGCGGTCACTGCCAGGCGACGATGAGACCGGTGAAAATCGTCCCGCAGCCGGTTCCTCCTACGGGCACCCGGGTAACCTCGGATTCACCTTCACCGGGTTCGGGCCGGTCGGGGCGTTGCGGATCGCGGCGGAACGACTGGCCGATCTCGACGCCGGTCGCACCACGGCCGTCCCGTCGGATGAGGTGGCACGGACACTCGGGCTGTGAGCACTGCTGGACCGTACGCCGTCGAATATGATCCAAGGGCGCTCAAGGAGTTGGCCAAGCTCGACAAGCCAGTCGCTCGCCGCGTCTTCAAGGCCATCGAAGAGTTGGGCACCGACCCGCGACCGAGCGGCACCCGTCCCCTCGTCGGGTATTCAAATCTGTGGCGCATCCGGGTCGGCGAGTACCGCGTCGTGTACACGATCAAGGACGCCGACCTCGTGGTTCTAGCCTTGCGGGTGGCGCACCGAAGCAGCGTCTATCGCAGTCCCTGACCGCGGCCGAGTGCGGGCATTCTTCGCCGATGCGGACTCCGCATCGACGAAGAATGTGAGATGACGCCAAATCCTCCTCAGTGCTGCACCGACTATGCAGTGGTCGGCCCCGGTTGGGTGTCCGGCTGATCCCGGCGCGGGTGCCACGACTCCCGCCACAGTGGCAGGGGGACCACGCCGCAGCTTCGCCCGGACTCGTCCAACAGGTGGCCGAGCCGCTTGTAGGTGCGCACCACCGCCTCCCGGGAGATCACGGTGCTTCCCGGGGCTCGTGCTGCCAGCTCGCGTTCATAACCTTGGACCTCCAGATAGTCGCGGACCCACAGTGTCACCAACAGGTTCTGCGCGCCCAGGACCTGTGCGCTCAACCGGCAACTCGGCAGGCCTGCGAAGTACCGGCCGATGGCGTCAACCTGGGTCGCGGGAACGTTGAGACTTAGACTCACCTCCCGCAGGCCCTGCTGGGCGGCGACCGATGTATCGCACCTCATCGTCATGTAGCCGGCCGCGAGGAACCGCTCCACCCGCCTCCTTGCCGTCTGGGGGGACACACCGCAGGCGGCGCCCAGCTCTGCCCAACTGGCGCGCCCATCGCGGGCCAACTCCTCGAGCAGAGTGGCATCCAGCCGGTCCGGCGCGTAGGCAGCCGGGGTGGGCAGCGACTCCTTTGCCATGAGTCGCGCCAGCGCCGGTTCCAGGGTTCCGCTGCGCCATTCCGAAGCCTGCCGGTAGAGCTCCGTGACAAAGACAACCTCCCTGCGCGTCACCCCCGGCAGGTCCGCGAACCCCCCGGTGACGATCCCCATGAGTTCCTCGTGGCTCGACGCGAAGCAGTCCACGAACAGATCGTGCGGACCCGAAACCAGGGACACTGTACCGAAGGCGGGCTCGGCGCAGAGCCGCCGGATGAGCGCCTCATGCTCGCCCGGCAGGGACGACAGATGAACGAATGCGGACCAGCCGGCGTTGAGATAGCGCGGCCCCGGGGCGGGGGTGATCCACGCAAGGCCTTGGTCGGCGAGGGCGTTCCAGCGGCGGGCGATGGTGGGCCCGGAAAGGCCGAGCACGTCTGCCACCCGGGACCAGTCCGCCCGGGGATTGATCTGCAGGGCGTTCACGATTTCAAGGTCAAATTCGGAGATCATGGCCGATTCTTTCAGATTATTTACTCCTGCGGTGATTTTTCATCAATATATCGGGAGATCGTGGATGAGGAACTAGCGTGGTGACTCGCATCACTCCAGGCGCACGGCGCCCCCAACCACAAGGAAGCACATGGCAAGCAGGACAGCGGCACCGGCGACGGCGGCCGTCACGCGCCGGACGATCACCGGCATGATCGTGGCAATGGCCCTAATCGAATCCCTCAGCGGGGTCACCCAGGGCTACCTGAACCCCATCCTGCCCGCGCTCGGGCCCGTCTTCTCGATCGATGATCCGACCATCAACGGCATCTTCCTGATCTCGAACGTCAGCTTTGCCGTGCTCACGCCGATCATCTCCCGGCCCGGCGACAGCTACGGATACAGACTTGTGCTTCGCTGGTCAACAGCCGTCGTCGCACTGGCGGTACTCATGATGGCGCTGTGGCCGTCGCTGTGGACAGTGACCGTCGGCATTGTCCTGCTCACCTGCGTTGTGGGCTTCATTCCGCTGATGATGGGAATCCTGCGGGTGAGCAGCCCCGCGCACACCCGCACGGGCGTCAGCGTGATGATCGGCATGCTCATGATCATGGTCGGCGCAGGTGGGCTGCTGGCAGGGATTGTCGGCGTCAACGACCCCACGCTCGGTTTCTGGGTGGCTGTGCCCTTTGCCGTGGTTGCCCTTGTCTGTTCCTTCCTGTTGCCCGACGCCGGCACCCCGACGCGGGAGGGAATCGCCCTCGTGCCCCTGCTGGCCTGTTCCCTCGGCCTGATCGGCTTCGTCGTGGCCCTTTCGATGGGCCCGGACTGGGGCTGGCTGGATGCTCGGACGCTCGGATCCGGACTTGTGGGACTCGCGCTGCTGGCCTTCTGGGCTGTGCTCGACGCCCGGAGCCCGGAGAGCGGGAAGAGGTTCATGGACCTGCGCATGCTCGCCAATCCGCGTATCCGCACAGTCTCATTGGCCACGTTCTTCTTCGGCTTCGCATCCATCAGCTACTTCGGTACGAACGGGATCTTTCTGCACGCCAGCCCCGCCAAAACAGGCTACGGATTTGGTCTCAGCCCCCTCATGATCGCCATCGTCCTCGCCGCGGCGTCCGTGTTCTCGCTGGTATCTTCGCTGTTGACCGCGCGGGTGCTCAGAGTGTTCGGCGAACGCGCCACCCTTGTCTTCGCGGGCCTTCTGCTGGCCGGCGGCTTCGCGGTCATGGCCGTCGCCCACGGCTCCCTGGCCGGGTACTGCGCCGGGTTCGCAATGCTCAACCTGAGCCTTGGCATCTACCAGGCAGGGACCCGGGCGTTGTCCGTGGAGGGCGTGCCGCTGGAGGAGACCTCGACGGCGGCCGGACTCAACGAACTGGCCTTGACAGCCGGCATCGCCGTGGGCGCCGCCGTCGTGAAACTCATCTCCTCATCCTCCGCCGAGTCCGGGCACATCAGCAACGGCGGCCTCATCTTCATCTGGGGTGTATTGGCCGTGGCAGCGCTGATCGCAGCGGTAGCTTCTGCCCGCTATCCCAAGCGGCAGGCAACGGAGGTCCCCGCATGAACACGGCGGGTCTGAAAACTACTGTTCCGAAGCCTGTCGGGCTGGCCCCGGCCTCCGAGACCGGAATCGAACGCAGCGTCTCTTCGGCCCTGGAGCGCTGGAAGTCCGAAATCCTTGGGCTGAGCCACGCGATTCACGCCGATCCCGAACTCGGCGGCCGAGAGTTCAGGGCCGCCCAACGAGTCAGTACGTTGCTCCGGTCCGCCGGCTTCAGCTTTGACGGCTCCCAGCCCGAGCTTCCCACTGCCTTCAGCGCCCGGTTCGGATCCGGTGAGCTCGTAGTCGCGCTCTGTGTTGAATACGACGCCCTGCCGGATATTGGCCACGCCTGCGGACACAACGTGAACGCGGCTTCCACCGTGGGCGCGGCGCTCGCGCTGGCAACCGTAGCCGGGGAACTCGGCATCACCGTCAAGGTGCTGGGCACCCCCGCGGAGGAGACCACCGGCGGCAAGGTCGACCTGATCAAGGAAGGCCATTTCGAGGACGTTTCACTCGCCATGATGGCCCACGCCGGTGCCGAAGACATGGTTGGCGGCTCGTCCTTGGCCATGTGCATGTGGAACGTGCTCTACGAGGGCCGGCCGGCGCACGCCGCTGCGGCGCCAGAGGAAGGGATCAATGCCCTGGACGCCCTCGTAATCGCGCAAACCGCCATTGCCCTGGCACGGCAACAGCTTCCGTCTGGCTCCATAGTTTCGCTGATCGTCACAGAAGGCGGGAGCGCCGCCAACGTCATCCCTGAGCGCACTCGGGCCAGCGTGGAAATGCGTTCGCCCAGCCTCGCGAAGCTGCGCGTTATCGAGGATCGCGTGCGGCGCTGCCTTGAGGCTGGCGCACATGCCACCGGCAGTACACTCACCGCCACACCTACGGGTAACGCCTATGCGGAACTGCGGCAGGACCGGTTCCTCTCCGAGGCGTACCGGAAGGCGATGGCAGCCCGGGGGAGGGAGGTCGTCTTCAACGAGGAGCCGGTGGCATCCACGGACATGGGCAACGTCTCCCAGCTGGTGCCGAGCATCCATCCGCTGCTCGGTTACAACGTGGGCGGCGCCGTTCACCACACGGCCGAGTTTGCCGCCCACGGTTCCTCCGCGTCCGCGGACCGGGCGGTGTTGGACGGCGCCTTCGGCTTGGCCATGGCCGCCAGTCTGGCTGCGGTAGATCCACAGCAACGGGCACGGTTGCTCCGCGGCAGCGCCACCTGAACCGAGTGTTGAATGGCAGTCTGAGCATTCGCCACGAGCTCTGGCCCCGGAGGTCCAGGCTCTGGCGGATGGGCAGCGCGACAGCGACCCACCTTAGTTTCGGCAGCACGGGCCGCTGCGGTTCCGATAGATGTCGTCTGGATCGATGGTGCTGGGACCCCGGTCCGGCCCCGATCGGTTTGGCAACGACACGGCCCCCGGCACCATGAGGGTGCCGGGGGCCGGGATCGCTTCTGCGCAAGACTCAGGTGTTGGGGCGCTTACTGTGGTTAGCGCCGCCACGCTTCCGGTCACGACGCTTGCGTGCTCGCTTCGACATAGCTGCCTCCAATCTTCAACAAAGATCTGAACAAGTCCCCACTTGCCGGTCCAATAAATCGCTAAGGCGATTTCTTGGGAACCTGGCAAGCGTGGGCCCTCCCCAGTCTCCCATAAGCGGCACCGCCCCACCTAACCAGGGACGTGCCGCTCACCGGCGCAGCGTGGCCGTGATGGAGATCCGGGCCTGGTCGAGCACGGTGCGGATCGTTTCCACCGTCAGCGGTTCGATCCCGTTGTGGGCCGAGTGGAGGCGCAGTTCGACGCGCAGGTCGTCCCGGAAGGCCTGCAGCAACCGCTCCGCCTCCTTGAGGCGAGCGGTACCGTCGGCCACGGCGGTCGGTGCGGGCCGGCGTCGCGCATTGTTCTTGGCGGTCTCCGCGCTGGCGGCCAGCTCTGCCCGCAATCCTCGCATGTTCTCGCGGATATCGGTGCGCAGGTCGTCGGCGAGCCGGCGCACCGAGGCGGCGATGTCCGTCTCGATGCCCGCCAGTTCGTCGCGCCGCCGCTCCAGCTCGGCCAGGCCGGCTTCGGTGATCGTGTAGATGGTGCGCCGGCCATCCAGGGTGGTGGCCACCAGGCCCTCCTCCTGGAGTTTGGCCAGGCGCGGGTACACGGTCCCGGCGCTGGGGGAGTAGGTCCCGCCGAACCTGTCACTGAGCGCGCGGATGACCTCGTAGCCGTGCTTGGGCCCCTCCTCCAGCAGGGCCAGCAGGTACAGGCGCAGGGCGCCGTGGGCAAAGACGGACGGCATTACGGCTGCACCCCCCCGGCATCGCCGGCGGCGTCGTGGACCGGCTCGGCGTGCACGATCGTCACGTTTCCCGAGACCGACGTCGTGCGCGTGATCATGCGCGGACTGCCGGGTCCGCTGTTCACACGGACGCTCTGGGCGGTTCCGGTGTAGTGCTCGTTGTCGACGACGATGGTGCCCGAGGCCGACTTCGACGACACATCCAGGCCGACGTGGGCCGGCACGCGGACAGTGACATCGCCGGAGACACTGTTGGAGGAAAAGCTGCGCGGGCTGCCCTGGATGTCGAAATTCAGGTTGCCGGAAACGGTGTTGGCGCGCACGTCGTCGAGGGCGCCCGACGCCGTGATCTCGCCGGAGACACTCTTGGCCACGAAGTGCCCGGCGTGGTCGCGGGCGATGATTTCGCCGCTGACCGTGTCCGCGGTCAGCATGCCCTCGGTCGCGTCCGCCATCAACGAGCCGGAGACGGTCTTCAGGCTCGTTGAGGCCGTGCTGCCGCTGACCATGCCGTCGCCGCTGACCGTCGCCGCCGTGACGGCCGTGCCGGTGGGCACCATGACGCTGACGACGGCGCGGGCGGACGAGTTGAAGTTGACGATGCGTTGGAGCCAGTTCGTGGAGTCGAGGTGCTCGATCTTCAGCGTCCCGTCCTTGAACGAGATGTTCAGCGGTGGACCGGTCACCTCGCTGACCTCGACCGTGGCCGTGCGGCTGTCCGTGGCGATGACGTCGACGCGCCCCTTCACCAGGTAGGCCTTGACCTCCGTGACACCGTCGAGTTCCAACGTTTCCGCGTCGGTGACGGTCCAGCTTTCAGCATTCATGATCCCTCCTACAGAATCGCGTTATATCGTGTCGATGAAAGACACGATATAACGCGAAATGCGGGAAGACAAGCTATATCGCGAAGGGCCCCTCGGGCGTGGGGACTAGTTCGCCTCGGGGATGTTCAACCACTGGTGCCAGCCGCGGTGCAACACCAGCCAGGCCATCAGACCGTAGCCGGCCTGTCCGGGGGAGCCGGCGTTCGCGGCCAGGTCGGTGCGCCACTGCTCGTGGTTCTGCAGCGGCGCGAACGTGTCGACATAGGAGTGCTTGCGTCGCGTGGTGACATCCGCGAACGCCGCGTTCAGGTCCGCCAGCTTGCGGTTGAGCGCCGGGTCCAGGCTCGGCGGCGGGCCGACCACGAACACGGGGATGTTCAGCTGCGACGCTCCGTCGAGGATGTTGGCCAGGTTCAACCGGCTGCGCGCCGTCGTGAGCCCGAACTCGATGTCCCGGCCGGAGAGGCCGACGACGAGGCGGTTCTCATGGAAATCGTCGAAGCGGCGCCCGGCCTCCTGCAGCCACCGGGCGGCCAGGGCCTCCGTGCCTTCCTGCGGACTGGCCAGCACGAACGACTCCACGGAGACGTCGTCCTGGGGGGTGCGCGCGAGCACGCGGCCCAACCACCCGAGCGCGCGGGGATCGCCAACGCCCGCCACCAGTTCGTCGCCGACCGCGGCGATCCGCAGTTTCCGATGCTCCACGGTAAACCTTTCGTAGATGCCATTCATGACGGATGCCNCGGCCCGGGGGACCAGGCCGGGCATCCGGATGGGCCCACGGCGGCGAGGGTCCCGCTGCGAGCCTGCGAGCAGTGGGGGCCGCTGGGNTGGGCCCACGGCGGCGAGGGTCCCGCTGCGAGCCTGCGAGCAGTGGGGGCCGCCGGGGACTAGTTGCGCTCGAAGGCCTGCCGGATCAGCAGGGTCTCCTCGACCGCATGGTGCTTCGCGGAGCCGGACGCCGTGGACGCCGAGGCCGGCCGGGAGACGCGGTGCAGCTTCCGGTCCAGCTCGGGCGCCAGGTTCAGGCCCATGAACGGCCACGGGCCCTGGTTGGCGGGCTCGTCCTGGGTCCACACGACGTCGGCGTTCGGGTACTTGGCCAGTTCCGCCTTGATCTCCTCCAGCGGCAGCGGGTACAGCTGCTCGACGCGGACGATCGCGATCCTCGTGTCCTGCGCCTTCTCGCGCGCGGCGATCAGGTCGTAGTACATGCGCCCCGAGACCAGCAGGACCCGGTCCACGGCGGTGTCGTCGCTGATCGTGGCATCGCCGATGACGGTCCGGAACGTGCCCTGCGTGAAGTCCTCCACGCTGGACGCGGCCGCCTTCAGGCGCAGCAGTTGCTTCGGGGTGAAGATGACCAGCGGCTTGCGCGGCTTGCTGTAGGCCTGGCGGCGCAGCAGGTGGAAGTGCGACGCCGGCGTGGTCGGGTTTGCGATGACCAGGTTGTTCTCCGCGCACAGCTGCAGGTAGCGCTCGATGCGGGCGGAGGAATGGTCCGGGCCCTGGCCCTCGTAGCCGTGGGGCAGCATGAGCACCAGCGACGAACGCTGCCCCCACTTCTGCTCGGCGGAGGAGATGAACTCGTCAACGACCGTCTGGGCGCCGTTGGCGAAGTCGCCGAACTGGGCCTCCCACACGACCAGCGCGTCGGGACGCTCCACCGAGTAGCCGTACTCGAACGCCATGGCGGCGTACTCGGACAGCAGCGAGTCGTAGATCCACAGCTTCGCCTGGTCGTCGCTCAGTTCGCGCAGCGGCGTCCACTCCTTGCCGTTGTCACGGTCGTGGAACACGGCATGGCGCTGGACGAACGTGCCGCGGCGCGAATCCTGCCCGGCCATCCGAATCGGCACGCCCTCGACGAGCAGCGACCCGAACGCGGCCAGCTCGCCGAAGCCCCAATCGATCTGGCCCTCGCGCGACATCGCCTCGCGCTTCTCGAGCAGCGCCATGAGCTTCTGGTGGACCGTGAAGCCCTCCGGGATGCGTGTGTGCGCGGCGCCGATGCGGGCCAGCAGCTCCGCGGAGATGGCCGTCGAGCGCGGCTCGTTGAAGCCGGCGTCGGCCTGCTGGGCAATCGGGCGTTCCAGGTCGGAGACGGCCTGCGAATCGGAGGTGATGATCGGGATGGGCGACGTCTGCGCCGCATGCGTCTCGGCGAACACGCGCTCCAGGCGTTCCTGGTAGTCGCGCAGCAGCTGCGTGGCCTCGTCCTCGGTGATGTCGCCGCGGCCGATCAGGGCCTCCGTGTACAGCCGGCGCACGGACCGCTTGGCCTCGATCAGGTTGTACATCAGCGGCTGCGTCATCGACGGGTCGTCGCCCTCGTTGTGGCCCCGGCGGCGGTAGCACACCAGGTCGACGACGACGTCCTTGTGGAAGCGCTGCTGGAACTGGTAGGCCAGCTCGGCGACGCGGACCACGGCCTCCGGGTCGTCGCCGTTGACGTGGAACACGGGCGCCTGGATCATCTTCGCCACATCGGTCGAGTACACCGAGGAACGCGACGACGACGGCGCCGTCGTGAAGCCGACCTGGTTGTTGACCACGACGTGGATGGTGCCGCCGGTGCGGTAGCCGCGCAGCTGGGACAGGTTCAGCGTCTCGGCGACCACGCCCTGGCCGGCGAACGCGGCGTCGCCGTGCACCATGATCGGCAGCACCGGGAACTTCTCGCCCTGGTCCAGACGGTCCTGCTTGGCCCGCACGATGCCCTCGAGGACGCCGTCGACGGCCTCCAGGTGGGAGGGGTTGGCGGCCAGGTAGACCTTCGTGACGTTGCCGGCGTCGGAGGTGAACGTGCCCTCCGTGCCGAGGTGGTACTTCACGTCGCCGGAGCCCTGCACGCTGCGCGGGTCCTGCACGCCCTCGAATTCGCGGAACACCTGGGCGTACGTCTTGCCCGCGATGTTCGTCAGCACGTTCAACCGGCCGCGGTGGGCCATGCCGATGGCGACCTCGTCGAGGCCGTCGTCGGCCGCGTCGGAGATGATCGAGTCCAGCAGCGGGATCAGCGACTCGCCGCCCTCGAGCGAGAAGCGCTTCTGGCCGACGAACTTGGTCTGCAGGAACGTCTCGAACGCCTCGGCGGCGTTGAGCTTGGAGACGATGCGCAGCTGCTCCTCGCGGCTGGGCTTCGAATACGGGTGCTCGAGCTGATCCTGGAACCAGTCGCGCTGCTCCGGCTCCTGGATGTGCATGTACTCGACACCGGTGGTGCGGCAGTAGGCGTCGCGGAGCACGCCGAGGATGTCGCGCAGCGGCAGCTTGGTCTTGCCGCCGAACCCGCCGGTGGGCCATTCGCGGTCCAGGTCCCACAGGGTCAGGCCGTACGTGAGCACGTCGAGGTCCGGGTGCTTGCGCTGGCGGTACTCCAGCGGGTCGGTGTCGGCCATCAGGTGCCCGCGCACGCGGTAGGAGTGGATCAGCTGCTGGATGCGGGCGACCTTGTTGATCTGGTCGGCCGGGTCGACCTGCCGGTCGGTGCTCCAGCGGACCGGCTCGTACGGGATGCGCAGCGATTCGAAGATCTCGTCGTAGAAGTCCTGGCTGCCGAGCAGCAGCTGGTGGACGATCCGCAGGAATTCGCCGCTGCCCGCGCCCTGGATGACGCGGTGATCGTACGTCGAGGTCAGTGTCAGGACCTTGCTGACGGCGTTCTGCGCCAGGATCTTCGGGCTGGAGCCCTGCGAGTCCGCCGGGTAGTCCAGCGCGCCGACACCGATGATGGCCGCCTGGCCCTTGGACAGGCGCGGCACGGAGTGCACGGTGCCGATGCCGCCCGGGTTCGTCAGCGACACGGTGGTGCCGGCATAGTCGTCGGCGGTCAGCTTGCCGCTGCGGGCCCGCTTGATCAGGTCCTCGTAGGTGTGCCAGAACTCGGAGAAGTTCATGGTCTCGGCGCGCTTGATGTTCGGCACCACGAGCAGGCGCGACCCGTCCGGCTTGGGCATGTCGATGGCGATGCCGAAGTTCACGTGCGGGTGTTGGATGGCCACCGGCTTGCCGTCGATCTCGTCGTAGGAGACGTTCATCGACGGGAACTGGCCCAGCGCCTTGATCACGGCGTAGCCGATCAGGTGCGTGAAGGAGACCTTGCCGCCACGGGCGCGGGCAAGGTTGGAGTTGATGACGAGGCGGTTGTCGATCAGCAGCTTGGCCGGGATGGCGCGCACGCTGGTGGCGGTGGGCACCTCGAGGCTGGTGATCATGTTCGCGGCGATGGCCTTGGCGGGGCCGCGCAGCACGGTGGTGACGGACTCCTCGGCGGCGGACATGTCCCGTGCCGTCTTGGGCAGTTGGGCGGGGATCGGGGTGGTGCCGTCACGGGCGGCGTCCTTGGCGGGGGCCGCGCGGCGGGCGGCGGGAGCGGCGGCCGGGGCCGGGGGAGCGGACGACGGCGGTGCCACAGGGGGTGCCGCGGGCGTGGGGGGAACCGTGGCCGCAGGGGCGGCGGGGACGACCGGGATCTCGCGTGTCACCGGATTGGCGTGCCGGCCGTTGCCGGCCGCGGCATCGGAATCAAACTCCGCAAACAACGGCCACCACTTGGAATCCACCGAGTTCTTGTCCGCCTGGTACCGCTCGTACAGCTCATCGACGAGCCACTCGTTTCCGCCAAATTCTTCCGGTAGACGGTGACTTGATTGCTCTGGCACGTGTAATACGCCTCTTCCATGAGTTCTAATGGCCCGCTGTCGCACGGATCGTCCGCCCGGCGCATCGTCGTGGTATGGCGACATGCAACCCATACCGTGTGCAAGTCTAGTGAGCTAACCGGGCTCCCGGCCAATCTGCGAGGTGAGTCACACAGTGTGTCGGGAACTTTCCGCCGAAGGGTTTGTCCGGCGCGGGATTGCCCTACGGCCGGTCGGCGGGAACCGGCCCGGTGGAGGCCCGGATGGTCAAGTGGGTCGGCACCACCGAATGACGCCGCGGCGATACGCCGTAGCCGGGATTTATCTTTCCCAGCAGCATGGTCACGGCCACCCGGCCGGCCTGCTCCACGGGTGCGGTGACGGTGGTCAGCGGCGGGCTGCAGAAGTCCGCGCCGAAGATGTCGTCGCACCCCACGATGCTCATGTCCGTGGGGACGCGGACACCGCGTTCGCGCAGGCGTTGCAGCATGCCGATGGCGATGAGGTCGTTGAAGACGATGCACGCGGTGGCGCCGCTGTGCACGGCGGCGTCGGCGGCGGCGGCGCCCGAATACGTTCGTGGCGCGAACGGCCCCAGGCGGGTGACGTCGGCACCACGGTCCTGCGCGGCGGCGGACAAGGCCGCCCAGCGCCGTTGGCTGGAGCTGGAGCCGTCCGGCCCGGCAATGAAGGCGATGCGTTCGTGGCCGAGGGAAAGCAGGTGGTCCAGCGCCTGGTTCGTCGCCGTCGGCGTGTCGAGGACGACCGAGGGGATGCCGGGGATGTCCCTGTTGATGGTGACCAGGGGGAGCTTGTCGGCGGCCCGGGCCAGTGCCTCGTCGCCGAGGCGGGGCGCGGTCAGGATGACGCCGTCGGCGGTCTGCCGCAACTGCTCCAGCGTGATGGCCTCGACCTCGTCCGACTCCTCGGTGTCCACCAGCAACTGGGTGTAGCCCGCGGCCTTGAGCTGGAGCTGCGTGCCGCGGATGATGTCGAAGAAGAAGGGGTTCGTGATGTCGGCCACGAGGACGGCGACGGCCTTGGTGCGTCCGGAACTGAGCGCCTTGGCCTGTGCGTTGGGGACGTAGTTCAGCTGCGCCGCCGCGGCCTCGATGCGGGCACGGGTGCGGAAATTCACCCGCTCCGGCATCGACAGGGCACGGGACACGGTGGAGGCCGCGACGCCACACAGGGCGGCCACGTCGTGGATGGTGGCGGGCCGGTCCGGCGAAACGCCTGTGGGAACAGTCATGATGGGCACGTCCTAGGAGGGATCCAGCAGGTTGCGGGCAGAATCACGAGGGACATCGATGTGATGGACGACACTGTCCTGCACTGCCACCATAGAACCATTGCCACATTTTGGCAATCGGTTGTCAAAACTCGCCTGAATGCCCTAGGCTCGGTGTAACGCATTAGCATGTGTGGTCGGTCACACCGCAAGGTGTTGCTCTAGCCCGAGCCGCCGACCCCGGCTGAAGAATCGTATGGAGGCCCGTATGTCCAACGCCAACCACGCAACCTGGACGCTCTCCGGCTTCGGGGACGAGATCGACCCCGATCCGGCGGTCCAGGCGGCCGTCATGCTCGCCCTGGGGGCTGGCCACATCGAGGTTCGCAGTGCGTGGGGCACGAACGTTGTGGAGCTTGAGCCGGTGCAGGTGGCCCGGCTCAAGGAGATCCTCGACGGCGCCGGGCTCAAGGTCTCCGCCGTAGCCAGCCCGATCGGCAAGGTCGACGTCGGCCTGCCGGCCGACCACGAGGTGGTCCGGCTGCGTCGCATCATCTCCGTGGCGCAGGCCCTGGACACCCGCTACATCCGCATCTTTTCCTACTTCCGTGGGGCGCAGCAGACGCTCGAGGACATCCGCGATGCCGTCATGGAGCGCATGAAACTGCTTGCGGCGGAGGCCGAAAAGGCCGGCATGGTGCTGCTGCACGAGAACGAGAAGGACATCTACGGAGACACCCCGGAGCGTGTCCTGGACATCATGCAAACGGTGGACTCCCCGGCCCTGCGCGCGGCGTGGGACAATGCCAACTTCGTCCAGGTGGGCGTCCGGCCGTTCACCGACGCCTACGCCATGCTCCGGCCGTACCTGGAATACCTGCAGGTCAAGGACGCCATCGCCGGCAGCGGCGAGGTGGTGCCCACCGGTCAGGGCGACGGCGAACTGGAGGAAACGCTGGCCGCCCTCATCGCCGACGGGTACGCCGGTTTCGCCTCGCTCGAACCCCACCTGGCCAGCGCGCACGAGCTGGGCGGCTTCTCCGGGCCCGGCGCGTTCGGCGAGGCCGCACGCGCCTTCCGCACCATGACCGACCGCCTCGGCGCCACGCTGGCCTGATTCCGGTGCCGGGCGTGAACACGGTGAACAATCGGCCAGCACAAGAAACTTGGGAGTCCACATGCCACGGGTAGCCATTATTGGATGCGGGGACGTCTCCACCGTCCACTTCGACGCCATCGACGCGATCGACGGCGCCGAGCTGGTGGCCGTGTGCGACACCGATCCGGACCGGTTGTCCGCGGCCGTGGCCACCCGGCGCGTGCCGGGGTACCAGGACCACATGACGATGCTCACACAGGCGAGTCCCGACGTCGTCCATGTCTGCACCCCGCACAACCAGCACGTGCAACCGGCCGTCGACGCGCTGGAACGCGGCGTGAATGTCATTGCCGAGAAGCCGCTGGCCAACACCCTCGAGGAGGGCCGGCGCCTGGTTGAGGCCGCCGCAAGCAGCTCGGCGCGGATTGGCATCTGCTTCCAGAACCGCTACAACGCCACCGCCCAGGCCATGCACGCGATGTTGGCGACGGGGGAGTTGGGCCGGGTGCTGGGCGGCTCCGGCACCGTCATGTGGCACCGCGGTGCCGACTACTACCGGAACCGGCCCTGGCGCGGCAGCTGGGCGGGCGGCGGTGGCGGGCTGCTGATGAACCAGGCCATCCACACCCTCGACCTGCTGCAATGGCTGGTGGGCGATGTCACCGCCGTCCGTGGCAGCGCGGCCACCCACGTGCTCGGCGACACCATCGATGTGGAGGATACGGCCGAACTGGTCCTGACCCATGCCACGGGTGCCAGCAGTGTCTTTTATGCCACGCTTGCCAACGCCGTCAATGCGCCCGTCACGGTCGACATCGTGACCGAGGCCGCGACGCTGAGCCTGCGCGGGGACCTGACCGTCACCTATGCCGACGGTCGCGTCGAGGTGATCCCGGAGCGTCGCGCCGAGAGTGGCGGCCGGGACTATTGGGGCGTCTCGCACCGGCTCCTCATCGCCGATTTCTACGCGCAGCTGGGGCAGAACGGCGCGTTCTGGATTGACCCGGCCGAGGCGCAGAAGACACTGCGGATCATCAAGGACGTATACCGCCAGAGCTATCCGGATGCGGTGGCGCGGGTCTCCTAGGTGGGTGGTGTCGAACGGCTGTTTATGTTGCGTCGTTGCGGGTGGGGGTCAATTTTTCGGCGCTGTGAGGACGGTCGGCGCCGCAGGGGTTTGGTCGGATTTTGCCGCCGGCACCCATTTTCGGGCCTGCAGGGGGCGGCTGGGGGCCGGCGAGGCCCTTCCCGGGGCGGCCTGGGTCCGGGAAGCACCTTCCCGGCCCTCATGCCGGGACCACCGCCGGTGCGGAGGGGGCGATCCGGCTGATTTTGAGCACGCCAAGCCGGGCGATGTTGACGGCGGCGGCCAGCAGGGAGAAATCGGCCTTTACCTTGGCCAGGCCCCGGACCCTTGCCCGGCGCCCGCCGTGCTTGCGGCGCATCAGGTGGCCGATCTTGCGTTCGACCTTCGGGCGGGTGGCCCGGTACTCGGCCAGCCACCCCGGATCCTGTTGTGTGTGGCGGGCCCTGACCAGTTCGGCCTCGTACGGGCCGATGCTGATCGTCCGCCCGGACCTGGAGGCCGTGCAGGCGCCGGCCAGCGGGCAGGCCGCGCAGGCGGCACCGAAGGCGGCGGTTCCGCCGCCGGCCTTCGCCTGGCGGATGGGCACGGTCACCCCTGCGGGACAGGTCACCGTTCCGGCAGCGGTGTCGACGGTGAAACGGTCCTTGGCGTAACGCCCGCCCGGGGCCACCGGCGGCTGAACCTTCACCATCACGGTAGCCCCGGCCGCCTCAAGCGCCACCAGCAACGCCCCGGCCCCGTACGCGGCATCCCCATACACGGCCAGACGATCCTGCTCCCGGGCGCCGCCGCCGTCCACGCCCCGGCCGGCCTCGTCGCCGGCATCCGGGGCGGGCTCGTCGTGGCCGTCGCCGGCCTCGATGGCCGGTCCGTCGTGGCCGTCGCCAGTGTCCTGGCCAAGGTCCTTTTCCGTGTCCTGGCCTGCGGATTCATCCGCCGGATCCGGGGAGGCAGGGATGCCCAGTTCGCCGGCGAGGAGTCCGGCGGCCGGGTCCGCGTCGCCGGTGTTCCCGGCCGTGGCATCGGTCGCGGTGATGATCTCACTGTCCGGGTCGATCGCCAGATGGCCCTTGTACCCGTCGAAGCCGCGCGCGGCGGTCTTGTGCCCGTGCCGGGCCTCGAGGTCGACGGTGGAAATCACCCGGTCCTTCGCGACCCGCCGGGCAATGCGGAACACCCCGTCCACGCAATCCAGGTCCTGGCCCAGAACGGTCGCCAGCAGTTCCCCGACCCGGGCCACAACATCCGATACTTGCTGCCCGTCAAGCAGGGCCAGGGCCGCGTGCCCGTCCTTCGCCAACGCATCCACGACCTCCGTCCGGGCGGCCGCATCGTCCCAGGCGCAGACCGGCTTCCCCGCCGAAACATACTCATCATCGCGGGTGAGCACGGCGCGCAGCCGGGCCTCCAGGCCCGCGTCGGCGACCCGCAGCAGGCCCCGGATTGCCGAGCGGATAAGCGTCACGGTGTCCATCGTGGCGACCGCATCATACAACGGGGTCGAATCCAGCACCCGCTTGCGCCCCACCAGCCCGGCAGCCCTCGCCGCCTCCAGGGTCGCCTGAAAGATCCGGTCCGGAGCATCCGAGGCGGCCAGGCGCGCCCGCATGTCCACCAGCACCGTGTGCACGAACCCCGGATGGTCAAAGGCCAGCCCGCCGGCGGCGTACTTCCACCGTGCGTCAAAGGCGAACCGGTCCACCGCCTCCCGGTCCGAACAGCCCTCGATCCGCTGCAGGACCATCACGACCGCCACGATCATCGGCGGCACGGAGCGCCGGCCCACATCGGTGAACAGGTCAGCGAACATCCCGTCCGGGAAGAGGTTAAAGCACTCCCGATGCAGCACCGCATAAATCGAGTCCTCCGGCACCAAGCCCTGACAATAGCCGACGGTGCCACGCAGCAGGTCACCCTGCGTCGGCGCCAGACCCAACGTCATCGATCACTCCTGAGTTCCGGGAATCTGTCCACCTCAATTTTCCCAAGGAGACAGCCCACGCCCGTTGACCGCCACGCCACCAAACGAAAAACACCACCCACCTAGTCCGTCGGTGGTCAAGCTTGTCGAGACCCATGCGCGAGTCCTCCCGCACTCGCCGCCCGGCATGCACCGCACGGACCTCGTATGCCCCACGCTCGGTCGCTCAGGCAATCGGTTCCCGATCCGCATTGGCCGAAATTCCAAGGAATCTCGGCCCAATGAAACCATGGCCTGGAACTTCAGCAAACTTCTATGACAATCGGTTGCCAAAAGCTGCCAACGCCAGTACTGTGAGACGTATGCCACATCGGGTGGCGTTCACCACGATCGGCAAAACGTCTACTTTTCAACCATTAGGAGCCAACGATGAAGTTTGGTCCAAAATCCTCGGCACTGGCAGTTCTTGCCGCCGCAGCCATTGCCCTGACCGCCTGCGGCGGCGGCACGAGCGCTAGCGGCGGCGGTGGCGGCGCGGCCGCCACGACGCTCACCCTGGCCAGCCTCCAAGACTTGAAGACCTTCGACCCCACGGATGCACACATCGGCCACCGGATGCCGATCTACCAGGCGGTGTATGACTCCCTGATCCGCCGGGCGCCTGACGGCAAGCTCGTGCCCATGCTGGCCACCGAGTGGTCCTACAACAAGGACAACACCGTCCTGACGCTGAAGTTGCGCACGGACGTCACCTTCAGCGACGGAGCCAAGTTCGACGCCGCTGCCGCCAAGGCCAACCTGGACCACTTCAAGGCAGCCAAGGGCACTGACGCCTACCAGGCAGCCTCGATGAAGAGCGTCGACGTGGTGGACCCCTCCACCATCGCCATCACCCTGAATTCTCCCGACCCGGCCTTCAGCTACTACCTGACCCAGGCGCTGGGCCTTCAGGCGAGCCCCAAGGCGATCGGTACGGACGGCATCAAGACCGTTCCGGACGGCTCGGGCCCCTACGTCTACGACGCCAAGAGCTCCGTGAAGGGGTCCCAGTACGTCTTCACCAAGCGCTCCGGCTACTGGGACAAGGACCTGCAGAAGTTTGACAAGGTCACCATCAAGTACCTGGTGGACCTGACGGCACGCACCAACGCCCTGGTCTCCGGGCAGGTCGACGCCGCACTGCTGGACCCCAAGTCCGGCAAGCAGGCTGAAGGCGCCGGCATGGTGCCCCACAAGAGCCAGGTGGACTGGCAGGGCATTCTGCTTTACGACCGCGACGGCAAGATCAACCCCGCCTTGGCCAACGTCAAGGTGCGCCAGGCCATGAACTACGCCTTTGACCGCAAGACGATCCTTGCGCAGCAGTACCTGAACGAGGGCACCGTTACCGACCAGGTCTTCGGCCCCGAGAGCGGCGCCTATGTCCCCGAGCTGGACAACACCTACCCCTACGACCCCGCCAAGGCCAAGGCACTGTTGGCCGAAGCCGGGTACCCCAAGGGATTCACCCTGAAAATCCCGACTGTTGCGAGCTACGACCCGATCAACGCCGTGTTCAAGCAGCAGTTGTCCGACGTCGGCATCACCCTGCAGACCGAGTCCATCCCGGACGCCAACTATGTTTCCGACATGGCTGCGGGGAAGTACGCCGCAGCAACCTTCAACCTCTACCAGGGCGAGCCGTGGGTGGCCATCAACCAGATGGTCTCCACCACTGCGTTGTACAACCCCTTCAAGAACGAGGACCCGGAGCTGACGGCGATGATCAAGGCCGTCCAGAACGGCGGGGCGAACAGTGCCGAGCTGGCCAAGAAGGTCAACGAAAACGTCACCAAGAACGCCTGGTTCGTGCCCATGTTCCGTTTGAACCAGATGTACTTCAGCAACAAGAAGATTGACGTCCAGCCCGAGCTTCAGCAGGCCGTGCCGTCCATCTACAACTACGCTCCCGCAAAGTAGCGGCGCACGTGCCGGGGGCGGGCCCCGCCCCCGGCACACCTCCCCACCCTTGATCCCTCCACCTGGAGCACCCCATGGTTTCCTTCATCCTCAAACGAATTGCCTCCGGCATCTCGGTGCTTGTGGCCATCTCCTTCTTCACCTACTGCCTCCTGTACTTCTCCAGCGCCAACATCGCCCGGAACATCCTCGGTGAGTACGCCAGCCAGGAGCAGGTCCAGGCCAAGGAGATTGCGCTTGGACTCCATCGGCCGCTGCTGACCCGGTTCTTCGAATGGGCCGGCAACGCGTTGCACGGCGACTTTGGCGTCTCCTGGTTCACTTCCGAACCCGTGGTCAGCGCCATCACCACCCGGCTGCCCATCACGCTGACCCTCGTCATCGTCTCGATAGTGTGCATTGCCATCGTGGCGACCCTCCTGGGGATGGCCGCGGCCGTCAAGCGCGGCTGGATAGACCGGCTCGTCCAGGGTGCCGCCGTCGTAGGCGATGCCATTCCAGACTTCGTTTTGGCGATCGTCCTGGTCTCCGTATTTGCCATCACCCTGAAGATTTTCCCGGCCACCAGCAGCATCTCCCCGGACTCCGGCGCAGACGCCTGGGCGGCTTCCATGACCCTGCCCGTCATCGCCCTGCTCATCAACGGAATCGCCAGCATCGCCCAGCAGATCCGCAGCGCAGTCATCAAGCAGCTTGAAAGGGATTACGTGCGCACACTGCGCAGCCGCGGCATCCCCGAGTGGGAAATCCTCTTCAAGCACGTGCTGCGCAGCGCCGCCCCGGCCGGGCTGACGGTCCTGAGCCTGAAGTTCGTGGGCATGCTCGGCGGCGTCGTGATCATTGAGCAAATCTTCGCGTTGCCCGGCATGGGTGCGCTGGCAGTGCAGTCCACCAGCATGGGCGACATCCCGCTCGTCATGGGCGTGGTGCTGTACACCGTCATCATCGTTATCATCGTCAACTTGTTGGTGGACCTCATCAACGGCTGGCTGAACCCCAAGGTGCGTGTGTCATGAGTGTGCCAGTCGAGCTCGTCGGCCAGAGCGGGACGGTGGTCCGTTCCAACGTCATCAAGAAGATCCTGAAGAACCCCCTGGGCCTGTCGGCCGTCGTCGTCCTGCTGTTCATGGTGGTTCTGGCGGTGCTGGCCAATGTGCTGACCTCCTTTGACCCCAACTTCGCCAACATCGGCAAGACCCTGGCATCCGGCGACGCCGTGAACCTGCTCGGCACCGACAGCGTGGGCCGCGACGTCTGGAGCCGGCTCGTGTTCGGCGCGCGGACCACCTTGCTCTCCGCACTGCTGTGTGCCGCCGTCGCCATCGCCATCGGCCTGCCCTCCGGCCTCGTCGCCGGGTACTACGGCGGCAAGTTCGACGGCGTATCCAACTGGCTGGTCAACGTCCTGATGAGCCTGCCCGGCATCATCGTGCTGCTGACCGTCCGGGCCGCCCTGGGGCCGTCCGTATGGCTCTCGATGGTTGCCTTCGGCATCCTGATGGCGCCCGGCTACTTCCGGCTGACCCGCACGGCCGTCCAGTCCGTTCGCAACGAGCTGTACGTCGATGCCGCCCGCGTGGCCGGCCTTAGCGACACCGCCATCATGTCCCGGCACATCTTTTCCGTGGTGCGCGCCCCTATCATCATCCAGACAGCCGTGATCTGCGGGGTGGCCATCGCCATCCAGTCCGGCTTGGAGTTCCTGGGGTTGGGCGACCCGTCGGTGGCCACGTGGGGCGTCATGCTCAACGAGGGCTTCAAGAACATCTACCTCAGCCCGCTCCTGCTCGTATGGCCGGCCCTGGCGATCGGCCTGACCATCGGCGCGCTGGTGCTGCTGGCCAACGCCATCCGCGATGCCCTCGAGGACGCCGAGAAGATCAAGGCCCCCAAGCGCGGAGGCAACACTGCACAGGCTTCCCTGGCCACGGTCCGGCGCCGCCCCGACCGCACCTTTTCAGCCGTTGTGGAGGCCGGCACCGAACACCATCTGGTCAAGGTCTCCCACCTCGGCGTCGGCTACCCCCAGGCCGACGGTTCCATCAAGAAGGTTGTGGACGACGTCTCCTTCCATGTTGATCGCGGGGAGGTCCTGGGCATCGTGGGCGAATCCGGCTCCGGCAAGTCCCAGACCGCCTTCTCCATCCTGGGACTGTTGCCGGACGCAGCCCGCATTGTGGGCGGCAGCATCCAATTCGACGGTAAGTATACGGTGGCCCCCACCGATGACCGCGTCAGCCAGACGCGGCTGAGCGAATACCGCGGCAAGCGGATCTCCTACATCCCCCAGGAGCCCATGAGCAACCTGGACCCCGCCTTCACCATCGGCTACCAGCTCGTCACCCCCATGATGCGGGTGCTGAAGATTTCCAAGTCCGAGGCCACCAAGCGCGCCCTGAAGCTGCTGGACGACGTAGGCATCCGCTTCCCGGAGAAAACATTTGAGGCCTACCCACACGAAGTATCCGGCGGCATGGCACAGCGCGTTCTCATTGCCGGGGCCATCAGCTGCGAACCGGACCTGATCATTGCCGATGAGCCGACCACGGCGCTTGACGTCACCGTACAGGCGGACGTCCTGGACCTGGTCCGGGACCTGCAAAAGCGCCTGGGTGTTGGCGTGATCCTGGTGACCCACAACTTCGGCGTCGTCGCCGACCTGTGCGACCGCGTCGCGGTGATGCAGAACGGCCGGCTCGTTGAAGACGGCGACGTCCGCGACATCCTTCGCAACCCGAAGGACCCCTATACACAAAAGCTCCTGTCCTCGATGCTCGAAGACAAGGAGCCCATGACCATGCTGGTTTCCGCTGGCATGCCAGCCGCGCAAGCCGCTGCACGCAATGACGAGCGTGACGAGAAGGAGATGGCCCGATGAGTACCACCAAACATCATGGCGCCGCTTCCGGAGCCGAGCTGCTCACCGTTTCCGGCCTGGACGTTGAGTACCCGCTCAAGGGATTCCGGCGCAAGCCGTTCCGGGCACTGACCGACATCAACATCTCCGTCAAGCCGGGGGAAACCCTCGGCCTGGTCGGCGAGTCGGGCTCCGGCAAGACCACGCTGGGGCGGGCGGTGCTGGGCCTGGCCCCTGTCACCCGCGGCACCATCACCTTTGAAGGCAACGACATCAGCCATGCCACGCGCGCCGAACGCCGGCGCCTGGGCAGGGACCTTCAGGTCGTGTTCCAGGATCCCTACACCTCGCTGAACCCATCCATGGAAATTGGCTCCATCTTGGCCGAGCCGCTGGGTGTCCAGGGCCAGTCCCCGGCACAGGCCAGGGCACGGGTGCGCGAACTGCTGGACCAGGTGGGCCTGCCCTCCGATGCCATCAACCGCCTGCCGCGGGAGTTCAGCGGCGGCCAGCGCCAGCGTGTCGCCATTGCCCGGGCCCTGGCATTGTCGCCGAAGCTGATTGTATGCGACGAACCCGTCAGCGCTCTTGACCTGTCGACCCAGGCCGTGGTGCTGGACCTGTTCCTGCAGATCCAGCGCGACACCGGCGTGTCCTACCTGTTCGTTTCCCATGACCTCGACGTGGTCCGGCACATCAGCCACCGCGTCGCCGTCATGTACCACGGTGAAATCGTCGAACAAGGGCCTGCACACGTGGTTACGCGGAGCCCGGAACACCCCTATACCCAGCGGCTGCTGCTGGCGTCGCCCGTGCCTGACCCGGACCGCCAGGCCAAGCGGCGCAATGACCGGCACCGGCTCCTGGATGCACAACGCCTGGAAGAAGCCAGCCCGATCTCTGCGTAGCCCGCGCACAAGATTTACAGTCTGGAACGACCGCCGGGACGAGCCCCACAGGGCCCCGGCCGAAGAAAGGAATGACATGGCCAAAATTGGTGTGCAGGCGATGATGCTCAGGGACAGCTTCGCTGAAGTAGGCGCCTTTGAGACGCTCCGCAAGGTCAGCGCGATCGGCTACAACGCCGTCGAGATCTCCCAGATCCCGATGACCCCCGAAAACGTGGCGGAACTGGAGAAATCCCAAACCGAACTCGGCATGGACATCGCCTCGCTGTCCGTGATGATGGAGAAGCCGGTGGGCCGTCCCGGCGAATCGCTGAAGGACGACTTCGACAAGATCGTGGACGACGCCAAGCGGCTGGACACCAAACTGCTGCGCATCGGCATGCTGCCCTTCCCGGCCATGAAGTCGATCGACGCCGTCGTCGACTTCGCCAAGGAGACCAACGGCTATGCCGAGCGCCTGCAGGAGCACGGTATCAGCCTCTACTACCACAACCACCACATCGAGTTTGCCAAGTTCGACGGCAAATACATGCTAGACATCATCAACGAGAACTCCCCGGCCATGGGCCTGGAGATCGACGTCCACTGGGTCCAGCGCGGAGGCCTGGACCCCGTCCGCACCCTCGACAAGTACGCCGGACGCACGGCCATGGTGCACCTCAAGGACTACCGGATCGGCATACTGCCCGAGTCGGCGTTCGGGCTGCTGGAGACCGGCGATATTGCCGGCTTCATGGCGGAGTTCAAGAACGTGGTCCAGTTCGCCGAGGTGGGCGAGGGCAACCTCGACTTCCCGTCGATCATCGAACACAGCCAGGCCGCCGGAGCGCAGTACCTGCTGGTGGAGCAGGATGAACTGTACGGGCGTTCCGTGTGGGATGCCTTGCAGACCTCCCACGACAACCTGGTCGGCATGGGTTTCAGGGACCTTTTCTGACCCTTCGATCTCGACAGGCTCGATCACCAGTGGTCCCGACTGATTTCGACAAGCTCAATCACCGTTCGGTGGTCGAGCTCGTCGAGACCACACCATGAACAACAGCTGCGAAACGGAGCAGAACACATGAGCAAGAAACTACGCCTCGGCATCATCGGCCTCGGCCAGCAGGGCGGCATGTACGCCAAATTCATCACCGACGGCCTGGTGCCCAACATGGAAATCGGCGCCATCACCGACACCGATCCCGCCAAGCGCGAGGCGGCGTCGGCAACCTACCCCGGCGTCCACGTCTATGACGACTACATCGCCATGCTCGACAGCGGCGACGTCGACGCCGTCGTCACCTGCGTCCCGCACTACCTGCACCCGGAAATGGGCATCGCCGCGCTGTCACGCGACATCCACGCGCTGGTGGAGAAGCCGGCCGGCGTCTACACGAAGCAGGTCAGGGAACTCAACGACTTCGCGGCGACCAAGCCCGGGCTCTCCTTCGGCATCATGTTCAACCAGCGCAACAACCCGCTGTACAAGCGCCTGAAGGAGATCGTCGACGGCGGCGAGATCGGCACCATCCTGCGCACAAACTGGATCATCACCACGTGGTGGCGGCCGCAGGGCTACTACAATTCGAGCGCGTGGCGTGCCACCTGGGGCGGCGAGGGCGGCGGCGTGCTGGTCAACCAGGCCCCGCACCAGCTGGACCTGTGGCAGTGGATCTGCGGTGTGCCGAAATCCGTCTACTCGAAGGTCGCCTACGGCTTCCGCCGCGACATCGCCGTCGAGGACGAGGTGACCGCCGTCGTCGACTACGGCAACGGCGCCACCGGCACGTTCGTCACCGCCACGCACGACATGGTCGGCACCGACCGGTTTGAAATCCTGGGCGATGCGGGCAAGATCGTGGTCGAGGGCAGCAAGACCGCCACCGTCACCCGGCTGAAGAAGAAGGAACGCGAGATCAGCGAGAACATGGGCATGGACGACGTCCACAGGCTGTTCATGGGCCAGCTGGACATGGACGAGTACCTCACCACCGAGGTCATCGAATTCGATTCGCCCTGGGGTGCGCAGCATGCCGGCGTGCTGGAGAACTTCGCCGCCAACGTCCTGGACGGCACGCCGCTGCTGGCGCCGGGCTCCGACGGCATCAACGGCGTCCGCCTCGCCAACGCCATCCACCTCTCCAGCTGGAAGGGCGAGGAGGTGCCGCTCGACTTTAACGAGGACGAGTTCCTGCAACTGCTGAACAAGCGCATCGGCGACGAGGGCAAGTACCCGCAGCGCGGCTAACGGCACACCAGTGCGATACCCGTGCCAGGCGGGGCCGGATATGCGAATATCAGGCCCCGCCTCCGGTTACGATGGCATCTGGAGAATCGTCCCGGAGGATCATTTGAGCGACAGCATGGACATCGCCGACGATGCAACGCGGCCCGTCGCCAAGGCGCGCGGTGGCCGGACGGCGCCGACCATCTACGACATTGCCGCGCTGGCGGGCGTGAACCCGTCGACGGTGTCGCGGGCGCTCAGCAAACCCGGCAGGGTCAGCGCCACGACGCAGAAGAAGGTCGAGGATGCCGCCGCGCAGTTGCACTACCAGGTGAATGTCTTTGCCAGGGCGCTGCCCACCGGGCGCACCAACACGATCGGCCTGATTGTCTCCGACATCACCAACCCGGCGTTCTTCGAGGTCATTCGCGGCGCCGAGGCGGCCGCCGCCGAACGCGACTACACGCTGGTGCTCGCCGAGTCGGCGGAGTCCGCGGAAGGGGAGCTGACCGCAGCCCAGCGCATGCTGGCGACCGTGGACGGCATCGTGCTGGCCAGCCCGCGGCTCTCCGACGAGCAGATCCGGGCGTTGGCGGCGCAAAAGCCGGCGGCCGTCATCAACCGGCGCGTCGAGGGCGTCGATTCCCTGGTTGCCGACACCGACGCCGGGGTCACCGACGCGGTGCGTCATCTCGCCTCGCTCGGCCACACGTCGCTGGCGTATGTCGCCGGGCCGGAGCGGTCGTGGATGTCCGCCCGGCGCTGGGAGAGCATCAAGGCCCGCTGTGACTGGTCCGGCATGTCGGCCACCGTGGTGGCTTCCGGCGTCCCAACGCTCGACGGCGGGCGGCGGGCGGCGGCCGCGGTGCGCGCCAGTGTCGCCACCGCGGTCTTTTGCTACAACGACCTCATGGCGATCGGGCTCATGCGCGAGCTCCAGGGCGCCGGCGTGCGGATTCCCTCGGACCTGAGCATTCTCGGCTTTGACAACATCTTCGGTTCGGACTTCACCACGCCGCCCTTGTCAACCATCAAGTCGCCGCTGCGCGAGTCCGGCGTTGCGGCCGTGCAACGCATCCTCGAGGAACTGGACCAGCCCCGCACCGCCTTTGAGTCCCCCTCGCTGGTGACCGAACTGGTGCTGCGCGGCTCCACCGGTCCGGTGGGCCGGTAACCGCCGGGCCATGATGCGGTCGGGTGGGCGCCGGGTGCCCCTTGCGGCACCGTCGAAGGCGCCATCCATGGTGTCGCACCGATTGGCCGTCGATACGGTCATCACTGCAGATCGGGCGGCGGAGGCCTGCGCGGCCGCCGTCGGCAGGGCATGAGGCCCGCCGTGACATTGTTCAGCACGGGACTCATGTCGGTGACGTTTCGATCCATGTCCATGGTCGACGTCGTGGCCCTCGCCGCCCGGGCGGGCCTGGAGACGATCTCGTGGAGCGCCGATGTGCACGTGCAGCCCGGCAACGCCGCCCAGGCCGAGGAAGCCCGCACGTTGTGCGCCGCCGCCGGCCTGGGTATCGAGGGTTACGCCTCGTATTGGAGGGGGTCGGACAAGGAGTTTGCCCCCATCGTCGAATCGGCCGCCGCCCTGGGCGCGCCGCGCATCAGGGTGTGGGCCGGCAGCGCCGGTTCCGCCGATGTGCCGGTGGCGGAACGGCGGGCCATCGCCGCACGGATCGCCCCGGGCGGCAGACCTGGCCGCCGCCCGGGGGATCGTGCTGCATCTGGAATTCCACCGGGACACGTTGACCGACACGGCCGGGTCCACCCTGGCGCTGCTGCAGGACATCGCGGCCGCACGGGACACAGGAGCCATGCCTGTGCGCACCTATTGGCAGCCGCGCCCCGGCATCGCCCCCGCGGCGGCCCTGGCCGAACTCCGGCGGCTGGCCGGCCGCTTCGACGCCGTCCACGTCTTTTCATGGGATGCCGAGGCCGCCAGGCTGCCGCTGGCCGCGCATCGCGACGATTGGTTGGAACGATTGCGCGCCATGGCCGCATCCGGTGCCCCGGCCATCGACCTGCTGCTGGAATTCGTGGCCGGCGACAACGCCGGACAATTGCTCAGGGACGCCCGGGAATTGCGTTCCTGGCGTGACACGCTGCGCGAGGGGGAGGGGGCCGGCCGCGGCTGAACCCGCAGGAACACGCCCGGCCTGGCCCCATCGCCCGGCCGGCCCGGGGCTGGCGCCATCCGGCCCCATCGGCAGGACCCGCCCGCGCCGCAAAAGGCGCTTGGCAACTCATGGCAACCGGTTGACAAATTGAATCGGGTGTTCCACGATTGATCTATGTCACATCCGACCGCGCCCGCCCTTTCCCTGGCCGCCGACCCCGACCGCCTGCTGCCGGCCGATCCCGGAACGCGGGACATCGCCCGTTCCCTGCTGGCCGACGTCGAGCAGCTGCCCATCATTTCCCCCCATGGCCACGTCGATGCCGCCATGCTGGCCCAGGACACGCCCTTCCCGGACCCCGCAACGTTGCTGGTCACCCCGGACCACTACGTCACCCGGCTCATCCACGCCAGCGGCGTCCCGCTGGACCAGCTGCGCATGGGCGGCACCACCGCCGTCGAACCGCGCGAAACCTGGCGCCACTTCTGCATGTCTTGGCCGCTCTTTGACGGCACCGCCTCCGGCTACTGGATGCGGGACTCCTTCCAGCACGTATTCGGGCTGGACCGCGAACCGAGTGCCGAACATGCGGACGCCCTCTTCGACGAGCTGGACGCGAAACTGCAAAGCCCGGCCTTCCGTCCGCGCAGCCTGTTCGCGGACTTCAACATCGAGGTCCTGGCCACCACGGACGACCCGCTCGATGACCTCGCCGCGCACGCCGCGCTGGCCGCGGATGGTTCCTTTCCCGGCCGTGTGCTGCCCACCTTCCGGCCCGACGCGTACATCAAGTTCGGCCAGCCGGACTGGGCCGAACGCGTCGAGAGGCTGATCTCGTTGGCCGGCGACGGACTCACCGGGCACGCCGGCTACCTCCGTGCCCTGGAAAACCGCCGCCAGTACTTCGTGGACCACGGCGCCGTGTCCGCCGACCACGGATCCCGCACGGCCCAGACCCTCCGGCTCGAGCCGGCCGAGGCGTCGGCCCTGTTCGAAAAGGCCCGGCGCGGGGAGGCGACGGCCGCCGACGCGGACGTCTTCGAGGCGCACATGATGTACCAGATGGCGCGCATGTCCGTCAGCGACGGCCTCGTCATGACCATGCACCCGGGCGTGCTGCGCAACCACCACACGGCGACCTTCAACGGCTTCGGCGCGGACACCGGCCACGACATCCCATTCGCCGTCAGCTACACCGAGGCGTTGCGCCCCATGCTGGAGGACTTCGGCACGGCCGCCGGCTTCCACTTCATCCCGTTCACGATCGACGAGACCGTGTTCTCCCGCGAGATCGCGCCGTTGGCCGGCTTCTACCCGTCCGTGTTCATCGGCGCCCCGTGGTGGTTCCTGGACGCCCCGGACGCCATGCTGCGGTTCCGTTCCGCGGTGACCGAGACGGCCGGCTTCTCCCGGTCCTCCGGCTTCATCGACGACACCCGCGCCTTCTGTTCCATCCCCGCACGGCACAATACGTCGCGCCGCGTCGAGGCCGCCTTCCTGGCCCGCCTGGTCGCCGAACGCCGCGTCAGCGAAGCACGCGCGCACGAGATCATCGTTGACATCGTCGACGCCGCACCCCGAAGGGCCTTCAAGCTGTGAGCACCCAGTCCACCTCCGTCCAACCGTTGACCCGTGCCACGGCGAAGGCCGGACCGGCGGCGCCGGTGCGCATCGTCCACCTGGGCCTGGGCGCGTTCCACCGCGCCCACCAGGCCTGGTACACGCAGCACGCCGGCGACGCCGCCGAGTGGGGGATTGCCGCCTTCACCGGCCGCCGCCCCGACGCGGCGCTCACGCTGGCCGCCCAGGACGGGCTGTATACGCTCATCGAGCGGGCGGGGGACGGCGACAGCTTCGAGCTGGTGACCAGCATCGTCGAGGCCCATGACGGCGCGGACGTCGCCACGCTCGCGCGCCTGGTCGCGTCCCCCGGCACCGCCGTCGTCACCCTGACCATCACGGAGGCGGCCTACAACCTGGACGCGGCCGGCCGGCTGGACACCGCCAACCCGGCCGTCGCCGCCGACATCGACCTGCTGGCCGCGGCGCTGGGGAACGACGACGGCGGGTTGCGTTGGGCGGTGACCGCCGCCGGGCGCCTGGTGCAGGCGCTTGACGCCCGGCGCCGCGCGGGGGGCGGGCCGATCGCCGTCGTCTCCTGCGACAATCTGGCCCACAACGGCGCCGCCGCCCGCGCGGCCATCGTCCCGCTCGCCGCGGCGGCCGACGCGGGGCTGGGCGCCTGGATCGACGCGAACGTCAGCTTCGTGGGCACCTCGGTGGACCGCATCACGCCGCGCACCACGGATGCCGAAATCCAGCTGGTGGCGGCGGCCACGGACTTTGGCGACGCCGCCCCGGTGGTGACGGAGCCGTTCCGTGACTGGGTGCTCAGCGGCGACTTCCCGGCCGGGCGACCCGACTGGGAAAGCGCCGGGGCCGTGTTCGTCGACGACATCGAGGCGTTCGAGAACCGGAAACTCTGGCTGCTCAACGGCGCCCACTCCCTGATGGCGTATGCGGGGCAGCTGCGTGGCCACGGCACCGTGGCGCAGGCGCTGGCGGATCCCGTCTGCGCGGCCATGATCGAGGAATTCTGGGATGAGGCCGAACGCAACCTTCCGGCGACGGGCCTGGGCATTCCCGCGTACCGGGCCGCGTTGCTGAGCCGATTCGGCAATGGCCGGATCGCGCACCACCTGGCCCAGATCGCGATGGACGGTTCCAGCAAGTTGCGCATGCGGGCCGTGCCCGTCCTGGCGGCGGAACTCGCCGCAGGGCGCAGCGGCGCGGGCGCCCTGCGCATGATCGCCTCATGGATCGCCTTCCTGCGCCGGGCCAACCGTGCCGGGGATGCCATCGCCGACGCGGCGGCCGCTGACCTGGCCGCCGCCCTTGCGCTGCCGGGCAACGACGACGTGCGCGCCCTGGTGGGCATCCTGGACGCGGACCTGGCGGCCAACGGCGCCGTGGTCGACGGCATCGCCCGGGCCGCCGCCGACGGCGCCCTGGGCGCCTGAACGATCCCTCGGAGCCGGCCCACCCGTCATCGCACGGGTGGGCTGCTTCCGCGTCGGGGGACGACCAGCACGGGAAGCCGCAAAAAACTGCTGGCAATCGGTTGCCAATTGTTGCTGCAACTGGTTAACTACTAGTAACACAGCTCACAAGCCGGCAAGGATGCCGGGACGGGGTTGTTGACGCGAAACCCGGACACTGTACCCACTGCAAGATTCACTGCAAGAGTCACTGCAAGACGGAGCCGGGAACGCGTCGCACCGCATGGCGACAGCCACCGTGCGGAGGATGGGTGAAGGAGCCCGTGATGACCATGACACTGGACAAGACCGGAACAGCTGCCGGTGGCACGCAGCATGCGCAAGGGCCACTGCGCAAGCTCAGCATCGTCGGCTACGGCGCCGGGGATGCCGCCAACAACCTGGCCTTCACCACCGCCACGATGTTCCTGCTGTTGTACTACACGGACGTGGCCGGCATCAGTGCCGCGGCCGCCGGCACGCTGTTGCTGGTGGTGCGCATCTTTGACGCCTTCTCCGACGTGCTCGCCGGCCGGGTCGTCGACCGGACCTACCACAAGAGGCTCGGCAAGTTCCGCCCGTTCATCATGTTCGGTTCCGTGCCGCTGCTGCTGCTCAGCGTGGCCGCCTTCTCCATCCCGCAGATCGGCCAGTCCGGCATGCTGCTCTGGGCCTATGTCAGCTACGCCCTGCTTGGCCTGGCCTACAGCTTCGTCAACATCCCCTACGGCTCCCTCGCCGGGGCCATGACACAGCATGCAGGCGAGCGCGCCAAATTGGCCAGCGCCCGCACCATCGGCGGCGTGGCCGTCGCTTCCTTCCTGGGCATCTTCATCGCGCCGCTGATGAAGGACGGGGCCCACCTTCAGCCACTGTTCACCACGATGACCATCATTTTCGCCGTCGTCGGCACGGCCCTGTACATGTTCACGGTCTTCAGCACCAAGGAACGCGTTGTCCGCGAGGTTGCCAAGGTCTCCATGAGGCAGAGCTTCGCCACCTTGAAAGGGAACAAGCCGCTCCTGCTGCTGTGCATCAGTTCCTTCCTGTTCCTGACCGGCTATCTGGCCGTCGGCACCGTCCAGATCTACTACTTCCGCGACGTGCTGCACTCCCTGGAGCTCTACGCCGTCATGTCCATCATCAACATCGTCCTGACCTTCGGCCTGGCCAGCATCATGCCCCGACTGGTTCAGGCCTTCGGAAAGAAGCAGATGTACTTGGCTGCCACGGTCCTGATGGCTGCCGGCGGACTGATCGTCTTCCTCGCGCCTGCCAACATGGTGTGGCTGGCGTTCACAGGCGTCATCGTCACCCAGATAGGCGTCATGCTGGTCAGCATGGTGGTCTGGGCCCTGGAGGCGGACACCGTCGAATACGGTGAATGGAAGACCGGCATCCGCACCGAGGGCATCACGTACGCGTTGTTCTCCTTCACCCGCAAGACCGGCCAGGCCGTCGGCGGCGCGCTGGCCGCCTTCGCCCTCGCCTGGGGCGGCTACACTGCCGGCGTCGGCCAGCAAAGCGCCCACGCACTGCTGGGCATCCGCGCCGGTGCCGGCCTGCTGCCCATGGTCTTCGCCATCCTGGCCCTGCTCGCCATGCTCGCCTACCCCCTGACCGACGCCAAACACAAGCAAATCGTGGCCGAAATCAGCGACCGCCGCGTCATCCGCCTCCAGACCGCCCGCTTGAAGGCGGCCGAATCCGACGCCGCCGACACGACCGGGACGGTGCGGCGCCCCACCGACGGCCCGGCGTCCGAGACCCCGTCCCACTGATTCCCACCCACCCCGAACACCGGAAGGCACTTCTCGTGAAAATCGTTTCCGCCGAAGTCTTTGTCACCAGTCCGTCCCGCAATTTCGTGACGTTGAAGGTCACCACCGATGAAGGCGTGGTCGGCATCGGCGACGCGACGCTGAACGGGCGCGAACTCGCGGCGGCGGCCTACCTGAAGGAACACGTGGCCCAGCTGCTGGTCGGCCGCGACCCGCACCGCATCGAGGACACCTGGCAGTTCATCTACCGCAGCTCGTACTGGCGCCGCGGCCCGGTCACCATGGCCGCGATCGCCGCCGTCGACATGGCCCTGTGGGACATCAAGGGCAAGATCGCCGGGCTGCCGGTGTACCAGCTGTTGGGCGGTGCGTCCCGCAACGGGCTGCGCGCCTACGGCCACGCCTCGGGCACCGATCTGCCGCAGCTGTTCGACTCGATCCGCGAGCACCTGGAACTCGGGTACAAGTCCATCCGCGTCCAGACGGCCATCCCCGGCATCAAGGCCGTCTACGGTGTCGCCGCGCAGGCGCAGGCCAGCGGTGAACGCTACGACTACGAGCCGGCCGGCCGTGGCGCCTACCCGCAGGAGGAGGACTGGGACACCCGTGCCTACCTGCGCCACCTGCCCACCGTGTTCGAGGCCGTGCGCAACGAGTTCGGCCCGGAAATCCCGCTGCTGCACGACGGCCACCACCGGATGACGCCGATCCAGGCCGCGAAGCTCGGCAAGGCGCTGGAACCGTACGACCTGTTCTGGCTGGAGGACTGCACCCCGGCCGAGAACCAGGAGGCGCTGCGCCTGGTCCGCTCCCACACGACCACGCCGCTGGCCATCGGCGAGGTCTTCAACACGGTCTACGACTTCCAGACGCTGATCAAGGAACAGCTGATCGACTACGTCCGGGCGGCCTCGACCCACTTCGGTGGCATCTCGCCGTTGAAGAAGGTCATGGACTTCGCCGCGCAGTACCAGGTCAAGTCCGGCTTCCACGGCCCCACCGACATCTCCCCGGTGGGCTTCGCCGCCCAGCTGCACGTCGGCCTGGCCATCCACAACTACGGGATCCAGGAGTACATGCAGCACTCGGACGCGACCAACGAGGTCTTTCACCAGTCCATGACGTTCAAGGACGGCTACCTGCACCCGGGCGAGGCGCCTGGCATCGGCGTCGAGTTCAACGAGGAGGCGGCCGCGGCCTTCCCGTACCAGCAGGCGTACCTGCCGTACAACCGCCTCATCGACGGAACGGTCCACGACTGGTGAGCCCGCAGTCCACCGCCGCGGCGCCTGCACCCCAAGTCGTCGTGATGGGGGTGTCCGGCTGCGGCAAGACCACCATCGGCGCGCTGGTCGCCCACGAGCTCGGCCTGCCATTCATCGACGGCGACTCCCTGCACCCGGTGGCCAACGTCGCCAAGATGGCCGCAGGAACGCCGCTGGACGACGACGACCGCCGGCCCTGGCTGGCCATGGTCGGCCACGAGCTGGCCAGCACCGGCGGCGGGCTCGTCGTGGCCTGCTCGGCCCTTAAGCGCGGCTACCGCGACGCCATCCGCGCCCAGGCCCCGGGCACGGTCTTCGTGCACCTGGACGGCAGCCGCGACGTGCTCGGCGCCCGGCTGGAGGGCCGCAGCGGCCACTTCATGCCCACGGCCCTGCTGGACTCCCAACTCGCCACGCTGGAACCGCTCGGCGCGGACGAGTCCGGGACCGTGGTGGACATCGCGGCGCGCGTCGCCGAGGTGGTGGGCGCCGCCGTCGTCGGCCTCGGCTCGCTGCGGCCCGCCACGGCCTCCGCCGCCGTACCGGCCCCCATGGCGCCCGGTGCGCGCGAGGTCGACCTCAGGGCCGCCCCGTTCAACCTGGCCGACGCCGACATCGCCTGGGTGGAGTCGACCATCGAGTCGATGACGCTGGAGGAGAAGATCGGCCAGCTGTTCATCAACCACAACAACGACTACTCGCCCGTGTATCTCGACGAGGTGCTGGAGAAGTACCACGTGGGCGGCATGCGGTACCGGCCCGGCCCGTCGGCGGCCGTGCAGGAGCACATCCGCTACGCCCAGTCCAAGACGAAGGTGCCGCTGCTGGTGGCCTCCAACCCGGAGATGGGCGGTGCCGGCAGCTGCGACGACGGCACGTTCGTCTCGACACATTTGCAGGCCGGTTCGCACCCGGACAAATCGATTGCCCGCAAGATGGGGCAGGTGGCCGGCGTCGAGACCGCCGCGCTGGGCTGCAACTGGGCGTTCGCGCCCATCGTGGACATCCACTACAACTGGCGCAACACCGTCATCTCCACCCGCGCCTTCGGCAACACGCCGGAGGTGGTGGTGGAGCGGGCCAAGGAGTACTTCGACGGCATCAGCGAATCCCCGACCGCGTGCGCCATCAAGCACTTCCCGGGCGACGGCATCGACGAGCGCGACCAGCACGTGGTGACCTCCTACAACACGCTCGGCTACGACGAGTGGAACACGACGTACGGGCACGTGTACCGGGAAATGATCGGGCACGGCGTGCAGTCCATCATGGTGGGGCACATCGGCGCCCCGGAATTGTCCCGGCGTTTCCGGCCGGGAATGGCGGACGCGGACATCCTGCCGGCCACACTGGCCCCGGAACTGCTCGGCGACCTGTTGCGCGGCGAGCTCGGATTCAACGGGCTGATCCTCACGGACGCCTCCCAAATGGTCGGCATAACGGCGGCCATGAAGCGCCGGGACCTGGTCCCGGCCGCCATCGCGGCCGGCTGCGACATGTTCCTGTTCTTCCGCAACCCGGAAGAGGACTTCGGCTTCATGCTCGACGGGTACCGCAACGGCGTCATCACCGAGGCCCGGCTGCTGGACGCCCTGCGCCGGATCCTGGCCCTGAAGGCATCCCTGGGCCTGCACCGCAAGAGTCGGGACGAGCTGGTGCCACCGGTGGAGGCCCTCGCCGCCATTGGCAGCCCGGCGCATGTGGCCGTGGCCGCGGAGATCGCGGACAAGACCGTCACGCTGGTCAAGGACACGGCGCACAACCTGCCCATCACCCCGGCCACGCACAAGCGCATCCGCCTGTACGGCATCTCCGGCGGCGCCGACTTCACCCGGGCCGACCCCCTCGGCTACCTCGACCTGGTGCAGGAGGAACTGGAACGGGCGGGCTTCGAGGTCCACCGGTTCCGGACCGCGGACGAGCGAACCGCCGCGGGGGAGGCGGGCGTGAACTTCATGTCCGTCATCGCCGAGGAGGGCACGGCGGACTACCCGGAGAAGTACGACGCCGCGTTCGTGTTCGCCAATGTTAAGGGTTTCGCCCAGGAGGCCGCCATTCGGATCAAGTGGTCCACCCCGATGGCCGCGGAGATTCCGTGGTACACCACCGAGGTGCCCACCGTGTTTGTCTCACTGAACCAGCCCAACCACCTCATCGACGTGCCCATGGTCAAGACGGCCATCCACGCCCACGCCGCCACCCGCGAAGCCATCCGGGCGACCGTGGCGAAGATCCAGGGGCTCTCGGCGTTCCAGGGCACGTTCAACGACAACGTGTTCTGCGACTCGTTCGACACCCGGCTCTGACACCGGTTGTACCCGCACGGCGTGGTCCGCGGCCCCCAGGGGGTCCCGCGGGGCACGCCGTGCAGTGTCCGGCGAACCAGTGGACCGTAACCGCTCGTTTGTGAACTGGTGGGCGGTAGATGCTCGTTTTGCCCGGATTTTCGACATCTACTGTCCACCAGTTGCGTCAGGGGTGGGCGGGGCCTCCACGACACCGTCGTGGCTGCCGGCCGACCCCGGCCAACAATGACGGCCAACGCACTAGACTCGTACTCGGCGGAAACCGGGAACCCGTGCGCTGGTCCGGCGCGCCGCCTTTCGACGCCCGTTGACCCTTTGGAAGTGCCTGATGCGATTTCTGTCCGAACCGACCACCGACCTGACCTACTCGGACGTCTTCCTGGTGCCGTCCCGATCCGACGTGACGAGCCGCCTCGACGTGGACCTGTCCAGCGGTGACGGGACCGGCACGACCATCCCGCTCGTGGTGGCGAACATGACGGCCGTCTCCGGCAAACGGATGGCGGAAACCGTGGCCCGCCGCGGCGGCATGGCCATCCTGCCGCAGGACATCCCGCTGGACGTGCTCCGCGACGTGACCGCCTGGGTCAAGCACCGCGACGTGCTGTTCGAGACCCCCGTGGTGCTGACCGGGGCGGACATCGTGGTGGACGCCGTGCACCTCATGGGCAAGCGGTCGCACAATGCCGTCGTCGTCACCCATGGCGAGGACGGCGCGTTCGCCGGGCTGGTCAGGGCCGCCGACTGCGAGGGCGTCGACAGGTTCGCGTCGCTGCATTCGGTCATGCACGAGAACGTGCTGACCATCGACGTCGCCCCGTTCGACGCGGTCCGGCGCGACGCCGATGCCGGCACCCTCGCCGCGGCCGAGGCCAGGGCGGCGACCGACGCGGCGCTGCGCGACGCGTTCGAGGTGCTGGATGCGGCCGGCACCGATTTCGCCCCCGTCCTGCGCGACGGCCGGGTGGTGGGGGCCCTCACCCGCACCGGCGCGTTGCGCTCGACCATCTATGCCCCGGCGCTCGACGACGCGGGCCGGCTGCGCATCGGCGTGGCCGTGGGCATCAACGGCGACGTCGCCGGCAAGAGCACCGCACTGCTGGAATGCGGCGTGGACACGCTCGTCGTCGACACCGCGCACGGCCACCAGCGCAAGATGCTCGAGGCGCTGGCGGCCGTGAAGTCGCTGCACCCGGGCGTGCCCGTGGCGGCGGGCAACGTGGTCAGCGCCGCCGGCGTGCGCGACCTGGTCGCGGCCGGCGCCGACATCCTGAAGGTCGGCGTGGGACCCGGCGCCATGTGCACCACGCGCATGATGACCGCCGTCGGCCGGCCACAGTTCTCCGCCGTGCTGGAATGCGCGACGGCGGCCGCCGAGCTCGGCGCGGCGGTATGGGCCGACGGCGGCGTGCGGTACCCGCGGGACGTGGCCCTGGCGCTCGCCGCGGGGGCCAGCCAGGTCATGATCGGGTCATGGTTTGCCGGCACCTACGAAAGCCCGGGGGACCTGATGGTCGACGCCGCCGGGCGCCGCTACAAGGAGAGCTTCGGCATGGCGTCCGCCCGGGCGGTGCAGAACCGGACGGCCCGGGAGGGTGCGTTCGACCGTGCCCGCAAGGGGCTGTTCGAGGAGGGCATTTCGACGTCCAAGATGTACCTGGACCCGGCGCGACCGGGCGTGGAGGACCTGCTGGACATGATCACCGCCGGGCTGCGCAGTTCGCTGTCCTATGCGGGGGCCACAACCCTGGCGGAGTTCCACGAACGGGCCGTCGTCGGCGTCCAGTCCGCCGCCGGCTACGAGGAAGGCCGCCCCGTGCCGCAAAGCTGGTAGGGCTGGTGGGGCCCGGGTGAACCTGGTTGACAGGCGGACGACGCTGGGCAAGCCAGACGCCTCTTGATATACAAGGAGTCATGGATACCACCGCTCCGGGCCCCGACGTTCCCGACCCCACCGCGTCGGCCGGACATGCCGTTCCCCGCGTCGTCGTGATGGGGGTCTCCGGGTCCGGCAAAAGCACCATCGGCGCCCTCGTGGCCGACGCCATGAACGCCCCGTTCCTGGACGGCGACTCGCTCCATCCACTCGCCAACATCCAGAAGATGGCCGCCGGGACCCCGCTGACCGACGAGGACAGGTGGCCGTGGCTGTCCATCATCGGTGACGAATTGGCCGGCGCCGGGCCGGCCGGGGTCGTCATCGCCTGCTCGGCGCTGCGTCGCAGTTACCGCGACGCGATCCGCGCCAAGGCGCCCGACACGATCTTCCTGCACCTGGACGGCACCGTCGAGGTGCTCGGCGCCCGGCTTGAGGGCCGGTCCGGGCACTTCATGCCGCCGGCACTGCTCGAGTCGCAATTGGCCACGCTCGAACCCCTGCAGCCGGACGAGACCGCCGTCGTCGTTGACATCGCCGCCGGCGTGACGGCCATCCTCGACGAATCCGTGGCGCGGATCCGGGCAGTCCTCAACGGCTGACCGGGCCCGTTGCCGCCGGGCCGTGGCCCCACCGTGGCCGGCCGGGCCCACATGTAAACTGGCAGTCCTATGGAAAGTAAATCTAGGGGCCGGCACCAACGTCCCGCCCGCGGCCCGCGCCGCGTGCAGGTGGCCGCGGATCGCGCCGGCAAACCCCGAACACGTGCCCGCCGTACGACTTCCTCCGCCCCGGTCGGCGCCCGCGCCGACCACCCCCCACCGGCGCGAACCCCCCGCGGCAACCCGCCCCTCCCCGGGGCCGGGCCGGCTGGAACGGGGGAGAAGTAATGGAATGGCTGCTTCTTGCCGCCGGCCTGGTGCTCATCCTCGGCACCGGCTTCTTCGTGGCCGTCGAATTCTCCCTCGTCGCCCTTGACCAAAGCACCGTCCAGGCCGCCGTCGCCAACGGTGACAAGGGCGCCGAATCCCTGCTGCGCTGCCTGAAATCCCTGTCGACCCAGTTGTCCAGCTGCCAACTCGGCATCACCTTGACCACGCTGCTGACCGGCTTCCTCATCGAGCCCTCGCTCGGTGCGCTGCTCGCCCAGCCGTTCGCCGCCGTCGGACTCAACGCCGTCACCGCGCAGGCGACCGCCCTCGTGGTCGCCATGATCGTGGCCACGCTGCTGTCCATGCTGCTGGGTGAACTCGTGCCCAAGAACATGGCGATCGCCCGGTCGCTGCAGGTCGGCAAGTTCGTGGCCCGCCCGCAACTGGTGTTCACGGCCCTCGTCAAGCCCGCCGTGCTGCTGCTCAACGGCGTCGCCAACAAGGTGCTGCACCTGTTCGGCATGGAGGCCAAGGAGGAGATCTCCGGGGCCCGCTCGCCGGCCGAGCTGGCGTCCCTGGTGCGTCGTTCGGCCGCCCTGGGCACGCTCGACGCCGGCACGGCCCGGTTCGTGGCGCGCACGCTCAGCTTCTCCGACAAGACGGCCGCCGACGTGATGACCCCGCGCACCCGGATGGAGACCATCGGCGCGGAGGCGAGCGTGCAGGACATCATCGACGCCGCCCGGCGCACCGGCTACTCCCGGTTCCCGGTCATCGGCGACTCCTCGGACGACATCCGTGGCGTGGTGCACCTGAAGAAGGCGGTGTCCGTCCCGTTCCGGCGCCGCCCGTCGATCGAGGCCGGCGCCATCATGACGGACGTGCTGCGCGTACCGGAGACCATCCACCTGGATTCGCTCATCCTGGAACTGCGCGAGGGCAACCTGCAGATGGCCGTCGTGCTCGATGAGTATGGTGGCACGGCGGGTGTGACGACGCTCGAGGACCTGGTCGAGGAGATCGTCGGTGAGGTCGCGGACGAACACGACCGGGTCAAGCCGGGCATCCTGCAGGCCGCCACCGGCGACTGGTACTTCCCGGGCCTGATGCGCCCCGACGAGGTGTCCGAGCGCATCGGGCCGCTGACCGTGCCCGACGAATCCAGCTACGAGACCGTGGGCGGTTACATGATGGCCATGCTCGGCCGCGTGGCCGCGGTCGGCGACACGGTGGCGGTCGACGGCGGCACCCTGGTCGTGGACCGCCTGGACCGGCGCCGCATCGACAGGATCCGGTTCATCCCCGAACCGGCCCCCGCGTCCGGCGACGAGCGCGACGGGAGCGCGGCATGAGCGCCTGGGCCGGTTTCGCCTGGCTGGTCGTGCTGCTGCTCGGCAACGCCTTCTTCGTGGCCGCCGAGTTCGCCATCATGACGGCCCGGCGCAGCCAGATCGAACCGCTGGCCGAGGCCGGCTCGCGCCGGGCCAGGACGACGCTGGCCGCCATGGAGAACGTCTCACTCATGCTGGCGTGTTCGCAGCTGGGCATCACGGTGTGCTCGCTGCTCATCCTGAACGTGGCCGAGCCGGCCATCCACCATGTGGTGGCCGCGCCGTTCGACGCGCTGGGCATCGGTTCCGCGGTCTCGGGCCCGGTGTCCTTCGTCGCGGCGCTGTTGCTCGTCACGTTCCTGCACGTCACGTTCGGCGAGATGGTGCCGAAGAACATGTCCGTCTCCGCGGCGGACAAGGCGGCGCTGCTGCTGGCCCCGCCGTTGGTGGGCATCGGCAAGGTGGTCAAGCCGGTCATCGTGAGCCTGAACTGGTCGGCGAACCACATCGTGCGCCTGTTCGGGATCGAGCCGAGCGACGAGGTGTCCTCCACGTTCACGCTCGAGGAGGTCCAGTCGATCGTGCGGGAGTCGACGCGGTCCGGCCTGGTCGACGACCAGTCCGGACTCATCACCGGCGCGTTGGAGTTCTCGACCCGACGGGCCGAGGACATCATGGTGCCGCTGGCGCATCTGGTGACACTGCCGACGTCGGCCACGCCCGTCGACTTCGAGCACACGGTGGGCAAGACGGGGTTCTCCCGGTTTGTCTTCCATGACGACACGGACAACCTGCTCGGCTACCTGCACCTGAAGGACGTGCTGCCCATCCCGGTGGACCGCTATGAGCTGCCGATCGGCGAGGGCCGGGTCCGGTCCATGGTCAACCTGACCGGCGACGAGGAGATCGAGGACGCGCTGGCCATCATGCAGCGCACCGGATCGCACGTGGCCCGGGTTGTGGCGGCGGATGGGCTGACGCGCGGCGTGCTGTTCCTGGAGGACGTGATCGAGCAACTCGTCGGCGAGATCCGCGACGCCACGCAGATGCGCTTTCGCCACCACGAGGCCTGACCGTCCCGGCTACATGCGAATGATTCCCAGCTGCGTTATGCTGGACGAAGTCTATTGGTAATCGTTCTCATTAGCTCGCACGTGAGGTGCCCGTGAATCGTCGTCGCTTGTCCCGTCCCGCCGCCCTGGCCGGCCTGGCCCTGGCCACCGCCGTGGCCCTCAGCGCCTGTGGCGGTGCCACCGCCTCCCAGGGGGGCTCGGGCGCCTCCCGCGTCGGCGCGGACGGGCGCATCGGCGTCGTGGCCTCCACCGACGTGTACGGCAGCATCGTCGCGGCGGTGGGTGGTGCCAAGGTGGACGTGCACTCGATCATCACGGATCCGGCGGCCGACCCGCACTCCTACGAGGCGACCGCGCAGGACAAACTGGCCGTGTCGAAGGCGGCCCTCGGCGTGGCCAACGGCGCCGGCTACGACGACTTCTTCACCAACCTTGCCGCCGGTGTGCTGCCGGCGAAGGACATCGTCACCGTCGCCGCGACGCCGGGCCTGGACGCCGCCGCCCCCAACTTCAACGAGCACCTCTGGTACTCGCTGCCGACCATGGCCACGCTGGCCGACACGCTCGCCACCCGGCTGTCCGCGATCGCCCCGGCCGACGCCGGCACGTTCACGAAGAACGCCGCGGCGTTCAAGGCGACGCTGGGCGGGCTCCAGTCACGGCTGGCCGTGCTGAAAAAGAAGAACGACGGCGGCGCCGGGGTGGCGATCACCGAGCCGGTTCCGCTGTACCTGCTGCAGGAGGCCGGCTACTCGAACAAGACGCCCGAGGCCTACAGCAAGGCCATCGAGGACGGGTCCGACGTGCCGCCGCTCGTGCTGAAGGAGACGACCGACCTGGTCAAGTCGTCCGCGGTGCGCTTCCTCGCGTACAACGCGCAGACCGAGGGGCCGCAGACGGCCGAGGTGAAGAAGGCCGCCGAATCGGCCGGAAAGCCCGTGCTCGACTTCACCGAAACGCTGCCGGCAGGGCAGGATTACCTGCAGTGGATGGACGCGAACGTCTCCAGCCTCGAACGGCTGTAGCCTTGCAGTCCACCCTGCCCATCGCCTCCTGACAGATCGGAACCCACCCCCATGGCCACACCCCCTCCGGCGGCCCCGCCTGCGGTATCACTTCGGGATGCGCAGTTGAGTTATGGGCGGCGGACGCTGTGGGACGGGCTCGATCTGGACGTGCGGCCCGGGGAGTTCCTGGCCGTGCTTGGCGCCAACGGCAGCGGCAAGACGAGCTTCCTGAAGGTGCTGCTTGGGCTGGTGCCGCTCACCCGCGGGACCGTGCGGGTCGGGGGAGCGGACGCCCACCGCGGCAGCCGGCACATCGGCTACGTGCCGCAACAAAGGCACTTCGCCCCGGACACGCCGCTGCGCGCCCGCGACCTCGTCGGGCTGGGCCTGGACGGGCACCGCTGGGGCCTGCGCCGGGGCGGCCGGACCCACCATGCCGCCGTCGACGCGCTGCTGGCCCGGGTCGGCGCCACGGAGTACGCGAACATGCCGGTGGGCATGCTGTCCGGCGGCGAGCAGCAGCGCCTGCGCATCGCCCAGGCACTGGCCACCGGCCCGCACGTGCTGCTGTGCGACGAGCCGCTGCTCTCCCTGGACCTGAACCACCAGAAGGCGGTGAGCGCGCTGGTGGGCGAACAGGCCAAGGCCGGCGGGACCGCCGTCGTCTTCGTCACCCACGAGATCAACCCGATCATGGACCACGTGGACCGGGTGCTGTACCTGGCCGGCGGCGGGTTCCGCGTGGGCACGCCGGAGCAGGTCATGCGCACCGAGGTGCTCAGCGAGTTGTACGGCACGCGCGTCGACGTGGTGCGCGCGAACGGGCGGATCGTGGTGGTCGGCGTGCCGGAGACGGCCGGCCACGGGCACCCGGTTGATGTGGACATCGAGCCGTGAACTGGCCCGACTTCGCCAACGCCGTGCTGAACTTCGCCAACTACGGCGAGTTGCTGCCGCTGTTCCGCGACTCGATCCTGGCCGGCGCCGTGCTGGGGATCGTGGGCGGACTGGTCGGCACGTTCGTGATGATGCGCGATCTCGCGTTTGCCGTGCACGGGATCGCCGAACTGTCCTTCGCCGGGGCCGCGTTCGCGTTGCTGGTCGGCGTGGACGTGATCGCCGGGTCGCTGGTGGGGTCGGTGCTGGCGGCCCTGCTGCTGGGTGTCATGGGCGTGCGGGCGCGTGGGCGGAATTCCGTGATCGGGGTCATCATGCCGTTCGGGCTGGGCCTGGGCATCCTGTTCCTGTCCCTGTACCAGGGCCGGGCGGCGAACAAATTCGGGCTGCTCACCGGCCAGATCGTCTCGGTCGACACGACGCAGCTGTCCATCCTGGCGCTGGTGGCGCTGTTCGTGATCCTCGGGTTGGCGGCCATCTGGCGGCCGTTGACGTTTGCCAGCGTGGACCCGGAGATCGCCGTGGCGCGCGGGGTGCCGGTGCGGGCGTTGTCGCTGGCGTTCATGTTCCTGCTCGGCATCTCCGTGGCGTTGTCCATCCAGGTGGTCGGCGCGCTGCTGGTGCTGGCCCTGCTCATCACCCCGGCCGCCGCCGCGCTGCAGGTGACGGCCGCGCCCGGGAAGGTCGTGGTGCTCAGCGTGGTGTTCGCCGTCGCCGCGACGGTCGGCGGCATCCTGCTGGCCCTCGGCGGGCGGATCCCGATCAGCCCGTACGTGACCACGTTGTCGTTCCTGATCTACCTGGCCTGCCGGGGCGTCGGCGCCTGGCGCAGGCGGCGCGGCTGGAGCACGAGGGCCGGTGATTNAGGTAGCGTCATCACGTCGAAGTAGCGGAACATATACCCACCCCGTCGGCGGCTTGGCGCTACCTCGGCACGCAATGGGTCTCGACGGGCTCGACCACCGCTGTTGACGCGGGCCGCGCGTGAGTCCACCGTGGAAGCATGACCGGCGGGGTGGACGCGTTCCTGCACGGCTGGTTCGCGTCGGGCGACTACACGGTGGCGCGGTTCGTGCTGCAGCGGGGGATCGCCGCCGTCTTCGTCGTGGCGTTCGTGTCCACGGCCCGGCAGTTCCCGGCCCTGCTGGGGGAGCACGGCCTGCTACCGGTGCCGCGCTACCTGGCCCGGGTCGGCCGCACGCCGGGTCCCACGCTGTTCCGGTGGCGCTACTCGGACCGCCTGTTGCGAGCGGTCGCGTGGACGGGGGCCGTGGTGGCGCTGGCCGTGGTGGCCGGGCTCCCGCAGCTGGGCCCGGCCTGGCTGCCGCTGCTGGTCTTCCTGGCGTTGTGGTTGCTGTACATGTCGATCGTGAACGTCGGCCAGGTGTTCTACGGGTTCGGGTGGGAGATCCTGCTGCTCGAGGCCGGGTTCCTGGCCGGCTTCCTCGGCTCGGACCGGGTGCCCACGCCCGTCGTCGTCCTGTTCCTGTTTCGCTGGCTCGTGTTCCGGCTCGAGTTCGGCGCCGGCATGATCAAGATGCGCGGCGACACGGTCTGGCGCGACCTGACGGCCCTGTATTACCACCACGAGACCCAGCCCATGCCGAACCCGCTCAGCTGGTGGTTCCACCACCTGCCCAAGCCACTGCACAAGGTCGAGGTGCTGGGCAACCACTTCGCCCAATTGGTCGTCCCGTTCTTCCTGTTCGCCCCGCAGCCGGTGGCCGGCATCGCGGCGATCATCGTGGCCGTGACCCAGTTGTGGCTGGTGCTGTCCGGGAACTTCGCCTGGCTGAATGTTGTCACCATCTTCCTGGCGTTTTCGGCGATGGGCGACGACGTCGTGGCGGGGCTGGTCCCCGGCGCCGGGCCCGCACTCCACCGGGCGGCCGAGCAGGCGGCGAGCCGGGGCACCCCGGCCTGGTTCGCCGTCGTCGTGCTAGCCATGGCGGCGCTCATGGTGGTGCTGTCCTGGTGGCCGCTGCGCAATCTCTTTTCGCGCCGGCAGCTCATGAACGCGAGTTTCAACCGGTGGCGGCTGGGCAACGCGTACGGGGCGTTCGGGTCCATCACGCGCGTGCGGTATGAGATCGCCGTGGAGGGCACGCTCGACGCCAACCCGCGCGACGGCGAGTGGCGCGAGTACCGGTTCCACGGCAAACCCGGTGAACCCGGACGGCTGCCGCGGCAATTCGCGCCGTACCACCTGCGGCTCGACTGGCTCATGTGGTTCCTGGCGCTCGGCTCGCCCGGGCTGGACTGGTTCGTGCCGTTCCTGCGCCGGCTGCTCGCTGCCGATCAGGCCACGCTGAAGCTGTTGCGCGGCGACCCGTTCGACGGCGCGCCGCCCACCTGGGTGCGGGCGCGCGTGTACGGCTACCGGTACACGACGTGGCGTGAATGGCGGGACACGGGGGACTGGTGGGTGCGTGAGCCGCTGGGCATGTTCATCGCGCCGACGAAGGGGTGAGCCCGGTAGTGCCGGAGCGCCTCAGTCGTCGGCGCCCTCGTTGAAGTGGGCCAGCGTCGCGGCCAGCGCCGCGACCTGCGCATCCGTCCAGCCGGACAACCGGTGCGTGAGGATGCGCTGCTGGTCGGCGGCCGTCCGGTCCAGCTGGGCGCGGCCGTGCGCGGTCAACTCCAGCACGCGGCCGCGGCCGGGTTCGTCGTCGTCGTGCGGGAGGTAGCGGACCAGGCCGAGGGTGATGAGCTCGTTGACCTGCCGGGACACGGTGGAGCGGTTGAGCTGGAACGCGGCGGCGATGTCGGTGGCCCGTGTGCCGGCCGTGGCGGCGATGAAGCGCACCAGCGAATGCTGCACGAACGTCAGCGGCTCGCTCAGCCGCCGGGACCGCGCGGTGACCCGCCGGGTCAGGTCGGCGACGTGCCCGTAGACCGCCTCGATGTCCGCCTCGCGCGACCGTTCCGCCATGCATCCATCCTAGGCCTTGTTGCAACACGCAACACAGTGGCGTTGCACACGATTCTGTTGCATTATGCAACAGTAGGCGTATCGTTGAAGGATCATGTCAAGCCACAGCACGCAGATCGCCACCATCGACCTCATCCGTTCCCTGCCGGCCACGCCGCCGGGCCCGCCGGCCGTGCCCGCACACGCGCTCGTGCGCCGGCGTCCGTTCCCGCCGGCCCCGGTGTGGAAGAAGCTTGGCCTGACCATGCTGATCCCGTTCTTCCTGGCCGCCATCATGGGCCTCGCCTATCTGGGCGCGTTCCACCAGCCGGTGCCGCATCACCTGCCCGTGGCCATCGTCGGGTCCTCGGCCCAGGGCAAGGTCTTCGCCCAGACACTCAAGGACGGCGCCGGCGACGCGCTGGATGTGCGCACCGTGCCCGACGCCGGCGCCGCGAAGGCCCTCGTGGCCAGTCGCGGGCTGGCCGCCGCCTACGCCCCCGGCGCCGGCTCCGCCACGCTGTACGTCTCCAGCGCGTCCTCGGAAACCACGGCCAACGTGGCCCAGAAGGTCTTCATGCCCATCGCGTTCGGCCAGCACCTGCCGCTGCAGGTGGTGGACGTGGTGCCGGCCGGCACCCATGACTCGACCGGGCAGGGCCTGTTCTTCCTGCTGGTGGCCCTGAGCATCGGCGGCTACGCCAGTGCCATCCCGCTGGCCGGGGTCATGGGCCGGTTCCGGCTCGGCGCCCGCTTCGGCCTGGCCGCCGCCGCCGGGGCCGTGGTGGCCGCCATCGGCACCGTCGTCGCCGGACCGATCTACGGGGTCATCGCCGCGAACACGTGGGGGGTTTGGCTGTTCTGCTGGCTGTACGTCACCGCCATCGTGCTGCTGGGCATGGGGCTGCACCCGCTGCTGCGGCACTGGACCACACCGGCCCTGACCCTGCTGTTCGTGGCGTTGAACTTCACCAGCTCCGGCGGCATCTTCAGCCCGGACCTGCAGCCGGGCCTGTTCGGCGGGCTGAACGCGTTCTGGAACGGCGCCGCCTGGCTGCACGGCGTGCAGACCATCACGTACTTCCAGGGGCAGGGGTTCGGCTTCGACGTGCTGAAGCTGGCGCTCTGGCTGGTGCCGGGCGTGCTGCTGGTGGTGCTCACGCACGCCTGGAGCGTGCACAAGACGCGGCTGGCCGACGAGAACTCGGCCATCCGGGAGGTCGAGGAGGCCGTGGCCGCCTGAGGGTGGCAACCGGTCAGGCGGCGGAGCACTCCGGGCACAGGCCGTAGATCTCCACGGTATGCTGGACGGCCGTGAACCCGTGCGCTTCGGCCGTGCGCGCGGCCCAGCGCTCCACGTCCGGCGCCTCGATCTCCACGGCCTTCCCGCAATTGCGGCACAGCAGGTGGTGGTGGTGCTCGGTGACGGAGCAGCGCCGGTACACGGCCTCGCCGTCGCCGTTGCGCAGCGTGTCGACCAGGCCCTCCTCGGCCATCGAGGCGAGGATGCGGTACGTGGTGGCCAGCGACACGGACGTGCCGCTGCCGTGCATGAGCCGGTACAGCTCCTGCGTGCTGACGAAGTCGTCCAGCGTGTCCAGCGCCGCGCTGACGGCCAGCCGCTGTTTCGTCACGCGCTGTTCCCTCACGGGTGCGGCGTGCTGGTCCTGCGACATCGAATGAAACTCACTTCCTCACGCCTTTCCGGCCTCATTCCAGCGTAGCGCACGGGCCCGGCGTTAGGCTGGGCCCATGTTGCTGACCAAGTTCTCCCATTCCTGCGTCCGCCTCGAAAAGGACGGCCGCGCCATCACGATCGATCCCGGCACGCTGTCGGAGGCCGCCGAGGCACTGACCGGCGCCGAGGCCGTGCTCATCACGCACGAACACGCCGACCACATCGACATCGACGCCGTCGTCGCCGCGCTGCCCGTGGACGTGTACGCGCCGGCCGGGGTGGCGGCCACCCTGCGGGCCGCCGCGCCCGAGCACGCCGCGCGCATCCGCGACGCCGTCCCCGGCCAGACCATCGAGGCGGCCGGGTTCACGGCGGCCTGCTTCGGCGGCCAGCACGCGCTGATCCACGCCACCGTGCCGGTGGTCGCCAACGTGGGCTATGTGATTGACGACGCCGTCTATCACCCGGGTGATTCGCTGGTGGTGCCGCACGGGGTCGCCGTCTCGACCGTGCTGGTCCCCGTGCACGCGCCGTGGTCCAAGGTGGCCGAGGTGATCGACTTCCTGGTCTCGGTGCGGGCGCCGCGGGCGTTCCAGATCCACGACGGGCTGCTCAACGAGACCGGGCTGGCGTTCACCGAGGCCCACCTGGCCCGTGTCGGGGCGATGTTCGGGACCGAGTACCGCCACCTGGCACTGCGGGAGGACGTGGAGCTGTAGGCGGCGGTCGCGCCGTCGTCGTCCGTCCGCCGTGGCGGCTCAGTCGTGGGACGGGCCGGACAGCGCCGGCGGCGCGACACGGAAGAACCTGGTCCGCCAGAGCAGATAGACGAAGCCCAGCGCCACCCAAATGCCGCCCACCAGCTTGGAGCTCGGATCGAGACTGAGCCACAGGGCCACGTTGATGACCACGCCCAGGGCCGGCAACACGAGGTAGCCGACGGCGGAGCGCCAGCCCCGGTCCCGGACGAAGCGGAGGTAGGTGAAGATCACGGCGAGGTTGACGAAGATGAACGCCACGAAGGCGCCGAAGTTGATCATCGAGGCCGCCTTGCCCAGATCCAGGAACATCGCCGAGCAGGCCAGGAGCGCGACCAGGATGACGTTCGCGGCCGGCACGCCGGAGCGGTTGAGCGAGCCGAAGAAGCGTTTGGGCAGGGCACCGTCGCGGCCCATGGCGTAGAGCAGCCGGGCCGCGCTCATCTGCTGGGTGATGCCGCAGCCGAGCACCGCCACCATGTACCCGCCGATGAACACGGCCTGGAACGCCGCCCCGCCGATGTACCTGGCGATCTCCGGGGAGGCCCCCACGATGGTGCCCACCTTCGAGACGTCCGGGAAGAGCACCTGCATCACGTAGGTGACCCCGATGAAGAAGACGCCGGCAATGCCCACGATGATGAAGATCGCCCGCGGGATGTCGCGGCGCGGGTGCTCGGCCTCCTCGGCCATGGTGCTGACGGCGTCGAAACCGAGGAAGGAGAGGGCCAGCACGGCCGCCCCGGCGGCGATTGCCGGGACCTGGGTCCCCGCGGAGACGAACGGGGCGAAGGAGAACGCCGCCCCGTTGGCGCCCTCGACGATGTTCTTGATGGTGAAGCCCACGAAGGCCACGGCCACCACCACCTGGATGACCACCAGGATCAGGTTCGCCTTCGCGGCGATCTGCACGCCGACCAGGTTCATCGCGGTGCACACCACGATGGTGGCCAGCACCCACACCCAGGAGGGGACCGAGGGGAACGCCGCCGACATGTAGATGGCCGAGAGCAGGGCGTTGATCATGGGCAGCAGCAGGTAGTCGAGCGTGGCCGCCCAGCCGACGAGGAAGCCCAGGTGGGCGTTGATCGCCTCCCTGGTGTAGGCGTACGCGGATCCGGCGACCGGGAAGAACCGCACCATTTTGGCGTAGCTCAGGGCCGTGACCAGGACGGCGGCGAGCACCACCACATAGGCGAGCGGGACGTGCCCGCCGGTGGTGTCGGCGACGATCCCGAAGGTGTCGAAGACGGCCAGCGGCGCCATGTAGGCCAGGCCCAGGAAGACGATGTGCCGGAGCTTGAGCGTGCGGCGCAGTCCCGTCGGGCGGGCGGCGTCGGGGCCGGTGCTATCGGACGGGGCCGACGGCGTCGCCGCGGTGCGCGTGTCACTTGCGTTCATGATGGCTGCTTTCGTGTGAAGGGGGAGCGGGCCGGTGCCCTGTGTTCACTTCTCGGGTCAGTGCGTGCCCGCGGAGCAGTGCGTGCGTTCCCCATACGCAATGAGCAGGGGCGCCGCGGTCGCGGCGTCGTGGACGATCCGACCGGCGACCACTGTCAGCTCGGCGCGCTGGTCCAGCAGGGCCGCGGGCTCGTTCTCGTGCTGGTAGAGGTTGTCCGACCAGGCGACGACGTCGGCCCGGGCGCCCTCGCGGATGACGCCGAGTTCGTCGTCGGCGTGCCAGGCCCAGGCACCCTCGCGGGTGTAGCCGCTGAGGGTGGCATCCAGGCCGAGCCGTTCTGCCGGGGTCCACGCGGTGCGCCCGTCGAGGCCGGCGCGGGTGAGCGCCGAGTAGAAGCCGACCAGGGGGTCCATCTCGCCGACCTGCCAGTCGCTGGAGAGGGCCACGTGGGCGCCCGATTCGACAAGGGAGCGGAACCGCCAGGCGCGGTCCCAGCGCTGCTCGCCGACGTTCTCCATCCAGGTGCCGGCAACCAGGTCGGGGGAGCAGTGCCGGGGCTGCATCGCGGCGGTGACGCCGAGGCCCGCGAAGCGGTGCAGGTCATCCGGGTGCAGGCACTCGACGTGCACGATGCCGTGGCGCCGGTCGACCGTGCCGTTCGTGCGGGTGGCGTGCTCGATGGCGTCGAGCGCGATGCGGATGCCGCCGTCGCCCGTGGCGTGCGTGTGGGTCTGGAACCCCAACCGGTCGAGTTCCGTGATGATTCGCGTCAGCTCGCCCAGCGGCGCGCTGGGATGGCCGCGGTGGCCGGGGCGATTGGCGTAGTCGTCGAGCATCCACGCGGTGTGCGGCTCGATCACGTCGTCGGCGTAGAGCTTGACCGGGCCGAGCCGGAGCAGTTCATCGACCGGGGCGGAGTCCACCGCCTCGCGCAGCTCGCGGCGGAAGGCCGCATCCGCATCCATGGGGTGGAACAGCGCGGTGATGACGCGCGAGCTCAGCCGCCCTTCGGCGCGGGCGCGGTACATCAGGTCCAGCTCGGCGAGCGGGACCTGCGGTTCCACGACCGTGGTGATGCCGCTCGCGGTGGCGAGGGCCAGGCTGGAGAGCAGCTTGCGGTAGCGCCGTTCGGGGGAGTACATCGGGATGTCGCGTTGCAGCCCGGCGAGCCCGGCCGTGGTCATGGCGCTGGTGTAGAAATCGGTCACCCAGCCGGTGGGCTCGCCGGACTCGTCGCGTTCCGGCCGGCCCCAGTGGATGTCGCCGCCGTCGGCGATGCCCAAGGCGCGAAGTGCGGCGTCGTTGAGCCACACCGAGTGCTGGTCGTAGGTGGTCACGAACACGGGCCGGTCGGTGAGGCCGGCCAGGTCGCCGGCGTTCGGGCGGCGGCCATGGACCACCGAGTAGACGGCGTTCTCGGCGCAGATCCAGTCCAGGTCCGGGCGGAGGGCGGCGAGCTCGCCGATGCGGCGCCGCACTTCCGCCAGGGTTTCGGCGCCTTCCAGGCTGACGGCGTCGGCGTCGAAGCCGAGCAGCAGGTGGTTGTGGCTGTCGATGATGCCCGGGGTGACCAGGGCCCCGCCCAGGTCACGGCGTTCCTTCGCCGCGGGCGCCGATGCGGCGGGCCCGACGTAGCTGATCCGGCCCCCGGTGATGCCCACGGCCTCGGCCCACGGGAATTTGTCGTCGAAGGTCCGCACGGTTGCGTTGGTCAGGAGCAGGTCTGTCATCGCTGTCTTTCGTAGGGGTATGCGTCGGGGGAGGCCGTGCTGCGCGAAACGGCACAGAAGTTCTTTGACACATGAGTTTTTTGACACATGCGTCAAGGAATGATTGGAGTATTCCAGATCACTTTCGGTAGTGTCAAGGAATGGCCAGACCACGAAGACAAGAAGAGCGGCGCGCGGGGCTCGTCGAGGCCACCATCACCGCGATCTCCGAGCACGGGCTGCGGTCCTTGTCGCTGGCGGACGTGGCCGAACAGGCCGGCCTCACCCGAGGGGCCATCCTCTACTACTACGAGGACCTCGACCAGTTGCTCGTGGAGACCCATCGCGCCGGCATCGAACGCTTCTGCGACCAGCGCGACGCCGTGGTGGCCGGCATCGCGGAGCCGCAGCTCCAGCTGGCCTCCGCCATCCGGGCCGGACTCCCCAGCGGTCCCGACGACGCCCTGATGCGCCTGCTCTACGAGTTCGACGTGCTGGCGGGCTCGTCCACGCTCCACGACGAACTGGTGGAACGCATGTACACCCGGCAGCTCGCCACCTACACATTCATCCTGAAGAACGGCGTCGCGGCGGAGGTGTTCGCGCCGGCGATCCCCCTCGACATGCTGGCCATGAACCTGGTGGCGCTCGAGGACGCCTACGGTCTGCACATTGTGGGCGGCAACAGCCTCATCGACGTCGAGACGGCCGAGGCGGCCATCCGCGCCGTGGCGGACAATCTCGGCGCGCCGACCTCGCTTGAACAGTCCTGAAGGAGCCCCCATGACAGTCCTCATGAACGTCGACGCCCTCAACGCCCGGCTGCACTCCGGGGCCCGCACCGTGCTGCTGGACGTGCGCTGGGCGCTGGGCGACCCACACGGCCGCGACCATTACCTGGCCGGGCACCTTCCAGGCGCCGTGTTCGTGCCGCTGGACACCGAGCTGGCCACCCACGGGGACCCGCGTGACGGCCGGCACCCGCTGCCCGCCGAGGCGGACTTCCAGCGGGCCGTACGCCGGTGGGGAGTAAACACCGGGGACACCGTGGTGGTGTACGACGACACCGGCGCCGCCGCGGCCGCCCGGGCGTGGTGGCTACTCGGCTACGCCGGCATTCCCGACGTGCACCTGCTGGACGGCGGGCTGGGCGCGTGGCGCGCCGCCGGCCTCCCCGTCGACACGCGAGACGAGGCACCCGAGCCGGGCGACGCCGTCGTCCGTTACGGGGCGAAACCGGTCATCGACGTCGCGGCAGCGGGCGACTGGCCCGGACACGGGGTGCTGCTGGACGCGCGGGCGGGGGAGCGGTTCCGCGGCGAGACCGAGCCGATCGACCCGCGGGCCGGGCACATCCCGGGCGCCGTCAGCGCCCCGACCACCGGCAACCTGGCGGCGGACCAGTCGTTCCTGCCGGCGGCGGAGCTGGCGGCACGGTTCGTCGGGCTCGGCGTGGCGCCGGACACCGACGTGGCCGTGTACTGCGGGTCGGGCGTCACGGCCGCGCACCAGATCGCCGCGTTGGAGATCGCCGGGTTCCGCGCCGCCCTGTTCCCGGGGTCCTGGTCCGCGTGGTCCAACCGGCCGGAGCTGCCGGTGGCCACCGGCGAGGGATGAGCCCCGGGTTAGGCTTGATCCCATGACTGTTGCCCGCGCCTACGCCGCCACGTCCGCCACCTCCGGCCTGCACGCCACGACGATCGAACGCCGCGAACCGGGCCCGAACGACGTGGAGATCGCGATCGAGTTCTGCGGGCTGTGCCACTCGGACGTGCACACCATCCGCGGCGAATGGGCCGGCACCACGTACCCGCTGGTGCCCGGGCACGAGATCGTCGGCACCGTCCGCCGGATCGGCGCGGGCGTGCGCACGTTCGCCGTGGGCGACGTGGTCGGCGTGGGCTGCCTGGTCGACTCCTGCCGCGAATGCGACTCCTGCCTGGAGGGATTCGAGCAGTACTGCGAGAACGGCAACACCGGCACGTACGGGGTCCCCGACCGGCGCAACGGCGGCGGCATCACGCAGGGCGGCTACGCATCGTCCATCGTCGTGGATGAGAACTATGTGCTGCGCATCCCGGAGGGCATGGACCGCGCCGCGGCCGCGCCGCTGCTGTGCGCCGGCATCACCACGTACTCGCCGCTGCGCTACCTCGACGTCCAGGACGGCGACACCGTCGGCGTGATCGGCCTCGGCGGCCTGGGGCACATGGCCGTCAAGATCGCCAAGGCGCTCGGCGCGACGGTCACCGTGTTCACGACGTCTCCGACCAAGGCGGAGGCGGCCATTGCGCTCGGCGCGGACGAGGTCGTGGTGTCCACGGACCCGGACCAGATGGCCTCCGCGAAGTACTCGCTGAACGCGATCATCGACACCGTGGCCGCCGTCCACGACCTGAACCAGTACCTGCGCACCCTGGGCCGCGACGGGGCCCTCATCCAGCTGGGGCTGCCGCCGGGACCCATGCCGGCCATCAACCCGGGCGCGCTGATCCGCAAGCGGCTGGCGTACGGCGGCTCGCTGATCGGCGGCATCGCCGAGACCCAGGAGATGCTGGATTTCTGCGCCGAGCACGGCGTCGTCTCCGACATCGAGCTGGTGACCGCCGGCCAGCTCGACGAGGCCTACGACCGCATGGTGGCCGGCGACGTGAAATACCGCTTCGTCCTTGACACCGCCACACTCTGACCCAAAGGAACCCGTATGAGCACGCTGTTCACGAAGATCATCAACGGGGAGATCCCCGGCCGGTTCGTGTGGAAGGACGACGACGTCGTCGCGTTCCTTTCGATCGGTCCCCTCACCGACGGGCACACGCTCGTGGTGCCGCGCGTCGAGGTGGACCGCTGGACGGACGCCGCGCCGGAGCTGTTGACGAGGCTCATGCTGGTGGCCCAGACCATCGGCCACGCCCAGGTCGCGGCGTTCGGCGCGGCCCGCGCCGGGCTGTCCGTGGTCGGGTTCGAGGTGGAGCACCTGCACGTGCACGTGTTCCCGGCCAACTCGATGGCCGATTTCGACTGGGCCTCGGTGGACCACCACCCGGACCCCTTGCGCCTGGACGCGAACGCCGAGAAGCTCCGCGCCGCACTGCGCGCCGACGGCCACGGGGCGGCCGTCCCGGAGGCGTAGGTTCGCGGTGGTCGAGCTTGTCGAGACGTCGGTGGTCGAGCTTGTCGAGGCCGGATTTCGGCAGGCTCAATCACCGGTGGTGGTCGAGCTTGTCGAGACCAAGCTTGTCGAGACCCTGGCGGCTGAGACCCCGCGTCGGCCGGATGGCTACACGCTCGTGGCCGTCGACGGCGTGGACGGCAGCGGCAAGACGACGTTCGCCGGTGCCTACGCGGCCGCACTGGACAGCGTGGGCCGGCACGCCGTCGTCGTCCATGCCGACGACTTCCTGAACCTGCGTGCCGTGCGACACCGCCGCGGCCGCCACTCGCCGGAGGGCTTCTGGCTGGACACCTACGACTACGACGCCCTGGTGCGGGACGTGCTGGAGCCATTTGGGCCCGGCGGTGACGGGGTCCACCGGGCGGCGGCGACCGATCACTGCCGCGACGCGCGGCTGGATCCCGAGCCCGTGCAGGCCCCTCCGGGCACGGTGTGCATCGTCGAGGGCATGTTCCTGCACCGCCGCGAACTGGCCGGCCGGTGGGACTACTCGGTCTTCCTCGACGTCCCGTTCACCGAAACCGCCCGGCGGATGGCCGCGCGCGACGGCACGCCCGCCGACCCCGGGCATCCGGGCATGCGACGCTACGTCGAGGGCCAGCGGCTTTATTTCACCGAGGCCAGCCCGTGGCTGCGGGCGTCCCGGGTCGTCGACAACACGGACCCCGCAGCCCCGCGGTTCACAGCGGCCCGGAAACGGATCGAGTGATCGATACATGGGGGTGCGGGGCGCCCGCACCCCCATGTATCGATCACTCGAAGGCCGCTTACGCGGCGAGAGCCTTCGACAACGCCACCCGGACGCGTTTCTCCGAGACGGAGTAGGCGGTGCCGAGCTCCACCGCGAACAGGCTCACGCGCAGCTCCTCGATCATCCAGCGCACATGGACCAGCGACGACGCCGCCCGGTGCCCGGGTGCCAACGCCGCCACGGCGTCGTCGTAGTCGTCCTCGAGCCGCTGGACCACGTCCATGGACTGCCCGTCCCGGGCCACGTTGTCCGGCAGCTTCTCCAGCCGGCGCTCGATCGCGGCCAGGTATCGCGGCAGCTGGGTCAGCTGCGCGAACCCGGTGCGGGCCACGAAGCCCGGGTAGACGAGCAGGTCCAGCTGGGTGCGGATGTCCTTCAGCGCGCTGATCAGCGGCAGGCTCGTGGTCGATTTCAGCGTCTTGTTGATGCGCATGGCGCTGGCCAGGATGCGTTCGACGATGCCCGTCACCGAGAACACCGTGTCGATCAGGTCGGCGCGCACCGTCTCGAAGAGCGCGTCGAACTCGGCCTGCGTCCATGGCAGCGCGGTCGGTGTCAGCTTGTCGACGGCGGCAATGGTGCAGTCGGCGATCAGCTCCGTCACGCTGCCGTGCGGGTTCTGGCTGAACGTCAGTTTCTCCGTGTTGCTCAGGTGCTCCAGCACGTACCGGTCGGGGGAGGGCACGCGCAGCGCCAGCAGGCGGATCACGCCGCCGCGCATCGCCGCGGCCGCATCGTCCGGGTGCCCGAACACGCGCACGCCCGCCGTCGCACCCTCATCGACCAGGGCCGGGTAGCCGGTCACGGTGTGCCCGGCCACCAGCCGCTTGACGTCCTTCGGCAGCTCTCCGACGGTCCAGGCCGTCAGGCCCGACTGTTCACGGATGCCGTCTGATCTCGACAGGCTCGATCCACGACCGGCGCTCGATCCACGACCGGTGCTCGATCCCCGATCGGTGGTTGAGCCTGGGCCCACGGCCGCGAGGGACCCGCCGCGAGCTTGCGAGTGGTGGGAGCGGCTGGGGAGCGAAACCCCTGATCTCGACGGGCTCGATCCCCGCTCGGCCGAAACCGTCTTCGGCGTGGCGCCCAGGGACTCGGCGATGGCCCGGCGGGTGGCCGGGGCCAGCTTCTCCTGCAGCGCGGCCAGGTCCTGGCCCTCCTCGAGCACGCGGTCCTTGCCGTCCACCACCTGGAAGGTCATGCGCAGGTGTGACGGCACGGCGTCCCAATTCCACGACCCCGGCGGGATGACGTGACCCTTGAGCCGGCGCAGCGCCAGTTCCAGCGACGGCTCCAAGGCGTCCACGGACGGATCGAAGTCGGCGGCGAGTGCGGAGCTCGCCGCCCTGGCCACGTCCGGGGCGGGGATGAAATTCTTCCGCACGGCCTTGGGCAGCGACTTGATCAGCGCCGTGACGAGTTCGGTGCGCAGGCCCGGGATCTGCCATCGGAAGGGCGCCTCGTGCAGCTGGTTCAGGAACAGCAGCGGCACCTGCACGGTCACGCCGTCGGACGGGTTCGGCGCCGCGCCGGGCGCGGTCGGGTGGAATTCGTAGGACAGCGGCAGGTCGAACTCGCCCTGCGTCCACAGCTTCGGGAACGCGGCCTCGTCCAGCCCGGCGTCCTCGGCCATGACGACGTGCGGGTCGAAGTCCAGCAGCGCCGGATTCTCCCGCCGGGCGTCCTTCCACCACTTGTCGAAGTGCCGTTCGGAGACCACATCCGGCCCCACCCGGGAATCATAGAACTCGAAGAGCGTCTCGTCGTGCACGCGCAGGTCGCGCCGGCGCATGCGCGTCTCCAACTCCTCCACCTCGGCCAGCAGGGCCTGGTTGCGGTGGAAGAACTTGTGGTGCGTGCGCCAGTCGCCCTCCACCAGGGCGTGCCGGATGAACAGCTCGCGGCTCAGCTCCGGGTCGATGCGCCCGTAGTTGATGCGCCGGTCCGCCACGATCGGCACCCCGTAGAGCGTGACCTTCTCGTGCGCCAGGACCGAGCCCATGCGCTTGGACCAGTGCGGCTCGCTGTACGAGCGCTTGACCAGGTCCGGGGCGACTTGTTCGGCCCACAACGGGTCGAACCTGGCCGCCGTCCGGGCCCACAGCCGCGACGTCTCCACCAGCTCCGCCGCCATGACCCAGTCCGGCGACTTCTTGAACAGCGCCGAGCCGGGGAACACGGCGAACCGGGTGCCGCGCGCGCCGGCGTACTCGCGCTTGCGCGGATCGTACAGGCCGATGTGGCTGAGCAGGCCGGCCAGCAGGCTCATGTGCACGGCGTCGTGCCGGGTCACCGGGTCCACCTCGCCGGACTCCAGCGTGATGCCGACCTGCTTGGCCATCTGGCGCAGCTGTGTGAACAGGTCCTGCCATTCGCGCACGCGCAGGTAGTTGATGAATTCGGCCTTGCACAGGCGCCGGAACGCGCTCGAGGACAGTTCCTTCTGCTTGTCGCGCAGGTACCGCCATAGGTTCAGGAAGCCGGTGAAGTCCGAATGCTCGTCCGCGAACCGCTTGTGCTTTTCGTCCGCCTGCTGCCGCTTGTCGGTCGGGCGCTCGCGCGGGTCCTGGATGGTCAGCGCCGCCGCCAGCACCATGACCTCGCGGGCACAGCCGCGCCGGCCGGCCTCGACGATCATCCGCCCCAGCCGAGGGTCGACGGGCAGTTGGGAGAGTTGACGGCCGACGGCGGTGATGCCGCCTTCGGCGCTCACCGCACCGAGCTCGCGCAACAGGGTGACGCCGTCGGTGATCGCCCGGGAGTCGGGCGGCTGCACGAACGGGAACTTCTCCACATCCTTCGGGCCCTTGGCCACACCCATGGCGGCCATCTGCAGGATGACGGCGGCCAGGTTGGTGCGCAGGATCTCCGGGTCGGTGAACTCGCTGCGCGCGGCGAAGTCGTCCTCCGAGTACAGCCGGATGCAGATGCCGTCGGAGACACGCCCGCAACGGCCCGAGCGCTGGTTTGCCGACGCCTGGGAGACCCTTTCAATGGGCAGGCGCTGGACCTTGGTGCGGTGCGAATAGCGCGAGATGCGCGCCGTGCCCGGGTCGATGACGTACTTGATGCCCGGCACGGTCAGCGAGGTCTCCGCCACGTTCGTGGCCAACACAATCCGCCGCCGGGTTCCCGGCGTGAACACGGCGTGCTGTTCGGCCAGCGACAACCGGGCGAACAGCGGCAGGATCTCGGCGTCGCGCAGCCGCGGATTGTGCTTGATGCGCCCGTGCAGGGCGTCGGCCGCGTCCCGGATCTCGCGCTCGCCGGAGAAGAAGATGAGGATGTCGCCGGGAGCCTCCCGGGACAGCTCGTCGACGGCGTCACAGACCGCGTCGAGGGGGTCGCGGTCCTCCTCGCTGTTGCCCCCGTCCAGGCGGCGGTCGGCACCCGAGCCGGGCCCGTCGTCGTCGTCGTTCTCCCCGGCGGCGGGGGCGTCAAGCGGACGGTAGCGGATCTCGACCGGGAACGTACGGCCCGAGACCTCCATGATGGGTGCGGGGCCGTCGGGGGACGCGAAGTGCTCGGCGAAACGTTCGGGGTCGATCGTGGCGGAGGTGATGATGATTTTCAGGTCGGGGCGTTGGGGCAGGATCTGCCGCAGGTACCCGAGGATGAAATCGATGTTCAGGCTGCGTTCGTGGGCCTCGTCGATGATGATGGCCGAGTATTTGCGCAGCAACCTGTCGCGCTGGATCTCGGCGAGCAGGATGCCGTCGGTCATGAGCTTGATCTGCGTCTGCGGGCCCACGTGGCCGGTGAAGCGGACCTGGAAGCCGACCTCCTGGCCGATCTCGACGCCGAGCTCGCTGGCGATGCGCTCCGCGACGGTGCGTGCCGCCAGCCGGCGCGGCTGGGTGTGCCCGATCAGGCCCTTCTCCGCCAGGCCAAGCTCCACGCACATCTTCGGGATCTGCGTGGTCTTTCCGGAGCCCGTCTCGCCGGCGATGATGGTGACCTGGTTGGCGGCGATGGCGGCCATGAGGTCCTCGCGGCGCTCCGAGACCGGCAGTGCGGCGGGGTACGTGATTGTCAAAGGCATGGTGCCCCTAGTTTATGGTGCCGTGTTCTATGGTGCTGTAGGGTGGCGCCGCGCGCGCAGCACGGCATCGTGGACGGTGACCGCATGGCCGTCGTCGTCGTGCGCCTGGCGGGGACGGGACTCGCAGGCCACGACCGTCCATTCGTCGGGGTCCAGCGCGTCCGCCACGTCCTGGGCCGCGAAGAACACGTCGGGAAGCTGTGGCCGCCGGATGGTGGTGTGCAGGTCCGATGCGTCATGCCCGACGATCAGCAGCGTGCCGCCGGGGGCGACGGCGGCGGCAAGGCGTTCCTGAACGCTGATTCTTGGCGTGCCGGGCAGGTGCAGGAATTGGGCGGAGACCAGGTCGAAGGCCGCCGCCGGGGGCGTCCAGTCCAGCAGGTCATGGCGGGCCCACGTGATGCGCGATGTTTGGCCGCGCTGCGCCGCGTGGGCCGCTGCACGGTCCAGGGCCACCGCGGAAAAGTCGACGGCGGTCACCCGCCACCCGTGCGCGGCCAGCCAGATGGCGTCGGCGCCCTCCCCGCATCCGGCGTCGAGGGCCGTGCCCGGTCCCAGCCCGGCCGCCTCGGCCACCAGTTGCCGGTTCGGGTTCCCGCTCCATACGGATGCGTTGTCCCGGTAGCGGGCATCCCACAACGCTGCGTCAAAGTCATGTGCCACGGCCTGCGCTCCTTGGTCGGATGAATTGGATCCTAGCGCTCATCGGCGGGTCCCGTCCCGGGAATCACCGATCCATGCACGTTGATTCCTCGCTATGTGCGGGTGTTGGGGGCCCGGACCCGCACATAGCGAGGAATCAATGCGTGGCCCCCGTGTACAGTCCGGGGTATGTCTCTTGCGGTCCTCGGCGGCGTCCTGCTCCTCGCCGGACTGGCGGCCGTGGCCACGGGGGTGCTGCCCGTCCCGGATGTGCTGGCGTTGGTGGACCGGGTGGGCCCCATCCTGGGATTCGTGGCCGCCATGACGGTCGTGACGGAGTTGTGCAGCGAGGCCGGCGTGTTCCGGTGGGTGGCCGGGCGGCTGCGGCACTGGGGCCGGGGCCGGGCGTGGCTGTTGTGGCTGCTGGTCGCCGGGATCGCCGTCGCCTCGACCGTGTTCCTGTCCCTGGACACGACGGCGGTGCTGCTCACCCCGGTCGTCGTGCAGGTGGCGCGCCAGGCCGGGCTGCCGCCCCTGCCGTTCGCGCTGATCACCGTCTGGCTGGCCAACACGGCCAGCCTGCTGCTGCCCATCTCCAACCTGACGAACCTGTTGGCCCAGCGCACCCTCGGCGGCCTCGCCCCCTGGGAATTCGCGGCGGCGACGGCGGCACCCGCGCTCGCCGCCGTCGTCGTGCCTCTTGCCCTGGCCGCGCTCATCTTCCGGCGCGACCTGCGCAAGCCGTACGCGAGCGTCCCGGTGCACCGGCTCGGGGCCGGTTCGGCATCGGCGGCCGCGCCGGACGACCCGCTCCTGCTCGGCACCGGGGCCGTGGTGCTGTGCCTGCTGCTGCCGGCGCTCGTGTCCGGGCTGCCGGTGTGGCTGCCGTCGACCGCCGCGGCGCTGGCGCTCGCGGTGGTGTTCGCCGCGCGCCGCCGCGTGCTGACGCCGATGCTGGTGCCGTGGTCGCTGCTGCTGTTCAGCGGCGGGCTGTTCCTGGTCATGGCTGCGGCCGCGCGGCTGGGGTTGCCGGCGCTCCTGACCGCCGTGGCCGGGCGGGGGGAGTCCGCGGCGGACCTGTTCCGGCTGGCCGGCACCGGCGCGGTGGCCGCGAACGTCGCCAACAACCTGCCGGCGTACCTGGCGCTCGAACCGGTGGCCGGGTCCCCGGACCGGCTCGTGGCGCTGCTCATCGGCGTCAACGCCGGGCCGGTGATCACGCCGTGGGCGTCGCTGGCGACCCTGCTGTGGCACGACCGGCTGGTGAAGATGAACGTGCTCATCAACTGGTGGGGGTACGCCGTGCTCGGGCTGATCCTGGCCCCGCTGGTGGTGGGGCTGGGCGTGCTGGCGCTGGTGCCGGCCCGCGGGTAGCGTCACTGCATGGGCAGCAGGGACTTGGAGGCGCCATGATCTCGCTCGAGGCGATCGACAGCATCGTGGTGGGCGGCGGCATCGTGCGCACCGTCGACGGCTCCCGGCTGGGGTCGGTGGAACAGGTGTTCCTGGCGGAGGACTCCGGCGAACCGGCGTTCGTGACGGTGCGCACGGGCCTGTTCGGCCTGTCGGAGACATTCGTGCCGCTGGCCGGGGCGACGCTCGACGGCTCCGTGATCAGCGTGCCGTATTCACGCTCACTCGTCCGCAATGGGCCGCGGATCGAAAGCAGCCGCGGGGCCATCTCCGCCGATGAGGAGCGGGCGCTGTACGGGTACTACGGGCTGTCCGTCGCCACCGAAGCCGAGGCGTCAACGGACGACGACGCGGCGCCCGCCGCGGGGGCACCGTCCGGGCCCGGGGGACTGCCGCATCCAGGCGGCCCGCCCCCACCACATCCTCATCCAGGCGCCCCGCCCCCGCCGCACCTGCTGCGGCATCCGCTCCCCGGCCCGCCGCCGCCACGTTGACCGGTGTCATGATTCCTCCCCGACGGGTGCGGCGACGGCCGGCAGCACGGCGCTGACGCGGTAGCCGGCCCGCAATGCGCCGGCTTTCAGGGTGCCGCCGTGTTCGCCCAACAATGCGTGCAGGTCCTGCAGGCCGGCACCCGGCCGGGCCCCGGAGGTCCCGACGGTGGAGGTTTCATTGGTGACAGTGACAGTGACAGTGACCGTGCAGCCGCCGGCCGGGCTGTGCACGGCGAGCTGGACGGCACTGCCGGGGGCGTGCCGTGCCGCGTCGAACAGGGTCTCCCGCACAATCCGGTGCACCAGCGGGGCCTGGCGCGGATCGACCTGGTCGCCGTGATCGAGCCGAACGGACAGCCCCGCCGCGCCGACCTGGTCGATCACGGACTGCAAACTCGGCGCCTCCGCAGGGCCACCGCACGAATCCGCCGCCAAGGACGCCATATTCTCGTCCGCCTCCGCGCCGATCACGGCCACGAGCCCCAATGCGCGGCGCGCCGCCGCCGGGTCGCGTTCCCGCAGCGCCGACGCCGCGTTGGCTTGCACGACCATGGCTCCCACCGCATGGCCGGCCAGCTCGTGTGCGGTCCGCGCCACCGCCAGGCGTTCGGACGTCAAGGCCGCATCCAGATCGGCCGTGAACCGCAGCTGCCGGGTTTCGGCCTCCGTGAGCGGCACCTGCTCGGCCCGGCCATGGGCGCGCCACGCATGGGCGGCAAAGGCCGTGAGCGCCAGGATCCCGACCGTGACGGTCATGATGAAGGGATCCCGGAATGCCGGCACCGCGAGCAGTACGGCGGCCAGCCCGGCACACACCGCCAATGCGGCAATCAAGGCTGGGAATGACAAGGCTGGGAATGAACGACGGCGGCCCGTGCGTCGCGCGTCTTCCGCGGCGGCCGCCGGTGCCGGCGCCGCCAGCAGGGAAATGTGCAGCCTCTCCAGCCTTGCGACGGCGTCGGCCCCTGCGCCGGTGAGGCGGTTGATGTCCGCCTCCTCCAGGGTGATGCCGGCCTGTTGCGCGGCGCTGCGCATGGCTCGGATCAAGGTTCCGATGATGGCCAGGGCGTCCTCGGCCATGCGGGCACGGTCGGCGTCGGCCTGCCTGCACGCCAACGTCACGGGATCCTTGGCAGCCAGCCGTGCCGCGGCCATGGCTGCCCGCTCCGATGCGGCAAAGCGACGGCGGACCAGCCTGCCGAAAGCATAGGCCGTTCCGTAGAGCACGGTCGCGACGACCAAGTCGCCGGGCCGGACGTCGGTGCCGGGCAGCACGGCGGCGGCCGGCAACACGGGCAAGGCCAACAGCCCTGCCGCATGCCGGATGAAGCGCCCGCACGAATAAGCGGCAATCACGGACGCGGCCATCGGGGCAGGGTTCTCCAACGGCAGCCCAAGCCACACCCCGCCGGCGAACGTCGCCCCGGCCGCCGCGGCGGCAACCAGCGGGAAACGCCGGGCCACCAACGTGGCACCGGCCCAGCCGGACGCCAGCAGGGCGAGGACGGGTGAAATCGGGGCCAGGAACGCGGCCGACCACAGACCGGCGGCAGCCGCCGTCAGCCATTCCTCAGTGGATATCCGGCCCCATCGCATGCCTTGAGGATACGGGGTGGCGGTGAATCATTCGACCTGCTCAACGGCGGCCCGTCGACCAACGCCCGGGCGATGCGGGCCGAGGTCCTCGGCGGGGCGGGCGCCAAGCGAACGCAGCCATTGGACCACGTCGGTTGCGTGGCTGCGCCGTGCCGCGTCCAGCGGCGTCAGGTTGTCCCAGGACGGCCGCCAATTGACGTCCACCCCGTGGCCGTGGAGGTAGACCGCCACAACATACTGGCCGCCATGGCACGCGTGCCAGAACCCCGCGTTGAGCTCTTCCTGCGAGGGCGGCGCGGCGTCCGGGAGGCATTCGAGAATGCGGCGCCGCAGTCCCACGGCGGCAGCCTGCGCCAACGTGGTGCGGGCGCCGCGCTCGATGAGGTGGCGGGCCGCCTGCCATTGGCCGAACCCGATGGCATCCGCCAGCGGCGTGCCGCCGTCGACAACTCCGCCCGGTGCCTCCATGTCCGCGCCGGCATCCAGCAGGGCGTCGAGCGCCTCGGTATCGTTGCTGCTCGCAGCCCAGTGCAACGGCGTTTCGGGGAAGGGCCCGGTGCACGGGGCATTCACCTCCGCACCCGCTGCGGCGAGCAGGGCTATAGTCTGCGCACAATGGGGGTAGTGGCCGGGCGGGTCGGTGGCCAGGTGGAGCAGCGTGCGGGCCACGCCGTGCGGATCCGTCGCGCCGAACCTGCCGGCGGCCAGGGCCGGGTTGTCATGCAAGATCCTTCTGATGGTCGGAAGGCGGCCGGTGTGGATTGCCCGGACCATGTCAAGCCTCGGCGGGTCCGCAATATCGATCATCTCAAACGCCTCATGACTGTTGCGTGCACCGCGCCATCAAACGGGGACCTGCGGGCGTGCGTCCGGTGAGGTGTGCCCCGGGCTGCTGGGCTCGCGAATGGGCGGCACGGAAATAGGGGAGTTGCCGACGTTTCTCGTGGAAAGCTCGCCGAGCCGGTCCATGAAATTCCTGGACGATGTGCAGCGTGAAGCGGACCGGCGTAGTAGTGCGATTATACGCCCCTGCGGTCACGGCGAACCCGGTGGCCGGCGGGGCCCGGGAGCAAAAACAGCACCCCCGGACTTCAGTGAAGTCCGGGGGTGCTTGCCGGTGCCCTCGATAGGATTCGAACCTACGGCCTTCTGCTCCGGAGGCAGACGCTCTATCCCCTGAGCTACGAGGGCGCGACAACCAACGGCTGTCGATGGGAACGAAGAAGAGCTTACCAGTAACGCGGGGGCGAAAGTAAAACCGGCGGCGCCGGACTGTCGGATGGCGCACATGGGGCAGGATTCCCGGCGGGCCGCCGCACCCCACGCGGTAACGTTGGCCCAATGGTGGAATCACGCGCAACGGGCATCCTCGTGGGGGCCGGCATCATCCTGACGGCCCTGACACTGCGCATGGCCGTGACGGTCGTCCCGCCGCTCGTGTCAACCATCAATCACGACATCCGCCTCGATCCGCCCACCGTCGGCATCCTCGGCATGCTGCCCACGGCCGCGTTCGCCGTGTTCGGTTTCCTGACCCCGTACGTCATCCGCTGGGCATCGCTGGAGAAGCTCGTGGTCGGGTCCATTGTGGTGGGCGTCCTCGGCCAGCTGGCCCGCGTGCTGGCACCTGGCACGTTCGCGTTCCTGGCGTTCTCGGTCGTCGCGTTCGCCGGACTCGGCGCCGGCAACGTCCTGCTGCCGCCGTTGGTGAAGAAGTACTTCCCGCGGCGCGTCGGCCTCATGACCGCCCTGTATGTGACGGCGTTGAGCCTTGGCACGGCCGTGCCCGCGCAGTTCGCCGTCCCCGTCGCCGACGCCGCCGGCTGGCAGGTCTCCCTCGCGTCCTGGGCCGGGATCAGTGTCATCGCCCTCGTCCCGTGGCTCGCCACGGTTTTCACGGCGGGACGCACGACGGCGGCACCCGCCATCGCATCCGACTCGCCCGCCGCCGTGGTGGGGGACCCGCCCGTGGGCGGCGTTTCGGCCGGCCGGCCGGGCCTGACGATTCACGGGCTGGACCGGACCGAGCCCGCCCCGCCCCGCATGAACCTGTGGCGTTCGCCGGTCGCCTGGGGGCTGACGCTCATGTTCGGCTGCACCTCGCTGAACACGTACTCGATGTTCGCCTGGCTGCCGGCGATCCTGACCGAATCCGGCCTGGACCGTGCCCAGGCCGGTTCGATGCTGGCCCTGTTCGCCGCCCTGGGCCTGCCGCTGAGCTTGCTGGTCCCGTTGCTGGCGGCCAGGATGCGCAACCCGTTCCCGGCCGTGCTGGTCATGCTGGCCCTGTTCGTGGCCGGTTACCTGGGGCTGCTGCTGGTTCCGGCCACGGCGACGTGGCTGTGGGTGTCGCTGGCCGGCCTGGGGCCCGGCACGTTCCCGTTGTCGCTGCTGCTGATCAATCACCGCACCCGCACCCAGGCCGGTGCCGGGGCGCTGTCGGGCTTCGGCCAGGGCATGGGCTACGCGCTGGCGTGCACGGGGCCCCTGATGTTCGGCCTGCTTCGGCAGTGGACGGGGTCGTGGGCGGCGCCGTTCGGGTTCCTGTTCGGCACGTTGCTCATCCTGGGCGCCGGCGCGTGGGTGATCTGCCGCCCGCGCATGCTCGAGGACGACTTCGGGCCCGCCCACGCCGTCCAGGCCCCGCTACCCTAGCGCGTACCACCCGGCGCCTCGAAACGTACGGTGCACGAGCGCACCAAAACAGGCTCGAATCGGCTCGAAAGGGTGCGCTTCTGCACCGTAAGTTGGGTCGCGCCCCTATCCGTGGCGCGCCCGGTCGGTTAGCGCGGATTTCCGCGCAGCTGGTTCGGGGCAAGGGTCAGGCGAAC